>DATFAB010000097.1:0-58326 GCA_035255025.1 Geomonas sp.
GGTGGCTGGCCCTGCGAATGGCCCTGAGATAATCAGATTTTGGATCGCCTGCCGGCGTAATAAAGGAACTTCACCTATGTCGACCTTCCACGAACACGGTGGCAACGTCTTCGCCGTCGCCAGGGCGCTGGGGCTGCAGCCCGAGAGCATCGTCGACTTTTCCGCCAGCATAAATCCGCTCGGGATGGCACCAGGAGTTCCGGGTGCCCTGGCCGCTTGTGTCGACCGGCTCCTCCATTACCCGGACAAGGGGGCGGCTGAGCTTAGGGAAGCGCTCGCCGGCTACCACGGCGTAGCTGCCAGCGAGATTGCGGTGGCAAACGGTTCCACCGAACTGATCCACCTGCTCCCGCGCATGGTAGCGGGGCGTAGAGGGCTGATCGTCGCCCCGGCCTTTGCCGAATACGCCATGTCGCTCAATCGGGCCGGCTGGCAGGTCGACTATTTCACGCTGGACAGCAGCAACGGCTTCGACCTCTCCCTGCCGGCGCTGCGGGAGCAGCTCGGCAAGGGATACGATCTCCTCTTCATCTGCAATCCCGGCAATCCGACCGGTGCCTTGATCCCGAAACCGGTTATCAGGGAGATCGTCGGATTATGCCGCGACAGCGGCACCTTCCTGGCCCTGGATGAGGCGTTCATCGATTTCTGCGAGGAGGAGTCGGCCAAGGACCTGGTCCGCGACCTGGATAGGGGGGTGCTGCTGCGGTCGATGACCAAGTTCTTCGCCATCCCCGGCCTGCGGCTTGGCTACGCCATCGGGGCTCCCGGCACCATCGAGTCGATCGTATCGCTGCAGGATCCCTGGAGCGTCAACACCGCCGCCCAGATGGCTGGCGTCGCTTCCCTCAGGGATGACGCCTACTGCACCCGCACGAGAAACTACGTCGAAAAGGAACGCGCATTCCTGATCGGCTCGCTTGCCCGCTTTTCCAGTCTCCGGGCCTATCCTTCCCGTGCCAATTACCTTCTTGTCGAGATACTGAACGGGATGAAGGCGCCGGAACTGCGCGCAAGGCTGATGCAGTCGGGGATACTGATCAGGGATTGCAGCAACTTCCAGGGATTGGATGGCAGGTTCTTCAGAGTGGCGGTGCGCCTGAGGGAAGAGAATGAGTTGCTTCTGGAAAAACTGGAGAACTGCCTGGCCGCAGGGGACTCCCTGCCTTGAATCTCCGGGTGCCTCTGCGGCCAGGCTCTTTAGGCCGGTACTGATTTAAGCTGTTTCCTGCACAGCCTGATCCTGTTGATTTCCTCGTTGCACACGTAGCGCACGATGGCGTCCCGGTCGCGCTCGTTGATGTGCATGAAGCTCAGGCCGGCGCTGACCACCACGCCTGCCTCTCCTTCCACCAGTTCACTGTGCACCACCTGGGCGACCACCGGAACGATCTTCGGCTCGGCCAGCGGCAGATGAAAGGTGCCATAGACGATATCGCCTATGGTCATGGCCATTTCCGTCTCCGTCCTCAGTCCCCCTCCGCTCAGGTTCACGATGCGCGGCAGCCCGTTTTGCCCGCCTACCGAGAGCCCGCCAAAACCGTTCTCTTCGGCAGTGCCAGCGGTGACGTTGAAGAGCACCACCGCCAGTTCGGTCCCCAGCCGGAAGAACTCCCGCGTGTCCTGCGGGACCACGGGGCCGGCGAAGCTTGCCCGCAGTTCTCCCCCCGGCGGCTCTTCGAGCACCGCAAGCTGGCAGCTGTAGCCGTACCCGATGCCGCCGACCCTTACCACCAGGGGCGCCTCCGGGTGCAGCAGCGCCCGGTCAGGGAAGTTCTCCCGAGAAAGCCGCAGCCGGATCAGGTTCCCCTCCACGGCAGTCACCACGGCGCCGTCGTTGAAGATCTCGCCACCTTCCAGTGACATCTCCACCGTCGCCCGCTGCCCCGGATGAAAGAAATCCCGATACCTGCAGGGTTCGTTTTCCATAGCCGCCCCCGAATTTGATTTTAAATAGTCTGCTTCGGCGGCAATGGAATGCAAGCCGAGCTTCCATCATTTCCCGCTACAGATGCCGATTTAGTATAATGAATTGGCCTCGAAAGCAAGCCCTTTGCGCTGCCTGCCCGGTTTTTCCGCCCTAATACCCTTATCTCTCGGCGTTTTAGCTCGCTGGATGTTTCAGCTTGACTTTACTGGCGCGGTCGTTATCCTAAAACGAAATGATTTCTATTTAGGAGAGGCCATGGATCAGGGGCACGCTCTGGCTCTCAAGGAAGCCGGCATGAAAGCAACACCCAAGAGGCTGGCAATCCTCGACATGCTGGACGGGGAGCATTGCTACGCGAGTCCGGAAGAACTCTGGAAGCGGTTGCGCGATAAATTCGACAGGCTCGGGTTGCCAACGGTGTACCGGAACCTGGAGGAACTGGCGGAAAGCGGTGTCATCTCCAAGGTAATCCACCCAAACCGGCAGCTTTACTACTATTTCTGCCGTAATCGCGAACACCACCACCACTTCGTCTGCCTGTCCTGCCGCAAAGTCGAGGACATCCCCTCTTGCGGCATCGAAGCTCTCGAGCGGGAAGTCATCCAGAAAAACGGCGGCAGGGTCCTGTCCCACATCCTGCAGTTGAACGGCCTGTGCGGCGGTTGCGCTGGCAAGGGAGATCCCCAATGAGCTACCCCGAGGCAGCCGCCAACGCGGTCGTCATCAACAACCTTTCCGCTGGTTACCACGGCACCGAGGTGCTCAAGGATATCAGTTTCAGAGTCAACTCCGGCGATTACATCGGCATCTGTGGCCCCAACGGCTCCGGCAAGAGCACCCTGATCAAGATCATCCTGGGGCTGCTGCCGCCGCTGCGGGGCGAGGTGACCCTGCTGGGCACGCCGCAGCAGGCTTTCCGCGAATGGCAGCGGATCGGCTACCTGCCGCAAGGCCTGCAGTTCTTCAACCCCCATTTTCCGGCTACCGTGGACGAGGTGATCCGGCTGGGAAGGCTGGCCGGCAAGAGGTTTCCCAAGCGCTTCAATCATGAAGATGCCCGTGCCGTGGAACGGACCATGGACTGGATGGGGATTTCCCACATCCGCGGGCGCATGATAGGGGAGCTTTCCGGCGGCTTGCGGCAGCGGGTGCTGCTCGCCAGGGCGCTGGTCAACGAGCCGGAACTGCTGGTCATGGATGAGCCGACCACCGCGCTGGACCCGGAGACGCGCGAGAGCTTCTACAAGCTGATCTTCGAGATGAACCAGGAGAAGAAGGCGACCGTGCTGCTGGTGACCCACGACACCGCAACCATCGGCAAATACGCCTCGCATCTTTTGTACCTGGACAAGGAAGTCATCTTCTACGGCAGTTTCGACGAGTTCTGCAACTCCACCGAGATGACCGGCTTCTTCGGGGCTCACGGCCAGCACCTGGTCTGTCACCGGCACTGATTTTTCCAACTACCAGCTTCCTTCTGCGCCGGTAGCCCCATCCACGCCCGGAGCCTCGCCCTGAAGGGAAGGGCGGACGGGACGGGGGTTCCTCGGGCAGAGAGTTGAGGTCCTCATGAATTTAGCAGAAATGATTTCCTACAGTTTCATGCAGAGGGCGCTGATCGGCGGCTCGCTGATCGCCATCCTCTGCTCGGTGCTCGGCATCTTCCTGGTGCTGCGCCGGTTGTCGCTGATCGGCGACGGGCTTGCCCACGTCACCTTCGGCAGCGTCGCCCTGGCGCTCTTCTTCCGGCTCTATTCCTTCTACATGACCCTCGCCATCATCCCGATCGTGCTGGCCAGCGCCATGGGCATACTCAAACTCGCCCAGCGCGCCCGCATCTACGGCGATGCGGCCATCGGCATCGTTTCCGCGCTCGGTATCGCGGTCGGTGTCCTGCTGGCCAGCGTCTCCGGCGGCTTCAACGTCGACCTTTTCAGCTACCTTTTCGGCAACATCCTTTCCATCAGCCGCAACGAGCTGGTGATCGCCTCCGTGCTCTTCGCCGTCGTGCTCACCGGGGTCGGCATCTTCTACAACGACCTCTTCGCCAGCACCTTCGATGAGGAACTGGCCAAGGTGTCCGGCATCGACACCGGCAGGATCAACGCCATCCTGGTCCTGCTGACCGCCCTCACCGTGGTGCTGGCCATGAAGGTGGTCGGCATCATGCTGATATCGGCCCTGCTGATCCTCCCCGCGGCATCGGCTCTGCAGCTCTCCAAGGGATTCCGGACCGCCATCGTCTGCGCCGCCTGCATCGGGGTATGCACCGTCATCCTGGGCATCACGGTCTCCTTCAACCTGAACCTTCCCACCGGCGCCACCATCGTGCTGATCAACTTCCTCGCCTTCATTGCCGCCTTTTCCACCCGGACCCTGCTCCGCCGGCGCTAAAGCCGTTGCCGGAGCCGTCGCCTGGTTTTTTCCGCAAGGCCATCAACTTTGACCGCCTCTGGCCGATGAGTAGTTAAGGCAGGCGACCCCTGCCGAGAGAACTTCATCGAGGCGGGGTGGAATGATCGAATACAAGGGATGGGTTAGCCGCGGCGCCACCGACAGGTTTGCCGGGTACGACAGAATAACGGGGCTCATCTCCTGGCTGGTCATCGCCCTGGTCACCCTGTATCTCAACGTTCTCAATTCCCTGCCGGGCGATCTCTCCAGGCTCCTCGATGTTGCCTGCCTCGTTTTTTTCTGCTACCGGTTCGTGCCCGGCCGCCTGGCTCCCTGGATCCGGGTCGAGGTCAAGCGCGCGCTCGATCTCTTCCTCCTTTTCGGTTTCGTTTCCCTGGTCTGCTGGTTTACCGGCAAGCTCGACAGCCCCTTTCTCTGCCTGCTCTACCTGGTCCTGATGATCGGCGCTTTCAGCCTGGGAAAACGGCTCACCTACCTGCTGGCGGCATCCTCCATCCTTTGCTACCTCGGCATGGCCCTCGCGCAGTCGCCTGCTCCCGCCACCAGCGTGGCGGCGAGAGTGTTGGCCCTGCTTCCCTTTATCGTCACCGCCCAGCTGGCGGCGCTTCTGGCCGGCGAGGCGGAGAAGGCGCGGGTCGAGGTGGAGCGGCTGTCGCTCACCGACGACCTCACCGAGCTCAACAACATGCGCAGCTTCGAGAACCTTGCCAGGCAGCAGGAGAAGCTCTGCAGGCGCTACCGGAAGCCCTACTCCATCTGCATGCTGGACGCCGACAACCTGAAGGAGATCAACGACCGGCACGGGCACCTGGCGGGGACCGAGCTGATCAGGTGGACGGCCAGCCTCATCAGCGAGAACACCAGGGAGTGCGACATCGCGGCCCGTTTCGGCGGCGACGAATTCATCGTCATGTTCGAAGGGCACGACAAAGAGCAGATCCGGCCGGCGGTGGAGAGGATCGTGCGGGTGATGGGCGCCAGGCCCTTCACCTTCGAGGGGCACCATGTGCAGGCAACGCTCTCCGCGGGGATCGCCTCCTATCCGCTGGACGGCGCCGAGCTGCGGAGCGTGATCATGAAGGCGGACGAAGCGATGTACGCCAGCAAGCGGCTGGGGAAGAACAGGGTGACGCTTGCCAGGCAGGAAGGGGGCAGGAAAGGTAAGGGGGCGCTACAGGTACGGGGAGAACAGCTTGGCGGCCCCGTCCCTGAGTTTCACAGGAAGAGTACGGCCGTCCACCTCGGCCAGGGTGATCTCGCGGGAGGAGGCCAGGGCGACGGCGCAGCGCTGTTCAAGGACTCCGGCAAACGCTAGGTCATAGACCTCCAGGTCGAACTCGAAGTTCAGCCTGAGGCTTCTCGGGTCGAGGTTGGCGCTGCCGATCAGGCTCCAACTCCAGTCGACCACCATGTACTTGGTATGGACGAAGGGGGCCGGCTGTGCGAAGATGCGCACCCCGTGCTGCAGGAGTTCCCACAGGTAGGACCGGCTGGCCCAGTGCACGAAGGGGAGGTTGTTGACCTCGGGCAGCACCAGCACGATGGACACCCCCCGCAGGGCGGCGGTCACCAGGGCCGAAATGATCGCCCGGTCCGGAATGAAGTAGGGGGTGACGATGGTCACCCGCTTCCTCGCGCAGGAGAGGGCCCCCAGGATGATCCAGCTCAGTTTCCGGAACGCCTTGTCGGGGCCGTCGCTGACCGCCCGCACCAGGGCGTTTCCTGCCGCTGGCAGTTCCGGGAAGTAGGCCTGTCCCGGCAACTGCTCTCCCGTCAGAAACCACCAGTCATCCAAAAACGTCCGCTGCAGGTCCGCTACGATCGGCCCCAAGACCCGGAAGTGGAGATCCTTCACCACCGGCGGCGGGCCGGTAACCATGTGCCGCCCCCCGATGTTCATCCCCCCCGTGAAGCCGAGCTTGCCGTCCACCACCAGGATCTTCCGGTGATTCCTGAGGTTCAGGTAGCCCCCCGGCCTAAGCGGCAGGAACCTGCGGAATTCCACCGCCGAACCCCTCAAGAGTTCCCGGGCGGTAGGGCGGGAGTACTTCTCCCCCAGGCTGTCCACGATCACCCGCACCGCCACTCCCCGGTCCGCCGCCCGGGCCAGCGCATGCACGAAGCGCTTGCCGGTATCGTCGCCGTCGAAGATATAGGTGGACAGGTGGATGGAGGAGGAGGCCTCCTCGATGGCGGCCAGCATGACCGGATAGGCCTCCTCGCCGTTGGCCAGCGGCTCCAGCGCGTTGCCGGGGCGCAGGTCCCTGCTGACCACCCGGTCGGACAGGCTGCGCAGCTCGTTCAGGTAGGAGAGTTCCGCCGGAAGCGGCGGTGAGAGTTCCACCCGCTGGCGTGGCGGATGGCTGGGGGCGGATCTTCCCTTGCGGTGCCAGCGCCTGGCCCGACTGTAGATCCTGTTGACTCCCAGCACCCAGTAAAAGATGGGGCCCAGCAGCGGGATGGCGAGACAGGTGACGATCCAGCCCAGCGCGGAGCGCGGGTCCCGCTTGTTGATCAGTGCGTGCCCGGCCGACAGCAGTGCCAGAACAGTCAGCAAAAGGATGACGAGACCGTGGATGGCGTGGTCCAATGGCACCTCCGGAATCACAATTCAAAGAAGGTGACACCCTCCCTTCCCCTTTGCTTCCGGTAGAGCAGCTGCGGCCTCAGACCGCCGGGGAACGGGTGCAACCTGTGCAGGGCGACCTTCAATCCATCTCCATGATGCAGAAAAGGGGCGGCAGAAAATGCCGCCCCTCGGGAATAGACCAGCGCTGCGGGTCGCGCTTACAGCAGGGAGAACGGCTGTGCCCGCTTGGCCCAGTCGGAGTCAGGGTACTGCGTGGAGAGCTGCTGGCAGCACTCCTTCAGCGCGGAGGCGGAGTGGCTCGACTTGAAGCGCGAGACACCCCTGAGGTAGACCGCTTCCGGAGCGGCGGCAGAAAGCGGGTAGCCGTTCAGCAGGGTGTTGAATTGCAGTACCGCTTCGTTGTACTGGTCGTTGTCGAGAGCGCTCTTGCCAATCCCCAGCAGCAGTGACGCCACGACTTCCTCGGGGGGCAGGAACCCCACGGTCCGCTGGTGCTCCCGGCCGTAGAAGTCGAGGACGATGATGGTGGGCGTCCAGACCACCCGGAAGTCGGCGGCCAGCGTGCTGGCGGTAGCGGGGGCGTGCAGGGGGATCATCCGGTCGGTTATGAAGTTGGAAACTGCGGTGTCAGGGAAGGTGACAGCATCCATCTGCTGGCAACCGATGCATTCGGGGCTGAAGAAGTCGAGCATGATGCATTTCTGCTCAGCCTTTCCCCTTGCCAGAGCCTTCGATACTTCTGTTTCCCAAGCTATCATGGCTATCCTCCGACGCAGTCCTTTTTAATAATAAAATCGTAGCTTCCGTTTTCACGTTGTCAAGTGCCCTATCGGCTTGCAGTTTTGGGCGAAATGCTTATAATGAAAAAACTTCGCCCCCCAGACTTTCCCCAGCTGAAAGGACGTCTCCTTGTCTACCAGAAATCCGCGCCGCGCTGCCTTCGACATACTGCTCCGCATCGAGAAAGAGAGATCTTTTGCGGACATCCTGCTCGACCACGAACTGACCAAGGGGATGATCACCGGGGCGGACCGAGGTCTGCTGACGGAGCTCGTCTACGGCGTGCTGCGCAGGCAGGCCGCGCTCGACCACATCATCGGGCAGTTTTCCAAGCAACGGATCGAGAAGCTGGAGCACGTGGTACGCCTGCTGCTCCGCCTGGGCCTGTACCAGATGTTCTACCTGGACCGGGTGCCGGTCTCGGCGGCGGTCAACGAGACCGTGAACCTGGCCAAGGAACTGGCGCCGCGGGCCTCGGGCTTCATCAACGCCATCCTGCGCAACGCTGACCGCGGGCGCGACCGCATCACCTATCCCGACCGGGAGACGAGCCCGGTGCAGTATCTTTCGGTGCGCTACTCGCATCCGGCCTGGCTGGTCGCCCAGTGGTGCGAGCAGCTGGGGATCGAGGACGCCGAGGCTCTGGCGGCTGCCATGGCCGAGCCTCCCCCCCTGACGGTACGGACCAACACCCTGCGCGTTTCCCGCAGCGAGTTGATGGAAAGGCTCAGCGAGGAGGGGGTCAGCTGCAGCGAGACCCCCTGGTCGGCGGACGGGCTTCGTCTGAACCACTCCGGCGCCATCACCCGGCTCCCCTCCTTCCAAGGCGGCCTGTTCACCGTGCAGGACGAATCCTCCCAGCTTGCGCCGCTGTTCCTGGACGCGCAGAGCGGGGACCGGGTGCTGGATGCCTGTGCCGCCCCAGGGGGGAAGACCACCCAGATAGCGCAGCTGATGGGGGATAAGGGCGAGATCCTCGCCTGCGACGTAAGCCAGAAGAAGCTGCGCATGATCAAGGAGACCTGCGAACGGCTGGGAATCAGCTCGGTGCGCACCTTCGCCATGGACGCCACCGCTCCCTCCAACGCCATCAAGGACGTGACCTTCGCTAAGATCCTGGTGGACGCGCCCTGTTCGGGACTGGGGGTGATCCGCCGCAACCCTGAAGGGAAGTGGTGGAAGTCGGCAGCCGATCTCCCCCCGCTGGCGACAACCCAGCTCGCCATTTTGGAAAACCTCTCCGGCTACCTCGAGGCGGGGGGGACGCTCCTCTACGCGACCTGCTCCACCACCCGCCAGGAGAACGAGGAGGTCATCGACCGCTTTCTGGAGCGGCATCCGGAGTTCGTCGCCGAGGACCTGCGTGCCCTGTTTCCTTCCTTGGCCCCCCTTTTCACCGACCGCGGTTTCTTCCGAAGCTGGCCGCATAGAGACGGCATGGACGGCTTCTTCGCGGCACGGCTCAAGAAAATCCAGGAGACCCCATGAAAAAGATAGCGCCTTCCATTCTTTCCGCCGACTTCTCCCGACTGGGTGGAGAGATCGCCGCCATCGAGGCGGCCGGAGCAGACTACGTGCATGTCGACGTGATGGACGGGCACTTCGTCCCCAACATCACCATCGGACCGCTGATCGTGGAGGCTGCCCGCCGGGTGACCAAGCTGCCTTTGGACGTGCACCTGATGATCGAAAACCCCGACCTCTACATACCCTCCTTCGCGGAGGCGGGCGCCGACATCATCGTGGTCCATGCCGAGGCGACCGTCCATCTGCACCGCACGGTGCAGCTGATCAAGTCGCTTGGCAAGCGCGCCGGCGTCTCCCTCAACCCTGCCACCCCGCTCAACGTCCTGGACTACATCCTCGACGACCTCGATCTCGTGCTGCTGATGACCGTCAACCCCGGTTTCGGAGGGCAGTCCTTCATCGAGGCGTGCCTCCCCAAAATCCAGGCGCTGCGGGGTATGCTGGACAAGCGGGGACTGGAGGCCGAACTGGAGGTGGACGGCGGCGTTAAGACCGACAATATCGCCCGCATCGCCCACGCGGGGGCGGACGTCTTCGTGGCGGGGAGCGCCGTGTTCGGGAGCAAGGACTACGCAGCTACCATCGCCGAGATGAAGAAGCGGGCAAAGGAGCCTGTCCTCTGACAGCAATGAACGGCAATGAGCCGGGGCTGCCGGCAGGCGATCCGGGGGGGCTGAAGGCGAAGCTCAGGACGGCACTGGCTGCCCGCAGACGCGTCGCCTTGAAGGATGGCTCGGTTGCCGCCGCCGTGCTGTTGCCGCTTTTCATCAAAGACGGCGAATTCCACCTTCTGTTCACCAAGAGGACTCCGCACCTTACCCACCATAGCGGCGAGATCTCCTTCCCGGGCGGCGTCAGTGAACCGGACGACCGCGACAGTGCCGCCACCGCCCTGCGCGAGGCCTGGGAGGAGGTCGGCATCTCCCCCGACGATGTCGAGGTGCTGGGGGAATTGGACGATACCCTCTCCATCCACAGCTACCGCGTGACTCCCGTGGTCGGCGTCTTTCCCGAGGGGTACCAGCTTACGGTGAACGGCGACGAGATCGAGCGGCTGATAGAGGTCCCGCTCTCCTTTTTCGCCAACACGGATATCTACCGCCTGGAGCGCTGGGAGCGGGAGGGCCGGACCTTCCCGGTCCACTTCTACACCCATGGCGAGGATGAGATTTGGGGGCTGACGGGAAGGATCCTGAAGCAGTTCCTGGAGATCCTGGAGGGAACCGAGTCGCCTGAGGGGGAAACGGAGGATGAAGAGGCATAGGCTCTTCCGCCTTTACCTGACTCTCCGGTGACGGAGAGGGGCACCGGCATACCTTCTGAAATGGAAGTTAGAGAATAGTAAAGGCCAGCTCTTGTCGATGCTGGCCTTTTTCTTTTTCCTCTTCACCCATCACCTACAAACCAACGTGGCGCCGGCCTCGGCTAGGACGGCTGGAAGAATTGGCAGTCGGGTCCCAGGCACTCTTTGTTGCGGGCTGAATGCGAACAGGTCGGCAGGGGGGTAAGGGGGAGGCGGCCGTCGAGGTGGGTGTTCAGGAAGTCGCGGCCGACCAGCAGGGCGAGAAAGGTGTCACGCTTGCAGCAGCGCGGGCCCCCGGCTTCGCCGATGGCGGTCAGGCAGGCGGCGGTCATCAGGTTGGACAGCCGCCACCCTTCCTTGGCAAGAGGTGTCGCTCCCGTAAGCACGCTGCAGGCGATGCCGGCACCCATGGCGGCGCCGCAGGTCCCGTGGAACCCGCAGAATCCCCCTTTGACATCAGCCGCCCTGGTCCGGGCAACCTTCAACTTATCACTCTTGCTCGCATCCTTGTGCACTGAACAGAAGGCAGTGATCAGCGCGGCCGGCACCAGGAAGTGGTGCTCCGGGCCGTGCATCTTAACTGCGGGATTGGCCATCAACGCGCTGGCGAGTCGCAACGGGTCGGTATCGGAACTGGCCAGGCAGACCTGCTCGATGAGGTCGAGGGCGGGAAGGCCGTGGCAGGTATCGCATACGAAGTGCCCCTCCCGGCAGCGTGCGTTGGTCGGGAAGCTCCCTGAGCAGAGGCTGCAGGTGCGCGAGGCCTGAGTCTCGTCGTAGACGAGATCGGCCCCGCAGACGAGGCAGCCGGAGGTGTGGACGATAGCAGTCCCTTCGTCAGCTTTCATTTGCATGGCATCCTCCAGTTCTCGTTACTTGCGCCTATCCAGTCCGCCATCCCCAGCCACTGGAAAGACCAGACGCGAATCCCCTGTCCCCCCAGGCATGGTCGCCTGCATGGCGTTAGAGGTCGGGTAGCTGGCGCTGAAGGTCGCGTACCTGGCGCCCATAGTCGTGTACCTGGCGCTCATAGTCGCGCACCTGGCGCCCATAGTCGTGTACTTGGCGCTCACAGTCGCGTACCTGGCGCCCATAGTCGCGTACCTGGCGCTCACAGTCGCGTACCTGGCGCTCATAGTCGCGTACTTGGCGCTCATAGTCGCGTACTTGGCGCCCATAGTCGCGTACCTGGCGCTCATAGTCGCGTACCTGGCGCTCACAGTCGCGTGCCTGGCGCTCATGGTCGCGTACCTGGCGCTCAAGGCCGCGCACCTGACGCTTATAGTCGCTTGCCTGGCGGTGGTGGCCGGTTACATAGGGGGGAGAATTTGGGGGTGACGTTTAAGTTACTCAACTGGCGTCCTTCCACCCTGGCCTATGAAGCGAGGGGGGGGGCAGCTCAGGCCCCTGAGGGGGCATCCCTCGCTGATCGGCTTCTTCCGGCAGTGCCGCTTGCAGTGCTCGACGATGAGGGCGTGATACTCGTTGAAGAGGGCCACGTCGGGCGGGAGCGCATTCATGAAGAGCGAGCGGACCTCCTCATAGCTTGCCGTTTCCGAAATCAGCCCCAATCGTGAGAATAATCGCTTCGTGTAAGCGTCCACCACAAAAGAAGGCACGCCTCCCGCGTAGAGCAAAATCGAGTCGCAGGTTTCCCGCCCGATGCCACGCACCGCGTTCAACTCATCCCGCAGCCCCCGCCAATCTTCGCGAAACATGGCTTCCAGGCTGCCGTGTCGCTCCAGCACCCATCCTATGAAATCTTTCAACCTGGCGCTTTTCACGTTGAAGAATCCGGAGGGGCGAATCAGTTCCGCCAGCCGCCCCCGGTCGATGTCCCAGAGCGCCTCGATGGACAGAACTCCTTCCCGCTTCAAGTTGATGATCGCTTTTTCGACGTTGGTCCAGTTGGTGTTTTGGGTGAGGATGGCCCCTACGCAGACCTCGAAGGGTGTATCGGCGGGCCACCAGTGCAGCGGACCGTAGGCCTTGAGGAGGGCGTCGAAGATCTCCATAAGGAGGATTGGGATGGGGATGTCGCGGGACAACTGATCACCTGCGAAAGAAAGACGTCTGGGTTCCCTCGCCGGGGGGGAAGGCTAGGGAGGGGAACCCAGGCATCGCAATGGATGGCGTTATCAGGCCGATATTAACTCGCCAACGGGAATATTACTGTCGTCCTCAAGGTACTCACGGGAGTACCGGACGTAGTTACCTGCCGAGCGGCTGAGCCAGGCGACCTCGTCGGCGGTGAGGTCGCGCTTGTACTTGGCGGGAGCACCGACCCAGAGAGTGCCGGGCGGGATGACGGTCCCTTCGGTGACCAGTGAGCGGGCGCCCACCAGCGATCCCTTGCCGACCACCACCTTGTCCATGATGATCGCCTGCATGCCGATGAAGGCGCCGTCCTCGATGGTGCAGCCATGCAGCGTCACGCTGTGGCCAACGGTGACGTCGTTGCCGATCACCAGGGGTGCCCCGGGGTCGTCGGGGTTTTTCTTGTGGGTGACGTGGAGCATGGACAGGTCCTGGATATTGGTCCGGTCGCCGATGCTGATGAAGTTCACGTCGCCGCGCACCACGCAGTTATACCAGATGCTCGCCTCCTTGCCGATGGTGACGTCGCCGATGATGACGGCCCCTTCGGCGATGAAGGCGGATGATTCGATTTTCGGAGATATTCCCTTGAATGGACGGATCATGGCGTCTGCTCCTTAAAAAGGCTATCTGCTGCGGGGAGGTAAAATCAAATCCCCCTCGCCCCCCTTTGTCTAAGGGGGGGAGATGGCGCCGGCCTTCCAGGGGGGAAGGGAAGTCGCTACCAAGGGGGGCGATGGCGTGACGATGCTTCGCAGGTAGAACTAGTCCCGCGGGATCGCCAGCATGCGGTCGAGGGCGCGCTTGGCCGGGACCCTGATTTCCTCGGGGACCTTGACCACCGGTTTCATCGTTTGCAGCGACTCCAGCACATCTTCCAGGGAGGTCAGTTTCATGTTGGGGCAGATCAGGGCCGGCGAGGCGAGGATAAACTCCTTCTCCGGGTTGTCGCGCTTCAGCCGCCACAGGATGCCCGCTTCGGTGCCGATGATGAAGCGCTTGGCGGAACTCTTCTGGCAATAGGCATACATGCCGGTGGTGGAGCAGACATGGTCGGCAAGTTCCACCACGGCAGGGTTGCATTCGGGGTGGCAGACGAAGGGGGCGTCGGGGTACTTCTCCTTCAGTTCCTTGACGACTTCCGGCCGCAGCCTCTCGTGGGTGGGGCAATACCCTTCCCAGAGGTGGAAGCGCTTGTTGGTAAAGCCGGACACGTAGCGGCCGAGGTTGCGGTCGGGGGCGAAGATCAGTTCGTCTTCGCTCATCGACTGCACGACCTTTACCGCGTTGGCCGAGGTGCAGCAGATGTCGCTCTCCGCCTTGACCGCGGCCGAGGAGTTGACGTAGGTAACCACCGGGACGCCGGGAAGCGAAGCCTTCAGCTTCTTGAGCTCATCGATGGTCACCATGTCGGCCATCGG
This sequence comes from Geomonas sp., assembly GCA_035255025.1. Taxonomy (GTDB): domain Bacteria; phylum Desulfobacterota; class Desulfuromonadia; order Geobacterales; family Geobacteraceae; genus Geomonas. The sequence continues at coordinate 14,064 of DATFAB010000097.1, forward strand.
GCAGCCGGCATCGAGTCGCGGCAGCAGCACGGTCTTTTCCGGCGCCAGGATGGAGGCCGACTCGGCCATGAAATGCACGCCGCAGAAAACGATCACGTCGGCGTCGGTCTTGGCGGCCTCAATGGAAAGGGCGAGCGAGTCACCGGTGATGTCGGCGATTTCCTGCACTTCGTCCCGCATATAGTTATGGGCAAGGAGCACCGCGTTGCGCTCCTTCAAAAGCGATTTTATCTGTGATTGGATCGACTGCTGGGTCATGTTCTTGTCACCGCCGGAAGGTCTAGTAGTATCAGCCAAACGCCGTTAAACAGGACGATAGTAGACAATGTTCCCATCCATGTCAAACCCTTTAAGGCCAAGGATATGCAAGCTTGACACCGGACGCCAAAACCTCTATAGTTTTTCTAAATTTTTTTCATCCGATGGCGGGTGAAGGCAGACAAAAGTGAGGTAGAAAGTATGTTCGGAATCGGGATGCCTGAACTGATAATCATCATGGTGATCGCATTGATTGTGATAGGGCCCCAGAAGCTTCCAGACCTTGCCAGATCGCTGGGCAAGGGGCTTGCTGAATTCAAGAAAGCAACTGAGGATTTCAAGCACAATATAGACGCGGAAGCCAAAACCGCGGAAGAGAAAGAGCAGATGGCCAAGCTGGCGGAGATCAAGCCGCAGCCGGAGCCGGAGAAAAAGCCAGAGCACGCGGCGAGCGCGGCTGAGGAGCCCAAGCTGCAGTCGGCGGGGGCGGAGGCCGAGAAAAAGACGGCCTGACCGGCCGGCACTTTCACGAAGATCGAAGGCGGGGACTCTCCCGCCTTTTTTCGTCTGTGGCTTCCTACGCGTTGCCGGTCCACCCATCTAGCGAGGATGGCACCCCATGTTTGATTGGTTGTGGAATAAAAACAGAAAGGTGCTGGAATTCGCCGACAACGAGGCTGCCTTCCAGCATGCCTGTTCCATCGGCTACAAGCCGCTCATCGACGCTCTCATCCCCGCCCTGGTAGAGGAAGAGGGGGCCCTGGGCCGTGACGGGGAGCGCACCTTCCTGATCCGGCTGGCCGGGGCCCCGGGCCGGGGACCGGTTACCCTGTGGAGCTGCACCTTGAAGGAGTCACCGCAGTATCCGAAGCCGGGCGACTTCGTCGGGTTCCGGATCGTTACCATCGCCTCCGATCTTCCCGAGCAGTACAGCCTGATCGGCTACCTCGCCTGCCGTCTCGAGCCGGTGCTCGTGGAGGGGAAAGGATGGCGGGTGGCTCAGAGCTATACCCCCGGTAATATCAAGCGGGCGCTGAGGCTGTAGCGGCAGGTTCGCAGTATCGGTGCTAGCGCAGAAATCGATGGGAAAAAAAGACGGCCCGCCTCAGGCGAACCGTCTTTTTTGTCATCAGCTGGCTGTTGCGGCGTCCGGGGGCGTCTTTGGAGGAGAATCCCTCCAGATCAAGGAGGGGAGAGCGGGGCGCTTATAACGAGGACGGTAACCTCAACTCCACCTGAAGCGGTTCCGAATCCCAGGTCACTTCCGGATAGAGTGTTTTGTCGAGGCGCAGATAGGTGCCGTCCACCCCCGTCTCGGCCCACCAGCATTCGGAGCCCTTGATGGGCAGTTTGTCGAACAGGTAAAGGTCGTTGTTCTTGTCCCTGGCGAGGTACATGTCGTTCTCCTTGTCTTGAACGTTATCGCGGCGGCCGGTGCATCACCCGGTCTGAACGCGATAACGGTAGATCATTTCGACCGCAGCTTCTCCCTGGCCAGCCGGGCCTCGTCCGACTTCGGGTACTCCTCGATCAGTTTCTTGAAGATGTACTGGGCGCTCTGGTTATCGCCCATCGCCTTGAAGGCCATCCCCTGTTTCAGCATGGCGGCGGGGATCTTCTCGTTGCCGGGGAACTTGTCGATCACCTCCTGGAACTCGAGCACCGACTGATCGTAGTTCTTGTCGCCGTAGTAGCTCTCCCCCAGCCAGTAGTGGGCGTTGGCCGCCAGCTTGTGCTTCGGGTAGCTCTCCAGGAATTTGGACATAAGCTCCCTCGACTTGGCCCGGTCGCCGGCCTTCATGGCGTCCACCGCCTGCTGGTAAAGCCCCTCCGGGGTCTGCGGGACTTCGGCAGCCTTCTGCTGCTGGGCGGCCAGCGCCGCTTCCAGCTTGCCGATCCGCTGATCCAGGGCCGCCAGCCGCTTGGAGAGGTCGTCCCGGAGGAGGTTGATGTCCTCCGCAGGTTTCTGGGCCATGATGCGGATGTCGTCGATCTTGCCGTTCAGGCTCTGCTGGTCCACCCTGGCGCTGTCCAGGGTCGCCTGCAGGTCGGCTCCTTCCTTGCGGATGGAGGCCATGTCCTTTTGCATGCCCTCCAGTTTGCTCTTGTAGCCGGCCAGGGATTTTTCCACCCCTTCCTTGACCTCGCCACGCACCTCGTTGATCGCCCTGTCGGTGGTGAACAGGCGGCTCTTCATCTCATCCATGTCCCGGCGCAGCGAATCCACCTCGCTTTGAGGTGCGCAGCCGAAAAGGGCAAGGACCAGCAGTGAGGCAAGCAGTGCCCGCGATTGTTGCATACCGATTCTCCTTCTGTTGCGGCGGCGCATGAAAAAGGGAGCCCGGAGGCTCCCTGGTTCCAGCGCACGCATTGACTATTTCACAATGACGAATTCGTCCCTTCTGTTCTTGGACCAGGCTGCTTCGTCGTGGCCCGGGTCGACCGGCTTCTCCTCGCCGTAGCTGATCACCGACAGCCGGCCGGCGGCGACCCCCAGTCTGACCAGGTAGTCGCGAGCGGCCTTGGCCCTTCTCTCGCCGAGTGCCAGGTTGTACTCGTCAGAGCCACGCTCGTCGCAGTTCCCCTCGATCCGGATCTTGACGGAAGGGTTCTTGGCCATCAGCTCGGCGTTTTTGCTGAGTGTGTCGCGTGACTGCTGGGAGAGGTCGGAGGAGTCGAAGTTGAAGTAGATCTTCTGCAGCTCGCTCTGCAACTCGGCGGGCGCTGCCGTCTCCTTGGGGGCCTCCGGCTGGATGACCGCTTCCCTGGTCGGGGTCTCCGGCAGGGGCTGCGCCTGCTGCTCCGGCGTCGTCGGCTTGGTTTCCGGCGCGGGGGCGGGTGCCTGTTTCTGAACCGACGGCGCCGGCTCCTCGGTCTTCACGATCTCCTTCTTAGCACAACCTCCGGCGAGAAAAGCTCCGACACAAAGAGCAACCATGGTTGCGATGATCTTCCTGCGCATTTCGCCACTCCTTTTGATTCTGGAATATAGGCACCCTTTATGAGGGGCCTCACAGCACGGGAATCATTATAGCTATCTTTGCATTTTAATCAATCGCGACGTTGCTGCCCGCTCACCCCTGGGACCAGGTCGGGTGTGAATCGCGCGCCTTGCCCCGCGAGATGCGGGTCTGGCCGCTGCCGTCGGCACGCATGAGGTAGATCGCCTCGCCCCCGTCGCGGGTGGAGCTGAACACGATGAAGCGGCCGTCGGGCGACCAGCGCGGGTGCTCGTTGCTGCCGGCGGTGGTCAGCTGCGTGTCGCCGCTGCCGTCCGGGTTGATGGCGTAGATCTGGAAGCCTCCCCCCCCTTGGCGGGCGTAGACGATGCGGTCACCTTTGGGCGACCAGCGCGGCGTGACGTTGTAGGCGCCGGCGGTGGTCAGCCTGCGGGGGTTGCTGCCGTCGGCATTCATCACGAAGAGCTGCGGCTTGCCCAGCCGGTCCGAGACGAAGACGATCTTCGAGCCGTCGGGAGACCAGGCGGGGGAGACGTCGATGGCCGGGTCCCTGGTGAGCCTGGCGAGTTCCCTGCCCTCCTTGGAGATCAGGTAGATCTCGGAGTTGCCGTCCTTGGTCATCACCTCGGCGATCCGCTTGCCGTCCGGGGCGAAGGCCCCCATGGCGTTCAGCCCGGGACGGGCGGAAATGCGGGCCTCGTAGCCGGTAAAGAGCTCCCGCCGGTACAGGTCGGGGTTCCCCTTCTTGTAGGAGGTATAGATGATCTCCTTGCCGGAGGGGGCGAAGTCGGGGTTCAGGTTGATGGAGCCGTTGTTGGTGATCCGCTGCGGGTTGTGGCCGTCGTAGTCCATGGCGAAGATCTCCTTGTTGCCGGAGCTCCTGGTCACGTAGGCGACCCGGCCGGTGAAGGGGCCCTTCTGCCCGGTCAGTACGCGCAGCACCTCGTCCGAGAAGGCGTGGGCCATGCGGCGCAGGTCCCTTTTGCCGCCGCTGTAGCGCTTGGCGGCCAGCTCGCGGTTCAGGATCTGGTCGAACAGGCGGCATTCCAGGACCAGCGAGTTGCCGTTCAGCGCATACCCGCTCTTCAGGACGAGGCCGCTGCCCGCTGTCCCCGAGGGTGCGACGTCGAACAGGCCGCTCACCCCCATGTCGAAGGAGAACAGCTCTCCCAGTTCCTGGCCCAGTTCGGGGGCGGCAGGACCGGACAGCGCGGTGGTGGGCGCGATGGTCAACTGGAGCTTGCCGCTGGTGGGGACGGTGATGACGTCGGAATTGTCTGCGCGGCAAAAAGTCGTGCTCAGCACGAGCAGCATCAACAGGACATACAGGAGAGATTTTCTCATTGAGCCGTTGCCCTCACTGGGGTTTGAAGGGGAACTGATGACGGTACTGCCTGCCATCCGGCGGGGGCTTCAGTGACTTTCCGGCCAAAGTCACCCCCCGGGCGACCGTGTCGTCGAAGATGGGATCCCCCGACCTTTTGTCGAGGTGGTAGTCGAGGATCCTGCCGTCTGCCCCGATGGTGATGGTCACCAGGGCCATCTGGGTGCTCGCCTTGGTAGGGGCGCCCAGGCTGTCGATGGCATCCTGGATCCGTGACTTGACGTAGGAGGTGTAATCGCTGCCGGCCTGGTTCCCCTTGCCGCCGGGCATGCCGGTCCTGGAGGCCCCTTTGCGCAGCCGGTTAAGGACGTCGGCCTGCCGCTGGTCCTCCGCCTTCTGCTGGAGCTTCGCCATCCGCTGGTTGAAGGCGCGGGCCTCCTCGGCCGACGGAGTGGGGGCGGTCTTGTCGGGCTGGGCCTTGGCCTTGGCTGCGGGTTCCTTGGCCCTGGGCTTGGCGGCGGGCACCGCCATTTCGGGCTGGCGGGCCGCAGGTGGCTTGTGTGCCGGGGCCGGCGGGGCGGCGGGGGCTGCCTCGGTCGAGGTGGAAGGGGCGGGCATGCCGCTTTGCGGGTTGGCAACCGGCATGGTCACCACGTCCACGTAGACCGGCGCCTCCTCCGGGTGCATGGCTGGGAGGAGCGGGCCCTTCAGGATGATGGCGAAGATCACCACGTGAAGAAGGAAGGAGAGGAAGAACATCCCCCCGGGTCCTGGATATTGGTTTGTAAGCTGCCGTGTCATCGACGCTGCGGTGACTCCGTGACCATGCCAAGCCGCTCTACGCCGGCACCCTTGATCTGGGCCATCACCCTCACCACCTCGCCGTAGGGGACCGAGCTATCGGCCTTCAGGAAGACCTCGCGCTTCTCCCTACCCGCCAGCATGGTGTTCAGCTTGTCCTTCAGCTGGTCCACGGCGACCTCGGTCGAGTTGATGAAGCTTTTGCCCGATTTGTCCAGCGACACCACGATGGTGTCCTCCTTGGGGGCAAGCGATTTGCTCTCCGTCTTGGGGAGATTGACCTGCACCCCCTGCTGCATCATGGGAGCGGTGACCATGAAGATGACCAGGAGCACCAGCATGACGTCGACCAGCGGCGTGACGTTGATCTGCGACATGGTGCCGCGGTTGCCACTATCCCTGTTGCCAAGTTCCATGGACTATCTCCTGGCGACGTTGCGCTGCACGATGTTGAGGAATTCGGTGGAGAAGTTGTCCATCTCGGAGATCAGCACCCTGATCCTCTGCTGGAAGTGGTTATAGCCCATGACGGCGGGGATGGCGGCCACCAGGCCGATGGCGGTGGCGATCAGCGCCTCGGCGATGCCGGGGGCCACTACCGCGAGCGAAGCGGAGCCGGACTGGCCGATGTTCTGGAAGGCGGACATGATCCCCCACACGGTGCCGAACAGCCCGATGAAGGGGGCGGTGGAGCCGGTGGTGGCCAGGAAGGTGAGGTACTTTTCCAGCCGGGTGATCTCGGAGGTGGTGGCGCGGCGCAGGGCGCGGGCGATGTTGTCGATGCCCCCCAGGTCGGTGCTCACCACGTTGGGATCCCTCTTCTCTTCGCCGCGCTCCTGCAACTGGCTCAGCTCGTCATACCCTTCCTTGAACAGCACGACCAGGGGGGAGTTCTCGAAGCGGTCCAGCTGCGGGCTGATGGCGTCGAAGCGCTTGGCCTTCCAGAAGAATTCCAGGAAGCGCTGGGAGGCGCCGTTGGCGCGGTAGACCTGCAAAAGCTTGTAGAAGATGATGCCCCAGGAGACCACCGAGAAGTACAGCAGGACGATCAGGACCAGTTTTACGACCAGGCCGGTCGAAGCGAACATACCCACGAGGAAAACCTCCGGTCAAATAGTGATTAAACCGAAAAAATATGCTTTAGTTCCCGCGAAGTCAACAGGAAAGAGGGGCGGCTCAGTAGCAGTCGGGCCTTCTGTCTTGGAAGCAGGTGATGCTTTCCCGCCAGCGGACCATCTCGGCCGGGTCCAGCTGCGCCCGCAGTTCGCAATTCTCGTAGCCTCCCTCGTCAAGGATCTCCCCCTTGGGGCCGATGATCAGGCTCTGGCCGAAGAAGTCGAGCTTGCCCACCACGCCGCAGCAGTTGGCGGCGATCACGAAGAGCTGGTTCTCGATGGCGCGTGCCCTGAGCAGGGTACGCCAGTGCTCCTCGCGCGGCTTGGGCCACTCGCCGGGGACCACGATGACGTCGGCCCCTTCCAGCGCGAGCTTGCGGGCAAGCTCCGGGAAGCGCAGATCGTAGCAGATCATGGTGCCGATCCTGCCGACGCTGGTGTCGGCCACCAGGACCGAGTCGCCGCTGTCCAGGGAGCGGTCCTCGCCCATCAGGGAGAAAAGGTGCAGCTTCCGGTAGCTGCCGGCGACCCGGCCCCGGTCGATCACGTAGGCGGTGTTGAAAACCTTGTCGCCGTGGGGCTCGGGAAGGCTTCCCACCACCACCATGGCAAGCTCCCGCGTAAGTGTCCCCAGCTGGTCCACCAGCTCCGGGGTCCGCTTGGCCAGGTCGTTCAGCTCCCGGTAGGCGAATCCGCAGCTCCACATCTCGGGAAGTACCGCGAGTTCGACCCCCTCCTGCGCAAGCCTGCGCAGCGTCTCGGTGACGTGTGCGAGGTTCGCGTCCACGTCGCCCAGGGCGATGTTGAACTGCACGGCGGCGGCCTTGATCGGCTTCTTCATGAATCCCTCCCCTTGAGGTCATTAATTATGCACGAAAAACTATGGCAGGCAACGAAAGCCGCAGTGTAAACCGGCCACGGGCGTATTTCAAGAGGGATTCTGGGGCGGTAGCCCGCTTTTAGGTGACAGTTTGAGGAGGAATCTGCTACAAAAGTTAACGAGGCGGCCGGGATCTCCGGCAAAACCGGTCGGATCCCCGCCCCCTGCCAGCTTACCGTCACCGCAGCAGGGCCGGGACTGGGGAGCCTCCTGTCTTCGTGGGAGGTTCCCTCACCCTGACCCTCTCCCGGGGGAGAGGGGAGTGTTGGCGGTCCTGGAAATGGGAAGATCGAGACGGAGAAACATGCGCACAGGAATCTATATACATTACCCGTTCTGCCTGAAGAAGTGCCTTTACTGCGACTTCAACTCGACCGCCTCTTCGCCGGTGGGGGCGGAAGAGTACGTGTCGGCCCTGCAAAGCGAAATGGAGCTGCGGCGCCGGCTGCTCCCCGACTCTCCCTCGTCCCCCACCCTCTACTTCGGTGGTGGCACCCCCTCGCTGATGTCCCCCGCGCTGGTGGGGCGCCTGGTGGAAGCCGTGAGCCGCCTGTTCGGTCTGGAGAGTTCAGCCGAGGTGACCCTGGAGGCCAACCCCGGCACCCTCACACCGGAGAAGCTCGCCGGCTTCCGGTCGGCCGGCGTCAACCGGCTTTCCCTGGGCATCCAATCCTTCGAGGACCGGCTATTGGCGAGGCTCGGGCGGGTGCACTCCGCCCGCGAGGCGCTGGACTCCTTTGACATGGCCAGACGGGCCGCTTTCGACAACATCAGCATCGACCTAATGCACTCCCTGCCGGAGCAGTCGCCCGAGCAGTGGCGACTCGCACTGGCACAGGCCATCGGCCTCCAGCCGGAGCATGTCTCCGCCTACGCCCTGTCGGTGGAGGCGGGCACGCCCTTTGCCGGACTGCAGGCCGCCGGGGAACTGCCGCTCCCGGCTGAGGAACCGGCGGCCCTGATGTTCGAGGCCACTGATGAGCTGCTGACCGCCGCCGGATACCGGCACTACGAGATCTCCAATTTCGCCCTGCCCGGGCGCGCCTCCCGCCACAACAGCGCCTACTGGAGCCGTCAGAGCTACCTCGGCTTCGGTGCCGGTGCCCACTCCCTGATGAACAGCGACGGCCTGGGCCGCCGCTGGCAGAACGCCTCCCGGCTTCCCCTCTATCTCGAGTCGCTGAAATCAGGCCGGATTCCGGAGGAAGAAGGGGAAGAGCTCGGCTTGGAGGAGGCGGTCTCGGAGTGCTTTTTCCTGGGGCTGCGGGTGCTGGACGGACTCGACCTGGCGCCGCTTGCGGCACGCTACGGGGATGAGGCACTTGCACGCCACCTGGACGAGGTGGCGCGCCTGGAAAAACGCGGCGCCCTGATCCGCGAGGGAAGCCGCATCCGGCTCGCAGCGCAGGCCGTCATCCTCGCCAACACCGTCTTTTCCCGCTTCCTGTAACCCCTGATAAAAACCGGCACACCGATAGCGGCAAGAAGAAACGGAAAAACCGGAGCGCCCTTTGTTAAGTAGCAAAAGGGCTTCTTGCTCTGCAGTTATCTGCGCTCTCCCGCCGTTGTCCGCGCGAGACCTGTTTTGTGAACTTTCCCGCCCCTTCTCCGGATAACCCCCCTTGACAAAGACCAGTGCCGTTGCTACCTTAAGCTCGTTAGCACTCTAGGTTTCCGAGTGCTAATCTGCATTTGTGAGGTCGAATTATGGATGAGCAGCTTTCAGACCGCGGCAAACGCATCCTCGAGGCGGTCATCGAGGACTACATCGCGACCGCCGAGCCCGTCGGAAGCCGGACCCTCACCCGCAGCCACGGGCTGGATCTTTCCCCGGCTACCGTCCGCAACGTCATGTCGGACCTGGAGGAGATGGGGCTTTTGGTCTCCCCGCACACCTCGAGCGGCCGGGTCCCTACCGAGAAGGCCTACCGCCTGTACGTGAACTCGATCCTCGAGGTGAAGAACATCACCCGCGACAAGCAGGACGAGATCCGCAGGCGCTGCCGGCTGGCCGGCAAGGACGTAGGCCAGGTGCTCAAGGAGACCAGCCGTCTGCTTTCCACCACCTCCAGCTACATGGGTGTGGTGATGGCGCCCAGGCTGGCCAGCAACCTGTTCCACCAGATCGAGTTCGTGAAGCTCCCAGGGCATCGCATCCTGGCCATCCTGATCTCCCAAAGCGGCACCGTGCAGAACAGGCTGATCGAGGTGGAGGAGGATATCCACCCGGAGGATCTGGTCCGGATGGCCAATTACCTGAACGAGCAGCTGCAGGGACTGACCATCGCGCAGGTGCGGGAGCGGCTTCTTTCCGAGATGCAAAGCGAGAAGGTCCGCTACGACTCCATGATGGCCAGGGCTCTGGCTCTGTCGGAGCAGACCATCAGCGACGAGAGCCCCCAGCTTTTCCTGGAGGGGCAGGCCAACATCCTGGAACAGCCCGAGTTCGCCGACGCGGGGAGGATGCGGGAAATCTTCCGCGCCTTCGAGAAGAAAAGCCTGCTGCTCGACCTTCTGGACCGGGCCATGCAGGCCCAGGGGGTGCAGATCTTCATTGGATCGGAATCACACCTGCTCAGGATGGAGGGGATGAGCCTGATCACTTCCACCTACATGACCGGCAAGGACACGGTCGGCGTCCTGGGGGTGATCGGACCTACCCGGATGGGATACGGCAGGGTGATACCGATCGTCGATTACACAGCAAAGCTTATCAGCCGCCTGCTCGAGACCGAGTAGGGCGCCAAAAGAGAGGGGATAGGGATGGAGAAGAAAAAGCATTCGCATCAGCACGAGCACAAGCAGGAAGGACACGCGCCCGAGGAGGTTTCCGAACTGGCGCCCCCCACCGCCGATGCGGAACGGATCAAGGAACTGGAAGAGGCGCTCTCCGCCAAGGGGCTGGAGGCCGCCAACAACTGGGATAAATACCTGCGCGAGCGCGCGGACCTGGAGAACTACCGCAAGAGGGTGCAAAAGGAGAAGGAGGAGATCCTCAAGTACGGCAACGAGAACTTCATTCTGGAGATCCTCCCCGCCCTGGACAACCTGGAGCGCGCGGTGTCCCACGCATCGGAGGACGATCAGTCGCCGGTCATACAGGGGGTGAAGATCACCCTTTCCATGTTCGTGACCACGCTGAAGAAGTTCGGGGTCACCCCGCTGGAGACCCCGCCGGGCACCCCCTTCGACCCGGCCTTCCATCAGGCGATGAGCCAGGTGGAGACCGCAGACCAGGAACCCAACACCGTGGTGAGCGAGCTGCAGAGGGGCTACCTGCTGAACGAGCGGCTCTTGCGGCCGGCCATGGTGACCGTGGCTACCGCGCCCAAGGGTTGACTGCTCCGGTCCTGCCGCTCCCTCGGCCGCAAGTTGAGGGGGCCGAGGGCCAGTTAAAGGAATTATTTTCCCTCCCCCCTTGTTTTTTGAAAGGGGGATGACTAGCTTTCCAATACCGTTACCAACGAGGAGGCATAAAAACATGAGTAAAGTAATAGGAATCGACCTCGGAACCACCAACTCTTGCGTCGCCGTGATGGAGAGTGGTGAGCCGGTTGTCATAGCCAACGCCGAGGGGACCCGCACCACCCCGTCCATGGTGGCGATCACCGAAAGCGGTGAGCGGCTGGTGGGACAGCAGGCCAAGCGCCAGGCGGTCACCAACCCCGAAAACACCCTGTATGCCATCAAGCGGCTGATCGGCCGCAAATACGATACCGATGCCGTCAAGAAGGATATCGCCATCTCCCCCTTCAAGATCGTGAAGGCTGATAACGGCGACGCCTGGGTCGACGTGCGCGGGCAGAAATTCTCGCCCCCCGAGATCTCGGCCATCGTGCTGCAGAAGATGAAGAAGACCGCCGAGGACTACCTGGGCGAGACGGTGACCGACGCGGTCATCACCGTGCCGGCCTACTTCGACGACTCCCAGCGCCAGGCCACCAAGGACGCCGGCAAGATCGCCGGCCTGAACGTGCTGAGGATCATCAACGAGCCGACCGCGGCGGCCCTCGCCTACGGCCTGGACAAGAAGAAGGACGAGAAGATCGCCGTCTTCGACCTGGGCGGCGGCACCTTCGATATCTCCATCCTGGAACTTGGGGAAGGGGTGTTCGAGGTTAAATCCACCAACGGCGATACCTTCCTGGGTGGCGAGGACTTCGACCAGAAGGTGATCGACCACATCGCCGACGAGTTCAAGCGCGACCAGGGTATCGACCTCAGGGGCGACAAGATGGCCCTGCAGAGGCTGAAAGAGGCGGCCGAAAAGGCGAAGTGCGAGCTCTCCACCTCGCTGGAGACCGACATCAACCTCCCCTTCATCACCGCCGACGCCTCCGGTCCCAAGCACCTGACCATGAAGCTCACCCGCGCCAAACTGGAAGGGCTGTGCGCCGACCTGATCGCCAAGCTGGAAGGCCCCTGCCGGACCGCCCTGAAAGACGCCGGACTCTCCTCCTCCGAGATCGACGAGGTGATCCTGGTGGGCGGCATGACCCGCATGCCGATCGTCCAGAAGAAGGTGCAGGACATCTTCGGCAAGGCCCCCAACCGCGGCGTCAACCCGGACGAGGTGGTCGCCATCGGGGCAGCCATCCAGGGCGGCGTGCTGCGCGGCGACGTGAAGGACGTGCTGCTGCTCGACGTGACCCCGCTCTCGCTCGGTATCGAGACCCTGGGCGGCGTGCTGACCAAGCTGATCGAGAAGAACTCCACCATCCCCTGCCGCAAGTCGCAGGTCTTCTCCACCGCCGCCGACAACCAGCCGGCCGTCAGCATCCACGTCCTGCAGGGCGAGCGCGAGATGGCGGCTGACAACAAGACGCTTGGCAACTTCGAGCTCTCCGGCATCCCGGCGGCGCCGCGCGGCGTCCCCCAGATCGAGGTGACCTTCGACATCGACGCCAACGGCATCGTGCACGTCTCCGCCAAGGACTTGGGCACCGGCAAGGAGCAGTCCATCCGGATCACCGCCTCTTCCGGCCTCTCCAAGGAGGAAGTCGAGAAGATGGTGCGCGAGGCCGAGTCCCACGCGGCCGAGGACAAGAAGAAGCGCGAGCTGATCGAGGCCAAGAACCAGGGGGACAACCTGGTCTATCAGACCGAGAAGTCGCTGAACGAATACGGCGACAAGATCGACGCCGCCGAGAAGCAGAAGATCGAAGAGGGGGTTGCCGCCCTCAAGAAGGCGCTGGAGGGTACCGACGCCGACGAGATCAAGAAAGCCAGCGAGAGCCTGATGCAGGCTTCCCACAAGCTGGCCGAGGCGGTGTATGCCAAGGCCCAGGCAGGCGGCGAGCATGCCGGTGCCGAATCCCACGGGGAGCAGGCGGAAGCGGGCGGCGCCAAGGGCGAGAAGGTGGTCGACGCCGACTTCGAAGAGGTCAAGGACGACAAGAAGTAACGAAAAAACGGTTGCATAGACGGCCGTTTTGATGGAAGATGCTGTAAATTAACGACAAGCACAACGGGCAGCGGCGAAAAGAAGGTTTCGGGTTGCAGGTTCCGGGTTTCCAGCGAAGGGGAGAACGCCTTTCGAGGAAGGCGGCACGGCAAACCCGGAACGCTTCTCACTATCCGCTGCTCTTTGTGTGTTACGAGGGTACATTTGGCAAACGGCGACAAGCAGGATTATTACGAGCTTCTCGAGGTCAACAGAAACGCCTCCGAGACCGAGATCAAAAAGGCGTACCGGCGGCTGGCGATCAAACACCACCCGGACAAGAACCAGGGTGACAAGGCCAGCGAAGACAAGTTCAAGGAGATCTCCGAGGCCTACGAGGTGCTCTCCGACCCGGAGAAAAGGGCGCGCTACGACCAGTTCGGGCACGCCGGGGTAGGGGGAGGGGGCTTCTCCTCGGCCGGCTTCGGTGCCGGCTCCCCGTTCGGGGACATCTTCGGAGACATCTTCGGGGATATCTTCGGCGGTGGCGGCAGGCAGCGCGCCTCCCGCGGCAAGCGCGGTGACGACCTGCAGTACAACATGGAGGTCACCTTCGAGGAGGCTGCCTTCGGGGTCGAGAAGAAGATCGACATCCCCTACGCCAAGCGCTGCGATGCCTGCTCCGGCTCGGGCGCCAAGGCCGGCACCAGCCCCAAAACCTGCCCGACCTGCCAGGGCGCGGGGCAGGTCCGTTTCCAGCAGGGCTTTTTCAGCGTGAGCAAGACCTGCTCGCACTGCAACGGCGAGGGGAGGGTGGTCGATCATCCCTGCCCGTCCTGCCGCGGCGTGGGCACCGTGCGCGACAAGAAGACCATTTCGGTCAAGGTGCCGGCCGGGGTGGAGACCGGCATCAGGCTGAAGCTCTCCGGCGAAGGGGGGCAGGGGACCAAAGGGGGGCCCAACGGAGACCTGTACGTTGCGCTCACCGTGAAGGATCACCCGATCTTCCGCCGCGAGGACAACGACGTGATCTGCGAGATCCCGATCAGCTTCACCCAGGCGGCCCTGGGCTGCGAGATGGAAATCCCCACCCTGGACGGCAAGGTGAACATGAAGATCCCGGAAGGAACCCAGTCCGGGGCCATCTTCAGGATGCGCGGCAAAGGGGTCCCGGCGCTGCAGGGGTACGGCCGGGGTGACCACCTGGTGGTCGCCAAGGTGGAGACCCCCACCAACTTGAACCGGCAGCAGCGTGAGCTCCTGGAGGAGCTGGCGCGCATCAGTGGCGAGGAGGTCAACCCGATGCGCAAGAACTTCTTCTCCAAGGTCATGGATATCCTGAGCTGACATGGCAAGCCGCGCGTGGAGGAGTGCCGGCTGGCTGCTCTGTGCGCTTCTTCTGTGCGCCCGGCCGCTTGCGGCCCAGCCGCCGGTCCAGGCCGCGCTGCTGGCAAACCGCGCCTACGGCGGCGAACTGATAAACCGGATCCAGCACTCCAAAAGGCGCATACTCTGCGCCTTTTATCTTTTCAAGGTGACGGAGAAAAGAGGCAACCAGCCTGCTGCCGTCGCAGCCGAACTCATCAGGGCGAGAGCGCGCGGCGTGGAGGTCACCGTCATCCTGGAAGGGGGGAAGACGGTCTGGCAGGCCAACAGGCAGACCGCCGCCCTGCTGCTGCGCGGCGGGGTGAAGGTGCTGTTTCCCAGCCGGCATGCCGTGACGCACGCCAAGGTGGCGGTCATCGACGACCGCTGGCTGCTGATAGGGAGCCACAACCTGACCCAGTCGGCCCTCCTGCACAATAACGAGCTGTCCGTGCTGCTGGACTCGCCGGAACTGGCGCTGCAGACCAAAAGGTATCTGGAGAATCTCCGCTGAAGCGGGCGGCCCCGGGGGGTAACCCCTCTCCGGCGCCCGGTAACATGCAGCTCTCAGCCCTGCGCGATCCCCCCTTAGGCAACTAGGACTTGACCCCGCCGCCCCGGAAGTAGCACAATGGCTGAGTCTATCCCATTTCAAGGAGTACACGACCTTGTCCTGTCGATCCCGTTTCCTGCTTGACAGAACTCTCCCGTTTCTCGTTTTGACAGTCCTGCTCCTCTGCTGCCTGGCCCCGGCTGCCGGTGCCCAGGAGAGAGTGCTTCCTTCCTACCCGATCGTCCCCGCCGGCTACAGCTCCATCAAGGTATTCGACAACGAGGGTCGCTTCGTCGGCAGGATCCTCTCCACCCAGCGCTACTGGACTCCCATCGACCGCATTCCGGTCTTCCTGAGAAACGCCCTGGTGGCCATCGAGGATTCCCGCTTCTACGAACACAACGGCATCGACGTGCGCGGCATCGCCCGCGCGCTGATGAAGGATGTGGTCAAGGGGCGCATGGCCGAGGGGGGCTCCACCATCACCCAGCAGCTGATCAAGAACAAGTTCCTGAGCGGCGAGAAGACCTTCGACCGCAAGATCAAGGAAGCGCAGCTCGCCATGGAGTTCGAGAAGAAGTACAGCAAGGACCAGATCCTGGAGATGTATTTCAACCAGATCTACTTCGGTAACGGCGCCTGGGGGATCGCCCAGGCGGCCCGTCTCTACTTCGACAAGAATCCGGAGGAGCTGACCGAGGCCGAATGCTCCCTCTTGGCCGGGGTACCGAAATCGCCGGGGCGCTACAACCCGCTGGGCAGACCGGCCGACGTCAACAACCGCCGGATGCTGGTGCTGAACCGGATGGTGGATCTCAGGATGATCTCCGCGCGCCAGAAGCGGGAGATCGTCAGCCACCCGGCCACGGTCTGGAAGGGAGAGAAGGCTGCCTCCTACATGGCCCACCTGAAAAACAAGCTGGTGGAGCGCTACGGCCCGCGCATCGTGGAGGAAGGTGGGCTGGACGTCATCTCCGCCATGGACCTGAAACTGCAGCTCATGGCGGAAAAGGCGCTCAGCGAGGGGGTGAGGAAGGTCTCTCCCAAACTGCAGGGTGCCCTGCTCTGCCTCGATCCGGCCACCGGCAACGTGCTGGCCGCGGTGGGTGGCGTAGATTTCGCCAAGAGCGCCTACGACCGTGCCTTCTCCGCCAAGCGTCAGCCCGGCTCCTCCATCAAGCCCTTCATCTATGCGGACGCCCTGGAGAACGGCTTCACGGCCGGCAGCATGATGAACGACCAGCCGGTCTCCTATCCGCGCGGCAACGGCCAGGCCTGGAAGCCGGTCAACTACGAGAAGAGGTCGTTCGGGGAGCTTTCCCTCCGGGAGGCTCTCGCCCACTCCAACAACGTGATCGCGGTCAAGCTGCTCAACAGCGTGGGCGTTCCCAACTTCGTCAACTTCGCCAGGAATATGGGGCTCGACCTGCACCGCCAGGACTTGTCCCTGGCCTTGGGGACCGAGGAAGTGACCCTCAGCGAGCTGGTCTCCGCCTACACCCCCTTTGCCACCGGCGGGTCGCGCTCCGAGGCGAGGACCATCATCCGCATCTATGACCGCAACCGCCGAGCCTGGACGGAAACGCCTCCGGCGGTAACTCCGGCGCTGGCACCTGCCACCGCCTACGTCGCCACCCAGATGATGAAAGACGTCCTGACCTACGGCACCGCCAAGGGGCTGAAGAAGTTCAGCGAGGTCCGCCCTGCCGCCGGCAAGACCGGGACCACCGACGACTACCGCGACGCCTGGTTCGTGGGGTACACCCCGCAGCTGATTACCGGGGTCTGGGTTGGTTACGACAAACCGAGACCCGGCGGGCGAGGCTTCACCGGCGGCGCCATTTCCGCGCCTATCTGGGGCAGGTTCATGTCTGCGGCGCTGGCGGGCAAGCCGGCCGCTGATTTTCCCAAGCCCGACAACGTAGTGGCCGTGACCATCGACCCTACCACCGGCTACCTGGCCACCCCCGACTGCACAGCGAAAAAGGAAGAGTACTACGTCGCCGGGACCGAGCCGACCCAGTACTGCCCGAAACATGGCGGGAAGCCTGTGCAGCCCGCTCCCGCTGCGACCAACCCCGAGGCTCCCGGCCAGCCGCCGTTCGAGAACGAGCTGCCGGCGCCGGAAGAGGAGCAGGGCGTGTCTCAACCGGATCAGTAGTCGAGGCCCCAAGGCTGTTGCCGGAACCCAAAGAGCCGGAACCCAAAGAGAAAAGGCCGGATGTCACTCGACATCCGGCCTTTTCTGAAAAAAGTAATTGGCGTTCAATGATGGGATCATTTCTCTGGTTCGTCGGTGAGAGCACCTGAGATGGCGGCTGTTGTTAGGACAGTCCGCGAACAGGCTGGTCGCTTTCCCTTTTTGTGGCGGTCTTTACGCGCCTGACGAACGAGATGTTAGGCCTTCGGCTTGGTCCCGTTGAGCGCCAACTACCCAACCCCTGCTGCCGTCTGAGGGCCGCGGGATTGTTCGAACTGTTGTTCCCTCCACAATTGTTACTGTACTCCTGCCTTACTTTAATAGTCAATACCGTCTTTTATGCATCCTCGCCCCGGTCTTTTTCAATAGAATTCTTTTACCTTGAGCCGCGGCGAGGCGATGCGATACAATTTGGTTAATGCCGGGGGAGGTCAGATACTTGAAGCGGATAAAGGTGATACTACTAGATGGCCGCGAAGGTTTTTTCCCCTACTATGTTCTCGATCATCTGATCAGGAAAAAAGGTATTGTTGCTTTCCAACGATCTGAAGGGTGGGTGCGGATTGGCCTTGACCCGATCAGAAAAGCACCGGCATCCCATGCATTCCATGGTGAAAAGAAAAGACTCACGGACCATTTGGTGAAAAAAAGAGCGACAGACTGGATCCATTGACGCCATAAAAGGGCCTGCTACTCACTCCCTACCGTTTTCCCTCATCTCCTTCGGGGATTGCAGCCGGATCTCCACCAAACTCGCCTCTTCCCCAAACGACAACTGTGCCTTCCAGTTCATGGGCAACATCTTTCCTTACCAACGCATACTCAGGCGGGGACGAGGAGTCGCTCTGTCCAGTAGTCCAGCACGGATACCATTTCTATGCCATTTAAGAGAGGGGTGAAACTGGCGCCATTCAGGGGAGGTTCCAGGTCAGCTGCAGCATGTGCAGGTCGAGACCGGTATTGATATGGCCGTTGATGCCGCCGTTGGACATGTGTTGGAAGCGATAGCCGATGCCGGGGCCCGCGGCGAAGCGGTACAAAATGCCGATGTGCCCGTCCCACAGGGCGAAGCCGTCGAGATCGACCCTGCCGAAATGGTCCTGGCTGAGGAAATTAACGTCGCCGCCCAGCTCTACGGCCACTCCCTTGCCACCGGCCTTGTCGAAGATGACACCGGGACCGATAGCGCCGATGAAGCCTGTCTCCCCTGCGGCGTGCAGGGCACCCAACGCGCCGTTCAGCTGCATGGCAAGCCCCCACCCCTCCTCGTTTCGCTTAGACCAGGGAAGGCCGTAGCTGGCAAAGGCCTCGTACTGATGGAAGTAGGCGTCGCGTGTGGTGGCCATCCATCCCATCCTTACGCCAATGGTGTGCAGTCCTTCGTCCTGATCCTGACCCCACACCTGTGGGATGCTTGCCACCTGGCAGAGCAAGAAGAAGATTAAGGGCAAGATCCGTTTCATGATGTCTCCTAGTTGGGCGGATTTATTTGACTCTGGAAACTTTACTGTCGCGACTGCGAATGTCAACGAGGTAAGCATGCTGTCGAACGAGCCAGCTACCGACGGGGAGAACTTAAGAGAGGCGCCGCAGCATGGCCACGGCGCGGCAGTGTCAGCGGGCCCCGGCCATCTCTTTGGCGGCCTGTAGTTTGGAGGTGACGTTGTTGCGGATCCAGGAGGGATCCCACCATTCGATCGGGTTGACCTGTTCGCCCGAGACCACCACCCCGAAGTGAAGGTGGTCCCCACCCGCCAACCCGGTGTCGCCGGTGGTGCCGATGAGGGTACCTTTTTGTACCTCGTCGCCCACCTTGACCCCGATGCCGCTCAGGTGGCCGTACAAAGTCTGCAGCCCCATGCCATGGTCTATGATGACACATTGGCCGTAAATGCCCAGGTCGTCGGCGTAGACGACCTTGCCGCGGTTGGCTGCCGGTACTTTGGCATGGGCAAGTGCCGCAAGGTCGATGCCGAGGTGGGTTTCCTGATCGACCAGCCTGCCGCGGTAGTAGTAATCGCGGAACTGGGCGAAGCTTCCGCGCGGCGCCGAATTTGGCATGCGCAGGAATTCCCCGTCCCAAAGAAAGGTGGGGGAGGTTTTTCTGCCGACCTCCTCGAGCAGCTTGAGGTCGTGCGCACGCAGGTCCCGGTTGGCTTTCAGGAATATCTCCAGCGGCGTGGTCGCCTGAGGGAAGCGGTCCTTGAATTCAGCTGACACTTTGTCGAGGTAGCTATCGGGCAGGTCGAGCCGGTCTTTCGGGAAAGACTTGGGGATCAGGTGGAAATAGATGCCGGTCAGCCGTTCATTTCCAGCCCGGTCGACCGCCAGCACCTTGGGAACGAACCGTTCGGCCGGCAGGTTGTAGGGGAAGGGGAACAGGCAGGCGTACACATCGCCAAACTGGTGGTAGCCGGGAAAGAAACGGTCGGCAAAGACCACCCCGCTTTTCTGCACCTCCCTGTTCACTGTGTACACCACCAGACCGACCCCTCCTCGTGAGATGTTGTGAGCGGTGCTCAGGGCGGTTACGGAGGGGGGCTTGTTCTGGTAGGTGTAATCGAGTGTTTTGACCGTGCGGTTGCCGGCGCCGAAGTGGTACAGCGACCGATCTGTGGCGGCCAGTTCCAGTTTGAAGGGCCCTTCCTTAAGCCCTGATTGCTGGGAGAGTTGAAAGGTCTCGCGCGCAGAGTGGGTTTTTGGGGGGTAATCCCGGGAGAGCATGGTGATGCTGCGTCCTCCCTGTTGTGCCGTTACTGACAGGTTTTTGACTCCGGAGGGATCCCCCAGCGAAACCGTTACCTGGGCTTTCCCCGAGATGGGACCGGGACCGGGCGACAGGGAGATCTCAGGCCCGCTCACATCCCGCAGGTAAAAAAAGCCGAGCACGACCACAGCGACAAGGGTGAGGACGCTTAACACGGTAGAACGTTTCATGGTTTGCTCCGGGAGTTGTTCTTCAGGTCATCCGGCTGCATATTTAGCTGGTTAAACGTGTGCTGCTCTACCCTTTGACGGTGCCGGACGCGGCGGAAGCCAGATGTCAGCGAATCTACATGGGATTTTAGCACTGCCCCCCCTAAAGTCCAGTCGGGCAGCGATAGTGGGAGACGTGACTGGCAAATGCCGGCTGGCATAAGGCGCTCATCATTGGTGGAAGGGAGCTGCGGCTTTCATTGAAGTGGAGCGGAGGGATTGCAGTTGGAATGTTCAGGGATAATGCGGGGTTGAAAGGCAAGGCAGGAGTCAGGGCACTGTAGGCACTCTCATGAGCACACAAGCTTTGGACTATACACGAAAAAATTTTTTTGTAACAGTCTGTAAATTAAGGGTGACAGGTGCTATATTTTCATCAGCTAGCTAGCTGAAACAGAATGCTCACAAAAAGGAGGTTGCGCAGCATCAAAGATACTCCACCGATGAGGATTCTAACAAGATGAGAGCAGCCCAGCATCCGGTGTCAAACTAGCTCCGGAACGACCCTTGAAAAGGGTATCGAAGTAAAAGTTATAGCGAGGCCCGCCGAAACACGGCGGGCCTTTCATTTTGGTACCCGCTATCGTCGTTGCGGGAGACCCGGCATTGCCGAAACAGGAAAGGGGTTGGCCTTTGAAGCCAACCCCTTTTGAATTCTGGAGCCGAAGAGCGGACTCGAACCGCCGACTTGCTGATTACGAATCAGCTACTCTACCAACTGAGTTACTCCGGCTAACTGGTCAATCTTACTGGCCCGATACCCGGGACGTCTGTGATATGTACCCCAAAAAAGTCATGCCGTCAAGATCTTCCTGAGAGGGAGCTTATTGTGCGGAAAGTGCCGCCATGCTGCCGGTTGCCTGCAGACACTTTCTGACCATGCTGGTCATCTGCACTGGCGAGAAGGGCTTCAGGATGTAGCCGTCTGCCCCGGACTCACGGGCAAGCGAACGCATCTCCAGGTCGCTCTTGGAGGAAAGCAGCAGGATCGGGATGTCCCTGCTGAGCTCGTTTTCCTTCAGGATCTTCGCCTTCTTGTTGCCGTCCAGCATCGGCATCATGATATCCATGATGATCAGGTTCGGCTTGTTGCGCGAGAAAATATAGCGGTTGGCCTCGATGCCGTTGGTCGCTGTATCGACCTGGTAGCCGGCCTCTTCCAGGACATCCTTGGCCATGGCCAGGACCACTTCGCTATCGTCGATGATAAGAATGTTCTTCCCCAAATCCTTCTCCTCTTTACCCTCTATCAGTGTTGGTGTCTGTTCGATTGGTGAGCCAAAGGCTCCCTAGGCGTGGCAGGTGTCACGCCCGGTAGGCGCGCCGGCAAAGTCGAAATCCCGGACGTTGTCGAGGGGGCAGACGCATGCCTTGTCGTGCAGTTCCTGGATCAGGTAGTCGAGGTAAAGCAGGTCATCCTCCAGCTCCAGCCGGAAGCGGCCCAGGACCGCTTCGGAGTTGGGCGCGACCCAGCGTGCCAGTTCCTTGATCCGCGATAGTCTCCCCTCCAGGCGCTGCTTCTTGACCCCCATTTCTGCAATCAGCTGCTGCAGCGACTCGAAGGTCCGGAAGGCGGCCCTGGCGGTCTCGCTCAGTTGGCCGCAGCTCCCTTCGCGCGTTTCCCGCCGCGACGCCCGGCCCGAGCGGTTGACCCGGTACTCCGCCAGAAACCGCTTGACGTCCAGTTGTGGCTCTGCGCCGCGGGAAAGGGCTGTGCTGATCAGGGTGATGGCGTCGATCCCTTTGAAGAGGAGGTCGATGGCCGCATCATCAATGGGCTCGGCCCCGCTCGCCATCCGTTTCAGCTGCTCTTCAACCTTGTCGGTGATGGTTGCGATATCGGAAACTCCCACCATCAGCGCCGCCCCTTTGAGGGTGTGCGCGTTTCTCAACAGTTCGTGAAGAAGGTTGGTGCTGGCGGGGTTTTTCTCCAGCACCAGCAGACCACTGCGAAGCGAGGTCAGATGGGCCTCTGCCTCCGCACAGAATATTCTGAGGTATCGCTGCGGCATTCCCGTCTCTCCAAAATCTCGAAGTTCCCACGGCTGCGCTCGCCGCCTTGCCTGGCGGCGACCATCCCGGCTGGCGGTTCATTAAGGTGCCGGCCAAAGCCGCCACCTCTGCAGCACAATTCATGCCGGGTGTGGTCCGGGAAATAAGCCATAAAAAACGCTGGATTGATGGCAGGGAGTGATGGGATGGTGGGAGGAACATTGCTCCTTTTTGTGACGGTCCAACAGGGATGACGGTGTTTATCCAGTAAAAACAGAGGCTTTGGCCGGCTGCAAAAAATGTCGCACCTGCAAAAAATGTCGCAGTTTTCCCAGCATGAAATCGGTCCACACAATCGTGCCGCGCAGGGTGAGCGCATTTCTCAAAGTATCCCCTGTTACGGTGTACCGAGCGGTCATCTGCGGGTTAAGCGTTTGTTGAGCGCCTGCCGGGTAAGGCCAAGCAGATTGGCCGCCGCCCCCTGATTGCCCTTGGAGAGCTGGAGCGCCTCCCCGATGAGCTGGTCCTCCATTTCCTTGAGAGTGGGGAATCTTCCCTGCGGGGGTGCTTGACCCTGCGCGCAGGCTGCGGCTGTTGCTGGAGGCTCGGATCCCTTTCTCATCCCCTTCAGGAAGGAGGAGGGGGGTAAGCTTCCCCGCTCGTGACGGGCGATGGCATCGAAGACCATGGACTTCAGTTCCCGGACGTTGCCGGGAAAGTGGTAGGTGGCCAGGTAGCTGAAGACCTCGGGGCGGCAGGCCGGCGGCTCTTTGCGCAGGGCTTTGGCTGCATCTTCGATAAAAGCCTTCACCAGCAGCGGTATGTCGTCCCCCCGCTCCCGCAATGGCGGCACTTCGGCATGGTGGGCGCATAGCCGGTAGTAGAGATCCTTCCTGAAGCCGCCCCCCTCGATGAGTTCGTCCAGCCGCTGGTGGGTGGCCACAATGATGCGGGCGCGGCTGCGGACCGCGGTATCCGAGCCCAGCGGGTAGTATTCCTTCTCCTGGAGCAGGCGGAGCAGCTTCACCTGCGAGGCGAGGCTCAGGTCGCCGATCTCGTCCAGAAACAGGGTGCCGCCGGCCGCTTTGGCGATCATCCCTTCCCTGGCCTCGGTCGCGCCCGTGAAAGCCCCTTTGCGATGGCCGAATAGGGTGTCGGCGAACATAAGGTCGTCGAGCCCGCCCGAGTTGATGGCGACGAATCCCCCGCCCAGCCCGCTCAGCGCATGGATGGCGCGGGCGATCAGCTCCTTCCCCACCCCCGTCTCCCCGGTGATCAGCACCGGCTGGTCCGTGGCAGCCACCGCCTCCAGGTAGGCAAAGAGGGCGTGCATCTTTGGGCTGCGGGTGATGATGCCGGCAAAGGCTTGCTGGTTCCGGACCCGGCCGGTCAAAAGCGACTCGCGCAGCGAGGAGATCTCGTCCCGCAGGGCATTCATCTCGATGGCTTTCCTGACGGTCGCCACCAGGCTGTTGATCTCTACCGGTTTCACCTGGTAGTCGAAGGCCCCCGCTTTCATGCAGGCCACCGCGGTGGAGATCTCGTTGGCGGCGGTGACGATGATGACCGGCACCTGGGGGTAGTTGGCCGCGATCCGGTCCAGGAGCTCTTTCCCCGAGAGGTGGGGCATCTGCAGGTCGAGAACCACCGCCCCCACCGTTTGCTCTTCCAGGATGGCGGTCAGATTGCGGCTGTCGGAGCAGGTCACGATGTTCGTGAAGCCGGCTCCCAGCAGCATGACCTGATAGCTCAGCAGGATGTCGGCTTCGTCATCGACAAGCACCACGGCGGGTGTTGTCCGGTTGGCATTTTCCATAGCGGCTCCTTGGGCGGCATTGTAGCCAAATCGGTGCCGGCCTACAAGCACGTTCATCCCTCCCGTCGGCTGCCCCGGGAGTTCAGCGCGCCCCGCGGCCGATGGGGAGATTATTTATCGCTCATCCTCCCGAAAATCCTTTATCTGCGCCCTGTTGACGCGGTATAGATGCATCCTTCGGTGACTTGGGACCTAACGCCGGTGGCAGGAAACAACATGGACAAACCAAAAGTAAACATCTTCCTCCTTAACGTGCTGATCGTCACCTGCATGATCGCACTGACCACCACGGTCTTCATTGCCCACGTCCGCAGCGAAGCGCTCCGCCTGGCACGGAACCAGGAGGAGCAGGCCATCCAGACCTTGTGGCAGCTGGTACGCAGCCACGGCTCCGTCTTCCGGGTGGTGGACGGCAGACTTATGGTGGACGATTATCCGCTGAGCGGCAACCACCAGCTCGTCGACCGGATCGCTACTATTTTCGGCGGCGATGCGGCCATCTTCCTGGGCGACCGGCCGGTTGCGACCAGCGTGCGCACAGCCTCGGGTGAACGGGCGCTGGCTGCGCGGCTGCCCGAGGCTGCCTTGCAGGCCGTCTTCGCCAGCAACCGTCCCTACCGGGGGGGCGCCCCTGTGTCAGGTAGCCCCTCCATCACGGCCTGCGACCCGATCCGGGATGCCGGCGGCAAAACCATTGGCGCCCTCTATGTTGGGAGCCGGAAGGCCGAATTCCTGTCAGGCTTTCGCCGACTTAGATTCAACGTCATCGCCTGCAGCGTGGCCATCGAGGCTCTCTTCCTGGCGCTTGGCTTCGTGCTGCTTTGGGAGCGGGGGCGCTACGAGGCGCGCCTGCGCGAACTCGCCGAAACCCAGCAAGGACAGCTGAACTTTCTGCAGACGCTGATCGACACCATTCCCTCTCCCATCTTCTACAAGGACCGGGGCGGGCGCTATCTCGGCCATAACAGGGCTTTCAGCGAGTTCCTGGGGCTCAAAACGGAGGAGATCGTCGGCAAAAGCGTGTTCGAGATGTCCCCGCCCGACCTGGCCGAGCGCTATTTCGAGATGGACGAGGAGCTCTTCCTGAGCCGGGGGGTGCAGGTCTACGACGCCTGCGTGCTCTACGCCGATGGCACCCGGCACGATGTCATCTTCAACAAGGCTACCTTCGCCGGCGGCGACGGAGAGGTGGCTGGGCTGGTCGGGGTCATCCTGGACGTAACCGAGCGGAAGAAGGACCAGGCGGCGCTTGCCGAGAGGGAGCAGTTCCTGTCCAGCATCATTGATAGCATCCAGGACGGCATCACCATTCTCGACCGGGAGCTGAACATCGTCAGGCTCAATCCGGTCACCAGGCAGGTTTCCGGAGGGCGGGCCGATGTGGGCCGAAAGTGCTACGAATCATTCCATGGCCGCGGCGAGCCGTGCAATCCCTGCCCTTCCCTGGAGACCCTGCAGACGGGCCACAACTCCCGCAAGACATTTCCTGTAATGCGGGACAGCAGGGAGCTCTGGCTGGAGATCAGCACTTTTCCCCTCTTCGACCCTGCCAGAACCTCGGTCACCGGCGTCATCGAATACATCCGTGACGTTACCGACAAAAAACGCGCCGAAGATGCCCTGCGGGAGAGCGAAGAGCGTTTCCACCAGATCTTCGCCCAGAACCTGGACGGCATCCTCCTGTTCCGGGCCGACGACCAGCGCATCATCGACGCCAACCCTCGGGCCCAGGAGCTGACCGGCTTCACCCTGGCGGAGCTCAAGGAACTCTCCCGCGCCTCCATCATAAATACCTCCATCGAGATCAGCGAGGCAGCTACCGGCTTCCAGCTGGAAAAGGGTGTCTGCACCCGCAAGGACGGCAGCACGCTGTTCGTCTCCGTCTGGAGCCAGGTCATCACGCTTGCCGACCGTTCGGTGGTCTACTGCTCATTGAGGGACATCACCCACAAGATCTGCCTGGAGGAAGAGGTCCGCTCCAGTCAGGCGAAACTCATCCACGCCAACAAGATGGCGTCACTTGGGCTGCTGGCCTCCAGCGTGGCCCACGAGATAAACAACCCCAACAACTGCATCGCGGTGAACGCCTCCATGCTGACCGATGTCTGGCGGGATGCCGAGCCGATCCTGCGGCGCTGTTATGAGGAACACGGCGAGTTCCGGCTCCGGGGCCTTTCCTACCAGCAGGTACGCGACTTCGCACCGCAGCTCTTCAACGGCATCACCGACAGCTCGCGCAGGATCAGCGCCATCGTGGACAACATGAAGAACTGCGTGAGGGAGGACCGAAGCGGCCTGCACGGCTCCATCGATCTCAACAAACTGGTGGAGAGCGCCTCGGCCATGCTCTGGCATCACATCCACCGGCACACGGACCACTTCCAGGTGGAGCTGCAGGAGGGGCTTCCCGCTGCCCGGGGCAACGCCCAGCAGATCGAGCAGGTCATCATCAACCTGCTGGTCAATGCGCTGCAGGCGCTCCCTGACCGCGGCCGCGGGGTTTTCGTGAGCACCTCGCACGAGGCTTCCTCCGGAGCAGTGCTGGTAACCGTGCGGGATGAGGGTGCCGGGATCGACGAGGGTGACCTGCAGCGGCTACGGGAGCCGTTCTTCACCACCAGGGAAGGCGGCACCGGGCTTGGCCTCTACATCTCGTCGGCGATCATCAAGGAGCACGGAGGCAGCCTGGATTTCCGGTCGGAGGCAGGCAAGGGGACTACGGTGACCGTCGAGATCCCGGAGCAGCGGTAAGGGGCGCGGAGTCACTGCGAAAGAACCCCATCCTCACCCTGTCCCTCCCCTTGAAGGGGAGGGGACGCCGGGGCTGCCTGTGTAGCCTGTGGCCGCTGGGCCACCGAGACGCTGGGCCACCGAGACGCTGGGCCACCGAGACGCTGGGGCTCTGAGACGCTGGGCCACCGAGACGCTGGGGCTCTGAGACGCCAGGGCACTGGGACGCCAGGGCACTGGGACGCCCGGGCACTGGGAGTTGGGGTACTGGGAGTTGGGGCGCTGGGAGTTGGGCCGCTGGGAGTTGGGCCGCTGGGAGTTAGGCCGCTGGGAGTTAGGCCGCTGGGGGGCCGGGGGGGCTGAGAGGCTGCGATTTGTCTGGAAGGGGCCATCTCCAGCAGCAGGTCCCCCCCTTGATAAAGGGGGGACAGGGGGGATTGCTTTTTGTCGTCGGCGCACAGCTCCTCCCACCTTCTGCACAAATAAAAAGCCCCGCCATTCGGATGGATGCGGGGCTTTTCACTTTTTGTCGGTTGGTGGCGGCAGCTGGGTCTAGCCGTGCGCCACGTTGGCCAGTTCGCGTTCGGTGGCGTCGTCCATCACCTTGTAGGCGCAGAACTCGCCGCACATTGTGCAGGCGCCGTGGTCGGCGACGCCGGATTCCGCCCGGAGCCTCCTCGCCTTTTCCGGATCGATGGCCAGGGCGAACTGCCCCTCCCAGTCGAGCTTCTTGCGGCAGCGCGCCATCTGGTTGTCCTTCTCGACCGCGCCTTTGACGCCCTTCACGATGTCGGCTGCGTGGCCGGCGATCCGGCAGGCCATCACCCCTTCCCGCACGTCCTCGACGCTGGGGAGCCGCAGGTGCTCGGAGGGTGTCACGTAGCAGAGGAAGTCTGCGCCGGCAGAAGCCGCGATGGTGCCGCCGATGGCGGAGGTGATGTGGTCGTAGCCGGGGGCGATGTCGGTGACCAGCGGTCCCAGCACGTAGAAGGGCGCCCCGTGGCAGAGCCTCTTCTGCAGGAGGATGTTGGCCTCGATCTGGTTGAGCGGCATGTGGCCGGGCCCTTCGATCATCACCTGCACGCCGAAGTCCTGCGCCCGCTGGGTCAGTTCGCCCAAGAGGATCAGTTCGTGGATCTGTGCGCGGTCGGTGGCGTCGGCCAGGCAGCCGGGGCGGAAGCCGTCGCCCAGGGAGAGGGTCATGTCGTAGGCCTTGGTGATCTCCAGCAGACGGTCGAAGTGCTCGTAGAGCGGGTTCTCCATGTTGTTGTGCGCCATCCACTCGATGGTGAAGGCGCCGCCACGGGAAACCACGTCCATGATGCGCCCCTCTTTCCTCATGCGCTCCACGGTGGAGCGGGTCACTCCGCAGTGGACGGTGATGAAGTCGACGCCGTCCTCGGCGTGCTTGATGACCCCTTCGAAGATATCCTCCACCGTCATGTCCACGATGGCCTTCTTCTTGGTGCGCACCGCGTCCAGGGCTGCCTGGTAGAGAGGGACGGTGCCGATGCAGGCGGAGGTTTCCGCGATGATGGCGCGGCGGATCTCGTCGACCGGGCCGCCGGTGGAAAGGTCCATGATGGCGTCGGCGCCGGCCGCTACCGCCACCCGGGCCTTTTCCAGCTCCTTGTTGATGTCGAGGTCGTCGGCGGAGCTGCCGATGTTGGCGTTGATCTTGGTCCTAAGCCCTTTGCCGACGGCCAGCGGGGTGCCGTTCAGGTGCTTGTTGTTGTGGCAGATGATGATGTTGCCTGCGGCGATCCCGGCACGGATGAACTCGGGCTCGACCCCTTCGGCGAGGGCCGCCTGCTGCATCTTCTCCGTGATGATCCCCTTGCGGGCGTATTCGAGCTGGGTCATGACTACTCCTTTGTAAAGGCCTGGTTGGGCCATAGTTCAATGCAGATGCCTGGGAACCCCATCCTCACCCTGTCCCTCCCCTTGATGGGGAGGGGACGCGTGGCGGACGGTTTACCCCGATGACTTTCATACCATCGTCTTCCGGCTCTCCCTCTCCTTCAAGGAGATGGGAGGGGTGAGGATGGGTTACGGCTCCCCCTGGTCCTTGGCGGCCAGGAAGTGGTTGACCGGGCCATGCCCCCGCCCCAGAGGCTGGGCGAACTTGATGGCGCGGGTTATGAACAGCTTGGCCCTCAGGATGGCGCCGGGCAGCGGCTCTCCCTGTGCCAGGAAGGTCGCGATGGCGGAGGCCAGCGAGCAGCCGGTGCCGTGGGTGTTGCGGGAGAGGACGCGGGGCGCGGTGAAGCGGGTGAAACCGGTGCCGTCGAAGAGGATGTCGGTTACCACGCCGTCGGTGAGATGCCCGCCCTTCACCAGCACGTTGCGGGCGCCCATCAGGTGCAGGGCCCGCGCGGCCAGCTCCATGCCCGCCGCGTCGGTGATGGTGAGCCCGGTCAGCCGCTCAGCCTCCGGGATGTTGGGGGTCAGGAGGTAGCTCAGCGGGATCAGCCGCTTTTTCAGGACGGCAAGCGCCTCATCCTCGAGCAGAGCGGTACCTCCCTTGGCGATCATGACCGGATCGACGACCACCATCCGGATGCCGTGGGCGGTCAGCTTGTCGGCAAGGACCGCGGTATTGTCCGGCGAGAAGAGCATCCCCACCTTTACCACGTCGACCGGGATGTCCGAGAGCACAGCCTCCAGCTGCTCGTCGAGGAAAGCAGGGGGGACGGCGTGAATCGAGGAAACTCCCTGCGTGTTCTGGGCGGTGAGGGCGGTGATGGCCGAAGCGCCGTAGCTCCCCAGGAGTGTGATGCTTTTCAAGTCCCCCTGGATGCCGGCCCCCCCTCCCGAGTCGCTCCCCGCCACGGTCAACACGATACCGCGAGGCTGCTGGGCGCAGCGATTGAAAAGAAGCGAGAGTTCAGCGGCGGCAAGTCCAGGTGTTCGGGAAGAGAGCACCGAGGAGATCACCGCGATGGCGTCGGCGCCCGCGTCGATGACCGGGCAGGCGTTGTCCCTGTTGATGCCGCCGATGGCGACGACAGGGATGCGGAGCTTCCCTTTCAGGGCGGCCAGCCCTTCCGGCCCCTGCGTCTCGGGGACCTCCTTGCTGTCGGTCGTGTAGATGGCCCCGAAGCCGACATAGTCGGCGCCGGACGCCTGCGCCTGCAGTGCCTCCTCCAGCGAGTGGGTGGAAATCCCCAGGAGCTTCTTGCGACCGAGCGCCGCACGGGCGGCTGCCGGATCGCCGTCCTCCTGCCCCAGGTGCACCCCGTCCGCATCCAGCGCCAGCGCGAGTTCCAGGTCGTCATTGACGATGAACTTGACCTGGAACTCCGTGCAGAGGGCCTTCAGTTCGCGGCCCAGGGCCAGCCGCTGCACGGGGTTTCGCTGCTTGTCGCGAAACTGCAGCGTGCCGACGCCGCCTGACGAGAGCGCATCCCGGACCCGCTCGACCAGGCGCTCCCCCTGATCGGTGATCAGGTAGAGTCCTTCGACGCAGCGCTCCTTTCCCCTATGATCGACGACGAGCTTTAGCACAATACCTGTCCTTAAGAACCGTTGGCCACGGAGACACGGAGGTCACGGAGAAAGTCCTTCAGTGGGAAAGAAAAAGGCGAAAACCCAGCCGCAGAAAGAGTGTCTGACGATGTCATGCTGCCTGGTGCCGCGACTGACAGCTTTCTCAGATTTCCTCCGTGTCTCCGTGGCAAACGGTTTCGCTGTAAATAAAAAAAGCCGCGACGGCATGTCACGGCTCCAGAGTGTGTTAGATGGATGGAGTTCGTGCCGCTTCCCTACGCCGGTTTTAACCGGATCAGGTTCGAAGGGTCTCAGGCTCGCCTGTCTCAGTTCTTGTGAACTCCCCCAGCTGGCTACAACGTGCGTAAGGTAATGTAATCCTCTTGCAAAGTCAAGGATTTTGCCTTTACAGCGCAGGGGAGAAGTGGTAGAAAAACCTGATGGCTGAGACGTCCTTGCTGCAACGGGACTTCCAGCCTCATTCTATTATTGCGGCAGGTATGGGAAGAGGCGTATGGATAGCCGGCCAACGGTGGTGGAGATAGATCTGGCGGCGCTGCGGCACAACTTCTCGATTGTGAAGCAGACGGTTCCCAAGGGATGCGGCATTCTCGCCGTGGTGAAGGCCGATGCCTACGGGCACGGCTTCCAATACGTGTCTGAGGAGCTGGAGAAGCTGGGGGTGGACGCCTTCGCGGTGGCTTTCCTTGCCGAGGGGGTGCAGCTGCGGATGAGCGGGGTCTACCGCACCGTGCTGATCCTGGGCGGCATCTACCCGGGCGAGGAAAAACGCTGCATCGGGCTCAACATCTCGACCGCACTCTTTTCCCTGGAGCAGGCCGAGGCGCTCGACAAGGCTACCCTGGAGATCAAGTGCTACCGCAAGGCCAAGGTGCACCTGGAGGTGGATACCGGCATGGGGAGGCTGGGAGTCCCCTACGACCAGGCTCCCCAGTTCCTGGCCGAGCTGAAGAAGTTCAAGAACCTGGAGCTGGAAGGGATCTTTTCGCACTTTGCCAGCGCCGACGAGCTCGACGAGGATGGGCGGGCCTTCACCAAGCTGCAGGCGGACCGGCTGGGCAGCGTGGTGGAAGAGGCGCGCCGCCTGGGCTTCGAGCCGACCTACGTGCACACCGCCAACAGCGCGGGGATCCTGACCATGGAGCTCCCCTACTGCAACTTGGTGCGCCCGGGCATCGTGCTTTACGGCGGGCTTCCCTCCGGCGACTTTGCCGGTATGGTGAAGTCCAAGCCGGTGATGCGGCTGGGCTCCAAGGTCGCCATGCTCAAGTGGGTGGAGCCGGGAACCCCGATCAGCTACGGCCGGCGCTTCGTCGCCGAGAAAAGGACGCTGATCGCCAGCGTGCCGGTAGGATACGCGGACGGCTACTGCCGCAGCCTGACCAACAAGGGGGAGGCGCTGATCCGCGGCCAGCGGGCCAGGGTGGCCGGCACCGTCTGCATGGACTGGATCATGCTGGACGTGACCGGCATCGAAGGGGTGTCGGTGGGGGATGACGTGACGCTCTTGGGGCCGGACCCGATGGGCGACTGCATCAGCGCCGAGGAACTTGCCGAGAAGGCGGGTACCATCCCCTACGAGATCTTCTGCGGCATCAGCACCCGGCGGGTGCGCCGCGTTTATATCGGGTAAAAATCGAGGGCTGGAGAGTCCATGCAAACCCTCGCCCTCCGGGAGAGGGTGCCCGGAGGGCGGGTGAGGGTACTTTCCACGAAGTGACATTGTCGGCGGGGTCTGGCCTCCCTCACCCTGGCCCTCTCCCGGAGGGCGAGGGAAAGCCAGCGCGGGGTGGATTAGGTTGAGGAACTAATGAACGACAGCACGGTCAGACTTACGGCGATGGTGAAGGCGGCGGGTTGAGCTGCCAAGCTGGGCCCGGCGGGCCTGGAAGATGCCATTCGCGACATAACGCGCTCGGATGACCCGAACCTCATCGTGGGGGTGGAGGGGGCCGAGGATGCGGGGGTCTACCGCATAGGGGAGAGCCTCGCCCTGGTGGAGACCACCGACATCATCACACCCCTGGTGGACGATCCCTTCACCTTCGGCCGCATCGCGGCGGCCAACGCGCTCTCCGACGTCTACGCCATGGGGGGGCGCCCCATCACCGCCATGAACCTCGCCTTTTTCCCGGCCTGCAGCCTGCCGACCCCGGTGCTGGCCGCCATCCTGGCAGGTGGCGCCCACGCGCTCAAGGAGGCGGGTGCCTGCCTGGTCGGCGGCCACACGGTGGAGGACGACGAGCTGAAATTCGGCCTGGCGGTGACCGGGCTGATCGATCCCGCCGCCGTGGTCAGAAACTGCACGGCGCGGCCGGGCGACCTGCTGGTCTTGACGAAGCCGCTTGGTACCGGCATCGTCTCCACCGCCATCAAGGCGCAGATGATCGAGGCAGCCCTGGAGGCCGAGGCGATCCGCTGGATGACCCTGCTGAACCGGGCCGCAGGGGAACTGATGGTCAGCTGCGGGGCGACCGCCGCGACCGACGTCACCGGCTTCGGCTTCATCGGCCACGCCTGCGAGATGGCGCTGGGCGCCAACGTCAGCTTCCGGGTCAAGCTCTCGCAGGTGCCGGTCATGAGCGGGGTCGCCGGCCTGGTTGACGACGGACTGGTTCCCGCCGGCTGCTACCGTAACCGCGACCACTACAGCCGCCACCTGGCAGGCCTGAGCGGGGACCGGCTGCTGCCGCTTTTCGACCCGCAGACCTCCGGCGGCCTCCTGATCTCCCTTGCCCCCGCCGATGCCCGCGAATTCATGATCCGCTCCCAAGATGCCGGCTCCTTCGCGGCGCTGGTCGGAGAGGTCGAGCCTGCCGGAGAAGCTCCTCTTGTCTTCGTCTAGATCCCTTGCCGTCGCCTTCGACGTAGGCACCACCACCATAGCGGCCTCCCTGGTCGATCCCGCCTCGGCCGCAAGGCTTGCCGTCACCGGTGCGCTCAATCCGCAGCGGCCGTGGGGCGCCGATGTGCTGGCGAGACTTACCGCGGCTGCCGATCCCGAGGCGCTTTCCGCCATGAAAGGTGCCCTGGCGCTGGAGATGGAGCACATGGCGGAGGAGCTTTTGGGCAAGGCCGGAGCGGAGCCCGACCACCTGGTAAGCGTGGCGGTGGCGGCCAATCCTGCCATGGAACACATCGCCCTCGGCCTGCCGGTGGCCTCCCTCGCCTATCCCCCCTTCCGTCCTCTTTTCAGCCAGGGCAGAAACGCCACCACCCTCGATCTCGGCTGGCGGCGCGCCATCCCCGCCTACCTGTTCCCGCTCCCCGGCGGCTTCGTGGGGGGCGACCTGGTCGCCTTCCTGTTCGGGCTGGGCGACGAGGCGACCCCCGGCAGCCTGTACCTGGACATGGGGACCAACGCCGAGATGGCACTCTTCGACGGGGAGCGCTTTCTGGCCACTTCCGCCGCGGCCGGACCCGCCTTCGAAGGAGGCAACCTGAGCTGCGGGATGTCGGCGCTGCCGGGAGCCGTCAGCTCGGTCACCATCGAGGGGGAGCGGCTCCGGATCAGGACCATAGGCGGGGCGCCGGCCTGCGGCATCTGCGGCTCCGGCGTCTTGGACGCGGTGGCCGCCCTGCTTGCCGCCGGGGTGATCGACCGCACCGGCCGTCTTTTGCCGGCGGCGGAGATACCGTCGAACCTGGGCAACCGGGTGCAGGAGGTCGACGGCACGCGGGCCTTCGTGCTGCACCGCGATGCCAGGCGGCTGGTCTATGTGAGCCAGGACGATATCCGGGCGCTGCAGCTGGCCAAGGGGGCGCTCAGGGGGGGGATGGAGATCCTGCTCCAGAAGGGGGGGCTTTCGCTGGACGATCTTGCCGAGGTCGTTCTGACCGGCTCTTTCGGCGCGGTCCTCTCCCCAGAGATGCTAAAAAACGTTGGAATTTTCAGCGAGAACATGGTAAAAATCAGCGGATTTGTACGGGAGGGAGCGCTGGCGGGCGTGGAACGCCTGCTGATGGAAGCGGACGGCGCGGCCAAGGTCGAAACGCTCGCCGCACGCATCCGCGTGATTCCGCTCTCGGGCACACCGCTTTTCGAGCAGCGGTTCCTGGCCAATATCGACTTCCCGGAAAAACAGGCCTGACCGCAGAGGACTCGGAGGAACTTCCAGAGAGGACGCAGAGGAAAGGCCAAGATCTTTGAAGAAAGGGCCGAAAATTACCGCCTCGTTTCGGCCTGCCATCTAACCCCGACGACGTTTTACATCACAAACTCCTTCTTCCTTTAAAAGGTTCTCGTTCTATTTAAAAATGATTTCCCCTCCGTGACCCCAGAGAGACCTCCGTCTCCTCTGTGGTCATGCTTTTTCGAGGGTCAGGTATAATTTTTTCTGCGTAAAAAAGAAAATCCAACAGCAAAGGAGCAGTTTATGGCAAAGATTGGACGCGCGCTGGTCAGCGTATCGGAGAAGACCGGGGTGGTGGAATTCGCCCGGGCCCTGGCAGGGTATGGCGTGGAGATCCTCTCCACCGGCGGCACCGCAAAGCTTCTGCGGGAAGCGGGAGTGCCGGTCAAGGACGTTTCCGAGTTCACCGGTTTCCCGGAGATGCTGGACGGCCGGGTCAAGACCCTGCACCCGAAGGTTCACGGCGGCATCCTCGGCATGCGCGAGAACCCGGCGCACGTGGCCAAGATGCAGGAGCACGGCATCGAGCCGATCGACATGGTGGTGGTGAACCTGTACCCGTTCGAGGCGACCGTCGCCAAGGAAGGGTGCACCATGGAGGACGCCATCGAGAACATCGACATCGGCGGGCCGACCATGCTGCGCTCGGCAGCCAAGAACAACCGCGACGTCACCGTGATCGTCGACCACGCCGACTACGACAGGGTGCTGGACGAGATGAAAAATAGCGGCGGCAGCGTCTCCCGCGAGACCAATTTCAAGCTGGCCGTCAAGGTGTACCAGCACACCGCCGCCTACGACGGCGCCATCTCCAACTGGCTGGGCGCCCGCACCGGCGAAGGGGTCGCACCGTATGCCGACACCCTCACCGTCCAGTACCAGCTGGCCCAGGGGATGCGCTACGGCGAGAACCCGCACCAGTCCGGCGCCTTCTACATCGAGAAGGGCTCCAGGGAGGCTTCCATCTCGACCGCCCGCCAGATCCAGGGCAAGGAGCTTTCCTACAACAACATCGGCGATACCGATGCCGCCTTGGAGTGCGTGAAGCAGTTCAGCGAAGGGCCCGCCTGCGTGATCGTGAAGCACGCGAACCCCTGCGGCGTGGCGGTGGCCGGAAGCATCCTGGAAGCCTACGACGCCGCCTACAAGACCGACCCCGAGTCCGCCTTCGGCGGCATCATCGCCTTCAACCGCGAGCTGGACGAGACCACCGCGCGCGCCATCGTCGACCGCCAGTTCGTGGAGGTGATCATCGCCCCCAAGGTGACCGAGGCTGCCAGCGAAGTGGTCTCCGCCAAGAAGAACGTGCGCCTCTTAGAGTGCGGCTTCTGGCCGGAGCAGCCGGCCAAGCGTCTCGACTTCAAGCGGGTGAACGGCGGCATGCTGGTCCAGGACGCCGACCTCGAGCTGTTCAGCGAGCTCAAGGTGGTGACCAAGAGGGCACCCACCGACGCCGAGATGGAAGACCTGCTCTTCACCTGGCGGGTGGCCAAGTTCGTGAAATCCAACGCCATCGTCTACGGCCGCGGCAACGCCACCGTCGGCGTGGGCGCCGGCCAGATGAGCCGCGTCAACTCCGCCCGCATCGCCGCCATCAAGGCCGAGCACGCAGGGATCCCGGTGCAGGGGGCGGTAATGGCCTCCGACGCCTTCTTCCCCTTCCGTGACGGTCTGGACAACGCGGCCGCCGTGGGCGTCACCGCCGTCATCCAGCCGGGCGGCAGCATGCGCGACGCCGAGGTGATCGCCGCCGCCGACGAGCACAACATCGCCATGGTGTTCACCGGCATGAGGCACTTCAGGCACTAAGCGGTCCGAGGTCGGGCCTGTCCGACAGCTCTGACAGGCCCGACCTCCGATTCAAAGGAGATTATATGAAGGTTCTGGTAGTTGGTAGCGGCGGGCGCGAAC
This sequence comes from Geomonas sp., assembly GCA_035255025.1. GTDB lineage: Bacteria > Desulfobacterota > Desulfuromonadia > Geobacterales > Geobacteraceae > Geomonas. Next base: position 49,971 of record DATFAB010000097.1, read on the forward strand.
ACGCGCTGGTCTGGAAGATCGCCCAGTCGCCGCTGGTTGAAAAGGTGTACTGCGCCCCGGGCAACCCCGGCACCGCGCAGCTCGCTGAAAACGTCGACATCGCGGTGGACGACCTGCAGGGGCTCCTCTCCTTCGCCCTGGAAGAGGGTGTCGGCCTGACCGTGGTCGGTCCGGAGCTGCCGCTCTCCCTGGGGCTGGTTGACCTTTTCGAGGAGCACGGCCTGAAGATCTTCGGCGCCAGGAAGAACGCCGCCATCATCGAAGCGAGCAAGGCCTTCTCCAAGGACCTGATGAAGAAGTACCAGGTGCCGACGGCTGCCTACGAGGTCTTCACCGAGGTGGAGCCGGCCATCCGGTTCATCGATAAAACCGGCATACCCATCGTCATCAAGGCCGACGGACTGGCCGCCGGCAAGGGTGTCATCATCGCCCAGAGCCGCGAGGAAGCGGTGGCGGCGGTCACCGACATGCTCTCCGGCAACGCCTTCGGTGCGGCGGGCTCCCGGGTGGTAGTCGAGGAGTTCCTGAAGGGGGAGGAGGCTTCCTTCCTCGCCTTCACCGACGGCAAAACGATCATCCCGCTGGCGAGCGCCCAGGACCACAAGGCGGTCTTCGACGGCGACAAGGGTCCCAACACGGGCGGCATGGGCGCCTACTCCCCGGCCCCGGTAGTGACCCCCGCCATCCACGAGAAGGCGATGGCAGAGGTGATGAGGCGCACGGTGGACGGCATGGCCGCCGAGGGGCGCCCCTACCGCGGCGTGCTCTACGCCGGGCTCATGGTGGACGGCGACAGCGTGAAGACCCTCGAGTTCAACGCGCGCTTCGGCGACCCGGAGTGCCAGCCGCTCCTGATGAGGATGAAGTCCGACATCGTGCCGATCCTGATGGCGGTCGCCTCGGGCGATCTTTCCGGTATCGAGGTCCAGTGGCACGACAAGGCCGCGGTCTGCGTGGTGCTGGCCGCCCAGGGCTACCCGGCCGATTACCGCAAAGGTGATGTCATCGCGGGGCTGGACGAGGCTGCCAAGCTGGAGGATCTGGTGGTGTTCCACGCCGGCACCAGGACGGGCGCCGAAGGGGTGGTGACCGCCGGCGGCCGCGTGCTCGGAGTGACTGCCCTGGGTAGTACTGTCCAGGAAGCCATCGAGCGCGCCTACCAGGGTGTCGCCAGGATCTCCTGGCCCGGCATGCACTGCCGCAAGGATATCGGCGCCAAAGCCATCAACAGATAGTCTCATAGCTGCGACCGGCCAACTGGTCGAACAGCGTGAACAGGAGAACGTTATGAGTAACCCGGTTGTACTGATTGTGATGGGAAGCGATTCGGATGTGCCGACCATGGAGGAGAGCGCCAAGATCCTCACCGAGTTCGGCGTCCCCTTCGAGATGCGCATCTCTTCGGCCCACCGCTCGCCGGAAAGGACCGCCAAGCTCGCCCACGAGGCTGCCGACCGCGGCATCAAGCTGATCATCGCCGCCGCCGGCATGGCCGCCCACCTGGCGGGCGTGGTCGCCGCGGAGACTACCCTCCCGGTGATCGGCGTGCCGATGGGGGGCGGGCCGCTTTCCGGCATGGACGCCCTCTACGCCACCGTACAGATGCCCGGCGGCATCCCGGTTGCCACCATGGCCATCGGCAAGGCAGGGGCCAAGAACGCCGGCCTTTTCGCCGTGCAGATCCTCTCGCTCGCCGACCCGACCCTGCGCGAGAAGTTCGCGGCCTACCGGGCCTCCATGGCGGTGGAGGTCGAGCAGAAGGACCGGGCGCTGCAGGCCTCCAGGGGGGTGTAGCAGCCCTCTCTTCTCCCCCTTTTCTCTTGACAAGCGGAGTTCCGAAGTATAATTTCCGCTTAACTTTATTCCATGGAGGATGCTCATGAAAAAGATTGTCGTTGCGATGGCACTGACCCTCGCTTGCGCAGTTTCCGCGTTTGCTGCCGATACTGTCGTCTTCCCCGCCAAAAATGGCAACGTCACCTTCAACCACAAGGCGCACAGCTCCAAGCTCGAGTGCAAGGCGTGCCACGGCGCAGGAGCGCCCTCCAAGATCGCCATCGACAGGGACAAGGCGCACGCCCTCTGCAAAGGTTGCCACACCGAAAGGAAGGCCGGCCCTACCAAGTGCGGCGATTGCCACAAGAAGTAATTCTTTGGCCTTGCGCGAAGCGGAGTTGCAGAGCCGAAAGGGGTAACAGGAAATATCTTGTTACCCCTTTTTTTCGGGCGCTAACCTATTAGTAATTTTTATTTTGCGCTTATTGCCATTTTGTCTATAATGGCAAGCTTGATTAACTACGAGCTGCCCAATCACCTTTTCGGGAGACTGCCTTGACAACGAATAAACGCGGAGTTGCACAACAGCTGTGGGATTTTTTCTGTTCATTACGTCTGACAATCTTTCTGCTCATCGGGCTTGCACTTATCTCCATCATCGGAACCGTGATACCTCAGGGACCTCCCCGTGAATATCTGGCCACCATCAGCGAAACCAAGGCCCAGGTCTACAGCTCCCTCGGCTTTTTCGATATGTACCACTCCTGGTGGTTCATCCTGCTCCTCTACCTGCTGACCCTCAACCTGATCTGCTGCTCCATCAAGAGGCTTCCCCGCGTCTGGAAGATCGTGTCGGAGCCGGTGCTGGTCATGGACGAGCGCTTCGAAAGCAGCCTTTCCAACGTGGCCGAGTTGAAGCTGCGCGGCACCAAGCAGGAACTGAAGGACAAGATAGCCGCCGCGCTGAAGGCTGAGTTCGCCCAGCCTGTGATCACCGAGCAAGACGGGCAGTTCTACCTGTTCGCCCAGAAGAACCCCTGGTGCCGGCTCGGTGTGTACGTGGTGCACTTCTCCATAATCATCGTTTTTATAGGAGCGCTGATCGGCTCCTTTTTCGGATACAAGGCCTACGTGACCATCCCGGAGGGGGCCGCCGCCACCCAGGTGCAGGCCAGAAACGGCAAGATGATCGATCTTGGTTTCGGGCTTCGCTGTGAGAAGTTCTCGGTCTCCTTCTACGACACCGGCGCACCCAAGGAGTTCAAGAGCATCCTGACCGTTCTCGAGAACGGTCAGCCGGTCAAGGGGTACCAGAACATTCCCTGCATCGTGAACGAGCCGCTCACCTACAAGGGGGTCACTTTCTATCAGTCGAGCTACGGTCAGTCAGAAGAGGGCGCGCTCTACCACCTGACCGTGACTAACCGCAAGGGCGGGGCGCCGCTGCACATCGACGCCCGCCAGGGCGAGCGCATCTCCCTGCCGGGAGGCGCCTTCGTCTCGGTCATGGATGCCGCTCCCGATGTCCACCCCTTCATGAAGGAATTCGACGGCCCCGGCGCCCAGGTTGAATTCACCCCGGCCGGCGGCCAGCCGCAGTCCTTCGTGATCCTGTCGCCCAAGTACGACTCCTTCAACGCCCAGCACGGCGGAGACCTGGTCCTGAGCTTCGACGGCATGGACCAGAAGTTCTACACCGGCCTGCAGGTTGCCCGTGACCCGGGCGTGCTGGTGGTGTGGCTGGGCTGCTTCCTGATGGTGGCTGGCATCGTGATGGCCTTCTTCATGTCCCACAAGCGTATCTGGGCAAGGATCACCAACGAAGGCGCGACCCTGGGCGGTTCCGCCAGCAAGAACCCCACCGGCTTCGAAATGAGCTTCGAGGAGCTGGTGGACAAGCTTAACAAGGCATAACATCGAGGGGCTTTGCCCCTGCATCGCCACACTGAACCCCGACCGGAGGATTACATCGATGTCCAGTTCCATGCTCTTCAACGTGACCATGGTCACCTATCTGGTTTCAACTTGCATATTCTTCGCCTATCTCGCCTCGCGCAACAAGGCGGTCGGGCTTGCCGGTACCCTTTCCGCACTGTTCGGTTTCCTGGTGCACACCGCGGCGATCGCCCTGCGCTGGAAAGAGTCCTACGACCAGGGGCACGGCCACGCGCCGCTCTCCAACCTGTTCGAATCGGTGGTCTTCTTCTCCTGGACCATCCTGCTCATCTACCTGATCATCGACTTCAAGTACAAGTACCGCGCGGTCGGTTTCTTCGTGCTCCCCTTCGCGCTGTTCGGCATGGCTTGGGCCAACCTGAGCCTGGAGAGCGGCATTGAGCCGCTGGTCCCCGCGCTGCAGAGCAACTGGCTCATGTACCACGTCATCACCTGCTTCCTGGGCTACGCCGCCTTCGCGGTGGCCTGCGGTATCTCAATCATGTACCTGATCCGGGAGAAGATAGAGCAGGGCGGGGGCAATGCGGCCGCCGGCGGGCTTTTGTCGATGTTCCCGGCCATCCGGGTGCTGGACGACCTGAACTACAAGGCGATCATGGTCGGCTTCCCGCTTCTGACCCTGGGGATCGTGACCGGCGCCGCCTGGGCCAACTACGCCTGGGGCACTTACTGGAGCTGGGACCCCAAGGAGACCTGGTCGCTGATTGTCTGGTTCGTCTACGCAGCCTTCCTGCATGCCCGCATCACCCGCGGCTGGGTCGGGCGCAGGGCCGCCATCCTCTCCGTGATCGGCTTTGCCGCCACCATCTTCTGCTACCTGGGCGTCAACCTCTTCCTGTCCGGCCTGCACAGCTACGGGAAGTAGCCGGAAAGTCCCGCGTTTCGCGTTGCGCGTTTCACAGGGCGAACTGCATCGCGCTTCGCTCATCGAGGTGACCTGATTACTGCATTTGCACGCAAAGGCGTCTGCCGCCTTTGCGTGCAAATCTTTTCAATAACCGACCGGAATGCCGTCCCCTGCCCAAACGGGGCGATACTTTCGGGAGGCTTTTGCAATAACTCGACATTCGAAACGTGAACTCGCAGAAGTTCCAGGGGCTTTACCATGCGTTCGTTCCTTCGCCTGAATTCCTCGACAGCACTCCTCGTCATTTTCGGCCTTTTACTCCTGCCCGGCATCGCCCAGGCGACCTTCAAGTGCAGTTCCTGTCACCGGGGACTGGCCGACAGGGCGGTAAAGCACAAGCCGGTTGCTGCCGGCGAGTGTCTTCGCTGCCACAAGCAGTTGTCCGACGACCACCCGCTGGGCAAGGGGAGCATGGGCTTCATCGTCCCCAAGGAGAAGCTCTGCCTCTCCTGCCACACCACGCTGTTGACCAAACCGAAACTGCACAAGCCGGTGGCCGAGGGTAAATGTACCGACTGCCACATGCACCACAGCTCCGACAACAAGTCGCTTTTGAAGGATCCGCCCCCCAAGCTCTGCTTCCGCTGCCATGACAAGAAGAAGTACTCCGGCGCCTCGCACAGCCACAAGCCGGTCCTCAATGGCCAGTGCCTGCTCTGCCACGACGCCCACCAGGCCGAAGGGCCTTCCCTGCTGAGAAAGCCGGGCTCCCAGCTCTGCTTCATGTGCCACGATCCCAAGCTCGCCCAGGGGAAATCGGTGCACGGGCCGGTGAAGACCGGCGAGTGCGTCAAGTGCCACAAACCGCACGGCTCCGATTACCGTAAGATCCTGATCGCCGACTACCCGACCGAGCTGTACAAGCCGTTTTCCACCGACGCATGGCCGCTTTGCTTCTCCTGCCACAACCCCGCCTTGGCGGCGGAGGCGAAGACCGAGACGGCGACCAACTTCAGAAACGGCGACCGCAACCTGCACTCGGTGCACGTCAATAGGGCCGGCAAGGGGCGCGCCTGCCGCATGTGCCACAACCCCCACGCATCCGAGCAGGACCGCCTGATCTTTCCGCATGCGCCCGGTTTCGGCAGCTGGGACATCCCGATTCACTACACCAAGACGCCGACCGGCGGCAGTTGCTCGGTTGGGTGTCACCGGACCTTCTATTACGACCGCGTGAAGCCCGTTGACAACTTCGCCAATCCTGCGCCGACCACCGGTAAATAGCAGGATCGCCGCGCTCTCCCGATGACGTTGCCCAAGGTTTCGATAATCATCCCGGTGAAGCCGGGGGGCGAGGTGCGTGCGCTTTCCGGACTTGCCCGCGCGAGCTACCCGGCCGAGCTTTTCGAGGTGCTGGTGGCCTACGGCCGGGTGCCGAGCGCCCAGCGCAACCTGGCGGCAGCCGAGGCCAGGGGGGAGATCCTCTACTTTCTCGATGACGATTCCCGGGTCGCCCCTGGCTTTCTGGAGAGTGCCGTCCGCCATTTCCAGGACAGCACCGTTGCCGCCGTGGGGGGGCCGTCCCTGACGCCGGAGACCGATTCGCCGCTGCAGAGGGCGATCGGGGTCGCTTTCGCCTCGGCGGTGGGAGGGGGCGGGGTCCGCAACCGGTACCAAAAGAGCGGTACGGCACGGCCAACCAGCGACAGCGAGCTGATCCTGTGCAACCTGGCCTTCCGGGGCGAGGTTTTCCTGTCGCACGGCGGCCTGGACGCGCGGCTTTATCCCAACGAGGAAAACGAGCTCATGGACCGGCTGCAGCATGAGGGGTACCGGCTGATCCACGATCCGGAGCTGGCCGTTTACCGCAGCCAGCGGTCCACGTACCGTGCCTACCTGAGGCAGATGTACGGCTACGGCAGGGGGCGCGGCGAGCAGACGCGCCTGTCCGGCAAGCTGAAACCCGTCTCGCTTGCCCCTTCGCTGCTGCTCCTCTACATCCTGTCGATCCCCCTGGTGCGCTGGAAGCCGTACGCGCTTCCCTTCTTCGGCTACCTGTCCGCCCTGCTGGCGGCCGCCTTGTGGGGAACGATGTCCGCCCGGGACCTTGCACTGCTTCCCTGGCTTTTGGCCGTTCTCCCGGCGCTGCACCTGGTCTACGGGGCCGGTGTCATCCGTGGGCTGGCGACCCCACGCTACCGCAAAGGGGCGCGCGACACCGGCGAAATCGAGGTGAAAAGGGTCAAGGCGTTCGGGGAATCGTTGCAACTATGACCGCAGCGGTCGCAGTTGGACCAAAAAATCAAAAATCTAACCGTTGGCCACGGAGAAAGTCTGAGTAAATCCGAGAGAAGCTTGTAAAAGGTGGAAATACCCCCTGACCTTCTCCGATTTTCTCAGAAGTTCTCCATGGCAGATTGCAGTTCTGGAGATAGCGTGGACCTGAGCATTGTAGTGCCGATATACAACGAAGAGGAGAACATCCCTGTCCTGCACAGCCGCATCAGCGAGGCTCTGGTAGGTGCCAGGCTCGAGTACGAACTGATCCTGGTGGATGACGGCTCTGCCGATAACTCCTACTCGGCGCTCAAGGTACTGGCCGGCAAGGACAGCCGCGTCAAGGTGGTCAAGCTGCGCAGAAACTTCGGCCAGACCGCCGCCATGGCAGCCGGCTTCGACCTGGCGTCCGGACGGGTTGTGATCCCCATGGACGGTGACCTGCAGAACGACCCGCTGGACATCCCGCTCCTGATGGAGAAGATCGACGAGGGGTACGACGTGGTCTCCGGCTGGCGTAAGGACCGGAAAGACACCTTCATCAACCGCAAGCTCCCCTCCATGATCGCCAACGGTTTCATCTCGAAGATGACCGGCGTGCACCTGCACGACTACGGCTGCACCTTGAAGGCCTACCGTCGCGATGTGCTGGAGGACGTGAACCTCTACGGCGAGATGCACCGCTTCGTCCCGGCCCTGGCACACCAGGTGGGGGCCAAAGTGACCGAGATGCCGGTCCGCCACCACGAGCGGCTGCACGGCGTCAGCAAGTACGGCATTTCCCGCACCATGAAGGTCATCCTGGACCTGATGACGGTGAAGTTCCTGTTGAGCTACTCGACCAAGCCGATCCAGCTCTTCGGACGCTGGGGGATCTACACCCTGTGCGCCGGCTTCTTGACTGGCATGCTCACCCTCTATATGAAGTTCTTCGAGAACACCAGCATGAACCGCAACCCGCTGCTCATCCTAACCGCCTTCCTGATCTTCATGGGGGTGCAGTTCATCGTGATGGGACTTTTGGCGGAGTTGAGCGCGCGTACCTACTACGAGGCGCAGGGCAAGCCGATCTACAACATCAAGGAAAAGCTGAATTTTGGCTGAGGCACCCCTGAAAGTGCTGGTGCTGGCGCCCACGCCCTATTTTGCGGACCGCGGCTGCCACGTGCGCATCCTGGAGGAGGCGCGCGCCGTTAACAACGAAGGGGTGCAACTGCACCTGGTCACCTACCACATCGGCCGCGACGCAGGCGGCTTCCCCATCGATCGCATCCCCAAGATCCCCTGGTACAAAAAGCTCGGAGCCGGGCCTTCCTGGCACAAGCCGTACCTCGACCTGCTGCTGCTTTTCAAGGCCCTCAAGGTCGCCCGCGACTTCAAACCCGACCTGATCCACGCCCACCTCCACGAAGGCGCCTTCATCGGCGCCATCCTCAAGAGGATCCTGCGCATCCCCATGCTCTTCGACTGCCAGGGGAGCCTGACCGGCGAGATCACCGA
>DATFAB010000098.1:0-11916 GCA_035255025.1 Geomonas sp.
GTATCTCGGATACCTGTCAAAGCTCGATACAGTGGAAGACATAAGCGAGAAAAAACTGCTGTTCAGAGAGCTGACGGTGCTACTTTCCGACATGGAAGAAGCTCTTAGAACCCATTCTTACTGCGTGGATCCCTCTGAACCCTTGAAGGACGGGGCCGTCTCTACGTTCTGGATATAAGGGATATAGCCACTCACTGCACTGGAGCCGATCAGCACTCAAAGCATCCCTGACCGGTTTCATCCACCTTTCCTCTTCCCCTTCCTGTTACCACTCAAACTCCCTTGCTACCCGCTTTGACAGCACCGGAAACCGTCGTGTATCCTATAATGAGAAAGTGTCCAAGGGAGTTCACATTATGGAAGATGTCTACCTGGTAGAAGCTTTGCGTACGCCGTTCGGAGCTTTCAGCGGTGCCTTAGCAGACCAGCCTGCGCCGCAGCTGGCTGCCACCGTGATGCGGGCGTTGCTGCAGTATGCTTCCCTTTCACCCGAAGCGGTCGACGAGGTCATCATAGGCCAGGTCCTGAGCGGAGGCTGCGGACAGGCGCCTGCCCGTCAGGCGATGCGCGCGGCAGGCATACCCGATCAGGTCCACGCCATGACCATCAACAAGGTCTGCGGCAGCGGCCTCAAAGCGATCATGCTGGGGGCCGACAGCATCAGGCTTGGTGAGTCGCAGGTGGTGATTGCCGGGGGGATGGAGAGCATGTCCCAGGCCCCGTATCTCCTCAAAAAGGGGAGGGGGGGCTACCGGCTGGGGCATGGCGAACTTCTCGACCTCCTGATCTACGACGGTCTGCAGGACCCCTATAGCGGCAGGCAGATGGGCGAGATTGGCGACGACAGCGCGAGGCGCTTTGAGATCTCGCGCCCAGAGCAGGACGCCTATGCCCTGCGCTCGTACCAGCTGGCGCAGAAGGCCGTGGAAGGGGGCGTTTTCGCCGAGGAGATCGTCCCGGTGGTCAAGAAGGGGCGCCAGGGGGATGAGACCGTCGAGCGGGATGAGGAACCCTTTCGCGGCGATACCGGCAAGCTCTCCGGGCTGAGGCCCGCCTTCACCAAGGAGGGGAGCATCACCGCCGGCAATGCCTCCACCATCAGCGATGGCGCGGCACTTTGCCTTCTCGCCGGGAGGGAGGGACTGTCCCGGCACAAACTCGCTCCCAAAGCGCGTCTGGTCGCCTATGCCACCTCCAGCCTTCATCCCGATCAATTCCCGGAAGCGCCGGTCTCCGCCATTGAGCGGGTCTGCGAGCGGGCCGGCATCTCCCTTAACGACATCGACCTTTTCGAGATCAACGAAGCGTTCGCCTCGGTGGCCTTGCTGGCCATCAAAAAACTGAACCTGCCGCTGGAAAAGGTCAACGTCAACGGAGGAGCCGTCGCTCTCGGCCATCCCATCGGTGCCAGCGGTGCAAGGCTTGCTGCCACCATCGTCCGCGAACTCAGGCGACGTCAGGCGCGCTATGGGCTTGCCACCCTGTGCATCGGTGGCGGCGAGGCGGTCGCCGCTATTTTCGAAAGGGTGTGAAGGGAACCTGAACCGCTGCAGGGAGCATCCTGGCCATTGCCGTTTTTTACGACGGTTTCAAGGAACCTGAATACCGCCTTTGTCTTTTGCTGGTGAAGATGGTCGACGCGGGCTGTCTGGGCCGGAAATCCGGCCCCCACCCGACCTCCCCAGGAGGATAGAGCGAGGAAAGGAGTACGAGATGGACTTCGAACTGAGCCAGGACCACAAGGTGTTGCGTGACAGCGTGCGCGAGTTCGTGGAGAAGGAAATAAAGCCGATAGCCAGGCAGATCGACGAGGAGCACATGATTCCCGATGCCCTGGTCGCCAAGATGGGGGAGCTTGGACTGTTGGGGAGCTACTTTCCCGAGGAGTTCGGCGGAGCCGGCCTCGACATGCTCTCCTACGCCATTGTGGTCGAGGAAGTCTCCAAAGCCTGCGCCTCCAGCGGAGTCCTCATTTCCGCCCACACCTCGCTTTGCTGCAACCCGATCTTCGTCTTCGGTACCGGCGAACAGAAACGGAAATGGCTGCCGGCTCTGAACACCGGCCACACCATCGGCTGCTTCCTGCTGACCGAGCCTGACGCCGGCAGCGACGCAGGTTCCATTGCCACCTCCTTCCGCAGGGAGGGAGACCACTTCGTCATCAACGGCTCCAAGAGCTTCATCACCAACGGCGGCTACCTCGGAACGGGTGTCATCTTCGCCACTTCCGACAGGTCGCTCAAGCACAAGGGGATTTCCGCCTTCATAATCGATCTTGCCTCGCCCGGAGTCGTGGTCCTCAGGCACGAGCAGAAGATGGGTATCCGGGGCAGTTACACAACAGCCTTCGCCTTCGACAACGTTCGCATCCCGGCCGAAAACCTGTTAGGCAAGGAAGGGGAGGGGTTCAAGATCGCCATGGACACCCTGAATGGCGGCCGGATCGGCATAGCCTCGCAGGCACTGGGGATCGCAGAAGGAGCCTTCGAGCGCGCGCTGGCCTACTCCAAGGTGCGCAAGCAGTTCGGTGTCCCCATCTGCGACCAGCAGGCGATCCAGTTCAAGCTTGCCGACATGTACGCGAAGATCGAGACCAGCAAGCTGATGACCTACAAGGCTGCCTCCCTGAAGGATGCAGGGAAGAAGTACCTACTGGAGTCCGCCCTCTGCAAGATGCTGGCGTCGGAGGCTGCCACCTACGTCACCAAGGAAGCCATCCAGATCCATGGCGGCTATGGCTTCATCAGCGATTACGAGGTGGAGCGGATGTACCGCGACGCCAAGATCACCGAGATCTATGAGGGAACCAACGAAATCCAGCGGGTCATCATCTCGAAGCTGTTGCTCGGCTGATCCGGAAACAGTGACCCCGTCATCGCAGCGCTTTTGCCCCCCTGCCATTTCCTTCTCATCAAGCTTCCTCCACACCTCATGAGGGGGCTCTGCCTCCTCATGAAAGGCCTGTCGTGCCAGATCCTCAATTATTTGGTATACTTATCTCAAATGCCATTTGGTGATGACTATCTCTCGCACTATCGCGGCCTTGGGAGGATTTATGAAAATTCTGGTCTGCATCAAGCAGGTCCCCGATATGGAATCCAGGTTCAAGCCCGACAGCACGGGCGTCTGGTTTTCGGAGGCCGACCTGGCTTTCCGGATGAACGAGTACGACGAGTATGCCGTGGAACAGGCGGTTCGCCTGAAAGAGCAGCTGGGAGGGGAGCCTGAGTTGACGGTGCTTTCGGTCGGGCCTGACCGGGTAGTTGAGGCTATCAAGAAGGCGCTTGCCATGGGGTGCGACCGAGGTGTGCACGTCCAGGACCCGTCAGCCCACCTTAAGGATCCCTGGCAGATCGCCTCGGCGATCTGCGCCTACGCCAGGAAGCAGCAGTACGATGTCATCTTCACGGGATTCCAGTCGCAGGACCGCGGTTCCTGCCAGGTGGGGGTCTCCGTAGCGGAGATCCTTGATTATTCCTGTGCCACCACCATCGTCGGCTTCGAGTATGCGGACGGCATGGTTACGGTCAAGCGAGAGCTGGAAGGCGGGGTTAAAGGGATAGTCCAGCTGAAGACTCCCGCGCTCGTCACCTGCCAGCTCGGGCTCAACGTGCCGCGCTACCCGACCCTGCCCAACATCATGAAGGCTAAGAAGAAGGAGATCGAGGTCGTGGCGGTGGGCGACTTGCTGCATGAGGAGAGCAGAGCAGCCACCACCAGTTTCTATGCGCCGGCCAAGAAGGGCTCCGGCATCGTGCTGGAAGGGGATGTCGCCGACCAGGTCGACAAGCTGATCGGCATTCTCAAGGAAAAGACTGCGGTTCTGCGCTAGAGGAAGCTAGCCCTGGGGGATGATATGAAAGTCTTGCTAGTTGCTGAAAGCAGGGAAGGGAAGTTTCTTGAGTACAGTTACGAGCTGTTCGGGTTCGCTGAGCAACTGGGGGCCGAGACTGCGATGCTGCTGGTAGGACGCGAGGATGAGCTGCCAAGTTATGGAGGCACACTTTACTTCGCAGACTCCGGCACCGTTGGAGAATACAACCCGGACCTGCACAAGAAACTGGTAGTGGCGGCTGTCGAACGCGAGAAGCCGGACTACGTCGTATTTTCCCATTCCTCCTACGGTTGGGATCTGGCGCCCCGGGTGGCTGCCGCCCTCAGCGCAGCCCAGCTCTCGGAGGTGATCGGCGTGGCGGAGGGGGCTTTTGAGCTTCCCTGCTGCAGCCAGAAAATGCGGCGCACGGTGAAACCTGCTACCGCCGTAGCTGTCTTGACCCTGCAAAGCGGAGCCTTCCAGGGCAAGAGGCCGGGCGGGACAGCGCAGCTGCAGCGGCTGGAAGGGGATGACGGGGACAAGGTCAAGTTCGTGCGCTACGAGGCTGCAGAGGCAAGAGATATCGACCTCGCCAAGGCGGAGGTCATCGTCAGCGCAGGGCGCGGCATCGGCAAGGCTGACAACGTCCCGGTGATAGCCGCGCTTGCCAAGGCGCTGGGCGGACAACTCGGCGCGAGCCGGCCGGTCGTCGATAGCGGCTGGGTCGAGCACAGTCACCAGGTCGGCACCACCGGCCAGACCGTGAGCCCCAAACTGTACATCGCCTGCGGCATCAGCGGTGCCATCCAGCACCTGGCCGGTATGAAGAAATCCGGCTTCATAGTCGCCATCAACAAGGACAAGGATGCCCCCATCAACGAGGTGGCCGATGTGCTGGTGGTGGCGGACGTCATGCAGTTCGTTCCTGCGCTGACGGCGAAGCTGGCGAAATAGCAGCTGTCCCTACACCCAGATAAGCCCTGTCCTGCATCTCCCCGATCCTCAGCCCTTCCAGGGAGAGGCTGAGCGTCCCCTCCCCCGGACGGGGGAGGGCTAGGGAGGGGGAACCCGTGCTCCCGCTGGACGAGGCCCGGTGATTCGGGGCAGTGCTCCCTCCTCCCAGCCTCCCCCCGTTCGGGGGGAGGAGTTCTGACTGATTCTTTCGGTTCGGAGCGTGAGAGGCGGGTACTACGGTGGCTGATGGACTGGTAGTGCGGGTTTCTCAGGAAGGAGATCATCATGTGGTGGAGAGCGCTGCTTTTAACTGCTGCTATCTCGCTTCTTCCGGTCTTCTCGAGTGTTCACGCGGAAAACCCCTCGGACGCTTTGTCAGCGCCAGAGGCTGCTCCTAGCAAAAAGGTTTACTACGTCGAGATATCCATCAGCCGCAACCGCCTCACACTCTTCGAGAAGAGGGCGGACGGGGACAAGGTGGAAGTGGCCGACTATCCTGTGGGAACGGTGGTCAGGGGACTGAAGACCTATCCGCTGGGGCTTGGCAAGGTGACCGGCATCTACTTGAACCCGTGGTGGCATCCGACCCCGTATTCCCGCCAGGTTTTCCGGGAGCGCGGCATTATCCTGCCGGAAGCGGTTCCGCCCGGGGACCCGCTGAACTACATGGGACCGTTTAAGATAGCCCTGTCGCACCGGACCTGGAAGGGCGCCATTTACCGGATTCACGGGAACAACGATCCCAGACGGGTTGGCAGGCGGGTGACCGGCGGCTGCTTCGTAATGAATAACAACGAGGGTCTGGCGTTGGCTCACACCATCAGGGTGGGGACGGAGGTCAACATCGTGCCGTAAGGCAGGGTGGGGCTTGACCACTGTGGAGCGCGGAGAGACACGGAGGCAAGAGGACAACTTCTTCCAGGGGTAATCAGGCGTCCGCGGAGTTGTCAGCAGAGTTCCCCCTCCCTGTCCCTCCCCCGTTCGGGGGAGGGGATGATGATTGAGGGGATAAAGGAATGGACGAAACAGAAAAAGAGCGGGCTCTGCATGAAGAGCCCGCTCTTTTGTTTTGTCTCTCTGTGTGTCTCCGTGTGTCTCTGTGATCCTCAGTGTCAGGCTTGTGACGGGCTTAGATGCCGGTTCCGTCGTCGCCGTAGCCTTTTTGCGCTTCGGTACCCCGTTTGAAGACCATCACGCTGATCCCTTCCGCGGTCCGGTCGAACTCAAAGGCCAGGCTGTTCTCATAAGCCACCAGCGCGACTGCGTTCAACTGCGCCAGCTCCCGCAACCGGAAGAGTATCCGGTTACCCTTCTGCAGGTACTCGAGGATCCGCGGCGAGACGTCCAGCACGAACGGCCCCCACTCGGAGGTGAGGTCGACCGCGTTGAGGTTGGTGGCGCTGATCTCGCCGAGGCTGATGCGGCGGACCGCGAGGTTCTCGTCGGTCGAGGTGGCGACTTCGGCCACTTTGGCATGTGCCGCATCCAGAGGCACTGCCTCGATTACCATGCCAGCCGCGACCGTCGCATTGCTGAAGCGGTCGATGAGGATGAAGCTGCCGGTGTCGCGGTTGTCCCGGTAGGAGTCGAAAGGAACGGGGCGGTCCAGCTCCAGACGCGCCAGACCGATTTCGTTCAGTTTCAGGGTCGGTGCCAGCTTCTGCTCCAGGGTGTTGACATCGACCGCGTAGTGAACCGCGGTGATCCGCCCGGGGGTGATGCCGGTGGCCGTCTTTACCAGGTAGACCTGTCCAGGTTGCAGCGGCTCGTCATGGAGCCAGACCAGGTTCGCCTCCGGGTGCCGGGTGTAGAGCGGCGGCGCATCGGTTGCGGTCAGCATGTCGCCGCGGCTGATGTCGATCTCGTCTTCCAGGGTCAGGGTCACCGCCTGGCCGGCCACCGCCTCCTCCAGGTCGCCCTGCATGGTGACGATCCTGGAGACCTTGCTGATCTTGCCGGAGGAAGCGACCCGCAGTTGTTCGCCGGGCTTGATGGTACCGGCAGCGATGGTGCCGCAGAAACCCCGGAAGTCGAGGTTGGGGCGGTTGACCCACTGGACGGGAAGCCGGAAGGGCTGCTCCTCCCGGTTGTCTTCGACCTGCACGGTCTCAAGGTAGTGCATGAGGGTGGGGCCGTCGTACCACGGGGTATTGGCGCTCTTCTCGATGATGTTGTCGCCGTTTAAGGCCGAGATGGGGAGCGCGGTGATGGAGGTGAAGCCGAGTGGCGCCGCGAATTCCCGGTACTCCCGCACGATGTCGTTGAACTTCTCGGCGTCGAAGCCGATCAGGTCCATCTTGTTGATGGCCAGCACGATGTGCCGGATGCCGACCAGCGAGACCAGGAAGCTGTGGCGGCGGGTTTGGGTCAAAAGACCCTTGCGCGCATCCACCAGGATCACCGCCACCTTGGCGGTCGAGGCGCCGGTCACCATGTTGCGGGTGTACTGCTCGTGCCCCGG
The DNA here is from genome assembly GCA_035255025.1 of Geomonas sp. GTDB lineage: Bacteria > Desulfobacterota > Desulfuromonadia > Geobacterales > Geobacteraceae > Geomonas. The sequence goes on from DATFAB010000098.1 coordinate 7,230, forward strand.
CGTGTCGGCGACGATGAACTTGCGCCGGTCGGTGGAGAAGAAGCGGTAGGCGACGTCGATGGTGATCCCCTGTTCCCGCTCCGCCTGCAGCCCGTCCAGCAAAAGGGCGTAGTCGATGGCGCCGCCCTGGGTGCCGACCTTCTTGCTGTCGGCTTCCAGCGCGGCCAGCTGGTCCTCGAAGACCATCTTGGAATCCCAGAGCAGACGGCCGATCAGGGTGCTCTTGCCGTCGTCGACGCTGCCGCAGGTGATGAAGCGCAGCAGCGACTTCTCTTCCTGGCTCTTCAGATAGGCAAGGATATCTTTCTCGATAAGTTCGGATTGGTGTGCCATTAGAAGTACCCTTCCTGTTTCTTCTTTTCCATCGATCCAGCCTGGTCGTGATCGATCAGGCGCCCCTGCCGCTCGGAGGTCCGGGTAAGGAGCATCTCCTGGATGATGTCGGGGAGTGTGTCGGCTTCGGATTCCACGGCTCCGGTCAGCGGGTAGCAGCCGAGGGTGCGGAAACGGACCGATTTCTGCTGCACCTCTTCGCCCGGTTTAAGTTCCAGCCGGTCGTCATCCACCATGATCAGCATGCCGTCGCGCTCCACGACGGGACGGATGGCAGCGTAGTACAACGGCACGATCGGAATCCCTTCCAGGTGGATGTACTGCCAGATGTCCAGCTCGGTCCAGTTGGAGAGCGGGAAGACGCGGATGCTCTCGCCAGGCTTGATGCGGGTGTTGTACAGGCTCCAGAGTTCCGGGCGCTGGTTCTTCGGGTCCCAGCGGTGGTTGGCGCTGCGGAAAGAGAAGATGCGCTCCTTGGCGCGGGACTTCTCTTCGTCGCGGCGGGCGCCGCCGAAGGCTGCGTCGAACTTGTACTTGTCGAGCGCCTGTTTGAGCCCCTCGGTCTTCATGATGTCGGTGTAAAGGGCCGAGCCGTGGGTGAACGGGGAGACTTTTCGGCTGACCCCATCCTCGTTGATGTGCACGAGGAGCTCCATGCCCGATTCCTTGGCCATCCGGTCGCGGAAGGAGATCATCTCGCGAAATTTCCAGGTGGTGTCGACATGGAGAAGGGGAAAGGGCGGCGGAGACGGGTAGAAGGCCTTGCGGGCCAGGTGCAGCATCACCGCGGAGTCCTTGCCGATTGAATAGAGCATCACCGGGTTCTCGAATTCGGCCACCACTTCCCGGATGATATGGATACTTTCCGCCTCTAATTGCTGCAAATGGGTCAGATTGCTTTTCATTTTTGCTCTCGTTTTCTGTGGTCCAGCGCCGGGATGGGGTAAGGACCGACACTGCAGTCTGGAATTCGATTCATGCCGATGGGGATACTGCGTGATCCCGCTGAAGTTCCTTCCCCAGTACCACCCCTTGGCGACAGTGGAGTTTCGGCCGTAGGTACGAACCTCGGATCAGTGCCTTCTGTGCAGGCCGCACTCCTTGTGTTCCGGGTTCTCCCACCACCAGCGTCCCGCCCTCGGGTGTTCGCCCTCCTCGATAGGCCGGGTACAGGGAGCGCAGCCGATGGAGGGGTAGCCCTTCGCGTGGAGCTTGTTGACCGGCAGACGGTGCTTTTTGGCGTATTCCCAGACCTCGGCTTCGCTCCAGTTGGCGAGCGGGTTGATCTTCACCAGGCCGCCGTGGAGCAGGTCGAGTTCGAGCAGAGGGAGCTCGGTGCGGGTCGCGCTCTGTTCCTTGCGCATGCCGGTGACCCACCCTTTGAGCCCGGAAAGGGCGCGGCCCAGCGGCTCCACTTTCCGGATGCGGCAGCACTCATGGCGGTTCTCCAGGGATTCGCGGAAGGAATAGGGCCCCTTGGCCCTGAGGAGCGCCTCCACCTCTTCGTGGCGGGGGTAGTACCAGTCGATGTTGATCCGGTACCGCTCGGTGATGCCTTCGGCCACTTCGTAGGTCTCCTCGTTGAGACGGCCGGTGTCGAGGGCGAAGACGCCTATGGGAAGCTTGCATTGGTGGATGAGGTCGACGATGACGAGGTCCTCGACCGAAAAGGAGCAGGCAACTTGAACCGGTCCGGCTGCTGCGGCAACTCCTTTTTCCAGGATTTCCTGAGGTGAGGCATTGGCGGAAAGCTCGGGGAGAGTTACAGGTGTTGCGGAATTCATCTACTGCCCTCCATGTCTAGGCGTCTGGTGATGCCGGTAAATCTATCGGTAATGAAAAACGAAAATGCAGCGATAGTAAATTCTATAGTCAGCAGGTGTGGTAACTAAAGGTGAGTGAAGTGTAGTTTTTGTAAGCTATTTTGTCAAGAATTAAATTTGAATTCCACATTGAAATGATGTGGTAAACGTTAAGTGCCGTAATACCGTAATAAAACTGCTGATTGACCGCCATTCCCGGATGCCGCAAAAGAGGCGGCGGCTGACGGATTACAGGCTCATTAGAGGAAGGCCGGAGGATCGGATCGTGCGATAAAATGTAGTGATTTAAGGTAATTGGAATGTTAAAGGAGATTGGCACGCGCTATGCTACAGGAAAGGTAGGAAGTTGAGTCCACCTGGAAAAAAAGGAGATCCAGTATGAAAAAGGTACTTGCAACCATAGGCGCAGCACTTGCTGCCGTTTCCTTCGCCGCCATCGTGAGCGCAGCCGATGTTCCTGCCAACACTGACAACACCGCAGCCCCGGCGACTACCAATGCCGATCAGGGCGCGAAGCCGGCCAAGTCGATGGTGAAGAAACATAAAAAGGCCAGGAAGCATCACCACCACAAAAAACACGCCAAGTCTGCCAAGAAAGGGGCCATGAAGGAGAAGGCTGCTCCGAAGGCATCCGAGGCACCGGCCAGCAACACGGCACCGGCTACTCCGCCGGCTCCCCCGGCGAAGTAAACCAGTCACAAACGCATAGATAAGCCGGACAAACAAGGCGGCTACATCCTTCGATGTAGCCGCCTTGCTGTTTTTCGGGGAGCGCTGAGCAGAAAACGCGGAATTCGTCGATGTGGAGACCTGGGTTTCCCCCTCCCTATCCCTCCCCCCGTTCGGGGGAGGGGACTGCACCTCTGGGCGGGGAAGGGGGCCGGAACTCTGAGGGGCTCGCCTCCGGATGCAGCGAGTGTTGCTGGGGACGGAGATTTCACCGGAAGGAAATCGTTTCAGGGGAGGCGAGGGCTCCCTAGAAATGGATGCCGCCGGAGACCTCGATCCGCTGGGCGTTGATCCAGCGGCAATCCTCCGAGAGCAGGGCGGCTACCACTCCTCCGATGTCGTCCGGGAGGCCTACGCGCCCCAAAGCGGTCTCGGAGGCGATGGCGGCGTTCAATTCAGCGTTGTCCCTGACGGCGCCACCGCCGAAATCCGTCTCGATGGCGCCGGGGGCAACCACGTTCACCGCGATCCCGCGCGGGCCCAGTTCCTTGGCTTGATAGCGGGTAAGCACCTCTAGGGCTCCTTTCATGGCAGCGTAGGCGGAAAAGCCCGGCAGGGTGAACCTGGCCAGCCCCGAGGAGATGTTCACAATCCTGCCGCCATCTTTTATGAGCGGGAGAAGCCTCTGCGTCAGGAAAAAGGTCCCTTTCAGGTGGATGTTCATCATGCGATCGAATTGCTCCTCGCTGGTTTCGGCGAAGAGGGCCGTCACGCCGGTGCCGGCATTGTTTACCAGGAAGTCGAAGCTTTCCTGCTGCCAGTTCTGCGCCAGGGCTGCCTTGACGCCATCGGCGAATCCGGCGAAGGATTGGTGGTCGGAGATATCGAGCCGCAAGGCGACCCCTTTCCTGCCGGTCTTTTCGATCTGGGCGATAGTATCCTCGGCTTCTGCCTGGTTGCTGTGGTAGGTGAGGATAAGGTCATGGCCCTTGGCTGCCAGGTGAAGGCACATGCTCTTGCCCAAGCCACGGCTGCCGCCGGTTACCAGTGCGATGGTCATGGTCTGCTCCTTTCTCTCTAATTAACGGTGAGGGGGGACCGATCCAGTATACTCGGAAAGGCCCGCTCCGCAATGCAGAGCCCGGCCAGCAGCGGTTGCACGTGCGGCCGGATAGACAGGGGACGCCGCCAAGGGGTATCCTGAAGTCGAGACTACAGTCTACAGTCGTGGGCTGGCAGGCTCCTTCCCTTGCAGGCGGCAGGGCTGAATTTTAACCTGGTCCTCTCCATGAAGGGGAGGGGCGTTTCAACAGGAGGCGCAAGACATGAAGAAGATAATCTGCAGCGCAGTTTCGGTACTTGCGGCGCTCTCCTTTGCGGCCGTCGCGAGCGCGATTCCTGTCAACGGCAATATGAACTCGGCCATTAACGTCCTGGAAAACCAGGACCAGGGGACGAAGCCGCCGAAGAAGCCGGTGACGCACAAGAAGTCGCACAAGCAGCAAAAAGCCAAGGTGAAAAAAGCGTCACCGGCCTCGACGGGAACCCCGGCAAGTTCCCCGAAGCCTGAGGGGAAATAGAGAGAGAAAGCGGAAGCGGAAAGGCTGAAGCGGCTACCTGCATCTCGGACGGTAGCCGCTTTTTTGTATCAGCGCTTGCAGGCCACTTTGCTACCCCGGCCTCCTTTTTGCCGGGATGCAACTGCCTACCGTTGGCTGCGGAAGACGGCTAGGGGTGAGGGGGACTTTCCAGGCCGATGCGGGCTTCCCTCACCCCGTCCCTCCCCCGGTGGGGGAGGGGGCGCTTGTGCATGCGGAAGGGTGCTGGTGAAAGCCGGTCGCTCGGGTGAGGGGGACTTTCCA
>DATFAB010000099.1:0-14872 GCA_035255025.1 Geomonas sp.
GTGGGGATTTCAAGGGGGGAGACAGAAAAAGATGAATTTTCCAATCCCCCGCGCCAGGGAGTTCAGGAATGCCGCAGGTACTGGTCGAGGATGGCTGGGTGGACGTTGAGGCGCATCACCTCCCAGGCCTCCCTGAGCGCCTGCGCGTCGTTGAGGGCGTGGTGGCGCGGCAGCTCCTTGAATGCTTTTGCCTTTGCCTCCTGCAACAGGGGGACCAGCTCGGGGAAGCTTTCCGAATACAGGGGGAGCGGCTCCAGGAGCAGGTTCACCGGGGTCGAGCCGCCCAGAAGGTCCTTGAGGAGAACCCAGTCGTAGCCGGGCGCATCGGTGACCACCCGGACCGGACAGCAGAAATCGGCCAGCCAGCCGGCCAGGCGCCTCTCCGCGAAGAGGCGCACCTGCATGAAGTCGCCGCCCGTCAAAAGCGGCAGCACGGTTTGGGCCACAAAGGCGGAGCAGCCGTGCGGGCTCCAGCCATCGGCGAGTTCGGCGTAGAAGCTTTCCCCGCTTTCTGCGACCAGTGCGATGCTGATCAGCTGCGGATAGTCGAGGTCGGTGAATTCGGCATCCAGAAAGAGCAGCTTTGGCGTCGGCTGGCTGGCCAGCAGGCACTGTTTCGGGTGCCGGACGCGCTTGCGGATCCTGGCGTGGACGGGGCAAAGGGTTTTGGCAAATCCGTGGCCGAGTCTGAGCCAGCCGGCCGCGCCGCATTCCTCGCAGGTTGCCGCCGCCTTATGCTCGATCTCCCTGGCCACCTCCCTGACCAGCAGGGAAGGGGAGGCGACCTTGATGAAGAGCCCGCCCAGCCGCTCTTCAGCCTGCACGAAGCCGACCCGCGGCATGGCCAGGTGCTCCATGGCCTCGATGGCCGTGCAGAGGTCCCAGACCAAGGGGTACCATCCCCTGCCGCACAGTACGTGCCCGGAACCGCTGGCCAGGTAACGCGGAAACCTGGCGCAGAGCTCCTCCCTGGTGATACCCCCTTCCGGCTTTACCCTTCCCTCGTGCGGCAGAAAAAGCTTTTCGGTCCACCTCTTGAACCTGACGATCAGGTCGACGGTGGCGAGGGCGAATTTTCTGGCAAGTTCTATCAGCGGGGCAGGGGCGATTTTCATAGTTGATGGCATCCAGGAGAACCGGTTTCAGGGCACCCGGCCTGCGGAGGGATGCCTCACTTCCATTTTATAATGAAAAGCAACACTCTTGGCTACCAAGAAGCCATAACCCCCCACTTTTCTTGACTCTTAGCCCCCCCTGTGCTAATAAAGCTAGGCTAAACCCGTTTTCGCCAAGGGAATAGCTCCCTCCACAGCCCGAGCCCCCCGGCAACCACCCAAGGAGTCCCATGTACCATCCCGACTTCACGACTTTTCAAACCCTTTCCGCCCAAGGAAACCTGATTCCGGTCTACCGGGAAATCCTGGCCGACCTGGACACCCCTGTGGGAGCCTTCAAGAAGATCGACGACGGCCGCCACGGCTTTCTGCTGGAGAGTATCGAAGGTGGCGAGAAGTGGGGACGCTACACCTTTCTCGGCTCTTCGCCGGCAGTCGTCATCCGCGGCAAGGACAACTGGGTGGAGATGGTCGAGGGCGGGGTGGTCACGCGAGTCGAGGTGGCAGATCCGCTGGAGTATATCCGCTGCTACATGGAGCGCTACGTCCCGGTGCAGGTTCCCGGCATCCCCAGGTTTTTCGGCGGTGCCGTCGGTTATCTCGGCTACGATAGCGTCCGCCATTTCGAGAACCTTCCCGACCAGAATCCGCGCGGCATCGATGCTTTCGATGCCTACTTCATCATCACCGACACCATCCTGATCTTCGACAGCCTGAGCCAGAAGATCAAGGTGGTCTCCAACGCCCATCTGGACGGGAGCGCCTCACCCGAGGCCGCCTACGCAGAAGCGGTTGCCAAGATCGAAGGTCTCATCACCCGGCTGAAATCCCCGCTTCCGCAAACTAGCAGTGCGGCGGCGACCGGGCACGTCGAGCTCAACTCCAACATCGCGCGGGAAGAGTTCGAAAATGCCGTGGTTCGCGCCAAGGAATACGTGAAGTGCGGCGACATCATCCAGGTGGTGCTTTCCCAGCGCTTCTCCGGCGAACTGACCGTGGATCCCTTCGATATCTACCGAGCCTTGCGGACACTCAACCCCTCGCCGTACATGTTCTTCCTGCGCATGGACGAGACCGTGGTGGTCGGCGCCTCGCCGGAAGTCATGGTGCGCAAGGAAGGATCCCAGGTCGAACTGCGGCCGATCGCCGGCACCCGGCCCCGCGGTGCGACGACAGCCGCCGATGAGGCCCTGGCGCAGGAGCTCTTGGCCGATCCCAAGGAACGGGCCGAGCACGTCATGCTGGTCGACCTGGGGCGCAACGACCTCGGCCGCGTCTGCAAGATCGGCACCGTCAAGGTATCCGAACTGATGGTGATCGAGCGCTATTCCCACGTCATGCACATCGTCTCTAACGTGCAGGGGGAACTGGCCGACGGACAGGATGCCTTCGACGTGGTGCGCGCCACCTTCCCGGCCGGGACCCTTTCCGGAGCACCCAAGGTGAGGGCGATGGAGATCATCGAGGAGTTGGAAGGGATGAGGCGCGAGGTGTACGGCGGCGCTGTCGGCTACTTCTCCTTCTCCGGGAACATGGACATGGCCATCGCCATCCGGACCCTGGTGGTCAAGGACGGCAAAGTTCACCTGCAGGCAGGCGCCGGCATCGTTGCCGACTCCGATCCCGCCACCGAGTACATGGAGACCGTCAACAAGGCGAAGGCCGTGGTCAAGGCGATCGAGATGGCCGAAAAGGGATTCAACTGATAATAAACAAGGCATTTTTAACAGGGATGAAGGGGATTAAAGGGATAAAAGCTGAGTCTTGGTAACACAAAAAGAAAAAATGAAGCGATAACACTGATCGCGAGGGGGGGCACGGATTTTTTGGTTTAGTTCCTGACTTTACCCCCCAAGCAATTGTTGTTATCCCTTTCATCCCCTTTATCCCTGTTAAATAATGTTTTTAGGTTTCAAGAGGTTCATATGCTTCTGATGATAGACAACTACGACTCCTTCACCTACAACATCGTCCAGTACCTGGGCGAACTGGGTGAGGATGTGCGGGTCTTCCGCAACGACAAGATCTCCCTGGCCGAGATCGAGTCGCTCGCCCCGGACCGGATCGTGATCTCCCCGGGCCCTTGCTCCCCCGCCGAGGCCGGCATTTCGGTCGAGGTCATCCGTCACTTCGCCGGCAAGATCCCCATCCTCGGTGTCTGCCTCGGACACCAGTCGATCGGATACGCCTTCGGCGGCAAGGTCATCAAGAGCGCGACCCTCATGCACGGCAAGACCTCGCCGATTCACCATGACGGCAAGGGCCTTTTCGAGGGTCTGCCCAATCCCTTCTCCGCCACCCGCTACCATTCGCTGATCGTGGAGCGGGAGTCGCTCCCCCAGGAACTGGAGGTAACGGCCTGGGTGGCAGAAGGGGAGATCATGGGGATGCGGCACCGCACCCTGCCCATCTGGGGGGTGCAGTTCCATCCGGAGTCCATCCTGACCGAAGGCGGCATGGACCTGCTCAGGAACTTCCTCCGCATGTCGAGGCAGTAAGCAGTCAGAAAGTCCCCCTTTGATAAAGGGGGATTTAGGGGGATTTGGCTTTCCTAAAAGAGGCAACCGTCAAATCCCCCCGCTCCCTTTGCCAAAGGTGGGGCGCTACTACATGGGTATTTCTGTTGGGGGCATCATGATCCGCAAAGCAATTGCACGGGTGGTCGAGCGGCAGAATCTCAGTGAAGCAGAGATGATCGAGGTCATGGACCAGGTCATGTCCGGTGAGGCTACCCCAGCCCAGATCGCCTCTTTCATCACTGCGCTCAGGATGAAGGGTGAAACGGTCGACGAGATCACCGGCGCGGCCAGGGTCATGCGCGACCGCGTCACGCCCATCCGGGTCGGCAAACGGGTGATCGACCTGGACCGCGACGACATCAACATCGACCAGGAGACCATCCTCGATACCTGCGGCACGGGCGGCAGCGGCACCAACAGCTTCAATATCTCCACCACGGTCGCCTTCGTAGTCTCTTCCTGCGGCGTCAAGGTCGCCAAGCACGGCAACCGCGCGGTCTCCTCCTCCTGCGGGTCGGCCGACGTGCTGGAGGCTCTGGGGGTGAACCTCAACATCACCCCGCAATACGTGGAGCGCTGCATCGCCGAAATCGGCATCGGCTTCCTCTTCGCTCCCGCCCTGCACGGCGCCATGAAGCACGCCATCGGCCCGCGCCGTGAAATCGGTATCCGTACCATCTTCAACGTGCTGGGGCCCCTCACCAACCCGGCGGGCGCCGACTGCCAGGTGCTCGGCGTTTACCGTGAGGACCTGGTCGAGAAGATGGCCAACGTGCTGAAGAAGCTGGGCTGCAAAAGGGGCTTCGTGGTGCATGGCCTGGACGGCATGGACGAGGTAACCCTGGCCGGCAAAAGTGTGGTCGCAGAAGTCACTCCCTCCGGTGTCCAGGTGCGGAAGATCTCGCCGGAAGAGTTCGGGCTGCAAACCTGCACCGCCGACGAGCTGCGCGGCGGCAATGCCGTAGGTAACGCCGAGATCGTCAAGGATATCCTGGCCGGAAAACCCGGGCCCAAGCGGCAGGTGGTGCTGCTGAACGCCGCCTACGCCCTGGTCGCCGCCGGCAAGGCGTCCGATGTCGCGCAGGGGATCCGCATGGCCGAGGACGCCATCGACTCGGGTCGTGCCGCCGGCCAGCTGGATAAGCTGATTGCCCTCACCAACGAGATAGACTGAGCCCCGGGCTTTCGCCCCTCCGGGCAGCAGCCCGCGAAAAGGAACCAGGTAGCCATGACCACCATTCCCGACGTCCTAAAGAAGATCGTTGACTACAAGCAGGGCGAACTGGCGGCCGAAAAGGCCGCCACGCCGTTTAAGGAGATCACCGCCAGGCTCGCCGATCTCGAGGACCATCCCCGCGGCTTCGAGGCGGCCCTGCGTAACGCCGGCGACTCCGGCTGGACCGCCATCATCGCCGAGGTGAAAAAGGGATCCCCCTCCAAAGGGTTGATCCGTGCCGATTTCGATCCCCTGGATATCGCCACCATCTACCAGGATAACGGCGCCACCTGCCTGTCGGTGCTCACCGACCAGCACTTCTTCCTCGGGCACCTCGGCTACCTTGCGCTCATCCGCGAGCAGGTGAGCCTGCCGCTTCTGCGCAAGGATTTCATCTTCGATCCCTACCAGATCTACCAGGCCAGGGCCGCAGGCGCCGATGCCATCCTGCTGATCGCCGCCATGCTGGATCTACCCCAGCTGCGCGACTTCCATGCGCTTGCGCGCGAGCTGGCCCTGGATGTGCTCCTGGAGGTGCATGACGAGGCCGAGCTGGAGACTGCGCTGAAGACGGAGTGCAGCATGATCGGCATCAACAACCGTAACCTGCGGACCTTCGAGGTCGATATCACCACCTCCGAGCGGCTGGCTGCCCAGGTGCCGGAAGGGCGCCTGATCGTGGCCGAAAGCGGCATCAACCGCCGCGAGGAGATCGTGCGGCTCACCGAAAAGGGGCTGCACGCCTTCCTGATCGGCGAGTCGCTGATGCGCGAAGCCGACATCGGCGAAAAACTGCAGGAACTGCTGGGCAATTAAAATTCGGTAGCTGGAATGGTAATGGCCGGGGACCGGCTCGCAGGTGCCTGTCCCCCTTGCGAAAGGAGTCGGTATGTACACCAAGGTGGTGCTCGAGGAAAGCAGGATCCCCAAACAGTGGTACAACATCATCCCGGACATGCCCGGCCCGCTGGAACCGGTCATCAATCCGCAGACCCTTAAGCCGGTCACTCCGGACGACATGACCGCCATCTTCCCGATGTCGCTCATCGAGCAGGAGATGTCCAACCAGCGCTGGATCGACATCCCCGACGAAGTGCGCGAGATCTACAAGCTCTGGCGGCCGTCCCCGCTTTTCCGCGCACGGCGGCTCGAACAGGCGCTGGGGACCCCGGCGAAGATCTACTACAAGTACGAGGGTGTCTCTCCCGCAGGCTCGCACAAGCCGAACACCGCCATCCCGCAGGCCTACTACAACAAGCAGGCCGGCATCCGCAGGCTGGCCACCGAGACCGGCGCCGGGCAGTGGGGAAGCTCGCTGGCGCTTGCCTGCTCCATGTTCGGCCTGGAGTGCACCATCTACATGGTCAAGGTTTCCTGCACCCAGAAGCCGTACCGGAAAAGCATGATGCAGCTTTGGGGGGGACAGGTGATTCCGTCTCCCTCCGAGTTCACCAACGCGGGGCGCTCCATCCTGGCCCATGACCCTGACAACCCGGGGAGCCTCGGTATCGCCATCTCCGAGGCCGTGGAGGATGCCGCGAGCCACGCCGACACCAACTACGCGCTGGGGAGCGTGCTGAACCACGTATGCCTTCACCAGACCGTGATCGGCCTGGAGGCCAAGGAGCAGCTGGCCATCGCGGGCGATTATCCCGACGTGGTCATCGCCTGCTGCGGTGGCGGCTCCAACTTCGCCGGGCTCGCCTTCCCCTTCGTGGCGGACCGCGCCGCCGGCAAGGAAGTCCGCTGCCTCGCCGTCGAGCCCGCCTCCTGCCCGACCCTGACCAAAGGAGTCTACGCCTTCGATTACGGCGACACCGTCAAGATGGCCCCCATCGTCAAGATGTACACGCTGGGACACGACTTCGTTCCTCCCGGCATCCATGCCGGCGGGCTGCGCTACCACGGCGATTCTGCCCTCATCTCCCAGCTTTTGCACGCAGGGCAGATCGAGGCCAAGGCCTACAAGCAGAACTCCTGCTTCGAGGGGGCGCTGCTCTTCGCCAGGAGCGAAGGGATCGTCCCGGCACCCGAATCGTCGCATGCGGTACGGGCCGCCATCGACGAGGCGGTGCTGGCCAAGGAAGAAGGGAAGGAGCGCACCATCCTGTTCGGGCTTTCCGGTCATGGCCAGCTCGACATGGTCGCCTACGACGCCTACCTTTCCGGTTCGCTGGAGGATTTCGAATATCCGGAGGAAAACATCCGCGAGGCTTTGCAGCGGCTGCCTAAAGTAATGCTGTAATTTTGCGGGTATACAGGAATGACAAAGGTTAAGATCTGCGGTATAACAACGCTCGATGACGCACTGCTGGCTGCCCGGGCCGGTGCCGATGCCTTAGGATTCATCTTTCACGAGAAATCTCCCCGCAACATCGACCCCGAGCGGGCCGCCAGCATCATCGCGGCACTGCCTCCTTTCATCCAGGTGGTCGGGCTGTTCGTCAATGCCGAAGTCGATTTTGTGAACGAGACCGCCGACCGCTGCCGTCTTGACATTATCCAGTTGCACGGCGAAGAGAGCCCTCAATACTGCCGGTCGGTCCGCAGGCGGGTTATGAAGGTGTTCAGGGTGCGCGGGATGGAGAGCCTGGCCTCGATGGCAGAGTATCAGGTAGCCGGTTTCGTGCTGGACGCCTATTCGCCCAACGCTCACGGTGGCACCGGGGCGACCTTCGACTGGGACTGTGCGATAGCCGCCAAGGAGCATGGGCCCATCGTGCTGGCAGGCGGCCTGGGCCCCGAAAACGTGGCCGGCGCGGTAGCCAAAGTCGCCCCCTATGGCGTCGACGTATCCAGCGGCGTGGAACTTTCCCCGGGAATAAAAGACCCGGAGAAGGTCCGCGAGTTCATCAGGCAGGCGAAAGGCGAGGGGCTAAGGTAGTTAACGGCAGGCGTCGAGTTCCCTTACCGGTCCCGGTGTCCGGACTATGCACCCGGTCCGCGTCGTCCACTGAATCAACGGCAGGCAGCACCAGAAATACAAGCGGCAACAACCAGAAGAACATCAAACAAAGGAGAGGCAATGAAGATTATCGTAACCGATGAGGTAGCTCAGGAAGGATTGGCTCTTTTGCAGAACGACCCGCGTGTGCAGCTCGACGTGCGGCTGGGACTGAAAAAAGAGGAGCTCTACTCTATCATTGGGGATTACGACGTTATCATCACCAGGAGCGGCACCACGGTTGACAAGCCCCTGCTGGACGCCGGTAAGAACCTCAAGATGGTGGCCCGCGCCGGGGTGGGCGTCGACAACGTCGATGTCGACTACGCCAGCGCCAAAGGGGTCATCGTGGTCAATGCGCCCTTCGGCAACACCAACAGCGCCGCCGAACACACCATGGCGCTGCTCTTGGCTTTCTGCCGCAACGTGACCAAGGCCAACGACTCCCTGAAGAGCGGGGCCTGGAAGCGCGCCCCCTTCACCGGCTACGAGCTGAAAGGGAAAACCGCCGGCGTCATCGGCCTCGGCAAGGTCGGCGGCCGCGTCGCCACCCGTCTGAAAGCCTTCGAATGCGAAGTTATCGCGTGCGACCCCTACATCGCCGAGAAGAGGGCGCAGGACCTGGGCGTCAAGCTGGTCTCCCTGGCCGAACTGATCAAGGTCTGCGACATCATCACCGTGCACACCCCGCTGACCGACGAGACCCGCAACATGATCGGCAAGAAGGAGATCGCCGCCATGAAGGATGGCGTCATCCTGATCAACTGCGCCCGCGGCGGCATCTACAACGAAGAAGCCATGGTCGAGGCGCTGGAATCCGGCAAGGTCACCGGTGCCGGCTTCGACGTCTGGAGCCAGGAACCGCCCGACTCCGAGACCCTCAAGAAGCTGATCGCCCAGGACAAGATGGTGGTTACCCCGCACCTGGGCGCCAACACCTTCGAGGCCCAGGTCAACGTGGCGGTGGACGTATCCAGGGAAATCATCCACTACCTCGACGAGCAGCCGATCGAGAACGCCATCAACATCCCGCGCTTCGACGCCTCGCTGATGGGTCAGATGCGCCCCTACCTGAACCTGGTGAACGTGCTGTCCGACTTCGTCATCCAGCTGGCGGAAACCAACGTCAACAAGATCACCTTCAGCTACACCGGAGGTCTTGCCCAGCACGACTGCACCCCCATCACCGTCTGCGGCCTGGCCGCCCTGCTGAACCGCCGCGTCGAGCAGGACGTCAACATGGTCAACGCCCAGCTGGTTGCCCAGAACATGGGGATCGTGGTCAACGAGGAAAAATCGACCCAGTCCGAGGCCTTCTCGAACATGATCACCATCACCATCGAGGGCCCCGGCGAGAAGCGTCTGGTTTCCGGCACCCTGTTCGAAGACATCCCGCGCATCGTCAAGCTGCGCGACTACCAGATGGATTTCCGTCCCGAAGAGCACATGCTGCTTCTGGCCTACGCCGACCGCCCCGGCATCATCGGCAAGATCGGCACCATCCTGGGCGAGCACGACATCAACATCGGTTCCATGAACCTTGGCCGTCGCGAGAAGAAAGGAGAGGCCATGGTCATCCTTTCCCTCGATTCCGCGGTACCTGCAGACGTAGTGGAAAAGGTAAAGGTCGCCACCGAGGCGAACTTCATCAAGCCCCTCTACCTGGTGACCGCCAAGAACGCCTAACCCATCCTCACCCTAACCCTCCCCTTGAAGGGGAGGGGAGTAAAGGGGTGGTTGTAAAAAGAAAAGCCCCGGACGATCCGTCCGGGGCTTTTTCTTGTTCTGGTTGGTATCTGAAAACTCCCTCTCCCTCCGGGAGAGGGTCGGGGTGAGGGAGGCCGGCACCAGCTAAACTGTTACCGCAAAAGTAGCTGCCCTCGGCTACCGCATCAGACTGTGGAGAGTTTCTAGCCGCCTATCTTCTGCTTGAGCGCCTCGTGGTCCTTGGCAAGCGCGTTGTACTTTCTTTCCAGTTCCCTGAGCTGGTCGAACAGGCAGGAGATCGCCTTTGCCTCCGGGTCAGGCATCTTGCCGTGCTCCAGGTCGATCCGCTCCTGGGGCTTTTCGGTCGCCATCACCACCCGTCCCGGAATACCGACCACCGTCGAGTTGGGCGGCACTTCCTTCACCACTACCGAGTTGGAGCCAACCTTGGAGTCCTTGCCCACCGTGAAGGGGCCGAGCACCTTGGCGCCGGAACCGATCACCACGTTGTCCGCCACGGTAGGGTGGCGCTTGACCTTTTCCCAGCTCACGCCGCCCAGGGTAACGCCGTGGTAGAGGGTTACGTTGTCGCCGATCTCGGCGGTTTCACCGATCACCACTCCCATGCCGTGGTCGATGAAGAACCCCTTGCCGATGGTGGCGCCGGGGTGGATCTCGATGCCGGTGAAGAAGCGGCCGAAGTGAGAGGTGAGCCGGCCGAGGAACCAGCATTCCTTTTTCCAGAACCAGTGGGAAACCCTGTGGAACCAAACCGCGTGCAGACCGGGGTAACAGAAGATCACCTCCAGCGTGCTGCGCGCCGCGGGATCCCTGTCAAAAACCGCCTTGATGTCCGCTTTGAATTTCTGAAACATGGTCTCCTCCACCGGATTTGGACAGCCATCTCATACCAGGAGATCACCACGGCAAGCTGATCTGCCGATGACTCCTTCGCTCTTTGCGGTTTCGCATCATGCCTGAAATGGCTCTATTATGCTGCCGAGCGAAACTGTCGGCTTTTTTTCCTAACATACCACACTGTTTGCGTCAACTATAAAGAGGGTGTCCCGGCAAAGAAAAGGACCATGAGGATTCCTCCGGTCCTGTTTGCTATCTATCGGGTGACAGATGACACTGCCGTTTCTCCTTGCACCCTGATGACTTCCAGGGCCTCGGCAAGCGGGTTTTCCGCGCCGTTTAGCCAATGAATGCGGATCCCGTGTGTCTCCATCCTCCTGAACCAGTTCCCCTGTTTCTTGGCGAATTCGTGAATGGCGCTGTTGAGTTTCTGGAAGAGGTCGTTACGGGAGATTTCTCCTTGCAGGTAACGGCTGAGGAAACGGTACTCAAGGCCGTAAAATTCCAGCCTTTCCCAAGGTACTCCCTGGGCATGCAGCCGTTCCACCTCTTCAATCATGCCGGCTGCCAGACGATCCTGCAAACGCTTGGTGATCCGTTCCCTCTGCACTGATCGCTCCCAGGCGATGCCAAGGATCAAAGGGCGTATTTCCGGCCACGGTTCGCTGGATGCGGGGGTGAATTCGGCGATCTCGATAGCCCGGAGCAGACGCGGACGCTCGGTCAGATCGGTGCTGTTGTGGAGAGCGGGATTCGCCTGCTTTAGGCGGTGCGCCAACTCCTCCATGGAGAGAGGGGCCAACTCCTGGCGCAGCTGCGGATTATCGGGTACCTCGCTGAGCCGGTAACCGCGCAAGATGCAGTCGAGGTACATCCCGGTGCCCCCAACCAGCAGGGGGAGCTTGCGGCGTTGTGAAATGTCCTGGAAGGCATTCAGGAAGTGTTTTTGGAACTCGAAGAGGTTGAACTCCTGGCCGGGTTCGGCCACGTCGATGAGATGGTAGGGGACCCCGCCGTACTCGTGGAGGTCCTTCCCGGTGCCGATGTCCATGCCGCGGTAGACCTGGCGGGAATCGGCCGAGATGATCTCGCCGGCGAGCCTTCTGGCCAGTTCCACCCCCAGTGCCGTTTTACCCGACGCAGTAGCTCCCAGCACCACCAGCAGGTTGTAGCCACCCTTGCCCGCTTCAACCGGCACTCCCTCACCTGCAAGGGGAGTAGGGGGGGCTTGGGAGGCTGCGAGCGTTTCCTGTACGTCCTTAATCACCGCCCGCTTGCCTTCAGGAGATGAACCCCTTTCAGCAAGTCGAGCGCGCGGGAGAGCTGATTGTCCCTTTGCAGGAGTTCCTGTTCGCTCATTTCCCCTTTGGCGCCGGGCTTGATCTTCTTGGCACTCTTGTCAGATTGGGGCGCCTGCGGAGTTTTGTTGTCCCTGGTTGCTGGCGGCGCTTCCATGTGCCCCTCCAGGTCTGCCTCCCGGAGGTCGATCCCCTTCTCCTCGAGCACCTTGGCAGGCGCTTTGGCGAAGGGGACCACGATATCGGGGGTGATTCCTTTTGCCTGGATGGAACGGCCACTGGGGGTGTAGTAGCGGGCGGTAGTAAGTTTCAGCCCGTCGCCATTGTTGAGGGTAATGATGGACTGCACGCTCCCCTTGCCGAAGCTCTGGGTCCCCATGATGACCGCCCGTTTATGGTCCTGCAGGGCGCCGGCGACGATCTCGGAAGCTGAGGCGCTGCCTCCGTTAATCAGCACCACCATCGGGTAGAGCGGCTCCTTCTGGTTTACGAAGGCCGTCAGGCTCCGTTGCGAGGACGGTTCGCGCCCCTTGGTGGTCACGATCAGGCCGTTGGAGAGCCCTTCGCCGATGAACCGGTCGGCGACCATGAAGGCCTGGTCGACCAGGCCGCCGGGATTGTAGCGGAGGTCGAGAATGAGACCGGAAAGCGGCCCCCCGTTGTCTGCGGCCAGGGTTTTCAGGGCGCGCGCGAAATCTTCGCCGGTCCGCTCCTGGAATTCCGCGATGGCGATGTACCCGTATCCGGGCTCCAGCAGTCTCGCTTTCAGGCTCTTGGTCTTTATGATGGCCCGGGTAAGGCGGAAGGTGAGGGGAGGGGAGTCGTTCCTTAGGATGCCCAGGGTGACCGAGGTGCCGGGAGTGCCACGCATCCGGCTCACGCACTCGTTGATGGAAAGCCCCTGGGTGGGTTTGCCGTCGATGCGCCAAATGTGGTCACCGGCCAGGATGCCGGCGCGGGAGGCGGGGGTATCTTCGATGGGGGCATTGACCATCAGCTTGCCGTCGCGCATGTCCAGTTCGATCCCCAGGCCGCCGAACTCGCCCGCCATGTGGACCTTCATTTCGGAGTAGTCAGTGGCGGGGAGGTAGGAGCTATGGGGGTCGAGGGCAGCCAGCATGCCGTTGATGGCGCCGGTCATAAGTTTCTTGTCATCCACCTGGTCCACGTAGCTTTGCTTGACGATTCCCACTACCTGGGAGAACAGGCGCAGGTAGTCGGCGTCGGTTCTTTTGGTAAATTGCAGATCGGTAAGCAGGGGGACTATGAGCACCACGGCGAGGGACATGATGGCGACTGCCCCGGCGACGGTGAGGACGATACTTTTCTTGGTCATGGAACGCCTTTGCAGCGGGAAGTTGGCAAAAACAGGCCGAAAAAGAACTGTAAATTCTGCTGCAGAAGATGTCAACAGTCAAAAAGGGTAAATCGCTGTGCCACTGCCGGGGAGGGAAGTCATTGGCGGAAAGGTGGGCAGGCCATTGCTGTCACTGGCGAAACGATTTCTGTCATGGCGCTGCTTCCCCGTCTCGGTGTTCCTGGTTGTCGCTCATTGCTGGCTGGAGTTGGCTGTCTCTGCTGACAAACCAGTTAATCGGGCACTGACACAGTAGGCGCCTCAGAGTTTTCCTGCCGTGAGTGAACTCTTTCCAATAGCGGTCGGCTGCATAAGTGCTTGTCTGTGCGGAAAAAATCTCCCTAGATCATTGCTTATATCATTGACTTGATCAGCCCAAAAATGCTAATGAACTGTGTAGTCATCTTTCAGGACAGGTGAATAATGAAGAAAATACAGCAGATCCCTTCCTTTTACCTCCTTACTTTCATCTTCGCCTTCTTCTCGCTTCCCGGTTGCGCCCACGACAGCTACAGAGACCTTCCTGCAGGCACCGTCAAGCAGATCGATTCCGGCGTGGTCTCCAAGGAAGACGTTTCGGTTCCCACGCTTCCCGCCGATCCGCCGCCTTCATTGGATTACCAGGTTGGCCCGGGAGACATCCTGCTCATCAACGTCCCCGGCAGGAGTGAATTCAGCGTTGCCGTGCAGAACACCGCCAACAAGATCACCGGAAATCGTGTGGACGGCTCCGGTAAGATCCATGTGCCCTACATCGGTGCCGTACAGGTTGCCGGTCTGACGGTATCGCAGATCGAACAGAAGCTGACCCCGCTGTTTAAGAAATACCTGCAGGATCCAGCTGTTACCGTGGAAATCCTGGATTACAAAAGTCTTCCGATCTACCTGATCGGGCAGTTTAAGGTCGCTGGCACCTTCTATATGGACCGGCCGATCACCCTCACCCAGGGGCTGTCGATGGGAGGCGGCTTCGACTCCTCGGCCAACCTGATGGGTGCCCGGATCTCCCGGGGTGGCAAGATCATCCCGGTCGATCTCAACGATCTGCTGTTGAACGGCGATATGCGGCAAAACATCTGGCTCAAGGGTGGCGACACCATTTTCATCCCCGACAACAAGAACGCCCAGGTCTTCGTGTTCGGGGCCGTTAAGAAGGGCGGCGCAGTTCCTTTTCCTCCTGGCGGGCTGAACCTCGCCCAGGCCATCGGCAGTGCCGACATTCGTGACACCGGGTATGACCTTCATCACATCAGGATCATCCGGTCTCTCTCTACCACGCGCGGTCAATTGATCGTGGTCGACTACGACAAAATCCTGCGCGGCGAAGCGCTGCCGTTCCAGCTTATGAATGGTGACGTGATCTATGTTCCGAAGAGTGCTTACGGTGACTGGAACGATGCCCTGGCTGACATCCTCCCGTCCCTGCAGGTGATCAGCAACGCGATTCAACCTTTCGTATCGCTCAAGTACTTGTTCGACAAGTAATGGAGTGACTGCGGAAGCATTTTCCCGCCGCTCCCAAACTTCCGACGTTAGGCTGGATGTGGCGCTGCTGGTCCCTGGCTAGCTCAACTCTCCCGCGACAAAACACGCGGCTCGTAACGATAACGTCTCAAAAGGCTCATGGACTTTCCCATGAGCCTTTTTTTTCTGGTCGCGAATGCTTTACGGTCAGTGGGGCGGGGCGACCGGAAATGGCCTCGCTTTTGATTTAAGAATGGGGGGTAGGCAGTTAGCTCCTCCTGAGATACAATTAGCGCATTTAACCAATTCCTGGAAGGGGTGCGCTGATGGATGGAAGGAGCTTTCCTAAGACCCACCGGAAATTTGTTGAACAATTTCTTGATGATACAGCGTG
>DATFAB010000100.1:0-8790 GCA_035255025.1 Geomonas sp.
ATGACCTCCAGGGCCGACACCACCGATACCAAGCTCTACTCGATAGCCATCGCCACCTACGTTTCCTGAGGCCCGCGTGCGCCGGGGAAGGAGAGTCACATGTTTGGATTCGGAGTACCGGAACTACTGATAGTGCTGGCCATTCTGCTGGTGGTGGCAGGTCCGGCCAAGCTGCCGCAGCTGGGAGGAGCCCTGGGGGGCGCGCTGAAGAGCTTCAGGAAGGGCGCTCAAGGAGAGGAGCCCAAGGAGATCGACGCCGATGTCTGACCACCTCCCCCTCGCCGAGAACATCGTGTTCCTGGTCGCCAAGGCGCACCAGAGGACCCAGGGGGTGCTGAAGGGGCATCTCCAAACCCTGGGGATCACCCCGATGCAGTGCCTGTTCATGGAGTCGCTGTGGGCCGAGGACGGGCTGAGCGTCGGGGAGATCGGGCGCCGCATCGCGCTGGACACCGCCACCCTGGCGGGGATCCTGGACCGGCTGGTGACCGGTGGATGGGTGCTGCGCGAGAGCGACCCGGTGGACGGGCGGGTGGCGCGGGTCTACCTGACCGGGAAGGCGCGGGAGGTGATCCCGCAACTCTCCAGCGCGGTGCACCGCACCAACGACGAGCTGCTGCACGGTTTCTCGCTGGAGGAGAAGGTGCTTTGCAAGCGTTTCCTGCGCAGCATCAAGGGGTGATTCCCTGCCCCCTTTTTTGCCGGCATCCCTCGCATGCAAGAGATTGTTGAGTCGTGAAGTCTCCCTTTGCAAAGGGGGATTTAGGGGGATTTTCAACTGAAGCATCGGAGCAAAATCCCCCCAGTCCCCCCTTCGCAAAGGGGGGCGTATAAAACAGACCAAGGAGAATGACCATGTACGTTCCCGATTTCGAGTATCACGCCCCGAAGAGCGTCGCGGAGGCCTGCACCCTCCTGGCGGAATTGGGGGAGCGCGCGACCGTGCTCGCCGGGGGGACCGACGTCCTCCACAAGATGAAGGTGGGCAAACTCGCCCCTGAGCACCTGGTGTCGCTGAAAAACCTGGACGAGCTGCGCGAAATCCGGGAGGAGCCGGGGCGCGTGGTGATCGGTGCCCTGGCGAGCCACAACCAGATCTACACCTCGCAGCTCCTGCAAAGGCGCTACCTGTCTATCCCCATGGCCGCCCACACCATGGCTTCCAACCAGATCTGCAACCTGGGGACCGTGGGAGGGAACATCGTGAACGGCGTTCCCTCCGCCGACCTTCCCCCGATCCTGATCGCGCTGAACGCCTCGATCCACCTGCAAAGTGCTAACGGGGACCGGAGTATGCCGCTGGAGGATTTCTTCCACGGCGCGGCCCAGACCCGCATAGAGCCCGGTGAGATCCTTACCGAGATATCCATCCCGGACCAGGCGACCACCGGGAGCACCTATCTGAAGTTCGGCCTGCGCCGCTCCGGGGCGCTGGCCGTGGCCGCGGCCGCAGTGTCGGTGCAGGTAGCCGGAGATACCCTGTACGGGGTCCGCATCGTGCTGGCCTCTGCCGCCCCCACTGTCTTGAGGGTGGCCGGCGCCGAGCGCTCCCTGGTCGGGCGCAGGATCGACGACCAGCTGCTGGAGGAGGCGGGGTACCTCGCGGAGCAGGCGAGCAGCCCCAGGGACAGCATCCGCGGCTCGGCGGAGTACCGCAGGAACCTGGTCGGGGTGTTGACCAAACGTGCACTGAGAAAGGCGATCGACGAAGGTCACGCCTAAGGAGGAGGGATAAATGGCTCAGGAAATTACCGGAAAAGACGGGGTGAAACGCTACCTGATCACCCTCAACGTCAACGGCGACGCCCACAGCGTGCTGGTGAAGGGGAACGCGATACTGACCAACGTGCTGCGCGAGCAGCTGGATCTCACCGGCACCAAGAAGGGGTGCGAACTGGGGGACTGCGGCTCCTGCACCGTCCTTCTCGACGGCAGGCCGGTCGATTCCTGCCTGGTGCTGGCGGTGGAGGCGGACGGGCGGGAGATCACCACCATCGAGGGGGTGGCGGCCAACGGCAGGCTGGACGCCATCCAGGAGTCGATGATCAACCACGCCGCCGTGCAGTGCGGCTACTGCACCCCCGGCATGGTGCTCTCGGCCAAGGCGCTTCTGACCCGGAACCCGAACCCCAGCGAACAGGAGGTGCGCGAGGCGATCAGCGGCAACCTCTGCCGCTGCACCGGGTACGTACACATCGTGGAGGCCGTCATGGCCACCGCCCAGGGACGGGTAACGCCGGACGACCACTAAGGAGAGAAAGATGAGCGACAACCACAAGGTAATCGGCCGCAGCGTCCCCCGCATCGACGGCCCGGAGAAGGTGACCGGGGCGGCCAAGTACACCGGGGACCTGAAGTTCCCCAACATGCTCTACGGCAAGATCCTGACCAGTCCCCACGCCCATGCCCGGATCGTCTCCATCGACACCTCGGAGGCGGAAAGGCTCCCCGGCGTGAAGGCGGTGATCACCCACAAGGACGTGCCGGCCCTCAAGTACGGCCTGAGCCCGGCCCGCTGGGACGAAAGCATCTTCTGCAGCGACAAGGTCCGCTTCGTGGGGGACAAGGTGGCGGCCGTCGCCTGTCTGGATGAGGATACCTGCTACAAGGCGCTCAAGCTTATCAAGGTGGAGTACGAGGTGCTCCCCGCAGTGCTCGACTTCCTGCACGCCATGGATGAGGGGCAGCCGCAGGTGCACGAGGAGTACGCGAGGAACATCAATACCGAGATCCACCAGGAGTTCGGGGACGTGGAGAAGGCCCTGGCCGAAGCGCACCACGTGCGGACCGACACCTTCGTGGGGCAAAGGACCTACCAGTCCCCCATCGAGCCGCACTCCGCCATCTCCATGTGGGACAAGGAGAAGCTCACCATCTACTCCAGCACCCAGTCGCCGCACTACTTCCAGCACTACATCGCCCGCGAGTTCGACATGCCGATGGGGGACGTGCGCATCATCAAGCCCTACCTGGGTGGCGGTTTCGGCGGCAAGCTGGAGCCGACCGGGCTGGAGTTCGCCGGTGCGGTACTGGCGAAATTGACTGGCCGGCCGGTGAGGACCTTCTACGACCGCGCCGAGATGTTCGCCCACAACCGGGGCCGGCACGCCCAGTACATGGAGATCACCACCGGGGTCGATAAAAACGGCAAGATCCTGGCCGCCAAGGCGAACTTCATCATGGACGGCGGCGCCTACACGAGCCTGGGCATCGCCAGCGCCTACTACGCCGGGGCGCTCTTGCCGCTCACCTACGAGTTCGACAACTACCAGTTCGACATGTTCCGGGTCTATACGAACCTCCCCGCCTGCGGCGCCCAGCGCGGCCACGGAGCACCGCAGCCCAAGTACGCCTTCGAGAGCCACCTGGACAACGTGGCGGCCGACCTGGGGATCGACCCGATGGACATCAGGATCATCAACGCCCGGCGGCCCAACACGGTCACCCCCAACGACTTCCGGGTCAACTCCTGCAAGATAAAGGAGTGCCTGGAGCGGGTGCGGGTGATGTCGGGGTGGGACGAGAAGAAGAAAAACCTGCCGCTGGGGAGGGGGATCGGCGTGGCTACCGGCAGCTTCGTGACCGGCGCCGGCTATCCCATCTACCGCACCGACCTGCCGCATGCCGCAGCCTTCATCAAGGTCTGCGAGGACGGCACCGCCGCCACCCTCTACACCGGTTCGGTCGACATCGGCCAGGGCTCGGACACGGTGCTTTGCCAGATGGCGGCCGAGGCGATGGGATACCGCTACGAGCAGATGAAGATCGTCGCCGCCGACACCGAGATCACCCCGCTCGACTTCGGCGCCTACGCGAGCCGCCAGACCTACATGTCCGGGGCGGCGGTGAAGCAGGCCGGCGAGGAGGTGAAGCGGCAGGTCCTGGAGATGGCCTCGGCCATGCTGGGACTCCCCGCCGACGACCTGGAGTGCGCCGACGGGCGGATCTTCTCCAAATCCCGCGACGGCAAGAGCCTCAGCTTCGAGGAGGTGGCGCGCAAACACTTCGTGCTCCGGGGACCGCTCCTTGGGCGCGGTTCCTACACGCCGCCCAAGCTGGGGGGGAATTTCAAGGGAGCGGCGGTTGGCACCTCGCCCGCCTACAGCTTCGGCGCCCAGGTGGGGGAGGTAGCCATCGACGAGGAGACCGGCGAGATCTCCGTGGTGGGAATCTGGGACGTGCACGACTGCGGCAAGGTGATCAACCCGCGCCTTTTGCACGGCCAGGTACACGGCGCCCTCTACATGGGTATGGGGGAGGCGGTCTGGGAGGAGGTCATCTTCGACGACAAGGGGAGGATCAAGAACCCGGAGTTGGCCAACTACCGCCTGCTGACCGCGGTGGACATGCCCCCCATCACCTCCGAGGTGGTGGACAGCTACGAGCCGACCGGCCCCTGGGGGGTGAAGGAGGTGGGCGAAGGGGCCACCAACCCGACCCTGGGGATGTTCTCCAACGCCATCTTCGACGCCATGGGGGTGCGGGTGAACTCGCTGCCGCTTTCCTACGAGAAGGTATGGCGCGCCCTGAAGGAAAAGCGCGAGCGGGAAGAGTATGCGAGGCGGCAGGCAAGCGCCCGGCGGGAGGAGGCTCAGCTGGAAACGGGCGCAGCCACCCTTTACGCCAATCCGATCTGAGAAAGGAGGCTCTATGTGGGACTGGGTAGCAAAACTGGAGGAACTTCGGCGCCGTGACCAGCTGGCGGTGCTGGTCACGGTCACCAAGAGCGCGGGATCGACCCCCGGCAAAAAGGGGGCCAAGATGATCGTCCTCCCCGACGGGACCTTTTACGGCACCGTCGGCGGAGGGGTGCCGGAGCACTTCGCCCTGGAGGACGCCAGGAAGTGCTTCCAGCTGATGCGCGACACCACTACCACCGTTCCGCTCGAGCAGCGGGGCGAGTTCCCCGCCTGCGGCGGCACCATGGAGCTCTACATGGAACTGGTGAACGACAACCCGCGCCTGTACCTGTTCGGCGCCGGACACATCGCCCAGTCACTTTGCCAGGTGCTGGACGGAACCCAGTTCCGGGTCCACCTGGTCGACGAGAGGGACGAGTGGATCAACTCGCCGTCTCTGCCCGCCGGCGTGATCCGGCACCAGCGCCACTACAGCGACTTCATCCGGGAGGCCAACTGGTGCGACCAGAGGACCTACGCCACGATCCTCACCTACAACGGCGCAGTGGACCAGCAGGTGCTGGCCGAGGTGCTGCCCAAGCCCGCGCGCTTCATCGGCATGGTGGGGAGCAAGTCGAAGTGGGCCAGGATCCAGCAGAACCTGGAGCCCTTGGGGCACGACCTCTCCCGGGTACGCTGTCCGGTGGGGCACGACAACGGCGGCAACTCCCCGCGCGAGATCGCGGTGAGCATCGCGAGCCAGCTTTTCGCCACCTGCCATGACCGCGAATAGCGCTAAAGAGAGGCCGCTATCGGAGCGGGTGCTGGTGATTCGCGGGGCGGGTGAGCAGGCAAGCGGCATCGCCTGCCGGCTGTACCGGGCCAACTTCCGCCGCATCCTGATGCTGGAGACCTCCTTTCCCTTGGCGGTGCGCCGACTGGTCTCCTTCTGCGAGGCGGTGCATGAGCAGGAGATGACGGTGGAAGGGATCACTGCGGTGAGGGCGGACCGCGTTGAGGAGGTGGCCGGGATCTGGAGCGCCGGGAGCATCGCGGTCCTCGTCGACCCGGAGGCTGCCAGCCTTGCGACGGTGCGGCCGGACCTCCTTTTGGACGCGACGCTTGCCAAGCGAAACCTCGGCACCAGCATGCGCGACGCTCCCCTGGTGATCGGCCTGGGGCCCGGCTTTACCGCCGGCGTGGACTGCCACCTGGTGGTGGAGACCAACCGGGGCCACGACCTGGGCAGGGTGATCGAATCGGGCCAGGCGGAGCCGGACACCGGCATTCCCGGTGCCATCGCCGGCTATACCAGGGAGCGGGTCCTGCGCGCCCCTGTTGCCGGCCGCTTTGAAAGCGAGCGGGCCATAGGCGACCTGGTCCGCAAGGGGGAGCCGGTCGGGCGGGTCGGCGAGGTCCAGGTGCAGGCTGCCATCGATGGCGTCCTGCGCGGGCTGATCAGGCCGGGGGCCCAGGTCAGGGCGGGCCTCAAGATCGGTGATGTGGATCCTCGCGGCAACCAGGAGTACTGCGCCACGGTCTCGGAGAAGGCCCGGGCGCTGGGCGGGGCGGTCCTGGAGGCGCTCCTCGCGTTTTACAACCGGTAGCTCCCCGGAGTTCCCTCGGTGGGCAGGAGGGAGAGACGTGGGCAGGGAGGGAACACCAGGTTCATCGCTTTGCAGGATGACGGAGAAGCGGTTTTTTTATGGGGAAATGTCTCGCATGCGAGGCAGTTGCAGGTGGCGCCGGGCGGGAAGGGAGAACCGATGCAAGCAATAGAAGAAGTAATCTGCTCCGAGCCGTGCGGAGTCTTGAGCCTCACCGGAGCGGGGGGGAAGACGAGCCTCATGTTCCACCTGGCGCGCGTTCTGTCTCAGGCGGGGAAAAGGGTGCTGGCGACCACCACTACCAAGATCCTTACTCCCACGGACAGCCAGTGCGGCACCCTGCTGGTGGATGACGACCCGGAGGCCATCGCGGGGTGGGCCGCTGGCCGCAGCGGAAACGGGCCGGTCGCCGCGGTGTCGCGGCGCGACCCGGAGTCGGGGAAGCTGATAGGATTCCCGCCCGAGGCGATAGCCTTCTTCCAGCGCTGCGGCTGGTTCGATTGGATCCTGGTCGAGGCCGACGGCTCGGCCCGCCGCCCGCTCAAGGCCCATGCGCCCCACGAACCGGTAATTCCCTCCTGCAGCACGGTGCTGGTGGCGGTGGCCGGTCTGGAGGTACTGGGGAAGCCGCTGACCGAAGAGTGGATCTTTCGCTCCCAACTCGCCGCGGATCTGATGGGGATGGCAATTGGCGACCCCATCGACGCGGCCGCCATCAGCCGCCTCATCGTCCACCCCGGCGGCCTTTTCACCGGCGCCCCTCCCGGCGCCCGGCGCTTCCTCTTCCTGAACAAGGCGGACAGCGCGCAGCACCTCGTATGCGCCGCTGAGATCGCGGCCGTCCTGCAAGAGGAGGCCCCTGCCGTAGCAGAAGCGCTGCTCGTGGGGCAGGCACTGAACGGGGTGGCCCTGCATGCCCTCTACCCATTGGGGGCGCCATGAAGCGTGTCGCCGGGATCATCTTGGCCGCGGGGGAGGGAAACCGCATGGGACGGACCAAGCAGTTGCTCCTCTTCAGGGGGAAGACCTTGCTGGAGTGGGTCGTGGAGAGCGCCCTTGCCTCGTCGCTGCACCGGGTCCTGGTGGTGGTCGGGCACCAGGCGGAATCCATCGCTCCCCTGCTAGGCCGGCGCGGGGTGGAGGTGGCGCTCAACCCGGAATACCGGCAGGGGCAAAGCTCATCGCTGCAATGCGGGCTGCGGCAGCTGGGGCCGGAAAGCGACGCGGCGCTCTTTCTTTTGGGAGATCAGCCGCTGATCACGCCGAAGCTGATCGATACCCTGGTCGGCTCCTACCAGGGTTCACCCGCGCCCATCGTTATGCCTGTCTACCGTGGGCGGCGCGGCAACCCGGTGCTTTTCGGACGCGAGACTTTCCCCGACATCGAAAAGCTCGAGGGGGACTGCGGAGCGAGGCTTCTCTTCCACAAGTATGAGGGGCGCATAGTGCCGGTCCCGGTGGACGAATCCGCCATCCACTTCGACGTGGATACCGCCGCGGATTACCGTCTGCTCCTTGAAATGGAAACGGCCGGCCTCCCGGCCACCTTCAACAGCTGCAGAGAAAGGATCACGTCATGAACCCTGAAACCTACCTGGTACTCTTCGGCGCCGTCCTGACCGTCGCCGTCCTCTACTCCTGCGTCGGCCACGGCGGCGCCTCCGGCTACATTGCGGTGCTGGCCCTGTTCAGCGTGGCGCCGGAGGTCTTCAAGCCCACCGCCTTGCTGCTCAACATCCTGGTGGCGTCGGTGGCCGCCTTTTCCTTCCGGCGGGCCGGCCATTTCAGCTGGGGGCTCTTCTGGCCGTTCGCGGCGACCTCCATTCCCTTCAGTTTCCTGGGGGGGTACCTGAGCCTGCCGCCGCATCTGTACCGCCCGCTGGTGGGGCTTGTCCTGCTCGCCTCGGCGTGCCGTCTGTTGGTCCACCGGGAACCGGAGGAGGGCTCGCTGCGCCGTCCGCCGCTTGTCGTTTCGCTCCTTCTCGGTTCGGTACTGGGGCTGTTTTCCGGGCTCACCGGGGTGGGAGGGGGGATTTTTCTCAGCCCGCTGTTGATGCTATTGCGCTGGGGGCGAGCGCGCGAGGTCTCCGGAGTGGCGGCTCTCTTCATCCTGGTCAACTCCATCGCCGGGCTCCTCGGGCACGTGAGCAGCCTGCAGCTGGTGCCGGGTTTCGCCCCGGTTCTGGCTGTGGCGGCGCTCCTGGGGGGCGTGGTCGGTTCCTTCCTGGGGAGCAGCCTGCTGCCGGTCAGGAGGGTGGTCAGGGTTCTTTCCGTAGTGCTGACGGTGGCGGGCTTCAAGATGCTGCTGGTATAGTGCTGCCGCAGCCCGATAAAAAAGGCCCTCGTGGAGAGGGCCTTGGTACCGCTTGAACTTTCCAAACCGGTTCGTCCCCGGGCCCCTTTCTTCTTCAAGGGCCCGGGGCGAACCACAGCTGCTACCACTCTTCTTTCTGTTTTTCCACCAGCTTCTTCATGTACAACTCCGGCGAGGTCAGCTTCACGATCTCCTTCTCGCTGTAGCCAAGGTCCTTCAGGTTCAGCACGCCATTGGGCGCGTGGCAGTT
>DATFAB010000101.1:0-35379 GCA_035255025.1 Geomonas sp.
ACTGACCATAGGGGATGTGACGCTCATGCATGTATGCCCGCCGGTAATCGTGCGGGACTCCGTAGACCGGTGCAGGCACCATCCGCCGCGGAACAGTGGCCCAGGGGCCGTTGTAGGCACGTGCCCGATACCAGCGATCCCCCCGCGGCGACCACCAGTACCCGTTATAGAAGAAGACGTCGAAATTCACCTCAGGAACGAAATAGACGTTGGAGCCAGGTACCAGCACAACCTCCGGCGGCGCGGCCACCGCAATGGGCGGAGGCCCGAGGTTCACGTTGACATGGACTTCGGCTGCCGCCAGCGAAACGGTTCCGCAGACGAGCAGGAAGGCAAAGATAAGCAGAGAACCTGTCACCCTTGAAATCTTTCTTGCCATGACTACTACCTCCAATGGGGTGAGAACCCGTGTCACTATCTGGGCCCGGGGCACGGCATCCTGACTGGCTGAAGAAATGACCATGCTCTCACCACCTCAGGTCTAGTGAATCACACATTGAATGTAACAGCAAGCATCACCTGCACATCCAGAGACCATCTCTCATTGACTATCTTCTACTGCCTTTCCCCCTACTCCTGATTCAGAAACGGCAGCGGTTTTCCCGTCCGAAATGCCACTGCCTGGCATACTGCAATCAGTCGATCATGCTGATCTTTCACCTTGATGTCATAGCTGGCTGTCCGCTTGGTGCTGCTAACCTCACGCGCCTCCGCACGCAGCCTCGCACCGGGCTCAGGACTGGCAACATAGTTGATATTTACATTGAGAGCGACCGTAGCGCTGCCGACCGTTTGACAGGCGGTCTGGAAAGCCTCGTCGATAAGAGAAAAGATAGCCCCGCCGTGCATCCTGCCGAACAGGTTATTGGTGAGAGCCGGATCGTAATCCATCTCCACCGTCGAATGCCCCTCAACTAGTTCCACCAACTTCATTTTCAGAGTTTGTGCATACGGTTCGCATAGTACTCCATGGTAAATGGCATCTTTAAGTTCCGGATTCATGCTCCGTCGTCCTCCCCTAAAAAGATTCGATTTTCAAATCTAGCACATGATCTACTCCAATCAAAGTACTGCCAGGTGTTATAACTCAAAGGGCCCAGGCTGCTTTGTGAGTCGCCTTCGACTCAATGCACGGAGTTCCCACCTGTAAACATTCAAGGCTTGTCTTGGCAGCGAAGCTGATTGAGCAGGTCACTACGACTTCAGGTGTTTATAGGCACCACACCTTGCCAGTGTCTCCAGCTTGACAGTTAAAACTCTCACATTATACTCAGCTTTTGTGCAAGGGTATAGGAACACTCGCATCCCGCCACATTCCAGCCAAACGATACCACGCCAGGTTTATTAACCTTACTTTGCAGCAAGAGAAAAGCGGAGGTACACCCATGAAAACAGAGCTCACCATCAGGACGAAACTCTTCATCGGCTTTGGCATTATCATCCTTACTTCCGCAGTGGTGGCACTGACCGCTTTCTGGACCATTTCTTCCCTCAACTCCAACATTACAAGCCTGCTGGAGACACACATCCCGCAGATGAGGGGAGTTTCCCAGATTAGCCTGGCAATCGCCAACAACGCCCTCCACATGGACGAGGCCATCATGGCCGATACCCCGGCAACGGTCCGGACTGAAATATCAGCCATGGGGGCCAATCAGAAGGCAACCTCGGAGACCATGGAGAAACTGAAGGGTTCACTCACTTCCGAAAAGGAGAAGGCGCTCCTGCAGAACATCGCCAACAGAAGGGCCACCTATTTTGGCATAAGGGGTAAAATCGTAGCTTTGTTAAACGAGGGCAACAAGGCCCAGGCAGAAAAGGCCATCAATGAACTGAAGCCTCTGCGTGGTGCCTACCAGGCCTCGCTGGCAGAACTCGACACCTACATCCAGACCCAAGCCAAAGATGATGGTGTCGCCACCATGAACAACGTGAAGACTTCCCGCATCGTCATCGTCGGTCTGCTGGTCGTCTCGCTGGCTATTGCAGCTTTGGTGGCCCTTTGGATCGTCAACAGCATCACCAGACCACTCAACGCAGCGGTAACCACGGCCGATCGTATAGCGGAAAGGGACCTGACCGTCGAAGTTGAAGGTGTAGACAGTACCGAGACCGGTCAGTTGATGGCTGCCATGGGCAACATGGTCGAAAACCTGCGCAATATCGTTTCCCAAACGACTGACATATCGGAAAGCATCGCCACCTCTTCCACCCAACTGCATGCCACCGCCGAACAGATCGCCAGCGGCGCCGAGCAAGTCGCGTTGCAGACCCAGACCGTCGCTACCGCCAGCGAGGAGATGTCCGCTACCTCGACTGACATCGCCCGCAACTGCCACGAGGCCGCCCGAAATTCCCAACCGGCAAGCGGTGCGGCGGAGAGCGGAGCCCAGGTAGTGGCCCAAACGGTGGAGATAATGAACAGGATTGCGGAAAGGGTCAACGCCACTGCCCGCACCGTGGAAAGCCTTGGTGCCCGATCCGACCAGATCGGTGCCATTGTCGGTACCATCGAAGACATCGCCGACCAGACCAACCTATTGGCGCTGAACGCAGCCATCGAGGCGGCGCGAGCCGGTGAACAGGGGCGGGGCTTTGCGGTGGTAGCCGACGAGGTGCGCGCGCTAGCCGAACGGACCACCAAGGCGACCAGGGAGATCAGCGAAATGATCAAGGCAATCCAGGCGGAAACCAAGGGGGCCGTCTCCGCGATGGAGGATGGGGTGCGCGAGGTGAAACACGGGACGGAGGAGGCTGCCAAGTCGGGCAGTGCCCTGCAAGAGATCCTCGACCAGATCAACGCGGTCAGCATGCAGGTGAACCAGATAGCCACCGCAGCCGAGGAGCAGACCGCTACCATCAGCGAGATTACCGGCAACATCACCAGGATTTCGGACGTGGTACAGCGAACGGCACAGGGTTCCCAGGACTCGTCGGTGGCAGCGGCGCAACTGGCGAGCCTGTCGGACGACCTCAGTACTCTGGTGACCCAGTTCAAGCTGGCCTGAGCGAGGCCACCTTGCCACAATCTGCCGGGCCGGCGTGGACCATCAACCACGCCGGCTCTTTTTATGTGAAGATAAAGGAAACGTGAGTTGCCGGGAGGGCAACACGTTGCTTAGTGCACACCTGAGGCCCCCCATTACCTGAAGCGCTGATGCCACCACAGCTACCGAAGGAGGTCGCATGAGTCATTTCATCACCATTTTTCTGAGCGGCGACGTGATGACCGGCAGGGGGATCGACCAGATCCTCCCCCACCCCAGCGAACCTGCCATTTTCGAGCCGTACTTGCGAGACGCCCGCGGCTATGTGATGCTCGCCGAACGGGCGGCGGGGAGTATCGCGAAACCGGTGGGGTATGGATACCCCTGGGGAGAGGCTCTGGCGATCCTGGAGAAACGGGCGCCGGACCTGCGGATCATCAACCTGGAGAGCAGCATTACAACCAGTAATGACTACTGGCAGGGCAAGGGGATCAACTACCGAATGCATCCGGCAAACGTCCCCTGTCTGACGGAGGCCGGTATAGATGCCTGCGCTCTTGCCAACAACCATGTGCTGGATTGGGGATACGCCGGTCTGACGGAAACGCTGGCTGTCCTAGGAGAGGCAGGCGTGAAGACCGCGGGCGCCGGCTCAAATTACCATGAAGCTGCGTCACCGGTGATGTTACCGGTGACTGGAAAAGGAAGGGTGCTTCTCTTCAGCTTCGGACTGGAAACGAGCGGCATTCCAAATGCGTGGAAAGCGACTACCGACAGGTGCGGGATAAACCTTTTGCCGGATCTATCACCTGCGACCATCTCGCGAATCGCCTCCCAGGTCAGAGGAGTCAAGGGTGCGGGAGACATCGTTATCGCGTCGATCCACTGGGGTAGCAATTGGGGATTCGAAGTCCCGCCGGATCAGCGGCAGTTCGCCCATCGCCTGATCGAAGCGGCATCGGTCGATCTCGTCCACGGTCATTCATCCCACCATGTAAAAGGGATCGAAGTGTACCAGGGGAAGGGTGTCATCTACGGCTGCGGCGATTTCATCAACGATTATGAGGGGATCAGCGGCTACGAGGAGTTCCGGGGAGACCTGTCGCTCATGTACTTTCCACAGATCGAGGCCGCAACCGGAAAACTGGCGCGGCTGACGATGGTGCCAGTGAGAAGGCACAAATTCCGGCTGCAGTTGGCGAATGCCACGGAAGCGGAGTGGCTGGCAACGACCCTCAATCGGGAAGGAAAAGTGTTCGGTACCTCAGTCAGCATAGAGGAAGACGGCTCCTTTGACCTGCAACATGAGGACTGAACCGGCTCCAATAGAAAAGGCGCCCCGACAGCGGCTACCATGCTGCCAGAGGGCGCCTTTCTAATAACGGGCAGCAGTTCTAGATGAGCAGACGAACCGGATTTTCCAGAATGACCTTCAGTTCGGAAAGGAATCCCGCCGCGTAGGCACCGTCAACCAACCGGTGGTCGGCGCACAGCGTGACCTTCATGATTTTGCCGCAAGCCGGCACCCCTTCCCGAATCACCGCCGTATCGGCAACCGCACCCACCGTGAGCACGGCCGATTGGGAGGGATAGATGATTGCGGTGAAATCGCTCACCCCATACATGCCGAGATTGGAGACCGAGAAGGTCCCGCCTGCCATCTCCTGCTCGCTGAGAGCCCCGGAGCGGGCACGTTCCGCCAGTTTGTGGCTGGCGAGCGAGATCTCCTGTAAAGAGAGGTGCTGGCAGCCGCGGACAACCGGAATCAGGACGCCATCCCTTACACCTACAGCGACACCGACGTTGATATCGGCGTGAAGCATCATGCCGCCACCGGTGTAGGATGCGTTTAACTGCGGAAATTTCTGCAAGGCCACCGCCACGCTCTTTACGACCAGGTCGTTAACCGTCACCAAGATGCCACTATGCTTTAGCTGACGGCGGATCGACTCCGCATCGTCCATGGCTATCTCCATGGTGACAGTAAAGTGCGGTATCGAGTCCCACGACTGACTGACGATCCTGGCAACGGCGGCGCGCAACCTCGGCAGCGGCCTGCTACCTTCCTCCGGCATTTGGGCTACGGCACGGCCAGGCTCGCCAGCCGGCTTGGCTTCTTGCTTACCTTCTGGTTCCCGGCCTTCCAGGTCCTGCAACAGGATCCTTCCATCGGGGCCACTTCCCTGCACCTCAGTAAGATCGATCCCCAATTCCCGGGCCCGGCGTCGTACCACCGGAGCTGCCTTCTCACGACCTTCTGCAGGAAGCTGCCCTGGCTGCCAGGCAGGCTGCTCCTTTACGGGAAGTTGAGCTTCAGCCGGGGTGGCGCCCCCTTCCGCAGGCTCGGTAGGCGGCTGTTGTTCCCCTGCTCCCACCGGAGGAGCGGCCGGAGCCTGCTTCTCCCCTTCGGTGCCGGTGGCCGCGGTGGCGGCAGCTGCCGAACTTTCCCCGGCCGTTTCAGGTGCCACGGTGGCCTCCTCAGCAGCAGGCGCTTGCTGAGGAGGGGCACCTGCCCCTTTGACATTCTCACTTCCCGTCTCCGGCGTCGCCGGCTGGGCTTGTGGCTGGGCTTGTGGCTGTGCTTGTGGCTGTGCTTGTGGCTGAGCTTGTGGCTGTGCTTGTGGCTGTGCTTGTGGCTTGCTTTCGGGCTGAGGCGGCGCTCCCTCCTTTACCGCCGGAGCCTCGGCCCCCTTTTCCTCCGGCTTGCCGACCAACGCTATCACCGTTCCCACCTGCACCATCTCGCCCGCCTGCACCCTCACCTCCAGCAGCACACCGGAGGTGAACGCTTCCAGCTCCATGTTTGCCTTATCCGTCTCCACCTCGGCCAGCACATCCCCCCGGTTGACCGTCTCCCCTACCCTCTTCTTCCAGGAGACCAGTCTCCCTTCGGTCATGGTGTCGGAAAGTTTGGGCATGACGATTTCGTTCATGGCGGGCTCCTCAGTACGTTTTTCAGTAGGATTGTTTCATCAGATTGCGGACTTCCTGCACGATCTGCTCGGTACGGGGAATGCACAGTTTTTCTATGTTGCGGGAGTACGGCATCGGCACGTCGAGCCCTGAGATCCTCTTGACCGGCGCCAGCAGGGTGTCGAAACAGCGCTCATAGATGCGCGAGGCGATATCTCCCCCCAAACCGGCGCTCCCCCAGCACTCCTCCACCACCACCGCATGGGCCGTCTTCTGCACAGACGCCAGCACGGTTTCCATATCGAGCGGGTTCAGGGTGCGCAGATCCACCACCTCACAGGAAATTCCATCCTTTTCCAGCTGCTGGGCAGCCTGCAGGCAGAGGATGGCCATCCTTCCGTAGCCGACCAGGGAGACCGAGGTTCCCTCCCGCATCACGGCTGCCTTTCCAAATGGCACCAGGAACTCCGGATCCTCAGGGACCTCTCCTTTGCTGTTATAGAGAAGCTCGTGCTCGAGGTAGATGACGGGGTTGTTGTCGCGAATGGCGGTTTTCAACAGTCCTTTGGCGTCCGCCGGGGTTGCCGGGTAGGCGATCCTCATGCCCGGGCAGTGCATAAAGTAGCTCTCCAGGCTCTGTGAATGCTGGGCACCGAGCTGGCTGCCGCCACCGCCCGGCATCCGGACCACCATGGGGAGGGAGATCTGCCCGCCGAACATGTAGCGGACCTTCGCCATGTGGTTGATGATCTGGTCCATGGCAAGGAGGGCGAAGTTCACCGTCATCAACTCTGCGACCGGCCGGATACCGCCCATGGCCGCGCCCACCGCCACCCCGACGATGGTATTCTCCGAGATCGGGCAGTCCCGCACCCGCTCCTCGCCAAACTCCGAGAGAAGCCCCCGGGTTACCTTGAAGGCCCCCTCGTAGAGCGCCACATCCTCGCCGTAGGTCACCACCGACGGGTCGCGGCGCATCTCCTCCTTGAGCGCCAGATTGATGGCATCTCGATAGGTCATCTCAGACATAGATATCCTCCCAGACCTGGTCGTCCTCCGGCCAGGGGGACTGCGCTGCGAAGGCCACCGACTCCTCCACCCGTGCCGCGCAACGTTTGGCGATCTCCTGCAGCTGGGCCTCGCTGGCGATCCCTTCCTCGATGAGCCGGCGGGACAGGTTCGGGATCGGGTCCCTGCTCTTCCACATCTCCTGTTCGGTGGAACTGCGGTACTTGGCGGGATCAGACATGGAGTGCCCGCGGAAGCGGTAGGTGACCGCCTCGATAAAGTACGGTCGCTGTCTCTCCCGTACCCAGGCGGCCGCCCGCTTGGTGGCCTGGTACATGGCGATCATGTCCATGCCGTCGACCTTCTCGCTGGGGATGTCGTAGCCGCAGGTCCTACGGTGCAGTGCTGCCTGCGCTGAGGCGCGGTGGACCTCAGTGCCGATGCCGTAGAAGTTGTTCTCGCAGATGAAAAGGATTGGCAGCTCCCAAAGCCTCGCCCAGTTGAGCGATTCGTGGAAGGTCCCCTGGTTCATGGAGCCGTCACCGAAGAAGCAAGCCGTGATGCGGTCCTCCTCCTTCAAGTGGCTGGCCCAGGCAAGACCGACGGCAATGGGAAACTGTCCCCCCACGATCGCGTAGCCTCCCATGAAGTTGTGCTCGGGGGAGAAGAGGTGCATGGAGCCCCCCTTCCCCTTGCAGAGACCGGTCGCCTTGCCGAACAGTTCGGCCATCACCAGCTTGGGATCTACGCCACGCACGATGGCCTGGGCGTGGTCGCGGTAGGCGGACAGGATATAGTCGTCCTTGTGGAGGCCGGCCGTGCAGCCCACCGCGACCGCCTCCTGGCCGCTGTACAGGTGCAGGAACCCGGTGATGTGCCCTTTCGCGTACTGCTCGGCGCAGCTCTCCTCGAAATCGCGGCAGAGCACCATCTGCTCGTACAGCTTGACCAGTTCCCCCTCGGGAAGTAGCTCCTTAACGCTTCCTTCCATGGGTCTCCTCCTTCACGAGATTCAACAGTCCGCCGGCCAGCAGTTCGCGCCGTTCGCGCTCCGAAACGTCCAAAACGGTGATTATTTCGGCGCCATTCACCTTTACCGGGATCTCCCTGGCGCCCTTTTCCAGCAGGGAGCGTACCCCGGAAAGGGTGAGGCGGTCCCCCTGGTTGAGCCTGTCGTAGTCGGCCGGGTCCCTGAAGGTGAGCGGCAGGATGCCGAAGTTGATCAGGTTCGAACGGTGGATCCTGGCGAAGCTCTTGGCTAGCTTGGCCCTGATGCCGAGATAGCGGGGGGCCAAAGCGGCGTGCTCGCGCGAAGACCCCTGGCCGTAGTTGGCCCCGCCCACCACCGCCCCGTTCTCCCTGGATTTGGCCCGCTCCGAGAATTCCGGGTCGACCTGTTCGAAGACGAACCTGCTGATGGCGGGTATGTTGCTGCGAAACGGAAGCACCTTGTTCCCCGCCGGCATGATGGTGTCGGTGGAGATGTTGTCTCCGACCTTGATGATCACCTCGAGCTCAAGCTGGTCCGGAAGCGCGTCGAACGCCGGGAAGGGGACGATGTTGGGACCGGTGACGATCTCCACCCCCTTGCCGTCCTCGGGAGGCATCAGGATGCTGGAATCGTCTACCAGGTACTGCTCGGGATTCTGCACCGCGGGCCAGGGCATCAGATCCCCCAGCTTGCGCGGATCGGTCACCACGCCAAAAACTCCGGCTGCCGCGGCGGTCTCCGGCGAGCAGAGATAGACCCGGTCCTCCTTGGTGCCGCTTCGCCCCGGGAAGTTGCGGGGGAAGGTCCTGAGCGAGACCTGGTTGGTGCCGGGGGCCTGCCCCATGCCGATGCACCCAAGACAGCCCGGCTGGTGCACCTGTGCCCCCGCCAAAAGCAGCATGATAAAGCCGCCGTTGGCGACCACGTTCTCCAGCACCTGCCGGCTGCCGGGGTTGATGTGGAAGGAAAGCTTGGGAGCGACCTTGCGGCCGTCCAGGATCCTGCAGACGGTCATCAGGTCGCGAAACGATGAGTTGACCGAGCTCCCCACGATCACCTGGTCCACCTTGAGCCCTTCGATATCCGCCACCCTGACCACGTTATCAGGTGAGGTCGGACAGGCGATCAGCGGCTCGACCTTGGAGAGATCGATTTCGTCGTAGTCGTCATAGGTCGCGTCGGCATCGGCCGCCAATTCACGCCAGACCGACTCACGCCCCTGGGCCTTCAGGAATTCGAGGGTCCGCTTGTCACTGGGGAAGATGGAGGTGGTAGCGCCCAACTCGGCCCCCATGTTACCGATGGTGGCCCGATCGGTTGCCGAGAGACTAACCACTCCCGGCCCGTAGTACTCGATGATCCTGCCAACCCCGCCCTTCACGCTGTGACGCCTCAGCATCTCCAGGATGACGTCCTTGCCGGAAACCCACGGTTGCAGTTCACCGATGAGCTTGATCCCCCAGATGCGAGGACAGGGGAGGTGAAAAGGATGCCCCGCCATGGCTAGGGCCACGTCGAGCCCCCCGGCTCCGATGGCCAGCATGCCAAGCCCGGCTGCGGTCGGAGTATGGGAATCGGCCCCCAAAAGGGTGGTCCCTGGCACGCCGAAGCGCTCCAGGTGCACCTGGTGCGAGACGCCATTGCCCGGCTTCGAGAGGTAGACTCCGAACTTCTGAGCCGCGCTAGTTAAAAAGGCGTGGTCATCGGCGTTCTTGTTGTCGGTCTGCAGCAGGTTGTGGTCGATGTACTGGGCAGCCAGCCCCACCTTGACCCGCTCGATCCCGGTAGCCTGAAACTCCAGCATGGCCATGGTGCCGGTGGCGTCTTGCAAAAGGGTCTGATCTATCTTCAGAGCGATGTCCTGGCCGGGGACCAGCTTCCCCTCGACCAGGTGAGCTTCCAGGATTTTAGTTGCCAGATTTTTTCCCATGGCGATCTCCCCTTCAACATCTCGTGGTAATGCGCTGTGACATGCAACGGTTTGGGTACAGCTAAATTATAGCCAATCACCCCTCTCCTCTGTCACCTCTTATGGCCAGGGCCGCTTTACCGGGGACTATGTACTGGAGCGTCAAACAGACAAAGCCTAAACTACCCCTGCGTTTCCGGCTCAACCGGGCGCTCGATCAGTTCCTTGAGCACCACAGCGTTGTTGTGCTCTTCATCGTGGGCGGCGAAAAGAAGCGTCACCCTCCCCTCTGCCGCCAACGCCCTGATCTCGTCGATCAGCTGCTGCCGGGTCGCCAATTCCTCCCGGTAGCGTGTCCGAAACTCCTGCCACTTGGCCGGGTCATGGCCGAACCAGTGCCTCAGCTCGTCGCTGGGGGCGATCTCTTTCAGCCAGCGGTCGACGCGGGCCCGCTCCTTGCTGAGACCTCTCGGCCAGAGCCGGTCCACCAATAACCGCACGCCGTCCTGCGGCTCGGGCTCTTCGTATATGCGTTTGATATTGATCATTACGGTGAATGTCCAGGCGGGCGAGCCTTTATCGGGCTCGGACTGGCTACCTCCTTGCAGGCAATGAATATTACAGGGCGGCCACAACTCGTTGCATGCTCTGTTTGACGGTTTCCGCAAGTTCCTTCAGATGCGGGTTGGTTACCGGGGCCAGGGCGGTCACCGGATCCATGATAATGACCACGGTCCGGAATTCGGAAATAGAGTAGAGCACCACGTTGCAAGGCAGAAGGGTTCCGATGTTGAGATCGATGCCAAAGGCCTGATAAGCGAGCCCCGGATTGCAGGCGCCCAGGATGAGGTAATTCCGGAATTCCTTGTGCAGCTTTTCACGGAACTTCTGCTTCACGTCCAGTTCCGAGATGATGCCGAAACCTTCCTTGGCGAGTTCGTCGTGGACCCTTCTGACCGCATCCGCAAAGGGGAGCGAAACGGTGAGGCCGAAGGCATAGGCCGTATTCAGAGGCAGGGATGCCTCCTTTTCCATCGCCTCCGCCCGCTGCTTGATGGCAAGCACCTCGCTCTGGATCTGGTCAGGAATGGCAGTCTGTATCAGGTGCTCGGCCTTTTCGTCCTTGGGGACCCAATCCACCTCTATGGTCAGCAGCTGAGGCGCGACCGGGCTTTGCACCGAGGAAGGGACCACCCGGTTTACCACCCGGCCTGAGAACAGCGGGTGCTCAAGCAGGAAGTAGTGCACTTCACCGTGCGCCTTGTCGATGACCACCTTCTCCTTGATCAGCATCCCTTCGCCTTTCACCTCGCGCAGCAGACCGTTGCCGTAGTGCTGCAGTATCCTGGAGTGCACCACCCCGGGCAGGTAGATCTGCGGCTGTTCAACCTTCTCTACGAGGAGCTTCCATACCGTGTCCAGCGCGGCGTGGACCTCACAGCTGTAGGTAATCTTGCGCATGATCAGGCACCTCCCCCTCTGTCTTTGCCCGCGCCAGCTGAATCCTTAGCGGGCAGCCGGCACGTTTTCCTGAACAACTTTACACGATTGCAGGTGCTCGGCAACGACAGGGGGGATTTTTGATGAAAATTGGCGGTGTTGCCGCGGTCAATCACTTCGGCGGCTCCGGCTTCTCCGACTCCAGCTCGCGTTTCTCGTGGTACACGAAACGGACCAGCTCGTACTCGAAGGGATAGCCTCCCTCGTAATACCGGAAACTCTGCAGGTGACGGGCATCGATTGCCTCCAGCGTCTCCACCCCGGTGGCAATGGTGAAGCTGTCGTCGGAGCTCGGTATGGTGGCGGTATAGATCCCGTACCTGATCCCGGCGTCGGCCGCCAGTCCGCCGGTATCGCGGACCGATGACGGGCCGAACACCGGCAGCACCAGGTAGGGGCCCGATCCCGCACCCCAGTAGCCCAGGGTCTTACCGAAATCCTCCGGGTGCTTCTCGAGCCCCCACTTGGTGGCGGGGTCGAACAGGCCGCCCAGCCCCAAGGTACTGTTGGTCAGGAAACGGCCGAGGGTGGTGGCAGCCTCCTTGCCCTTCAGCTGAAAGATACTGTTGGTCAGGTTGCGGATTTCGGAGATGTTGTCGAAGAAGTGGGAAACGCGTTCCTGCAGGAAGACCGGCGTGATGAACTCGTATCCCTTGACCACGGGGAGGTAGAGGTAGCTGTCGAAGTAGTAGTTGAACCGGTACATGTTGCGGTTGAACCCTTCCCAGGGATCCGAGACGTAAGCAAAGGGCTGGTCCCTGAATTCGCCCACCGTATGCCGGGGCGGAATTTCCTGAGACGCGGGCTTGCTGGTGGCACAGCCGGATAGCGACAGCAGCAGGAGCAAAAAGAGGATGTTCCGCTTCATGATGTCATCCTCCTGGTCAGCGGAAAAAGGAGACCATGTAGTCGAGATTTTCTTTGTACTCGAGATTGCCCAGGTGCCCGCCCCGCGGATAGACCTTGGCGCGGGGGCCGAACAGTTCCCGAAGGTACTCCACGTCACCCTCCCCCAGCATAGGATCGTCCTGGTTGACCATGGCACCGAACTTGTCCGACATCAGGTACTTTTCGATGGTTTTCAGGCTCTGGGCTTCGATCAGCTGCTCCTTGGTGACCCCTGGATGTCTCAACCGGTAGAAGGGATAGAAGTACTCGTTAAAGTAGTCGAAAAAGCTCAGGTGCATGGAAACCATGAAATAGTCGTAGAGCGGGTCGCTCTGGGTCAGTACCCGGTTCTTGGGCGCCACATAGCCGCTGTTGGTCATGACATCGGAGGCGAAGATCATGCCGGCCAGGTTGAGCCGGAAGGTAAGCCCGATCAGGCCGCCGGTCTCTTCACGGCTGAACAGTCGCTCCCGGTACATGCTGTACAGGAAGTCGTCGTTGACCGCTACGAAATTGCCATAGCGGTAGAACTGGCTGAACTTGGAGAGCATCCTGTTGAAGAAGACCCCTTCCTTTTTGGGACCGCCGGGGATCTGCTTCAGGAGGTCTTCGATTTTACCCATGGAGGAGTAGAGGTTCACCGAAGGGTTGATGAGCAGCACCTTCCGGAAGTTGAAAGCTTTTCTCTGCTCGTCGAGCATGGCCACGAAGGCGGCGTCATCGGCTCCCAGGCTGTAACCACAGAGGTTGAAGGAGGATACCTCGACCTGGTCCTTCACCTGTTGCCACACTACCTCCATCACCCGGTACAGATCGGCGGCATCGTCGGTGAGGTCGCCGGGGACGCAGGTTTGGGAGGCGGATACGATGAAGTTGGCGCTGGTGGGTGACGGCAGGGTGATGACGTGAAATCCTGCCGCATAGAAGGCCTTCATCATGGTCAAAAGCTTGCTGGCCCGGTCGCCGGAACCCATGCCGGCAATCAGGAAGATAAGCGGAGCTTTCTCTTTTTGCCAGGCGAAGGTGCAGTGCAGCCCGTTATCGTAGAAGAAGATCGGTGGCTTGCTCCTGCCCGGCACCACGTCCAGCGCCAGTTGCCGTGTACGCATCTTGGCCGGAAAGACCGGCATAAGTTTGGCGGGGGTGCCGAGGATGGTGGAATCATAGGGGTCAGCAATGGGATAGCCGTATTGCTCAGCAGCCAGCACTGGATTGGCCAAGGTAACGAGGCAGGCGATGACGAGCAGTAGTCTCAGGTGCATCATCGAGATGCCTCCTTGGTGGTGGCTGCAGCACCTGCGACAGATGCGGCAGCCGGGCTTTAAAGGGAATAGCCACATCTTCCCAGATAGAGGGGGTTTCAGCGCAGGTACTGTCAACGGCACCACCGACAGTCACTCCCGCCGGGTGCGAGCTGGAGTTGGCAGACGGCCAATCAATGAAGCAGGCTGACCAATTGACACAACGATGTCATAGCCTGGCAAAGCGCAGACAGGGCTGACACCTTCTATGGATGTGTTTTTGTTAACTCAACGACGGTAAAGCATATCCAACACTGATGACGTGTCAAGCAAGGCCAGATGCAGGACTCCCTGCGGCAATCGCTATAAAAAGAAGCTTTTGCAGCTATACTTGGCAATGGCTTATGAGCAAGAGGTTGATCGAAGGGGGTAGCCATGAGAATCGCATCCATCGCTGTGAGCATAATGTTGACGACCTGGGCAGGCATCTGCTTAGCCGCTGACGCATCAATCTGCAATCCTGGCTCTGCCATCACCTACTATCCCAACGGAACTCTTCAATCATGCGCACTCAAAGACATCTATACCGTCGATGGCCTGGTCTGTAACATGTACGCCAACATCACCTTCTACGAACTCGGCATGCTGAAAAGTTGCACGAACAGGGATTTTTATACCTACGGCGGGATCTCCTGTGACGAGTACGGCGTGATTTCCTTCTACCCTTCCGGCAAGCTGGACACCTGCATCCTGGCCAGCCAGAGTACGGTGGACGGCAAGGTGTGCGACGGGATGCAGCCGATCTCCTTCTTCGAGAATGGCAAGCTGAAAGCGTGTGCGACACCGAAATGACGGTAGCCGCTGTCGGCTGGCGGTTGGAAGCGGAGGGGCGTGGGGGCGGAGCAAAACCTTACCAGGCGGGGGAGCGTACAAGGAAGCGGGAGACGTCTTGACAATTAAATCGAAATGGTTTCTATTTGTACCTTTCCCTCAGCCGAAAGGATCTTGTATGCAAAAAATGGTGCTCATACTCGTGGTCGTTGCTGTGCTGGCAGTTACAGCTGCCTGCAGCAAAAACGAACAGACGGCCACCGCGCCGGGGCCACACAAACTGACCGTAGTGACAACCCTGTTCCCCCTCTACGATTTCGCCAAGGCGGTGGCCGGTGACAAGGCCAACGTTTCCCTGCTCCTTCCTCCGGGCGTGGAGCCCCACAGCTTCGAGCCCAAGCCCGACGATGTGGTCAAGATGAGCAAGGCGGACGTGGTCATCTACACCAACGAGTACCTGGAACCGTGGGCGGTTAAACTGCTGCAGTCGGTAGCCACCAAGCCGGTGGCAGTCGACACCAGCAAGGGAGTCAGGATGATGAAGGTCGCCCAGGGCCAGGAGGACGAGCACGGTGAAGCGGCCAAGGGCCACGACGGGCACATCCACCACGGCGGGCTGGACCCCCACATCTGGCTGGACTTTAACAATGCCCAGGTGATGGTGCAAAACATCGCGGTCGGGCTTATCGAGAAGGACCCTGCCAACAAGGAGTACTACCTGGCGCGGGCGAAGGAGTACCAGCAGAAATTGCAGAAGCTGGACGACGAGTACAAACGCGGGCTGGCAAACTGCAGAAAGAGGATATTTCTGCACGGCGGGCATTACGCTTTCGGCTA
Organism: Geomonas sp.; assembly: GCA_035255025.1. Taxonomy (GTDB): domain Bacteria; phylum Desulfobacterota; class Desulfuromonadia; order Geobacterales; family Geobacteraceae; genus Geomonas. The sequence goes on from DATFAB010000101.1 coordinate 15,106, forward strand.
TCTTGCCAAGCGCTACGATCTGACCTATCTCTCGGCGCAGGCGGTGGACCCGGATGCCGAGGCTACCCCGCAAAAGCTGGCCGAACTGGTCAAGGCGATGCGGGAAAACGGGCTGAAATACGTCTATTGCGAGGAACTGCTCTCCCCCGCCACCGCGCAGATGATCGCCCGCGAGACCGGCGCCGAAGTCCTGATGCTGAACGCGGCGCACAACATCAGCAAGCAGGATTTCGACAAAGGGACCAGCTTCATTTCCCTTATGGAGCAGAACTTGGCGAATCTGAGGAAGGGGCTGCAGTGCAGCTAGCTCTGCACCTTCCGGCTCTAATCAGCCTTTCTGGGCAAGTAAGGCCATGACCTTTTTCATCTCGTTCCAGACCTGGCGTTTCAGGGTCTCGTCGGCAAGAAGCTGATCCGGATGGAGAGTCGCCATGACCGGGACCTCTTCCACTTGGACAAAGCGGCCGCGCAGACGGCTCATGGCGTCGTCGCTGTCGAGTACCAGTTGGGCCGCCTGCTCTCCCAGGGCTACCACCGCCTGGGGAGCGACCTCGGCGATCCTTCCCAAAAGCCTCTCGCGCAGGGCTCCACCGCTGGACAGCGTCTCGAACGGTAACGTCACAAGGAGAACCTGCTCCGGAGCAAATCCCATGGCCCCGATGATCTTCGCCAACAGGTTGCCGGAAGCTTCCGACAGCCCGCCACCGGCCATCACGAACAATAGCCTTGCCTGTGGGTTGCCTGACTCTTCGATGGCTGCCGCAGCGGACAGTGCCGGATTCTCCAGCTTAGGCAAGGAAGCCGCAGGAGCGTCCTCTGGAGCTGGCGCAGGAGCGGCTGCATATGCAGGAGCAGGCGCAGATGCGGGCTCAACAGCTGGAAGCGCCGGACCTGCCGCCGCGGGGACAGCACCAGCTGCCGGGGCTACCGGGGAGGCCACCGGCTGGGGAGCCAAAGCGCTGTCCGGTGCGAAGGGAAGTTCCTCCACCCCGCTCTCCCTGAGCTCGTCCAGATACCCTCTCAACGAGGCGAGCAGCACATCCCTTTCCTCCGATCCAACCATGGTAAACCCCTTTACTTTTTACCGACCATTCTCTATGCTCAACGGCATGTTCATACTTCTCGCAGCCGCCGTGCTGCTCGTGATAGCTATCCCTCAACAAGCCTTCGCCTGGGGGGCGGGCATCCACCTGCAGCTCGGCATGAACGTCCTCGCCAACCTGGAGTCCCTGGAGCCGGCAGTAGCCGCCATCATCGGCACCCACCCCTACGACTTTCTCTACGGCACCATCGCCGCCGACATTATCCTCGGCAAGAAGTTCACCCACTACCTCGAACACTGCCACCGCTGGCGCATCGGCCACCGGGTGCTGGAGAGGGCCGGCGACCAGTCCCAGCAGGCCTGCGGCTACGGCTACCTGAGCCACCTGGCGGCCGACTGCATTGCGCACAACTACTTCGTCCCCTACAAGGTGATGAGGAGCTTTTCGTCGCTGACGCTCAAGCATGCCTACTGGGAGATGCGGTTCGAGAATTACGTGGAGAAGGAGATCTGGGAAACCGGGAAGAAGGTGGCGCGGGAGCACTTTGCCAAGAACGACCAGCTGCTGCGCAAGGTCCTCTCCGATACCCTCTTTTCGTTCACCACCAATAAGCGGATCTTCAACTCGATCCTTCTGCTGAGCCGCCTGGAGAAGTGGCAAGGCATTCTGCAGACGCTATCGGATAACTCCCGCTACGAACTGGACGAAAACGATCGCGAAGAGTACATGCAGCTCGCCCAGGAGGCGGTCTACGATTTCCTGAATAACGGCGAAAACTCCCGCTACTACCAGGCAGATCCCACCGGAGAAAAAGCGCTGGCCGCCGCCGAGGCGGTACGCAAGAACCTGCGCCTGCTCTATCGCAGCGGCAAGATCACCAAACCGCAGGCCTATGCAGAGCTGGCCGAGCTGAAGGTAAAGCTGAAAGAGGCGATCTGCGAGCCGGAACTGCTGCTGCAGATCCTTTCCCGCTGAGTTTCTCCCCCGGTGCTTAACCCCCCGGCAATTTCTAGACATCCAGTTAGAGCTACCGGCATCTCACCGACGCCGGGCTCCCTCACCCGGCCTTCGGCCACCCTCTCCCCGAGGGCGAGGGGAGGTTTGCCCTTTGGCACTGCTGCAGCCTCCCCCCTTTGACAAAGGGGGGCCGGGGGGGATTTGCCCTCCTCTGCTAGCGTCCCGTTTCCTTCCGAAGCTCTTCCACCCGGTCGAGGATGACTGCCGCCACCTGCTCCTTCCCCATAAGCGGCAATTCTTCCACGCGTCCGTCCGCGAACAGGAACTTGACGATGTTGGTGTCCACGTTGAAACCGGCCCCCTCCTGGGAGACGTCGTTTGCCACCACCATGTCCAGGTTCTTCTGGTTGAGCTTCTTGGTTGCATTGCCAATGAGGTCCTGGGTCTCGGCGGCAAAACCGACCAACACCCGTTTTCCCTTCCTGGCACCGAGCTCAGCGAGGATGTCGGGGTTTTTCTCCAGTTCCACGGTGAGGGCGTCCTCGTTTTTCTTCACCTTCATCCCGGCGCGCTGCTTCGGCCGGTAATCCGCTACGGCGGCCGCCTTGATCACCACGTCGCTTTTTTCCACCTGTTCAAGCACCGCGTCCCGCATCTGCAGGGCGCTTTCCACCCGAATCACGTTGACCCCGCAGGGAGCGGCCAGCGCGGTGGGACCGCTCACCAGCGTCACCTCTGCGCCACGCAGCCGCGCTTGGCGGGCGATTGCGTACCCCATTTTTCCCGAGGAATGGTTGCTGATGTAACGGACCGGATCGATCTCTTCCAGGGTAGGGCCGGCGGTGACCAGCACCCGCTGGCCGGCCAGCACCTTGGGGGTGAGAGCCGCAATGGCCTCCTCCAGGATAACCGCGGGATCAGGCAGCTTTCCCTCCCCTTCGTAGCCGCAGGCGAGCATGCCGCAGGCAGGCGGGACGAAAAGGTAGCCATGCCGTTTCAGGCGCGCCTCGTTCTCCTGGTAGATCGGGTTATGGTACATGTTGACGTTCATGGCGGGGGCGATCAGCACCGGGGCCCTGGTCGCCATCACCGTGGTGGTGAGCAGGTCGTCGGCGATGCCGGCCGCCACCTTGCCTACGAAATTGGCGGTGGCAGGGGCGATCAGGAAGAGGTCGGCGCGCTCGGCCAGCGAGATGTGCCCTATCTCCTGTTCGGAGATCAGGTTGAAGAGTTCCAGGTGAACGGGATTGCCGGACAAGGTCTGGAAGGTAAGCGGGGTGACGAACTCGGTCGCTCCCCGGGTCATCACCACGTGGACCTCGGCGCCCGCCTTGGTCAAAAGCCGCAGCAGTTCGACAGCCTTGTAAACTGCGATCCCCCCGGTCACGCCGAGGACGATGACTTTGCCTTTCAGCATCGTTTCCCCCTAGCCGTTTATGTACGGGTTCGAGCGCCTCTCCCGGCCGATGGTCGAGGAGGGGCCGTGACCGGGCCAGACCACCGTCTCGTCAGGAAGCGGCATGAGTTTCTCTTTGATGGAGGCCATCAGCTGTTCATGGGAGCCCCCGGGGAGGTCGGTACGCCCGACCGAGTCGGCGAAGAGGGTATCGCCCGTGATGACCACCTGCTCGTTGCGCAGCAGCAGGCAGCATCCGCCCTGGGTGTGACCGGGAGTGTGCAGCACCTCGATGGTCCGCCTGCCGAACTCCAGACGCATTCCATCGCTTAGGTAGCGGGAAGGAGCCGGGGAGTCCTCGACCTGCAGGCCGTACATCTGACCGCTCTTCCTGGCCAGCGACAGCAGAGGGAGGTCCTTCTCGTGGATCAGCAGTTCCGCCCCGGTTGCCACGGTGACGGCACGGTTGCCGCCGATGTGGTCGAAATGGCCGTGGGTGTTGATCACGTATTTCACCTTCAGCCCGAATCTCGACACCGCGGCGAGAACCATTTCGCTGTCGGCCCCGGGATCGACCACGACACCTTCATTACTCTGCTTGTCGCCGAGGATGAAGCAGTTCACCCCCAGCGGGCCTACGATTATTCTTTCGATCAACATGGCATCTCCCTTCATGGTTATCCGGATCGGGTCCAGCCGTGCAGGCCAGCACAGTCGCCTTGGGCAGCATCAGAGGACCCTGTCGCCGCAAAGCAGGACAGAATCCGAAAGCCCCCCCCTCGCAAGAGTAAAGGCCGGCATAGGAAACCGGTTTTCGGCTTACTCTGTTTCCCCTGTGGGACCGCTGTGTCCTCTATGGTCAGGATTTCCTGTTAAAACAGCTCGAAATTCTCGTTTTTCAGGTTGGCGAACGGGTTGTTGCTGAACGACTTCCTTCCCTCGTCCGCTTTGGCCGCCGCCTGCTGCCCCGGGCCCGCGGGAGCTTCCTGCCGCGCCACTACCGGCTCCGGCAGCAGCTCTTCAGGTTCCAGGAACTCTTCCGGATGAAGTATCTCTTCCTCGGGAAGGCCGTTTGCCTTGAAGAAGTAACGGTCATAGAGCCGGTGGTAGGAGGTCCAGCGAGAAGGATTGTCGGGCTCCTTGCGGATGTGCGTCCTGATGCCGTTAATCTTGGAATCCAGGTCGTCAAGGTAGTTGAGGATGGTCGCCTCCACCGTCTTGGGGCGTTTGGGCGAGCCGTACTCGTACTGACCGTGGTGCGAAAGGAGCATGTGCTTCAAGAGCATGCCGAGTTCGAACGGGAAACCCAGTAGCGTGGAAATCCGCTCCTGCAGCATCTCGACCCCGATGGTGATGTGGCCGATCAGCTTGCCCTCGTCGGTGTAGTCGAAAGAGCGGCTGTAGGTCATCTCGCGCACCTTGCCCACGTCGTGCAAAAGGGCGCCGGCGACCAGGAGATCCCGGTTCAGCCCCTCGTAGAGCGGCGTGACGGCATCCACCAGCTTGGCGACGGACAACGAGTGCTCCAGGAGCCCCCCCAGGTAGACGTGGTGCATCCCTTTGGCAGCCGGCGCCACCCGGAATTTCGCCATCACCTCGGGATCGTCGAAGAAGGAGTTCAAAAGCCTGGAGAGATCGGGGTCCTTGATGGAGGCGAGCTGTTCCCTCAACTCGCCGACCATCACGTTGATGTCGCGGTCGGTTTCCGGCAGGAAGTCTGCCAGTTCGACCTCCTCCTCGGGGACCCGTTTCAACTCGGAGAGGATGAGCTGCATCTTACCGAGGTAGATGCTGGCCTTGGCCCGCACGGCGAGGAAATCGTTGCGTTCGAAAAGGGAGCCTATTTCGTCCGCGTTGTCCCAAACCTTGGCATCCACCTCTCCAGTCTTGTCCATCAGCTTCAGGGTGAGGTAAGGCTTGCCGTTCTTCGCCATGGCCATGATCTTGTCCTTGACCAGGAATACGGCATCCACCATGTCACGGTCCCGGATGTCGGCAACGCATTTTTTCTTCAAGAGGACTCCTTATTGTGTTGATCTGAAAGCTCCCCCCTTCGCGAAGGGGGCCGGGGGGATTCAGCGGTGTCTAACCTCATCATGTCCCTCCCCTTTGAAAGGGAGGGGACACGACTGCGGAGTGACCGGAATTGGGGCTCACGCCTTAAATGGTACGCCCCCTGCCTGGGCGGCAATGGCGTCGGCCACCCGTATGCCGTCGAGAGCGGCGCTCATGATGCCGCCGGCATAGCCAGCCCCCTCTCCGGTCGGGTACAGGCCGGGGTGGGTCACCGACTGCAGGTCGGCCCCGCGGATGATGCGCACGGGTGCGGAGGTCCTGGTCTCCACGCCGGTAAGGGTCGCCTCGGCGGTTACGAACCCGCGCATCTTCCTGTCGAAGAAGAGGAGCCCTTCCCGCAGAGTGGTGACCACCGGTTCCGGCAGAACCCGGGCGAGGTCGGTCTCCACGATGCCTGGCCGGTAGGTGGAGGAAAGCTTCCCCCTCCCCGTCCCCAGAAACGCCATCAGGTTCTGTGCCGGGGCGAGGTAACCTCCGCCTCCCACCTCAAAGGCGCGGCGCTCCAAAAGGCGCTGGAACTCAATGCCCGCCAGCGGCGAGTCGTCCGCAAAATCCGTGGGTCCCACGGTGGCCACCAGCGCACTGTTGGCGAAGGGTGAGTTACGACGGTAGCCGCTCATCCCGTTCACTACCACGCCGCCCGGCTCGGAGGAAGCCGCCACTACCACGCCGCCCGGGCACATGCAGAATGAGTAGGCGGAACGCCCGGTCACCGCGTTGTTGTAGGCCAGCGCATATTCGGCGGGAGGGAGGCTCCTGGGATAGTTCCGGCCGTACTGGATGGCGTTGATCAGTTCCTGGGGATGCTCAACCCTGAGTCCCACAGCGAAGGGCTTCTGCTCGATGGCAACCCCGCTCTCGAAGAGCATCCGGTAGGTGTCCCGGGCACTGTGGCCCGGCGCGAGCACCAGTCTCTGGCAGGGGAGCTCCCCCTCCCCGTTCACCAGCACCGCGCTCAGCCTTCCCTGCCGGGTTCGGATACCGCTCAGCCTGCTGTTGAAGGAGACCTGGAAACCGTCGGAAAGCAGCTTCTCACGGATCCCCCTGACCACCCCCCGCAGCCGGTCGGTGCCGATGTGCGGCTTCGCCTGGTACAAGATCTCGGCCGGTGCGCCGAAATCCACCAGCCTCTTCAGAACCCACCCGCAGTTGGGATCTTTCACCCTGGTGGTCAGCTTGCCGTCGGAAAAGGTGCCAGCCCCCCCTTCCCCGAACTGCACGTTGCTGTCGGCAAGCAGCACCCCTTCCCGCCAGAAGCGGGAGACGTCCTTGGTGCGCTGGTCGACGTCGCGGCCACGCTCGATAATGCTGGCGGCCAGGCCGTACTCGGCGAGTCTCAGCGCAGCGAAAAGGCCGGCCGGTCCCATGCCGACTATCACGATCCCTTCCTGGCGGGGCAGGCGCGGGAAAACAAGCGGGGCGGGAAGCTCGACCTTGCTGAGATCGCCGCCAGTGGTGAGCCGCGAGTCGTCCCTTAAGGTGAATTCGATGCTGAAGACGATCTTGATGGCACCGCGCTTGCGGGCGTCGATCCCTTTCCTCACCACGGTGAGCGAGGTGATCTCCTGCTCGCTGATGCCGAGCTTGCGGGCCAGCAGGGGGCGCAGTGCAGCGTCATCCTCGCCGGGGTTCATGGTCAGATTGCGCAGCAGAAATGGCATCGTGGAATCAGGCGGCGCTCGCGCGCCTCTTTCTCTCCAGAAGCTGCTCGACGATGATCACGATGTCGAGCGGCGAGGTCGATTTGGGAATGTGCACCTTGGCCCCCATCTCGGGTTCCTGGTGCTCGTGAGGTGCCCCCTGGAACATGGAGGTGAGCAGGACGATGACCGGATCGCGCTGGCCAGCCAGCCGGGCGATCTCCAGGCAGGTGCTGACCCCTCCCATGCGGGGCATGATCAGATCGGAGATCACCGCGTCCGGAAGCTCCTCGACGTAGGCCTTGACCCCCAGGATGCCATCGGCGGCGGTCACTACCGTGAAGCCGGCTTCCGAGAAGGTATCGGCGAGGACCTTCAGGAAGAACTTGTCGTCGTCGATCAGGAGGATCTTTGTCCTGCCAGCTGCTGCCATTTGGACCTCGGTACGTTGAATGGGCCATCATACAAAAACGCCGGGGAAAATGGAAGGGGGAAAGGCCCGAAAGCGCCAGCCTTGCTCAGCCCTTGGCGGCCAGCGGGAGCCGTACGGAGAAGGTGGTGCCGGAGGAGTCGCTTTTCTCCACCTCGATCTTGCCGTGGTAGGTCTTGACGATGCGCAGAACCACGGAAAGCCCCAGCCCGGTGCCCGAGCTGTTGGTGGTGAAGAAGGGATCGAAGATGTTGGGGAGGTTTTCCGGAGGGATGCCTGGGCCGGTATCGGAAACCTTCAGCTGGATGTACTCCTCGTCCTGGTCCAGCTGCACGCCGAGGGTGCCTTCCACCGGCATGACGTGGATTGAATTGAGGAAGAGGTTGGTGAAGATCTGCTCGATCTCCATGGGATCGGCCTTGATGGCGGGAGGTATCTGCCGGAAGTCGGTGATCACCCGGATCTTCTTCTGCCTTAGCTGCGGCGTGAAGGCGTCCAGGGTGTTCTCCAGGATGTGGTCGACCCTCACCTCGCTGATCTCGTACTTGGGCCTTTTGGAGGCATCCAGCAGCTTGCCGAGGATGCCGTCGATGCGGTCGACCTCCTTGAGGATCTTGTCGACGTATTCCAGCCGCTCATCCTCGTCCAGGCCGCTCTTGATCAGCTGCACGAACAAGGCGATCGAGTTCAGCGGGTTCCTGATCTCGTGGGCCATGCCGGCGGAGAGGTAGCCCAAGGTGGCGAGCTTCTCGGATTGCACGATCTCGGCCTGGGCGCGCTTGAGCGCCTCGCTTTTCTCCTGGACCCGCGCCTCGAGTTCCCGGTTCCACTCTGCGATCTCGGCCAAGAGGCGCTCGCGCTCGGCCAGCAGGGCCCGGTTCTGCAGCTCGACCGCGCGCAGTTTCAGCACGCTTTCGATCCGGTCGACCAGGTCTTGGTTGTTGAAGGGCTTCAGGACGTAGTCGGAGGCCCCCGCCTTCATCAGCTCGACCGCGATCTCCTCGCTCCCCTTGCCGGTGAACATGATCACGTAGCTGTCCAAAAAGCGCCGCTTGATCTCCCTGAGCGCGGTCAGGCCGTCCATGTTCGGCATCATGTAGTCGAGGAGCACCAGCTCGGGGCGCTCCTTCTCGATGATCTCGAACCCGTCCTGCGCGCTCAGCGCGGTGAACACCTGGAAGCCGCGGTTTTTCAAAATGATGGCGGTGAGGTCGAGGATGACCTTTTCATCATCGACGATCAGCACGCGGCCGCGGGGCTGTTTCTCCATTACGGTCATTATCTTCTCTTTTCTTCCCTGGTTTGCTGGCTCAAAAAAAAAGGGACAGCGCAACGCTGCCCCTCGAGCTATGCCGGTAGCGCCATTACGGGAGCCTGACGGTGACCACCGGGCAGGCGGCCTTCCTCACCACGCGCTCCGCGGTGCTGCCGAACAGCAGGTGGTCAATGCCGCTTCTCCCCTGGGTGCCGAGCACGATGAAGGAAGCCTGCTCATTCTCGGCCCGCTTCAGGATCTCCTCGAAGGGGATGCCGGTCACGATGGAGCACTCGTAGTTTTTGAAATCCTTGATGTAGGTGTTGCAGAACTTTTCCATCATCTTCTGCGCCCCCTCCTCGATCTCCTTCTCCAGGTTTTCGAAGGAGACGTGTGGGACGTAGAAGCCGCGCAGATCGACCGGCTCGTTGATAACGTGCAGGACGATCAGCTTGGCTCCGAACTGCTGGGCGAGGGCCAGTGCGTACTCGAAGGCGTGCTCTGAACTCTCGGAAAAGTCGGTGGCGAAGAGAATCTTGTCAAAGGTACGCATCTTGTCCCTCCTTCAGAACGCTTGGATCAGTGGCTGTTCTCCTTGAAGATCTTCTTGAGGATGCTTTTCAGCTCGTCGATCTTCACAGGTTTGTTGATGTACTCGAAAGCGCCCAGGTTCATGGCCTCTATGTAGGACTCTACCCCGCCGTAGGCGGTAATCATGATCACGTTGCTTTGCGGGTGGCTGCGGTTTAGCTCTTTTAAAAAGGTGATCCCGTTCATTTCGGGCATGTTGATGTCGGTGACGATCAGGTTCACCTCCTGCTCGCGCAGGTAGTTGAGGGCTTCGAAGCCGTTGGCCACGCTGTCGACCAGGAAACCTTCCTTGGCCAACAGACGCGACAGGCCGAGGCGGGCATTCTCCTCATCGTCGACCACCAGTATCTTTTTGGGCTGCTTTGTCAAAATCATTGCTCCGGCATTTTTATTAAAAAAGGCACATAGATTCTAACATTAGAATGGCATCTGTCAAGCCGCGGACTCTGATCTGCCGTCACCGCCGCTCCGCTTGAGCGCACGGGTCAGCTTCCCTTCAGCTCGACGTGGGCGGGCTTGCCGGCTTCGCCCAAGGTCTTCAGCGGACGGCCGTTGAACTCCCCGTCCACCGCCCCGCCGTCGCCGACATCCACCACGAACGCCTTGCTCCCCTTCCACTCGATGATGTCGCCGGCTTTCAGGTCATAGCGCTGGGAGATGCTGTCATCGATGGTGATGCTGAGCCAGCTGTCCTTGGTGAAGCGCAGCCTGAGCACGACACCCCCGGGCGCTTTCTGCCCGGCAGGTGCGGAGGCGGTCATGGCGGGAGGGTTCGACGCGGCAGGAGCCGGCGCTGCGGCGGTCGCCGAACTGCGTGGCGGCAGCACGGCGGCAGGAGCCTGCGCGGCGGCGTTAACGGAGCTGCGCGGCGGCAGCACGGCGGCGGACGGAGCAGGCTGTGCGGGAGCGGTCGGTGCCTGCCGGGGCGCTTTCTGGTCACTGTCAGGGGAGAAGAAGATGGCGGCCATGATCACCAGCACCAGCAGCACGGCCGGGATCACCCACCTGCCCGGGCCGCCGTTTTTGGCGCGCTCCACCACCTCCACGCCCGACCGCTGCGGACCCGGCGTGGCCTGCTGGCTCGCCTTGGGAAGAGAGTTCTCATAGCGGGCCACCACGTCGTTGCCGGACAGGGAGAGGAACTCGGCGTACAGCCGCAAAAAACCCTTGATGTAGGCCGCGCTGGGGAGCTTGTCGAACTCGCCAGCCTCCATGGCCTGCAGGTAGTTCTTGCCGATCTTGGTGACCTGGCTGGCCTCATCCAGGCCAAGTCCCCGCTCTTCACGGACCGTCTTCAGGTACTCACCGACCGGCAGATTCTCTAGTGCTGTTTCTGGCTCAGCCACGTCCCCTCACTTCAGCAGGTCCAGATATTCCCTGGAGAGCTGCCCGATCTCGGAATCGGGAGCGATCCGGACCACTTCCTTGAAAGCCTCGCGCGCCGCGCGGTTCTCCTTCTGTTTCATGAGCGCAAGCCCCAGGTAGTAGTGGGCGCTTGCGTAGGAACCGTTCAGGGCGACCGCCTTGCGGTACTGCTCGATGGCCAGCTCGGTCTTGTTCATGGCGAAGTAGACACGGCCGAGGTTCAACCTGGCACGCGGATCGCTGGGGCTCTTGCTGATCGCCCCCCGCAGTTCCTTGAGCGCCGCCGGGTAGTCACCCTTCCCCAGCAGGGCAAGCCCCATGTTGATGGCGGCGCCGTCCTGGCCGGGGTAGAAGATGTCGTTCTGCACGGTCCTGAACTGGGCGATGGCGTCGTCCCAGCGCTTCATCTCGAGGTAGGTGACCCCCAGGTTGTTGCGGGCCTCAGAGTAATCAGGCTTGAGGTCGATGGCCTTCAGGAATTTGGTCTCGGCGAGATCGTAGTGACCCTTGCGGAAGTAGGCGAGTCCCAGGTCGTTCAGCAGCACCGGATCCTTGGGAGTCAGCTTCTCCGCTTCGGTGAACTCCTGGAGAGCGCCGGTGAAGTTGCTTTCGGCGTAGAAGGACTGCCCCATCTGGTAATGATAGAGGGCGCGGTTCTTCTCCGCCTTGCTGATGGCACAGCCGGAAGCCAGCAGCAGCGGGAGAACCAACATGAAAAGCCGAGCAAACATATCTCACCTGCAACACCGCGGAATAACAACGAGCAAAAATTAACAGATTAGCACCGCCTTGTCAATGAAGGGACGCCGGGCTCAGGGAGCCCCCACCCCTTCGAAGTGGGTCATCTGCTTGAAGCTGCGGTAGCGGGCTTCGATCTCGGGGTAGGTCAGCGTCTTGAGACGGTCCAGGCTGAAGGCCTCCACGTTGAAGGAAGCCATCACCGAGCCGAAGATCACGGCCTGGCGGATGCCTTCTTCACTTAAGTTGCCGGTGTTGGCAAGGTAGCCCATGAAGCCGCCGGCAAAGGTGTCGCCGGCGCCGGTGGGATCGAACACCTCCTCGAGCGGGAAGGCCGGGGCGGCGAAGGTTGAGTGGCCATTGAACATCAGCACGCCGTATTCCCCCCGCTTGACGATGAGGTTCTTCACACCCATGCCGATGATTTTCCTGGCGGCGCGGATCAGGTTCACCTCGCCGGAGAGCTGCCGCGCCTCACCCTCGTTGATGATGAAGAAATCGACCCGGCGGATCACCTCCTTAAGGGCCTCGGGCTTGGAGGAAATCCAGAAGTTCATGGTGTCGCAGGCGATCACCCTGGGCTTTTTGACCTGGTTGAGCACCTCCATCTGCAGCTCGGGGTCGATGTTGGCCAGGATCAGGTACTCGGTGCCCGCGTAGGATTCCGGGATGACGGGCCGGAAGCTCTCGAAGACGTTCAGGTGCGTCTCCAGCGTCTGGGCCTCGTTGAGATCGTAGCCGTAGCACCCCTTCCAGTGGAAGGTCTCGCCCGGCACCCGGGAGAGCCCGGTAAGGTCGATGTTCCTGGAGGCGAGGAAACGGCTGTGCTCCTCGGGGAAATCCTCACCCACCACGGCCACCAGGTTCACGTCGGTGAAAAAGCTGGCAGCGGTGGAGAAGTAGGTGGCGGAGCCGCCCAGGACGCGCTCGCGCTTGCCGAAGGGTGTCTCCACTGAATCAAGTGCGACCGAACCGACGACCAGAATGCTCATAGAAAACCTCCCGGAAGAAGCAGATTGTAAAGGAAACAGATTCTAAAAGAAAGCTAATTGTGTGAAAGGCGGCAGCAGACAGTCCGCCTGCCGCCTTTTTCAGCTGGGAGAGAGGCTGTGACAGTGGCCGGGGCCGCTAAAGGTACTTGCCGATGATCAGTTCCAGGTTCTCCCTGGTTTCCACCGGGATCACCGAGGTGTCGCTGATGATGGCGTACTTGAGAGCAGCGGAGCAGCCGCACCCTTTGGGGTCCGAGATCCTGGCGACCGCGTTGCGGATGATCTTCTTGGCCATGGTCACGTTTGACTTGATAATGGCGATGATGGCTTCCACCGAGACGTCGTCGTGGGACTCGTGCCAGCAGTCGTAATCGGTGGAAAGCGCGATCACCCCGTAGCAGAGCTCGGCCTCCCGCGCCAGCTTGGCCTCGGTCAGATTGGTCATGCCGATGATGGATGCGCCAAAGGAGCGGTAGAGGTGCGATTCGGCGCGGGTGGAGAAGGCGGGGCCTTCCATGCAGAGGTAGGTGCCGCCGCGGTGGACGGTAGCGCCCACCTCCTGGGCGGCGGCAAACAGCGTGCTCGAGAGTTCCGGGCAGACCGGGTCCGCGAACTGGACGTGGCCCACCACACCGTTGCCGAAGAAGGTGTCCTTGCGGTGGCCGCGGGTGCGGTCGATGAACTGGTCGGGCACCACGATATGCCCGGGGGCTATCTCCTCGCGGAGGCTCCCTACCGCAGATACCGAGATGACCCGGGTCACCCCGAGCTTCTTCATGCCGTAGATGTTGGCCCGGTAGTTGACCTCGCTGGGAGTGAAGCGGTGCCCCTTGCCGTGACGCGGGAGAAATACCATGCGCACGCCGTCCAGGGTGCCGGTCACGTACTCGTCACTGGGCCTGCCGAAGGGAGTGTCAACCATGACCTGGCTGACCTCGGTCATCCCCTCCATCTCGTACAGCCCGCTCCCTCCGATAACCCCGATAATCTCATCCGTCATCTGCGCCTCCTATAGATCGGTGAAGGTTTGCAGGCGCACCGGCCCCTCCCCTTCTACCTCACGCCCTTGAAAAGACGAAACGATGAAGGGGAAACCACCTGCGCCAGCCCTTTCCGCCACGCTCATGGTAACCAGGGTCCTCGCAAGGCTCCCCGGCCGTCACTAATCAGTTGTCCCCCGCTGCCGGTCCAGCTTTCCTTTCAGCTGGCCGCAGGCTGCGGAGATGTCCCCACCCCGGCTGGAGCGGGTGATGACCGTCACGTTCTTGTCCAGGAGAAACTTGTGGAAACGGTCGATGGTCTCCTGGGTCGGGCTTTTGAACTCGCACCCCTCGTGCTCGTTGAACGGGATCAGGTTGACCTTGGAGGGGATGTTGCTGATCAGCCGCACCAGCCTCTTCGCGTCCTCCAGGGTATCGTTCAGGTCCCTGATCATCACGTACTCGATGGTGATCCAGCGCCGGGAAGGGAGCGGAAACGCCTTGCAGGCGGCCAAAAGCTCCTTCAGGGGGTAAACCCGGTTCACCGGCATGATCCGGGTGCGGACCTCGTCGGTGGTGGCGTTCAGGGAGACCGCCAGGTTGACCACCGCTCCCCGCCCAAGCTCGGCCATCTCCGGCACCAGGCCGGAGGTGGAGACGGTGACCTTGCGGGTGGAGAACTGGAAGCCGTCGGGATCGGTCAGGATCTTCACGGCCGGGATCACCGCGCCCAGGTTGGCGAGCGGCTCGCCCATCCCCATGAACACGATGTTGCTCACCGGCTGCTCGCGCTTCACCGCGCAGACCTGGTTGACGATCTCGGCGGTGGTCAGGTTGCGTGCAAGGCCGAAGGTGCCGGTCAGGCAGAAGGCGCAGCCCATGGCGCAGCCAACCTGGCTGGAAATGCACAGGGTATTGCGTCCTTCATCGGGAATCAGCACGCTTTCCACCGCGCTGCCGTCGGCCAGCCGGAACAGGTACTTCCTGGTGCCGTCCCCGGAGGCTTCCACCGCCTCGGGCTCCAGATTGCTGATAACGGCAAGTTCCTCCAGCTGCGCCCTGAAATCCTTGGAGACGTTGGTCATCTCCGCGAAACTGGTGGCATCCATCTGGTAGAGCCATTTGAAGATCTGCTTGGCCCGGAAGCGCTCCTTGCCAAGTCCCGCTATGAACTGCTCGAGCCCTTCAAGGGTGAGATTCTTTACGTCTGTTTTTTCCATACTGTACAAAAAAAGCCCTTCTCGCGAAGGGCTCTTATCTACCTCACTTGTCCGGCACTAGACCAGTTCGAGCTGGCTGAAGAAGTAGGGGATTTCGAAAGCGGCGGTCTCCGGTGCGTCGGAGCCATGCACGGTGTTTTCCTCGATGCTGACGCCGAGGCTCTTGCGGATGGTACCTTCCTCGGCGTTGGCCGGGTTGGTGGCGCCCATCAGCTTGCGCCAGTCGGCAATGGCGTTTTCTTTCTCGAGGCACAGCACGATGACCGGGCCGCGGGACATGAAGGTGCAGAGATCGCCGAAGAACGGACGCTCTTTGTGCACGTAGTAGAAGCCTTCCGCCTGGCACTTGGAGAGACGGATCTTCTTCATACCTACGATCTTGAAGCCGCCTTCCTCTATCATCGCCAGCACTTTGCCGGTCACGTTTCTCTCAACTGCGTCAGGCTTGATAATTGCGAATGTTCTTTCCATGACTTCCTCCCTCATTGTATTGGTCGACCCCTTCAAATAGCATTGCGGCTCCCCGATTGTCAAGGCAAATGGCGGCGCCGGATACTAAAAAAGCCCACAGATCACTCTGTGGGCTTTTTTTGAAACAGGGCTCACCCTGTTTCGAATTACTTCTTCTCAGCCGGAGCAGCCGGAGCAGCCGGAGCAGCCGGAGCAGCCTTAGCGGAAGACATCGGAGCCTGAGCCGGAGCAGCCGGAGCAGCCGGAGCAGCCTGCTCAGCAGCAGGAGCCGGAGCCTCCTCTTTCTTCTTGCAGCCAGCAGCGAAGACCAGAGCCAGGGACAGGCAGAGAGCTAAAGAGATCAGTTTTTTCATTGACGTATTCACCCCTTTTTTTTGAATTTACCATTACTGCGCTGAAGCGCATGGTTTTTTGTGACGCAACAAATGGCGAATATACTAGCATTCCAGCAAATGTCAACAGTTTTTAAAGCAAAAGAACCAATATTTTCCTTAGAAACCTTTTCAAGTCGAATTCCGAACCGGAGGGAGCAGGCCCCCCTCAGGCAAGGCACCGAACCTGCGGCCTTTTTCCGCCGCCGCGGCGCCTGTCCCCGCTGCCGCCTGCCGTCGCATTTCAGGGCTCCCCGGATGCCTGGCGGTTACTGCCGCCCGGGAAAAGAATGGCGACGGTGACAGGTTAGCGTCGGTTAATCCTTGTAAAACGCGTATAAATATATTACTTTACCCCAATCAATCCCTACTGACAGATCAGCATCACGAGGAGGACCCGTGGATTCACTCAGCTCCCAAGACAGACAGACTCTTCTTGACCTGGCCCGAGAGGCCATCGTGGTGGCCGTCCGCACCGGCAAGGTCCCCGTGCACGAGATCGATACCCCCTCCCTGCTGAAGCCGCGCGGATGTTTCGTGACCATCAAGCGGGACGGCGCCGTACGGGGATGCATCGGGAATCTCACCTCGGACCGCCCGCTGTACCAGGTGGTGCAGCAGATGGCAGCCTCCGCCGCCATCCGCGACCCCCGCTTCTATCCCATGAAGGAGGAGGACCTGGCCGACTTCGCGCTGGAGATCTCCCTTTTGTCGCCGCTCACCAGGATCTCCTCTCCGGAGGAGGTGGAGGTGGGAACCCACGGCCTCTACCTGGAGAAGAACTTCGCCCGCGGGGTCCTGCTTCCCCAGGTAGCCACCGAGCAGGGATGGAGCAGGGAGACCTTCCTGAACCAGACGGCGCTCAAGGCGGGGCTCAAGCGCGACGACTGGAAAGAGGGCGCCGACATCTACATATTCACCGCCGACGTCTTTGGCGAGGCCTAGGGCCCGCTGCCTGCCGGCAGCCGGCAACCGCCCGGCAACTGCCGGCACCCGCCCGACTCCGGGCCGTGCCCCCCGGCGCCTGCCGCGGGAACCTGCAACAATAGCCACCTACGAAAAAGGGGGCGCCTTTTGGCGCCCCCTTCGTTTTTCCCCATGGCTGGGATGTTACATCTTCCTGCCACCTTCGGCAGCCCATTTCTCGAGCATGTCGGTGGTGACGGACTTCGGACGCTCGATGGCGTAGCCGAGGCCGCGGTCCCAGGTGATGTTCGCCATGCAGCCCAGAGCACGACCCACGCCGAACAGGACGGTGTAGAAGTCCCACTCCTTGAGGCCGTAGTACCACTGGATGACGCCGGACTGTGCGTCGACGTTCGGCCAGGGGTTCTTGGTTTTGCCGTGCTCGGTGAGGACGCCCGGGGCGGTTTCGAAGATCATGGCGACCAGCTTGAACAGCGGATCGTCTTTCAGGCCCGGGGTCTTCAGGCAGAACTCGCGCTGTGCGGTGTAGCGCGGGTCGGTCTTACGGAGAACGGCGTGGCCGTAGCCCGGAACGACCTGGCCGGCGTTGAGGGTATCCCAGAGAGCCTTGGTGACGTTCTCTTTGGTCGGCTCAGCGCCGTTGAGTTTCTTCTGGAAGTCCATGATCCAGCCGAGCACTTCCTGGTTGGCCAGGCCGTGCAGCGGGCCGGCCAGGCCGTTCAGGCCTGCGGAGTATGCGTAGTACGGGTCGGAAAGAGCCGAGTGCACCAGGTGAGTGGTGTGTGCGGAGACGTTGCCGGACTCGTGGTCGGAGTGGAGGATGAAGTACATCCTGGCCACGTCCTTGTACTGGTCGCTCTGGCCGATCATGTGGGCGAAGTTGGCGCCCATGTCCAGTTTCGGATCGATGGCGATCTGCTTGTCGCCTTTGTACTTCAGGTTGTAGATGAAAGCGGCCAGCACCGGGATGCGGGCGACGATGTCGGAGGCATCTTCGTACACGTACTCCCAGGCGTCCATTTTGTTGAACTTGCCGGAGTTGTAGAAGCCTGCAAACTTGGAGTCCTTCTGCATGGCCAGGATGCCCACGGAGAGCATGACCATCGGGTGGCTATCTTTCGGCAGGGCGCGCACGGCCTGGTAGACGTACTCGGGTACTACCTGGCGGGTTTTGAATTCGGCCTCAACTGCGGCAACCTGGTCCGGGGTCGGGACTTCACCGGTCAGCAGGAAGTACCAGAACGACTCGACGGTCGGGTACTCGGAGCCGGCTGCCTTCGGCAGAGCCTCGAAGGTCTCGGGAATGGTCTTACCCCTAAAGCGGATCCCTTCCTGCGGATCAAGGTAGGAGATGTCGGTCACCAGGCTCCTGATGTCCCGGGCGCCGCCGATGCACTGGCCGATATCGACCTTGTCGATGACCACGGAGCCGAACTCCTTGGTCAGGCGGGTGATGCGGGGACGGTGAGCTTGGATCTTTTCGAACAGCTTGTCTTTTAATTGCGTCATGTGTCAGATCTCCTTTGCTGTTGGGGTTGAGTACACACTGATGAATTAACTAAGAATATGCCACCCTGTTCGACACCGGTGCCGGTCTGACCCAACCTCGGCCGGTCGCGTTAGGAAGTATACTGTATACAAAGATTTTTCAAATGTATACCACTGCCTACGCTCAATTTCAATACAAAAAAATCGCGTTTTACTATTTTGATTACATTTTTCTCCGGCTTACAGGATCACCAGCTCGTCACTGGAAAAGGTAAGTCGCTTAAGTCCGCTCTCCGTAAGATAAAATGTATTCTCTACCCCTACCGCCCCCTCCCCCGGGAAGACCACCTTGGGCTCGAAGGCGAAGGCCATCCCCGGCTCCAGGGCCTCATCCTGGAACCCCTTGGCGATGAAGGGGTATTCGTCTATCTCGATGCCGACGCCGTGACCGATGAAGGAGACCTGGGAACCGGGCCCGCCCATGAAGTTATCCCGGTAGCCAAGCCGGCCGGCAAACTGCAGACATTCCTCGTAGATGCGTCCCCAGCTCGGCCGCTGTTCGGCCAGTTCCGTCATGAGTTCCTGCACCTTCAGCATGTCATCGTAGGCCTTGCGCAGCCGGTCGGAAAGCGGTCCGATGGAGAAGATCCTGGTCTGGTCCACCAGGTAGCCGTCGAAGCAGCTTCCCATGTCCACCACGACCGGCTCGTTGCGCCCGATCCGGTTGTAGCTCGCCCCCTGTCCAAAGGCCGGGGTTAGTCCCATGCCACCCAGCGGGGTGTTGGTGCAGGCCGGGGCCGCCGAATCGGCACCCGAGAGCACCTGCCCCATGTTCAGCTCGCCGTTGAAGGCGCGCATGCGGGTGTACCCCTGGTGCCCCTCCAGGCGGGAGAAGCGCTCGAGCTCGGCGGCCAGTTCCAGTTCGCTCATCCCTTCCCGGATGACCTCGGCAGCCCGTCGGTACACCTTGTCCGCCATGTTGCCGGCGTCCTGCAGGATGTGGATCTCGTAGTGGGTCTTCACCGCGCGCACCCGGCGGATCAGCGGTGTGGCGTCGACGAAATGGGCGTTGGGGTATAGGGAGCGGTAGCGCTCGAAGAGTGCGACCGGCAGGACGTCGAGTTCCAGGCCGATCCGCTTGGGCTCGGGATGGCCGTGAGCGGCCACCTGGGCGGGGAGTTCTTTGGGGGAAGAAAATGGGATTACCCCGGCGAGGCCGCTTTCCATGCGGGCCCTGAGGTAATCTCTGCGCACGAGGTAGAGGGGATCCCCGGCAGCGGGGACGTAGAGGTTACCGGCCTGTATCGTGCCGGTAAAGTAGAAAAGGTCGGCGTTTTGCACCATGATGACCGCGTCCAGGTCGGCAGCAGACATCTGCAGCTGCAGCTTCCGGAAGCGGTATTCCAGCTCGTTTTTGGGCGTAAGCCGCATGCATCCCTCCTGTTCCCGTCCTCATGAGTTACTGCAGGACGGGACAGGAAAGATAGCGTACTCTCATTCTCACGTCAACTGGCGGTGCAGGGGGGAGGCGGCCTAGCCTGCCACCGGCTGGACCGGCGCAGCACCCGGCTCCTCCAGCTGGAGTTCACGGATGGCCATCTCGCGCAGTTTGAACTTCTGGATCTTGCCGCTGGCGGTCATCGGGTAGGAATCGACGAAGCGGACGTACTTGGGGATCTTGTAGTTGGCTATCTTGCCCCGGCAGAACTCCCTGACCTCCTCCTCGCTCATGGTAACCCCGCCCTTCAGCACCACGGCGGCCATCACCTGCTCCCCGTACTTGCGGTCGGGCACGCCGTAGATCTGCACGTCGGAGACCTTCGGGTGGGTATAGAGGAATTCCTCGATCTCCTTGGGGTAGATGTTCTCGCCGCCTCGGATGATCATCTGCTTGATCCGCCCGGTGATCTTGCAGTAGCCGTTTTCATCCATCACCGCCAGGTCGCCGGTATGGAGCCAGCCGTCGGCATCGATCACCTTGGCAGTCTCCTCCGGCATCTTGTAGTACCCCTTCATGACCATGTAGCCGCGGGCGCAGAGTTCGCCCTGCTTACCAGGCGGCAGCGTGGCGCCGGTCTCGATATCGACGATCTTCACCTCGGCCCCCGGAAGAGCCCGTCCAACAGTGGAAACCCGCAGCTCAACCGAATCCTCGGTGCGAGTCTGGGTAGTCCCCGGCGACGATTCCGTCTGGCCGTAGACGCTGGTGATTTCGGTCAGGTTCATATCCTTGACGGCCCGCTTCATCACCTCAATGGGGCAAACCGAGCCGGCCATGATGCCGGTGCGGAGGGTAGAGAGGTCGAACTTTGCGAACTCCGGATGCTCCAGTTC
>DATFAB010000102.1:0-30188 GCA_035255025.1 Geomonas sp.
CGAGGCTATTGTAGATGGTAGTAGATAGTACTGTTACTGTTTTATTCACTTAACACAAAAGGAGCAAAAGGAATGAAAAAGAAACACCTGTTCATTGCAGTATGCGCACTGGCACTTTCCACCCCGATGATGAGCTATGCATCCGTGGAGAACGGCAAGGACCTGTGCCTGCTGAACTCGGACAACTGCCCTAACAGAACCCTCAGCATCGTCGAGATCATCGCCAAGCTTCAGAACGAGATCAACAAGGGGGGTACCGTCTATACCGCGGATGAGCTGAGAATACTGAACGCGAAGCTGGCGGAATACCAGGGGTTCATGGACCAGATGCAGCGACCGTAATCCCGGCTTTACCAAAGAAACCACCTGAACTTTACTGCCAGCAGATGCATTTCACGGGAGGATACATGAAGAAAATTTGGGCTCTGTCCATGTTACCGATGCTGCTTGCCACCCCCGCCTTCGCTGACAACGCCGCCGACCAGCCGGCCGGTGGCGTCAATTTCAACCTGAAGGGAATTTCCGTCAACTTCGGCGGCTTCCTGGAAGGGGCCACCCTCTATCGCTCGAGGAACCTGAACTCCGACATCGCCTCACCGATCCAGAAGCTCCCCCTGGCCAACTCGGCGGGGTACTACCAGGACGAGACGCGCTTCAGCGCGCGCCAGTCGAGGCTCTCCTTGCTGGTGCGCGGCGACTACAGTCCGACCACCCATCTCGCCGGCTACTACGAGATGGACTTCCTGGGCGCCGCACCGACCGCAAACTACAACGAGAGCACCTCCTTCAACCCGCGGGTCCGCCATCTCTATACCACCATCGACTGGGACAGGCTGGGGCTGCACGTCCTGGGTGGCCAGACCTGGTCGCTGGCCACCATGAACAACAAGGGAATCACCCCCCGCAACGAAGCACCGCCACTCACCATCGAGGCCCAGTACATCCCCGGCTTCACCTGGGCCCGGCAGCCGCAGTTCCGGGTGGTGAAGGACTGGGACAAGAAGTACTGGCTGGCGGTCTCGGTGGAAAACGCGCAGACCACGGCAGCATCCACCCCCAATGCGCCGTCCAACACCAACCTGGCGCTCAACCAGCCGGCCGGCCTGCTCCTCTCCTCGCCGGTCTCCGTTAACGATAGACCCGACATCGTGGTGAAGGCAGCCTGGGAGCCCTCCTTCGGGCATTTCGAGGTATACGACCTGGTGCGCGGCTTCCGCTCGGACATCGCAGAGAACGGCAGCATCCACCATCAGAACACCACCACCAACGCTGTGGGTGGCGGCATGATCGTGCCGGTTCTTAACAACAAGGTAACCCTCACCGCCAGCGCCCTGTACGGCAAGGGGATCGGCCGCTACGGCTCCGCCCAACTCCCCGACGTCACCCAGGACCCCAACGGCAATCTGCAGCCGCTTACCGAGCTGCAGTACCTGGCCGGAGTTACCTATTCCCCCAGCAGCGACTGGGACTTCTACGCCTACTACGGTGCGGAGCAGGTCCAGCAGAAGGACTGGGTTTCCGGCGGCAAGGGGTACGGCTATGGCAGCCCGCTGTACAACAACACCGGCTTCTCGACCTTCGGCTCGGCGGCCAACACGGTGCAGGGCCAGGTCAAAAGGGTGTCCCAGATTGCGGTGGGCGACTGGTGGAAGTTCTACCAGGGGAGCTTCGGCAAGATGCAGACCGGCCTGGAGTACTCCTACACCACGGACCAGTACTTCGACGGCATCGGCGGGGCACCCAGCGCCCACGACCACATAGCGATGGCAAGCCTTCGCTACTACTGGCAGTAACCGGTTAGCCCCCGGAGACTGGACCTCCCCGGGGGCGTCACGGCAGGGGTCCCTCCTGGCCCCTGCCGTCTTTTTCCTGCCGGGCAAAGAGCGACACGGCAGGCCGCAGGCAGCTGCCTGCGGCCTGCCATTAACTCTTGACTGTAGCTGGCAAAAGAGAGACATCTCGATATAGGCTCCCACGCGGAACCTGATTTCCTTTCTGGAGAAAACCATGCGAATCCTCCTTGTCGAGGACGACAAGATGCTCGGCAGCGCGCTCCAGCAGAACCTGCGGCTGGACGGCTTCACCGTGGACTGGGTGCAGGACGCCGAGGACGCGGAAGTGGCCCTGGCGACCGGGGAATACGGCATGCTGCTGCTTGACCTGGGCCTGCCCGCCAAGAGCGGGCTGCAGCTCCTCAAGGAGCTCCGCTCAGGCAACGATCCGCTGCCGGTCATCATCCTGACCGCCCGCGACGCCAGGCACGACCGGATCGGCGGACTGGACGCCGGCGCCGACGACTACGTGGTGAAGCCGTTTGATCCCGACGAACTGGCGGCCCGCATCAGGGCCATCTCCCGCCGCCAGGCCGGGCGCTTCTCCTCGACAATCGAACACGGCATGCTCACCCTGTCGCCCGCCACCCACGAGGTGTACTTCGGCGGCGAGCAGGTCACCCTGACCGCCAAGGAGTTCTCCCTGCTGGCCGCGCTCCTGGAGCGGCCGGGGGCCATCCTCTCCAAGGACACCCTCGAGCTCAGGCTGTACGGCTGGGGCGAAGAGGTGGAGAGTAACGCCCTCGAGGTACACGTCCACAACCTGAGGAAAAAGCTGGGCAAGACCATGATCCGCACGGTGCGCGGGGTCGGTTACACCATAGGAGACGCGTCGTGAGATCGATCAGGGGCACCCTTTTCACCATACTGTTCACCGGGCTGATCGCCATCGCGACGGTTACCGGCTGCAGCATCTACCTGAAGGTCATCCAGGAACTCAACGAGGTATTCGACCACCAGCTGATGGAGGTGGCCTACGCGGCGGCGGCGCATGCGCCGGACGTGGTCCCCCTCCCCTCCGCCGAGGCGAGCTATGAGAGGGAGGCGAGGCTCGCGGTGCAGATCTGGAAGGGGGAAACCCTCCTCTACTCGTCGCGCCCCAACCGCATCATCCCCCGCCAGGGACAGGGGCTCACCACCCTCTACCTTGACGACCAGCACCCCCACCTGGGATGGCGGGTATTCGCCCTCAACGCGCACGACAAGGTGATCCAGGTCTCCCAGCCCCTGGAGGCACGCCGCAACGTGGGGATCTCCATCGCGCTCCGCTCGGAGGAGCCGCTCATGCTGGCCACCCTCCTGTTGTCCGGGCTGATCCTGCTCTCGGTGGGCCAGGGGCTGCGTCCCCTCAAGAAACTGGCCGAGGACATCTCCTCCCGGACCTACACCTCCCTCACGCCGCTGTCGGACCGCAACCTGCCCAGCGAGGTGGTGCCGCTGGTCCGTTGCATCAACAACCTGCTGGAGCACCTCGACCAGAGCTTCGAGTACCAGAGCCGCTTCATCGCCGATGCCGCCCACGAGCTGCGCACCCCCCTGGCGGTGATCCGGCTGCAGGCGCGCGTTTTGAGCAAAAGCGGCGATGAAGCTCTCAGGGCGGAGGCCAACCGGCAGCTGAACGCCGGTATCGAGCGGGCCTCCCGCCTGATCACCCAGCTGCTCACCCTGGCCCGCCTGGAGCCGGAGCCGCAGCCGGCGCAGCTGGAGACCCTCTCCCTGGACGGCAAGACGCGCCAGCTGGTGGCCGACTATGCCAGGATCGCCGCCGAGAAGGGGATCGAACTGACCCTGTCCCGGGTGGAACCGGTGGAGATCGGGGGGGATGCCGAGTCGCTCAGGGACCTGATCTCCAACCTGGTCGACAACGCCATCCGCTACACCCCGAGCGGAGGCGCCGTCAAGGTGGCCGTGCTGCACCGGGGACTGCGCGCCATCCTCCAGGTAAGCGACACCGGCCCCGGCATCCCCGCCAGCGAACGCGACAAGGTGTTCGAACGCTTCTACCGCCTCCCCAGCTCGGCAGAGGGGGGGAGCGGCCTGGGGCTCGCCATCGTCAAATCCGCCCTGCTCAGGCTGGGGGGGGTGATCACCCTGGAAGACAATCCCTGGGGCACGGGGCTCAAAGTCTCGGTGGTGTTCACCGTTTCCCCGACGGGCGCGCTTCCGGCGGAACCTCCCGCATGACATAACGCTTTTTAACCCACCCGCCAACCTTCCGGCCCGGATCTCGCGCCAAAACTCCGAGCACGCCCAAAACGGCGACCACGGGGCCCCCTTCCTCCAGGGAGGGGGTGCAGGGAGTTTTGCGTGCCATTTCCGCCCCCCGGAAGCTGACCAGAGATGAAGAGAGGACCACAAACAGATGAGCGTGAAGAAGATCGCCAGCAACAACCAGCAGCCGGCCGGACCGGCAAGCGCGCAGCGGCGGCTTATCAGCGTGCCCGGTTGCAGCCGCGCAGCCTGCGGGGCTGCGGCCCTCACCCTGCTTTTGGCCGCCTGCTCGCCGGGCGTTGACCAGGCGAAACAGGACAAGCCCAAGGAGACTCCTGCCGTGGCGGTGGCCCGGGTTACCGTGCAGGACCTGGCCGACGACGTCAGCCTGACCGCCGACCTCACCCCCTTCCAGGAGGTAGACGTGATGGCCAAGGTGGCGGGGTACGTGCGGGCCATCCACGTCGACATCGGCGACCACGTCCGGAAGGGACAGGTGCTGGCCGAGCTCGAGGTGCCGGAACTGGCCGAGGACCTGGCCCGCGCCCAGGCGGCCCTGAAGCGGACCGAGGCGGAGGCGAACCGGGCAAAGAGCGAGCTGCAGCGGGCCCAGTCTACCCTGGGCATCGCGAAGCTCTCCTATTCCCGGCTCTCCACGGTCGCCGCCCAGCGGCCGGGACTGGTGGCGCAGCAGGAACTGGATGACGCCCGCTCCAAGGAGCTGGCGGCCGAGGCGCAGGTGGCCGCCGCCCAGTCCGGGCTGGACGCCGCCAGGGAGGAGATCCGCGTCAACCAGGCGTCCCTGGACCGCATCCGCACCACCATCGGCTATGCGCGGGTGACCGCCCCGTTCGACGGGGTGGTCACCAAGCGCTACGCCAACACCGGCTCCATGATCCAGGCAGGCACCGCCTCGCAGACCCAGGCGCTCCCGCTGGTGCGCCTCTCCCAGAACAGCCTGCTCCGCCTGATGGTGCCGGTTCCTGAATCGGACGTGCCGACCGTGCACGAGGGGCAACAGGTGGAGGTGCAGGTCCCCACCGTGCAGAGCAGCTTCTCCGGGCGGGTGGCCCGCTTCGCCGACCAGGTGGCGGCCAGCACGCGCACCATGGAGACCGAGATCGACGTCAGTAACCCCTCGGGTCTGCTGGTGCCCGGCATGTACGCCGAGGTGAGGCTCAAGCGCGGGGAGCGCAAGGGGGCGCTGACCGTCCCGGTGGGTGCGGTCGACCTGGAGGCCAAGGAGGGCCAGGGAGGTGGCAGCGGCCAGTCGGGGAGCGCGCGTACCGGCAAGGTCATGGTGATCGGCAGGGACAGCCGGGTGCAGAGCAGGGAGGTCACCCTCGGCATGCAGACCGCCACCAGGGTGGAGGTCGTCTCCGGGCTGGCCGCGGGGGACCTGGTGGTCACCAGCGGCCGCTCCTCGCTCACCGCCGGCGAACTGGTCACCCCCAGGGTGGCCGAGCTGGGCAGCACCCGGTCCTGACCGAAAAGGAGCAGCGCACATGTCACGTTTCGCAATCCGCAACCCTTATTTCATCGTGGTGGTCTGCCTGATCGTGCTGGTGGTGGGCGCCAACAGCTTAAGCCGCATGCCGGTGGACATGTTCCCCCCCATGAACATCCCGGTGGTGGTGGTGGCCACCTTCTACTCGGGGATGGCCCCCGAGCAGATCGAGACCGACATCACCAGCCGCTTCGAGCGCTTCTTCACCCTGGGAAGCGGCATCGAGCACATCGAGTCCCGCTCGCTCCCCGGAGTCAGCGTGATCAAGGTCTACTTCCAGCCCGGGACCAACCCCGACTCGGCGGTCACCACCATCTCGAACCTGGCGATGGCCCAGCTGAGGAGGCTGCCGCCCGGCACCCTGCCGCCGGTGGTGCTCAAGTTCGACGCCTCCAGCCTGCCGGTCTGCCTGGTCACCCTGAAGGGTGACGGCCTCACCGAAACCAAGCTGCGCGACCTGGCCCAGTTCCAGGTCAGGAACCAGATCGCCTCGGTGCCGGGCGCCTCGGTCCCGCCCCCCTTCGGCGGCCGCTACCGTCAGATCATGGTCTACACCGACCCGCACGAACTGGAGGCGCACCAGTTAAGCCCGATGGACGTGGTCCGCTCCATCAACCAGTCCAACCTGATCCTCCCCTCCGGGGACGCCCAGATAGGTCCCCTGGACTACAACATCTACACCAACAGCCAGCTGGACACCCTGGAGCAGATCAACGAGCTCCCCATCAAGATGGTCGGGCAGGCGCCGGTCAGGGTGGCTGACATCGGGCACGCCGAGGACGGCCACCAGATCCAGACCAACATCGTGCGGGTGGACGGCCAGCGCTCGGTCTACCTGCCGGTCATGAAGCAGGGAGGCGACACCAACACCATCGCCGTGGTGGACGGCATCAAGAAGGCGGTCAGCAGGCTGTACGACGTACCCAAGGAGCTGGTGAACTCGGTGGTCTTCGACCAGTCCAAGTTCGTGAAGACCGCCATCGAGACCCTGCTGCACGAGGGAACCCTGGGGCTGTTCCTCACCTCGGTGATGATCCTGGTCTTCCTGGGGAGCATGCGCGCCACGGTGGCGGTGTTCTTCTCCATCCCGCTCTCCGCGCTGGCCACCTTCATCGCCCTGCAGATGGGGGGAGGCTCCATCAACAGCATGGTGCTGGGGGGGCTCGCCCTGGTCTTCTCCCGGCTGATCGACAACTCGGTGGTGGTGCTGGAGAACATCTACCGCCACCTGGAGCTGGGAGAATCTCCGGAGGAGGCCGCCGAAAAGGGGGGGCGCGAGGTGGCACTGCCGGTTCTGGCGGCTACCCTGACCACGGCGGTGGTCTTCTTCCCGGTCACCTTCCTGTACGGGGTCAGCAAGTTCCTGTTCTCGGCGCTGGCGCTTGCCGTGGTGATCGCCCTGTTCGCCTCCTACGTGGTGGCGCTTACCGTGGTGCCGCTCTTTTGCGCCCGCTTCATCAAGGCGCCCGCGCACCACGGCACACCCTCCACCGAACTGCCGGTCGAGGTGGAGCACCCCAAGGGGAGGCGCAGTTTCGGCGAGCGCTTCAACGTCTGGTTCAACGACCGCTTCGAGTCCCTGCTGAAGGTGTACGACCGGATGGTGGCGGTGACCCTCAGGCGTCCGCTGGCGACGGTGGGCTCCTTCCTGGCCGTCTTCCTCTTGTCGCTGGCGCTCTTTCCGCTGCTTGGGCTCTCCTTCTTCCCGCGCACCGACGCAGGCCAGTTCGTGATCAACCTCAAGGCCCCCACCGGCACCAGGCTGTCGCTCTCGGAACAGGAGGTGGCCAAGGTCGAGGAGCTGGTCAGGAAGGTGGTGCCGCCTGCCGAGCTGGGGATGATCGTCTCCAACATAGGCTCCGCCCCCGGGTTCTCGGCCATCTTCACCCCCAACTCGGCCCCCCACACCTCCTTCGTGCAGGTGAGCCTCAAGGATGGGCACAAGGTGGACAGCTTCACCTACATGGACCGGCTCAAGCGCCGGATCGCCAGCGACTTCCCGGAACTGACCGCCTATTTCCAGTCCGGCAGCCTCACCGACGCGGTGATCAACACCGGCATGCCGGCCCCCATCGACGTGCAGGTGGCAGGCTCCGACAGCGCCGCCGCCTTCAAGACGGCCCAGGAGCTGGCTGCCCGGATCCGCAGGGTCGCCAACGTGGCGGACGCCTACATCCCCCAGGACCTCGACTACCCCGCGCTGCGCATGGACATCGACCGCACCAGGGCGAGCCAGCTGGGGCTCAACCAGCGCGAGGTGGTGGACAACGTGATCACCGCGCTCACCTCAAACTCCATGATCTCCCCCAGCTACTGGATGGACCCCAAGAACGGCAACGACTACATGCTGACCGTGCAGTACCCGGAAAACGAGATCAAGACCATCGCCGACCTGTCCGCCATCCCGCTCAAGGCTAGCGGCAGCAGCGAGCCGACCAGGCTGAACATGATCAGCACCCTGCGCCCCACCACCTCCCCCACCGAGGTGGACCACTACCAGCTGCGCCGCACGATCGACATCTACGTGCGCACCCAGCAGGAGGACCTCGGAAAGGTAGCGAGCGCCATCGACGGCATCATCGCCGGCAGCAAAATACCGCCCGGCCTGAACGTCACCCTGCGGGGCAGCGTGCAGGGGATGCGGCAGTCCTTCGCCAGCTTCGGCGCCGGGCTCTGCCTGTCGCTATTACTGGTCTACCTGATCCTGGTGGCGCAGTTCCGCTCCCTCATCGACCCCTTCATCATCCTGATCGCGGTCCCCCCCGGGCTGACCGGGGTGATGGTCACCCTGTTCGCCACCGGCACCACCCTGAACGTGATGTCGCTCATGGGGGTGGTCATGCTGGTGGGAATCGCCGTCTCCAACAGCATCCTGATCGTGGAGTTCATCAGGCAGCTGCGGGAAAACGGCATGGAGGTCAAGGAGGCGGTGGTGGAGGCCTGCCGGGTCAGGCTGAGACCGGTGCTGATGACCTCGCTCGCCACCATCATCGGGCTGCTCCCCATGGCGCTCAAGCTGGGGGCGGGAAGCGAGTCGTACGCGCCGCTGGCCAGGGCGATCCTGGGGGGGCTCACCGTGTCGGTGGCGCTCACCGTCTTCCTGGTCCCCTCCGCCTATCTCCTTATCTACGGCCGCCCGAAGCGCAGCAGCGCCGCGGCAGAAGCACTCGCAACGGAGGCATGAATGACCAAGCGGATCATCTTTTTGATAGCAGCAGCCCTTCTCGTGCGGAGCGTCCCTTCGCACGCCCAGCTACCGGGCCC
This sequence comes from Geomonas sp., assembly GCA_035255025.1. Lineage (GTDB taxonomy): Bacteria > Desulfobacterota > Desulfuromonadia > Geobacterales > Geobacteraceae > Geomonas. Next base: position 8,815 of record DATFAB010000102.1, read on the forward strand.
GGCTACCCCCGCCGCAGCCCCCGCCTTGCCCCCCTCGCCTCTTGCCGGCGAGGGGGCAGCCGGCGGAAAAATGCCGGCGTCCGCCGGCTCTTCGCTCCCCCTGACGCTGGCGGAGGCGCAAAAACTTGCCCTCAAGAACAACCCGAGGATCAGCGAGGCGCTCCTGAACGCTGCCGCCGCCCTGGAAGTGCGCTCCCAGTACCGGGCCGCCTACCTACCGACCCTGCAGGGAAACCTGACCGGGGTGATCTCCGACAAGGGGAGCAGGCTGGCGGCCGGCGGGCTCAACAACCCGGTGCTCTACAACCGCTTCGCGGCAGGGGTGTCGCTGAACCAGATGGTCACCGACTTCGGCCGCACCTCGCAGCTGGTCGACATGGCCAGGCTGAAGGCGGACGCCCAGAACCAGCTGGCCGAGCAGAGCCGTCAGGACGTCCTGCTGGTGACCGGGCAGGCCTACTTCGAGGTCCTGCGGGCCCAGGCGGTGCTGAAGGTGGCACGGAAAACGGTGGCGGCCCGCCAGTACCTGGTCGACCAGGTCAGCGCGCTGGCCAAGAACAACCTGAAGACCGAGCTGGACGTGAGCTTCGCCAAGGTCAACCTAGGAGACGCGCAGATGATGCTGGTGCAGGCGGAGAATTCCCTCAAGGCGAGCCAGGCGCAGCTCGCCGCCGTGCTGGGGCTGCCCGGCGACATCCTGTTCAGGCTGGCCGAGGAGCCGCTGCCGGCGCAGCTTGCCGGTGACCCGGAGCCGCTGATCCGGCAGGCGTTGCGCAACCGCCCGGAGCTCAAGGGGAGACAGTTGGAGGAGGACGCGGCGCAGAAGTTCGTGCAGGCGGAACACGCCCTGCACTACCCGACCATGAACGTGATGGGGGCGGCCGGGGTGGTGCCGGCCGGGCAGAAGCAGGTGGATGACCGCTACGGCGCGGCCGGCTTCAACATCAGCGTGCCGATCTTCAACGGGGGGCTCTTCAAGGCCCGCGAGGCTGAAGCGAGGCTGAAGGCGCAGGCTGCCAGGGAGCGCCTGGACGACCTGGAAGTGAGAGTGGCCCGCGACGTGCGGGTCGCCTGCCTGGAGGAGAAGACGGCGTACCGGAAGGTGGGGATGAGCGAGCAGTTGCAAAAGCAGGCGGAGACCGCCTTCGACCTCGCCTTCAGCCGTTACAACCTGGGGCTTAGCTCGATCGTGGAACTGAGCCAGGCCCAGTTGAACCTGACCTCGGCCCAGCTTGCCTTCGCGAGCGCCAAGTACGAGTGGGAGGCCAAACGGCTAAACGTGGCGTACCAGACCGGTGCGCTCACCCCGTCCTCACCGCTCACCTCCTCCTGAAGGCGAGAAAAACTCGGGAAAGGGACCCTGGCGAGCAAGGGATAAGCGGCGGGCGACCTGAAGAGGAAGGCCGCCGCGCATCAGGTGGCTCTGATGGCCAGGCAGTCGAAGAGGGTCCGCTCTCCCTGGTAGGAGACCTCTCCCCTTTTCACGATGCGCCAGTCGCGGTCCTGGAAGACGCCGCGGCTGGCGATCTCTTCCACCAGGCCCGGCGCGCCGTCCAGCGATTCCACCAGCTGGCGGTCCTGCCCCAGCACCACCGGCTTCATGCCCGCTCCCGCGATGATGGTCACCGGCTCCACCACCAGGTTGGCGAGGTTGTAGGCATGCGTCTCCAGCGCGCTCGGCCGTGCCTGCAGCTGGATCATCCGCGCGCGGGTGTCGGGGCCGACCGTCCCCTTGGTCGAGCTGATCAGGTCGAGCAGGTGCTCGCGCACCTCGTTCAGCCCGGAGGCGGCATTCAGCTGGTCGAGCCTCTGATAGATGGAGAGCGCCTTGGCCAGAAGCGACACCTCGCGCAGGTAGTTGGAGCGCTGGTTGTCGGGGACCAGGTACATGACGATGATCCTGACCGGGATGCCGTCCGGTGCGCCGTAGTCGATGCCGTCCGGGCTCCACCCCACCACGCAGATCAGCTCGTCGTTGAAGGGGACCCGGGCATCCGGACAGGCCCACCCTTTCCCCAGCGCGGTCTTGGCAGGTTCCTCCCTGGCCAGTATGGGCCCGGCCACGTCGGTGCCGGCCGGCAGCGAGGGAATCGCCTCCAGTAGGTGGGCCAGCAGGCGCAGCCCGTCCTCCTTGTCGTTGTTGGGAAGCTCGATCAGCCGCCCCTCCTGCAGGGCGTCCAGGAGACTCTCCATGATCAGTCACCTCCGTAGCGTCTGAAGAACCGGCTCTTCACGAAATGGGTAAGGAGCGCGTAGCCAAACAGAAAGGCGGCCATCCAGTACCAGAAGACGGTGGGCAAGGGGACCAGCCCGAGGGGCCCGGCCAAAGGCGAGTAGGGAAGCCAGACGCCGACCGCCATGATGGTCAGGGTGGTGAGGGTCATCGGTAATGAGGCCCTGCTCTCGAGGAAGGGGATGCGCCGGGTGCGGATGATGTGCACGATCAGGGTCTGGGTCAACAGCGACTCCACGAACCAGCCGGTCTGGAAAAGCCTCGCCAAAGCCTCCCGGCGCGCCTGGTCGAGGGAGGGGTCGAGGAAGGCGCGGCAGCCGAAGTAAAACCACATGAGGGCGAAGGTCGCGTAGTCGAAGAGCGAACTGATGGGGCCGATACAGACCATGAAGCGCTTGATGTTGTCGATATTCCACCTGCGCGGCCGGGCCACCAGTTCCTCGTCCACCCGGTCGGTGGGGATGCCGGTCTGGGAGAAGTCGTAGAGGAGGTTGTTGGTCAGGATCTGCACCGGCTGCATGGGAAGAAAGGGGATCAGGTAGCTCGCGCCCACCACCGAAAACATGTTGCCGAAGTTGGAGGAGGCCCCCATGCGGATGTACTTGACGATGTTGGCGAAGACCCGCCTCCCCTCCACGATCCCCTCCCCCAGGACCTGCAGGCTCTTCTCCAGCAGGACGATGTCGGCGGTCTCCTTGGCCACGTCCACCCCGGAGTCGACCGAGATCCCGACGTCGGCGGCTTTCAGCGCCTGGGCATCGTTGATGCCGTCTCCCAGGTATCCCACCACATGGCCTGCCTCGCGCAGCAGCCGGACGATCTCCTCCTTCTGGGCCGGGGAGAGCTTCACGAAGACATCCACCTCCTGCACCGTGCGGGGAAGCTGTGCCGGATCGAGCCCGGCGAGTTCCGCGCCGGAAACCACCCGTTCCACATCGAGACCGACGTTCGCGCAGACCCTGCCGGTGACCAGCGCGTTGTCGCCGGTCAGCACCTTGACCCGCACCCCCACGTTCTGCAGGAGCTCGAGGGCCGCCTTGGCCGAAGCCTTGGGGGGGTCGAAGAAGGCGGTGTAGCCAAGCAGGATCAGCTCGCTTTCGTCCTGCAAGGTGAACACGGTCTTGTCGCGCGGAAACTCGCGGTAGGCGATGGCCAGCACGCGGAACCCTTCCCGGTTCAGCCTCTCGACCTCCTCGGAAAGGTTGTCCCGCATCATCTCGAGCAGCGGATAGACCTCCTCGCCGATCTGGTAGTGGTTGCAGCAGTCGTAGATCTCCTCCACCGCCCCCTTGCAGATCAGCACGTGGTCCCCCTCGTAGTCCACCACCACCGACATGCGGCGGCGCTGGAAATCGAAGGGGAGCTCGTCCACCAGCCGGCATCTGCCGACGTAGAGCTCGCTGTGGTCGAGGATGGCGCGGTCCAAAAGGTTCCTGAGGCCGGTCTGGTAGTAACTGTTCAGGTAGGCGTAGTTGAGGACGTCGTCGCTCACCTGCCCGGTGATGTCCACGTAGCGCTCCAGCACCACCTGGTCCTGGGTCAAGGTGCCGGTCTTGTCGGTGCAGAGGATGTCGATGGCGCCGAAGTTCTGGATGGAGGGAAGCCGCTTGATGATCACCTTCCTGGCCGCCATCACCAGCGCCCCCTTGGCGAGGTTGACGGTGACGATCATGGGGAGCATCTCCGGGGTCAGCCCGACGGCGACCGACAGGCCGAACAGGAGCGCTTCCAGCCAGCTCCCCTTGGTGAATCCCACGATCAGGAAAACCAGCAGGGTCATCACCGTCATGAAGCGGATCATCAGCCAGGTGAAGGAACGGGTCCCCTCGTCGAAGCTGGTCTTCTTCCCCCCTTCGGCGAGCGAAACCGAGATGGAGCCGAACATGGTGCGGGTGCCGGTGTTGACCACCAGGCCGCGGGCCGAGCCGCTGTTCACGCTGGAACCCAGGAAGCAGGCGTTGGGGAGATCCCAGAGGCCCCGCTCCTTACCGGCAACCGGGTCCGCCGACTTCTCTACCGGCATCGCTTCGCCCGTCAATGCCGACTGGCTCACGAAGAAATCCTTAGCGGAGATGAGGCGCAAGTCAGCCGGAATGATGGAGCCGGCCTGCAGGAGGACGACGTCCCCCGGCACCACCTCCGACATCTTGATCTCCTTTTCCTGCCCGTCGCGCAGGACCTGGGTGCGCGACTGCACCCTCTTGCCGAGCGCCTCCACGGCATGGCTGGAGCGGCGGTCAAGGAGGTAGGAGAGCCCGACGCTCAAAAGCACCATGGCCAACACGATCACGGTGGAGCCGGTCTCGCCGATGAACCCGGAAACGGCGGCGATGATCAGCAACTGGACGACCAGCGGACTGCGGCAGCGGCGCAGGATGTCGCTAAGGAAACCGGGCTCCCTGGCGTGGGCGAGCTCGTTGTTGCCGTACCGGTCAAGGCGGCCTTCCGCCTCGGCCGAGGAGAGACCTTTCAGCGACGAGGAAAGCTCCAGCAGCGCCTCCCTCGCGGAGAGCGAGCAGATATCCAGCAGCCTTCGCTCGTGTTCGGCGACGGATCCCCCTTTCTGGTCCACCGTGGAGGGGGAAGACAGCGGGGAGATTTTGGAGAATGAAGGCATGCGACGCTCGCAACTGCTCAGGATCACAACTCGACGTGTCAGCTTTCCCATTAGAAGTGTACCAGCCCTGCCGGGAATGGACAGGATTGCCAACAGCGTTCAGCAATGGTATAGAATATCATGGCTGAGACCAAGATAATCGACCAGACTATGATGCTTTCCCGCAAGCGTGGCGATGGCATCCTCAGATACGAGGTGTGGGCGGAAAACGGCGTGGTAAGCCGCTACAACCTCGCTTTTATAAATCACCTCATCTTCAACGGTGACAATGGAGGTGTGGTCGGCTACGACAACAAGCACGGCCATCACCGCCACTTCAAAGGCCAGCTTGAGCCGGTGGAGATTACCAGCTTTGAAGAGATAGAGAAGCGCTTCATCGAGGATTGGACAGCGGTGCTGGAGGAATTCAATGCGAAACCTAGTCGTTAGGACAGGAACACCAGACGAATTTTTCGCCCAGGTCCACAAGATCGCCAGGCAGATCGACCGCGGCGAGCTCCCACAGGCCGATTTCACCCTCACCTTCGAAGACCCGACCGATATGTTTGCAGTCATGACCCCGGCCAGGCTGGAAGTGTTCAGGGCTGCCAAGTCGGAGCCTGCCTCGATAACGGCCATTGCCGAGCGTTTGCACCGCGACCGAAGCTCGGTGAAGAAAGATATCGACCTGCTGGTATCTGCAGGTCTTCTCGACATCGAGGAAGTCCCCCTCCCCGGACATGGCAGACAGAAGTTCGTCCGGGCCGCAGCCGACACTATCCAACTGCAGGCCATGGTGAGCTGATGAAAGTACCGGGAATTATCACGACGGCGTTGTTGTTTGCTGCCATTTTCTCCTCTTCGGCAGCGGCGGAGGAAGCGAGCTCACGCTTTTTGAGCAGGCTGAACGGCGAATCCTACCCGGAGATCCAGGTCCCCCAAGGCAGTCAGCCCCTTCGCTGGGATTTCTCCAGGAAGAACACCCTGACCTACGACTATGCCCAGGAGGTGGTCTCCAAGACAGACATAGCGGACCACCGCCCGGGGGAGACCGACCAGAAGATAGCCACCCAGGGCGAGCTACTGGTTAAAAGCCAGGGGGATGGCAGCGCCGACTTCGTTTTCAACAACATGAAGGCACGGATGGAGTTCGCGGTCTCCAGGGACGAGGCGCCCAAGGTCATGGAACAGTCGGTAGCCCCGCTCGTGGTGCAGGGTATCAGGGAAAACGGCAGCGGACCGTTCGGCGACGACTCGCAGGACCTGATGCTGAAGCTTCTCTTCCCCCTGCCTCCCAGGGCTTTGAAGGCCGGGGAAACGGTGGAGGTGCCTGCACAGTTCATGTTCAAGGTGATGGGATCACAGCTGCAGGTAAGAGGACGCTCCCGGATCACCCTGAAGAGGTATGTCACCATCGATAAACACACCTGCGCTGAACTGGACGTCGATACCGACATCTCCGATCTCAAGGTTCCGCCCTACCTGGAAGGGAAGTACGCCTGTTCGGTGAAGGCTGCCGCCGTCTTTTTCTTCGACATAAACAGCCGTTTCTTTGTCTCCGGGACCAGTGCCGTGCTGGTTCAATCCGAGGTCGAGACCCCCAGGAAATTGCAGGAAGCGGTAAAGATGACCATGAAAAGCGATAATTTCATCCGCGTCACCCTTCGGCAGTGATCGCTGGCCGAAGAAGTCTCACAGCCACGAGAGGGACAGACGCCGTCTGCCGCCAATTTTTGCAGGAAGTTCCGAAGGAAACAGAGTCGAGGGAGGAAAGAAGGTGGGAAATGAACCCTTTGTTATAGATGATGCGGCTGTTTCCATAATCAAGTCGCCGCTGGTCACCCCCTTTCGCATCGCGACGGGACAGCACGACGAGCTGGACAACGTCTTCCTGCGGCTGAAGACCGCCGACGGGGTGTGCGGCTACGGCGAAGCGGCGGTCGCCACCCACATCACCGGGGAAACGGTACCGGCCACCCTGGCCAAACTGCAGGCGGCAGCCGTGAGCCTGAAAGGGAGGACAGTCGGGGATGCAGAGGCGCTCTGCCGGGAGTTCTCAAGCTCCTTCGCGGGCAATCATGCAGGCCTCGCCGCGCTGGAGATGGCGCTCTTGGATGTCGCCTGCCGGGTGCGGGGGATCCCCTTTCACCAGCTCTTCCCCCCCGCCGCGCCCAAAAAGCCGCGTTTTTTCTTTGCCACCGACATCACGGTGGTGATCGGTTCCGTCGATGAGGCGCGGGCGACCGCGCAGCAGTTTGCGGAGCGCGGTTTTGCGGCCTTCAAGATCAAGATCGGCAAAAACGAGGAACAGGATCTGGCCCGCGTGCTGGCGGTAAGGGAAATGGCGCCGGAAAGCCGGCTGATCCTGGACGCCAACATGGGGTTCGATGCCCCGCGCATGCTGGCGTTTCTGGAGAGGCTCGACCGGCATGACGCCCGGCCCGTCCTTCTCGAGCAGCCGGTTCCCAGGCTGGACTGGGAGGGGCTGACGGCCATAACGGCGGCGCTGGCCGGCAGCGGCACCCTGGTCTGCGCGGACGAGAGCGTGGGCACCCTGGCTGACGCACGGCGCGCCATCGACAGCAACGCGGTAAGCGCCATCAACGTGAAGACCATGAAGAGCGGCTTTCTGGAGGGGGCGCAGATCGCCCGGCTGGCCACCTCGCACGGCATCCCCCTGATGCTGGGAGCCATGATGGAAAGCGCCCTTTCCATCACCGCCTCGGCCCACCTGGCCGCAGGCCTCGGCTGCTTCGACTTCGTCGACCTGGACACCACCTTCTTCATAAAGGGGGCCCTCTCCCACTCACCCTACCTCGACGACAGCGGCTGCTTCGACCTGAGCGCCGCCATCCCCGGCATCGGGGTGGAGCCGCCCTTCCCTCCCCAGTTCCCAAGCCAGCTTGGCTCTTCCGTAGGCTAACCCCGCGCCCCACGGTTTGTCGCCGATACCAACCATGCATCTTCCTTAGAAACAGCAGCAGGAAGGGGGGCTTTCGGCCCCCCTTCGGTGCATCGTACACACGCTTAGCCGGTGCAACCGCTAATTGGTGCGGAAGGAGAAGATACCGGAGCTGACCGTCTGGCCACCCGCCGCTGAGGAGACCTGGTAGAAGTAGGTGGTGCGACGGCTGAGGGACGGGATGGTCAGCGCATGCGAGGTCAGCAAGGTGCTGCTGGCAACGCTCTTGGTGAGACTCCCCGAACTGGTGCCGTAGCTGACTACCGAGGTTGAGGAGAGGTTGGTGGTCCAGGTCACCTGTGCCGAAAACTTGCCGGTGGTAGCACCCGGACCGCTGGTGATGCCGAGGAGGACAGCCGAAGGTGTGGCCGAGGCTTCGCCGGATGGCGGCGAGGTTCCCGCGCTGTTGCTGGCCGTCACCCGGTAGAAGTAGGTGGTGCCGTTGGAGAGCCCGCTATCGGTATAACTGGTGGCGGTCAGGCCGCTCGCTATCGGGGTCGCCGACTCCGCACCCGAAGCGGTGCCACGGTAGACGCCGTAGCTGGTGGCGCCGCTGCTGGCGACCCAGGTAAGGGTCACGCTCCCGTTGCCGGGGGTGGCGGTAAGTCCGGTCGGTGCCGCTGGAGTGGCCGGAGTTCCCTGGGTCAGTGCCGGGAACATGCCGGCGCCATTGAAGGAGCCCCAGCCGGTGGAGTCATCATAGCCGGTGGTGGCGACGTAGTAGAGGTTGTTGCTGCCGTCGTTGATATCGTGGAAGGCGGTTCCGTAGCCGCCGCCCAGCGCCAGTGCATAGAGGGTGGGGTTGGCGAAGCCGAGGGTGGTGAGCGAGGCAGCGGCCCTCTGCTGGTTCACCCGGGCGGTGAAGGCCGCCCACAAGGGAGACGCGCAGCTGGTGCCGCCGAAGATCCACCAGCCGCCCTGGTAATAAATGGAGTAGCCGGTGTACTGGTCGGCGTTCAGCGAGATGTCGGGAACGTTGCGCATGGTGGTGGAGGCGACCCCGGGCACCCCCTTCTGCCAGGAAGGGATGCTCCAGACCTTGCTGATCCCGCCGCCACCGGCCCCACCCTTCACGGTGTTGTTCACGTTCCAGCTGGACTCCTTCTGGTAGGACATGCCGGTTCCCACGAACAGCTGGGTGCCGCCCGTCCCGGTCATGTAGGGCTGGGAGGAGGGATCGTCCACGCTGAGCGTGGCGCCGTTGTCGTAGGCACCGCTGTCGCCGGAGGCGGCGTAGATGGTCTGTCCCTGCGCTGCCATCTGCTGGAAGCTGGCATTCTCGCTGCTGAGGACCGTGCTGGAACTCTGCCCCTCGCTAAGCCCCCAGGAGGTGCTGACCTGTTTGGCGAGGTTGTCGGTGGCTATCCTGTTGTAGGTATCGATCACCCCGAGGTTGCTGTTGGGCCCCTCGTAGACGATGATCTGGCTGGCGCCGGGGGCCAGTGCGTTCATCAGTTCGATGTCCAGGGTGACCTCGCTGGCGCCGCTGCCGGTAGCGCCCGAATAGCCGTCGACCAGCACGGTTTTCAGCGGGACCGGGGTGAGGCCGAAGTAGGAGGTGTAGGCGGAAATGTCCGAGGCGTTGAAGCCGTCCAGCTCGAACAGCCCCAGGACCTGGCCGCTGCCGTTTGCGCTCACACCGGAGAGGTTGTAGGCCGTGGTGATGTTGGCGGGGGTGAGGCCGCCGCCGGGTCCGGTCCCGATCTGCCGCCCGGTTGCTGCGGCGGGACCGGCTGACCGAAACTGCGAGTGCGGCCGCCGGAGCGCTGCGTTGTCAAGGCCGACCACGCCCCGGATCAGGGAGGCAATAGCGGCGGGGACCTCCGGATCGTTGTCAGGGGCGAAGAATTCACGACCATCGGTGTCCTGATAACGGTGCATGTGCAGGTTGTAAGCCCTCTCCACCTGGTCCACGGTGGCAGCGACGTTGAGGATCAGCCGGTTGTCGTGGGTGCCGGTTATTTCGAACCCCTGGGCCTGGGCGTAGTCGATGACCGCCTGGTAATCGGCCTCGCTCGGGCCGAAGCTGTCGGCAAACTCTTTCGGCGTCAGGTAACGGCCGAACATGGGATCGGCGGGGTCATAGAGGCGGGCCAAAAGGGTGTCCAGCTGGGACTGGTTTCGCAAGGGAAGCACGACGCCGAGGTTCAGCATGGTGCCGGAGGGAAGCCTGCCGAGGTAGGCGGCGCGGGAGACAGCCTGGGCCGGGAAATCGCCGTGCAGCCGGACTACGGCGGCATTGGTGGAGACGGCCGCACGGGAAGCCGCAGCCGTGCCCCCCGATGCCTCCAGCGTACTGGTGGCGCCCCCGTTGCAACCTGCCACTATCAATGTTAAAAGACCAAGCAACGCCCCCCAGCCTGACGATCTTGCCATGCGTATCATGACTCCCTCCTCGACAGTGACGCCCCAACCAGCCAGAGAAGACGGGGCAGATGATCTTTCCTCTTTTCAGTCGGTTCTGATGCTCAACACATTGAAATTATACAGCCTCCCCCGACCGCGCCAGCGCGCCCGCTACGGCTTGGCGGCAGCCCCGGCTCGACCATGCATATCATCCCGCGCAGTTAGCTGCGGCTTCGGCAGCCAAATTACCGGAAAATAATGTAAAAGCCCCCGCCTTGCTGCCGGCGGGGGCTTTCGTTCAACTGTTCCGAGGTGTCTTCGGCGGGGCGCGCTGAGGCTGCCGAGGCGGGCATCACGGAGATGCAGGCTTCCCTCACCCGGCCTTCGGCCACCCTCTCCGGGGGGGCGAGGGGAGGATTGCCGGCGCCCAGGGGAGAGTCGCGCAGCATCCCTGCCCCTGGTAGCGAGGCGGTTTCGGTCTACCCGAAGTTCTTCAGGATTTCCCGGGCGATGATCAGCCGCTGGATTTCGCTGGTCCCCTCGTAGAGGGAGGTGACCCGCACGTCGCGGGCGTAGCGCTCGACCGGATAATCGCGGCTGTAGCCGTAGCCTCCCAGCATCTGCACTGCGCTGTAGCAGGCGCGGTTGGCGGCCTCGCTGGCGAAGAGCTTGGCCATGGAAGCTTCCTTGGCGAAGCTTTTTCCCGTCTCCTTGCGGAAGGCAGCGTTCATCAGCAGCAGGCGGGCGGCCTCGAGTTCGGTGTAGGCATCGGCGATCATCCACTGGATCGCCTGGAAATTGCTGATCCTCTCCCCGAACTGCACCCGCCCGGTGCTGTAGCTGGTGGCGAAATCCATGGCGGCCAGCCCGAGCCCCAGCGCCAGGGACCCGATGCCGATCCTGCCGCCGGCCAGTTCGCCGACCGCAATCCGGTAGCCGTCGTTGAGCGCACCCAGGAGCGCACTGCCAGGCACCCGGCAGTTGTCGAGGATCACTTCGCTGGTAGCCGAGGCATGCTGACCGGTCTTTTCCTCCTGTTTGCCGATCAGCAGGCCTGGAGCCCCCTGCTCCACCAGGAAGCAGCTGATCCCCTTCCCTTTGGGCGCGTCCCGGTCGGTGACGGCCCACACCACGAAGACCCCGGCGTAGGGGGCGCTGGAGATGAAGACCTTGCTACCGTTCAAAAGCCAGTGGTCTCCATCAGGCAGCGCGCTGGTGGTCATGCCGGCAGGGTCGGAGCCCGCCCCGCTCTCGGTGAGGGCAAAACTCGCCGCCGGGTACTCGCCCGAGCAGATGCGCGGGAGGTAGCTCCGCTTCTGCTGTTCCGAGCCTACCGCCTGGATGACTTCGCCGACCATGTTGTTGACCGAGACGGTAACTGCGGTGGAGGCGCAGACGCGTGCCAGTTCGGTGATGGCGAGGATGAAAGCCACGACTCCGGCCTCCGTACCGCCGTAGGCGCTCCGGACGTTCAGCCCCATGAAGCCAAGGCTCGCGAGTTTTCGCAGGTTGGCGAGAAAGGCCGGGCGGTCCTCTTCCCGGTCCAGCCGCGCCGCCAAAGGCTCCAGCTCGCAGCGGGCGAAGTCGCGGGCTGTCTGCTGGATGAGTTTCTGTTCTTCGGTGGGCTCGAGATTCATGGATTATCCGCGGGGGCGGCCCCCCCTCCCCTCCCCTCCAGGTGGAAGGGGGATAGGGGGGGTGGGATTGCCTTCAGATGATGGCGTGGTGCTCGACGATGTCGAGGTAGCTCCTGTGGGCCGCCAGGTAGCGGGCGTCCTCGGCATAGGTGACCGGGTAGACGGCCGGCACCGGACGGTGGTCGAGGCTGGGTCCCACGTTGACGAAGGTGAACAGGCAGGAGTTGGAAAGCGCCTTGCTGGTCCGGTCGCGGCTGATCCGTTCGATACTTGCTTCCACGCAGACAAAGGGGCCATTGGTATAGACGACGCGGGAGGTGAAGTGCAGCTTGTCGCCCAGGCGCACCGGGTGAAAGAAGTTGATGCGGTTGACTGCCGCGATGATGGCCCGGTCCGGCGCCACCAGCTCGGAGCAGATGGAGGAAAGCTCGTAGGCACGCCGGATCAGGTAGCCGCCGAAGATCTTCTGCGGCACGTTCTCCTGTTCGGGATACATCCGTTCCCAGGCGTCGGTGACCAGCGAGCCGGCAGGGAACCCGGCCGGTTCCGGCGTCTGTCCCGGTGTCTGCCCCGGCACCCCGGAGAGGCAGGGCTCCTCCTGGGCCTTGTGCAGGGCCGCGAGCATCAGGTACTCCTCCCGTGAAGGGGGCTCGGCCAGCAGCGCCTGCTGCCTGCGGTACTCCACCCGGTTTGCCTCCGCCTTCCTGGCCCGCTTCTTTTCGATCTCGTCCAGGTATTCCAGGGGCGGCAGCGCCACGCTGACGGCGTCGTCCCCCATGCCCGAACGGGCCACCATGGTGAAGTGACAGGAAGCGACGTGGACGGCGGGATCGCCCGGCTGCTCGACCCGGATGCCGACCTCCAGGGAGCTCCTGCCGACGTGGTTGATGCGGGCGTGGAAGATGAGATCGCGGGTGACATCGGCGGCGTGACGGACCAGGATGTTGTCGATGGCCGCGGTGACCACACGCGCGTCAGGGTAGCTGCGGCGGACGTAGTCGAGGGCGGTTTTCTCCGCCACCAGGTCCAGCCTCTCCAGCAGCAGGCCGAAGCGCAGGTTTCCCTGCAGTTCCTCTTCGATCACTTTGAAGCGGCGACGCAGGGGAAGGTCACTACTTAAGGGAAGGGTTTCGTAGTACGAGGTTTCATTGGGTCGCATCGCTGTCTCCTGGGTGGTTGGGGATGGTGTCAGGCATGCGCGGACCGGCTCAGATTCGCTACCGAGGGGGCCTTTTTGCCCTGCAGAGGGAACCTCCCTCCCCGGGAAGGAAGGGAGGAGGCTGGTAGAAGGTCGGAGTTTACCGGGGACCTGTGCGAAAAAAAGTGGCGGTCGCCGCGTGCCGAGTCAATCATACAGGGAAAGCGCTCTCTTCGCCAGCGGATCCGCTTCCCGGGCGCCGTTTAAGGGCGGGCGTAGCCGAATTTCATGGAGAGCGACTCGGCGCTCAGCCGCAGGGACGGGATGATCTCCGCCTCCAGCCGCTCCCCGAAAAGGCGGAAGGAGGGGCCGAGCATCATCAAGGCACCTACCACCTTGCCGGCATAGTCCCTGATGGCCACCGCGACGGTGATCACCCCCTCCCCCATGCCGCCGGAATCGACCGCCACCCCCTTCTCCCGGATCTGCTCCAGTTCCGCCCTCAGCACTGCGAGGTCCGGGTAGCGGCCCCGGCCGCGGCTGCGACGCCAGCGTCGGCCGATCCTCTCCAGGAGATCCCAGGAGTCGATGGCCCTCATCACCTTGCCGGCCGCGTTACTGAAGAAGGGTAGGCGCCTCCCCACCACCGGCTCTACCTTCTCCGGCTGGACGCAGTCCACCATGTCGAGGAAGAGCACCTCCTCGCCGTTGGGGATCACCATGTAGATGGCCTCGTTGTGGCGCCGGGCCAGCGACTCCAGCACCGGCCTGACGTCGCTGATGATGATGCCGTGCAGCTCCTCGTTGCCCTGGGCCTGCGGGGCATCGTTGCCAGGCTGCGCGAGGCCGGCCGTGCCTTCCACCAGCTCTTCCACCAGCCGCCTGGCGCAGCCGGGGTCGCCGGTCAGCAGGACCCGTTCGATCAGCCCCTTTTTCTCCAGCACGCCCAGGAGCCTGGTGGCCTTGTACCTGCTGATGCCGGCCGTGCGCGACAAGGCGGAAACGGAACTGCGCTCGCCACCGCTTGCTGCCAGAAGTTCCAGGAGTTCGACCGCCTTGCGCAGGTCTTTGGGCGCAACATCCTTCTTTCTTCTCAGCATGTCATCTCCTCCTCCACACCCTTCATCCGGAGCACCCTGCGGTTGCCACCGGCAATGAACAGTTCTTTCCGACTGTTCGCCATGGCCGCAACCGGCGACGCGAATGAGTCAAAAGAAAATGAGCAAAACATTTGTTGATTTACGCCACACTACTGAAGAATACGGTTAGTTATGAAAGAAAATTACCCGCAGCCAACTCTCATGTCAAGAATAATAAAACATTATTCTACGAGTAAACAAACAAGTGGCAAGCGGTTCGCAGGGTCTGCAATGGTTAAAGCATGGCAGGAAAAAAGGGACAGGGTAGCGGGAGGATAACGGAGGAAAAGGGGAAAAACGGTGACCGGTAACGGTAATTTTCGGTACCAGACCCGGCCGGCGGAGGCTTTTCGGCAAGAAAGGAGAGAGACGGCTTGGCCCTCCGGAACAAGCGAAAAGAAAGGCCCACCTCCCGAGGGAGGTGGGCCTTTCACGGTCAACGGATGAGGCAGGAGTCTTACATCATGGTGCCGGTCCCGCCCGTGCTGCCCGTGGTAGTGCCGCCCGTGCTGCCGGTCATGGTCCCGCCCGTAGTCCCCGTCATGGTCCCGCCCGTAGTCCCCGTCATGGTGCCGCCCGTGGTTCCCGTCATGGTGCCGCCAGTGCCAGTCAGGGTGCCGCCGGTAGTGCCGGTCGTGGTGCCGCCCATCATGGTGCCGCCGGTAAAGGTGCCGCCCATCATCCCGAAGGAGGTGGACATGTTACGGTACGGCATGCCGGAGATGATGGTGGACATGTAGTTGGTCATGTTGGTGATCATGGCGTTCATGATGGTCGGATCGCTGGCCACCCTGACCGAGGACATGTTGTTGAAGATGTTCCCCATCATGCCGCGGTAGCGGTTGACGTCCATCCTGGTGGTGCCCCCGCTGGTGGTGAAGAGCTGCGGCATCTGGCTTCCCATGATGGTCGCCATGTTCTGCGCCGTGTTATGCATGGTGCCGTTCTGCCCGGCGATGTAGTCGCTCATCATGTTGGTCCCGGAGGCGAGCTTCATCTTGGAGGCCAGGGCGGTCATGGCGTCCTGCATGCTGGCGTACTTGCCCGTTTCCATCATCTCGCGCAGCTCGGAGGACATCGGGCTGATGAAGTTGCTGCTGACGGTGCCGTTCACGCTGTACCTGGACATGGAGAGCACGTAGCTGTTGGGGACGGTCTGGTTGGTGTCCTTGTCGATGGTCATCCCCTGGGTCGCCATGGCCACGATGGGATACCGGCCCAGGTCGGCGGCATTGACGGTAAGGGTGTAGTTGCCGTTGGCGTCGGTGGTAGTGGAGGGTTCGCCCGCATCAAGCTGGTAGTTGCCGTTTTTGTCCATGAAAACAGTGGCGTTGACCAGGTAGCCGTCGGCGACCTTGCCGGAAACCGCGGCGACCCCGGAAACCGTGCTCCCCGAGCCCGAACCGCCGCCACAACCTGCCAGTGCGCTGACCATAATGAGTGATGCTGCCGCTAACAATTGCTTTTTCATGTAACCCTCTCTCTTGGTGAGAATCTTCGACTGCAGTGTAGTTTAAAAATCGCGGAAGACCGCCAGCCCGCTGCCGTAATCGGGACTGTTGGTGGTGATCCCTTTTGCCGCATACGCCTCGAGGCCGATATGCGGAGTAACCTGGTACTTCAGTTTCAGGCGAACTTCCAGAAGGGGACTCGACCCGGCCACCGGCGCGGAAGATCCCTTTACCATGACCATGGGGAGAAAGCTGTCCGAGATGCCGTAACCGAGGCCGGCCTGGTAGCTCAGGTAATTCTCGAGGGCGATCCTGCTCGAGCTTCCCTGCCAGGTATAGCCGCTCTCCGCGAAGGTGTACCAGTTGCCGAGCTCCTTGGAGATCTCCACGAACAGCGACTCGCTGAAGGTGCCGGTCCCCAGGGCCTTGTTCTGGTCGCCGGTCGGGAATTTCACCTGGAGATAGGGGCGGATCTTCGGCTTGTACTCCCCTTCCGGCACCAGCACATAACCACCCTTGGCGATGATGTCCCCCAACCCGCTCTCCGCGCTTCCTCCGCTGCCGGCAGTGGAGGAAGGGCTGGTCGTACCGGTGGTCATGCCGGAACCCATCATGGAGAGCTGTCTCATGCCGTGCATGGTGGCGCTGCCAGCCCCGGTGAAGAGACCGGTGTTCACCGCGGAACTGCTCTGGTAGAGAAAGGGTATCTCGAGCGAGAACCCCACTCTTTCCACCGGATAGAAAGCGACCGTCAACGGGGCGTAGACCGAATCGGTGCGGTTGCCGGTCCCGTAACTCCCGGAGGCGAACTCGAAGCCAAGGCCGACGGTGGCCAAGGGGCTCTCGGCATGTGCCAGAGCCGGGAAAGTCAGGGCAAGCGCAGCCGCCAGGCCGCACAGCCCTTTCCGGATATCTGAAATTTTTACCATCTAGATCCTGACCATTCGGCCCGGTACTGCCGCGCCGTCTAATGCCGCATCATCCCGCCGCCTCCGCGCATCATGCCGCCCTGGAAGAGGCTTCCTCCCGAGGAGCGTTGCATGGACCCGGCTCCAGCTCCGCCGGTAACCCTCCAGGCGGGCTCCCCTTTATCGTTTCGCAGCTCGGCCTGGGAACCGGTGCTCCGGTTGACCAGCTTCTGGGTCATCAGGTACTGCTTGCCATCCTGCCCCTGGGCCCGGGACCCCTTGGCTGTGATCTCGTCGCCGGCGTGCACCGCCACCCCCTTGCGGTCCCAGAAGTTCCTGGGCCCCACGCTGACGTTGAGCGACTCGGCCCCGCTGTGGAGCTCGATGACGACCTGGTCCCCTTCCCCCCAGTGGTTCACGGAGACCACCCGGCCGGAGACGGTGGTCACCGTGTTGACGTCGTAACCGCGGTTGAAGTCGAGGCCGCTTTTCCCCTTGTCATCGCCGTAGCCGAAGAAGCCGGCAAAGCCGGCGAAGGCCGGGGCGGCGAAGAGGGAGCAGAGTAACAGCGCCCAGCTTGAAATCAGGGAGAGCCGGCAAATGGTCATGGCGGTCGGGGTCTTTTCCTTTTCCGGCGTCCGGGGTCGCTGGCCGCCTTGGTCATCGTGTGCCCTCTACTATCCACGCTCCGTGCCAAGCCGGCACCGGGGGGTAAGCTGTCGAAATCACGGGAGGGGGAGACAGGGGGGGAGTGTGGGGAGGGATCGGACCGGTGCAAGGTCTTGCACCGGTCCGACCTGAAATTGCACCAGTCAGGGATCTTCCAGCATCCCGTATTCCTTCAGCCTGTACTGCAGGGTGCGCTTGGAGATGCCCAGCTCCTCGGCGGCCAGCCGACGGTTGCCGCCGTGTTTCCTGATGGCCTTGGCGATCAGTTCCTTCTCGGCGCTCTTCAGCATCTCGCGGCTGTCGAGGCTGGCCGCTTCCCCGCTTTTCAGGAGCTCTTCGGGAAGCGCGGCCACCCCGACCAGGTCCCGGGCGAGGATGGCCGCCCGTTCCATCACGTTTTGCAGTTCGCGGACGTTGCCCGGCCAGTGGTAGCGCCGCATCGCTTCCAGCACCCCGGGCTCCACCCCCTTGATCTTCTTGCCCAGTTCCGAGGCGAAGCGGCGCAGGAAGTAGTCGACCAGAAGCGGCAGGGCGTCCGGCCGTTCCCGAAGGGGCGGCAGGGCGAGCGGGAAGACGTTCAGCCGGTAGTAGAGGTCCTCGCGGAAACGGCGCTCGTCCACCTCCTGGCGCAGGTTGCGGTTGGAGGCGGCGATCACCCGCACGTCCGCCTTCATCTCCCGGCTCCCCCCTACCCGCTCGAAGACCCGCTCCTGCAGGACGCGCAGCAGCTTGGCCTGCAGGGAAAGCTGCATCTCCCCGATCTCGTCCAGGAAGATGGTCCCCCCCTTGGCCAGCTCGAATTTCCCCTGGCGAGCCTGCACCGCCCCGGTGAAGGCCCCCTTCTCGTGGCCGAACAGCTCGCTTTCCAGCAGGTTCTCCGGGATGGCGGCGCAGTTCAAGGGGATGAAGGGCCCCTTGCCGCGCGGGCTCAAAAGGTGGATGGTCCTGGCGATCAGCTCCTTGCCGGTCCCGCTCTCGCCGGAGATGAGCACGTTGGCCGGGGTGGGCGCCACGTCGTGCACCAGCCGCCGCACCGGGCGCATCGCTTCGCCGGCGAAGATCAGCTCTTCGGGGGGCAAGCCGGCCGCGGCCGCCTCCTTCAGGGAGAGGTATTCGTGGCTCTTGACCCTGGCCTCGATGGTGCGGCTGATCAGGGCGAGCAGCGTGTCCGGGTCGGCCAGCGGCTTGGTGAGGAAGTCGACCGCCCCCTCCTTGATGGCGGCCACCGCCTCCTCGACCCTGCCGAAAGCGGTCAGGAACACGAACTGGGGAGGGTCCGGGTCGTTGCGGGTCTCCCGGAACAGCTCGAGGCCGCTTTTGCCCGGCATCTTCAGGTCGGAGACCACCAGGTCGAAATTCCGCTTGCGCAAAAGGCGCAGCCCTTCGATGCCGTCGGCGGCGGCCTCCACCTCGTGCCCGTCGTCCTCGATGATGGTCTTCAGAAAGCTTCTGAACGTGTCGTCGTCCTCTACCAGCAGGATGCTTCCCTTCATGGTTCCCCCCCGTGCCCCCGCTCGCGCCTGGCAAGCGGCAGGGTCACCGTTACCGTGGTCCCTGCGCCTGGCACGCTTGTCAGTTCAATGCTTCCGGCATGCTCTTCCACGATCTTCTTGCAAAGGGCAAGCCCCAGGCCGGTCCCCCTGCTCTTGGTGGTGA
Source organism: Geomonas sp. (assembly GCA_035255025.1). Lineage (GTDB taxonomy): Bacteria > Desulfobacterota > Desulfuromonadia > Geobacterales > Geobacteraceae > Geomonas. Next base: position 27,550 of record DATFAB010000102.1, read on the forward strand.
AGAACGGCTCGAACACCCGTTGCAGGTCCGCACCGGAGAGGCCTTGTCCACCGTCCCGCACGGTGAGCACCACCCGGTCGCCGCGCGCCTGCGTGCCGATCGAGAGCTGCCCCCCTTCGGGCATCGCCTGCAGGGCGTTCTTCCCCAGGTTGAGCAGCACCTGCTCCATCCGGTCCCGGTTGCCACGCACAGGAAGGCTCCCCGGGGAGTCGTACAGGACGGTCACCCCGGACTGCAGCGCCTCGGCCGATAGCAGCGAGATCGCATGCCCGATCAGCTCGTCGAGGTCGAAGCACTCGGCAGGGCGCGCATCGCTGCCGGCATAGGCAAGCAGGTTACTCACCAGGTTCTCCAGGCGCACCGCCTCGGTGACGATGTTCCCTGCAAAGCCGCGGTTGCGCTCCTCGGCGGGCCTCTTGGCGATCACCTGGGCGAACCCCTTTATGCCGGCCAGCGGGTTGCGGATCTCGTGGGCAAGGAGCGCCCCCATCTCACCCAGCCTGGCGAGGTTTTCCCGGCGGGCCATCTCCATCTGGTGCAGTTCTTCGCGGCGGGCGTAGCGGACAAGTCCGGCCGCCAGCAGCCACTCGGCCACCAGCAGCCCCAGCAGGATGGTGGCGCTCAGCTTCGCGCGCCGGACCACCTCGTCGGCCCGGTAGGTGTGCAGGATCAGGCGCAGCATGAGGATGCGCCCCGGAAGGTAGACCGGCGTGATGTACTGGAAGGCCCGCTCGCCGGTCCCCAGCGTCACCCGTTCCTCGGACGCCGATTCCCTGTTGAGCTTGGCGAGGAAATCGTCGTCCAGAACGGGTGTACCGATCAGTTCGGGATTGGAATGGAAGCGGTAGACGCCCCCGCGGTCGGCGAGGGCGAAGTAGGAGATGTCGGAGGTGTGGAATTTGGCGAGGCTCGCCAGGGAAGGATCATGCACCGCCATGTTTTCGATGGCGGCGGTGACCGAAAGCGCAAGGCCGCGCAGGTTCTCTTCCGCTATGGGTGCCGCCTTTCGGTAATTGAAGACGGCAAACCATAGCAGGAAGAGAGAGATGAAGAGCCCCGCGGCTATGATGGCTTTTCTGAGCATTTTGCTAATGTAAAGCAAAAGCCTCCGTCTTTACAACCATGTCGACCACCGGCAGGGGCGGCACCTCCTTCAGACCGTAGATTTTCTCCAGGTCGATGTCGGCGGGGACGGCGGCAAGGAGTTCCTCGGCGACTTTCTGGTCGGCCTGGCGGTAGCGAAGCTTCACCTCCACCTGCAGGGACTTGGCTGCGGCCGGGGCCGCGATCCCGTAATAGACGTCCTTGTACCCTTTGGGCGGTATGGTGTCGTGGCGCGAGAAGGCGGTGATCGCCCAGGGGTCGACCGCGAAGTGGAAGTTGTTCTCCATGCCGTCCGAGTTGAAGATGCGGGTGTTCTCGGGAAGGGTACCGTCGGCCGCCACCGCTCCCGAACTCATCACCACCTTGCCCGATTCGTCCCTGGCGGTGATCTCCAGCCACATCTGCCGCACGTTGCTGAGCGAGGTGGGGAGGTTGTGCCCTGCCCTCACGTTCTTGACCCGCACCTTCAGTTCCGCCAGCTTGCCGTCCCGGTAGACCGGAGAGAGCTCCAGGTCGGCAGCCGATTTCAGACGCTCCACCGCCATCTCGTACTGCTTCATGAGGGCGGTCGCCTTCTCCTTGTCCCCCGCCTTCTGGGCAGCCCCGGCCGCGAGGTAGGTCAGCAGGTAGTTGGCCCCGTTGAAGTAGTGACGGTACTCGCTGCGCTGCGGTTTAGTGAAACCGTCCGCCGAGCGCCGGAAGCCCTCCATGGTCACCATGTGGCAGTCCTGGCACAGGATGTTGCGCTGGGCGTAGGGGCCGTGCTTCCACTCGAGGTAGGTTGCCTCCAGCGGGAAATGCGACTCGTAGTGGTAGACCTGGTGGCAGGAAGCGCAGAGGTCAGCCTGCAGGTGGAGGCTCGACTGGGCGCAGTCGTGGAAGCCGCCGCCGCAGTCAGCAGACGGCTTCCACGGCCCCCGCTTGACGGGCTGCCCGCCGTCCGCGCCCTCCACACCGGGGGTGAGGATGAATGAGGCGTTTTCCGGCTCGTGGGACGGGGTCTGCCAGTGGGTGACGCCGCTCACGGAATGGCAGATATCGCAGGAGACACCGGCCATGGCCATCTCATCGAGGCCGGCGTTGCCCGCCCCTTTGATCTGGCCGGTGACCATGCCGGCGGCGGAATGGCACCCTTCGCACTGGCGCGCGATCTGGTGGCCGACCGCCTTGGTCGCCTTGTTCAGTTCCCCCTGGTAGATGGGGTCGGCGAAGGCGAGGTTGTGCACCGAGCCGCTCCACTCCTTGTACTGCTGGACGTGGCAGTCCTTGCAGACGCTGGGCGGGGTGAAGGGAACGGTGGATTTGTTCCACTTGATGAGGGAGGGATAGAAGGGGTAGAAGTCGCGGTCGTAATCGAAGACAGGCGACCCCGCCAGTGCGGGGCCGGCCAGGACGGCCAGGCTAAGCGTGGAAAGGATGAACAGCAGAAAACGTCGCTTCAGACTCATGATTCCTCCGTGTCAGTCAATACAATCACCATATCAGTGCCTGCCATGATACCCGCTATCAACCCGGTAACCAATGAATGATACACG
>DATFAB010000103.1:0-4582 GCA_035255025.1 Geomonas sp.
CCGGCTTGCAGGGGTGGCATGGGATTGGAAAGGAGGCGGGGATGATACTGGTGTCGAACAGACGCAGGCCGATCGGCCAGATCTTCAGGGATGGCGGTTTCCTTTCCCAGGCGCAGCTTGAGCACGCCCTCGAGGAGCAAAAGCGGGGCAACGAACGGCTGGGGGAGGTACTGGTCAGGCTGGGGATGCTGGAGCCCGCCGACGTGCGGGCCGCCCTTTCCATCCAGGAGCAGCTAGGCGACTTCGAGCAGGCGGTCAGGCTGGCAGCCGGGGTCCGCGAGATGCTGGGAGCCCTGCTGGTCAGATCAGGGAAACTGACGGCCGAACAGCTGGAGCAGGCGCTGGCCGAACAGCGCAGAAGCGGCGGCAAGCTGGGCGAGGTCTGCCTGCGGCTCGGCCTGCTGGAGGAAGCGGAGCTCTCCGGGGTGCTGGCCTTCCAAAAGCACCAGGAGCACGAAGGCGCAGGACCTACCCCGCTGCGGCTGGGAGAGCTGCTGGTCACCGCCGGCTACATCTCCCGCTGGCAGCTGCAGGACGCCCTCCGCAAGCAGCAGGAGTCCGGGAGAAAGCTGGGCGAGGTGCTGGTCGAGGAGGGATACGCGCAGCCTACCCAAGTCCATCACGGCCTGCGCCTGCAGAAGCTGCTGGTGAGTTCGGCGCTGGCAGCGGTGCTCTCCCTGTCGACCCTCACCATGAGCGGCTGCGGCAGCGGCGGCGGCGAGCAGGCGGCAACCCCTCCGACCGCAGCTTCGGCGGGAGTGACTTCTGCCCCGGCGGCGCCGCAGACCGCCAGCAAGGAGTTCTTCACCGTGACCGAAGACGGCTACGGCCTCATCAAACCGGATTTCCTCTATTCCACCGACAACGCCCAGTTCTGGAGCATCCAGGCCAACGTCGCCCGCAGCGTCACCGACATCGACACGGTTTCCGTCTACCGGATCGAGATACCGAAAGGGAGCGCACCCCTCCCCGCCCTCAACCAGACTTTCTCCATCGAGGGAGGCAGCGTCCTGGAGAAGTTTCCCGGCGATTTCCTCGTTTTCAACGGACAGAAGTCCACCAGGAAAAAGGTGGAGAGTGGCACCATCACCTTCACCTCCGACTCCCTTGCCTCCGGGCGGGTCACCGGCAGCTTCGATGTCACCCTTACCGATTACGACGCCGCAGCTTTTCCCGCTCCGCAGTACCGCTTGAAAGGGGCCTTCAACGTCGTCATGGGGAGCTACGGCCCGATCAACACCGGCAGCTGACCGCCCGGCCAACCGCCCCGGCACGTTTTATTCCGGAAACCGCTTTGCGGGCACCGGCCCATCACGGGAGATTCCATGTTTTCCCTGCGCTTGAAAACCAGGATCACCGCCCTGCTGGCGGCAGCCTTTGAGGGGCTGGTTAAGCAGTTTGCGCCCCACAAGCGCACCCTGCAGGCGGAGAAGGATTTCGAGCTGAGCCTTTTGCAGCACTCGTCTTTGCCCACCTTCGTGCTGGACGCCCGCCATCGCCTGCTGCACTGGAACCGGGCCTGCGAGATCATGACCGGCATGGGCGGCGACGGACTGGTAGGCACATCCGGCCATGGGCGCGCCTTCTTCGGGCATGACCGCCCTACTTTGGCCGACCTGGTCATCGACGGCGGCTCGGAAATCTCCGCCTATTACCCCTGTTGCCAGAAGACCGGAGACGGCTACCACGCGGAAGGTTGGTACCGGCAGCTAAACGGCAGGGACCGCTACCTCTCCTTCTACGCGGCACCCATCCAGGATGCCGGGGGAGCCCTGGTCGCGGTGATAGAAACCATCGAGGACATCACTGACCGGAAAAAAAGCGAGGAAGAGGTACGGCGCACCGTCTCCCTTTTGAACGCCACCCTCGAATCCACCGCGGACGGCATCGTGGTGCGGGGGCTGGACGGCAGGATCACGGCCTACAACAGGAAGTTCGTCGAGATGTGGAACCTCCCCTCCTCCCTGCTGGAGACCAATGACGACAAGCTGTTGCGGATGTTCGCCAAGGAACAGCTCAAGGACCCGGAAAAGTTCCTGGCGACCACCGAGCTGCTCTACGAAAAGCCGGAGCTCGAATCCAGGGACATCGTCGAGTTCAAGGATGGCAGGGTCTTCGAGAGGGTCTCCCAGCCGCAGCGGGTCGACAACACCGTGGTGGGGCGCGTTGTCAACTTCCGGGACATCACCGAGCGCGAAGAGGTGAAGGCCGCCCTCTGCAACAGTATCAGCCGCTACCGTTCCCTGGTGGACAACATCGACCTCGGCATAACCCTGGTCGACACCGACCACCGCATCGTGATGACCAACGCCGCTGCCGCCGGCATGTTCAACCGGAAACCGATCGAGGTCGTGCAGCGCTACTGCTTCCGCGAGTTCAAAAACCGCGAGGAGGTCTGCGACCACTGCCCGGGGGGCGAGGCGATGCAAAGCGGGCATCCGGTCACCGTCCACACCGAGGGGGCCCGCGCTGACGGCAGCCCCTTTTCCATGAAGATCAGGGCATTCCCGGTCTCGGGCGCCGACGGCACCCCCACCGGCTTCATCGAGGTCATCCAGGACATCACCGAACAACAGCAGGCCGAAGCGGACAAGAAGCTCCTGGAGGCGCAGCTCAGGCAATCGCAGAAGATGGAAGCGCTGGGGACCCTGGCGGGAGGCATAGCCCACGACTTCAACAACATCCTTACCGCGATCTTCGCCTACTGTTCGCTGATCGACCGCAAGCTGGAGCCGGAATCTGCGGTCAGAAGCTACCTGGCCAAGCTGATCGCCTCCAGCGAACGGGCCTCCACTTTGACCCAGCGGCTGCTCACCTACTGCCGCAAGCAACCGCTCGCACCGCAGGCGGTGGAGATCGACGAGGTGGTGGACAAGGTGACCCTGCTGCTGTCGCGGCTTTTAGGGGAGGATGTCGAACTTGCCATCGAGCCGGCCGGCGAGCCGCTGACGGTGATGGCGGATCCCTCCCAGCTGGGTCAGGTCCTGATGAACCTGGCCACCAACGCGCGGGATGCCATGCCGGAGGGAGGCCGACTCACCATCGTCACCAGGCGCTTCGAGCCGGACCAGGAGTTCCAAAGGACCCACGGCCTCGGCAAAGCCGGCAGTTACGCGGCCCTCACGGTTTCCGACAACGGCTTGGGCATCGAAGAGCCCCTGCTGGAGAGGATCTTCGAGCCCTTCTTCACCACCAAGGAGGTGGGCAAAGGGACCGGGCTCGGCCTGTCGGTCGCCTATGGCATCATCAAGCAGCACAACGGGCAGATCGCGGTCACCAGCCAGCCGGGGCGCGGTACCAGCTTCACCATCTACCTGCCGCTCTCCTCCTCCCGGGAAACGGAAACGGCGGGGCAGGAGCTCCCTGCCGCCCGGCCGGGTCACGAGACCATCCTGCTGGTGGAAGACGATGCCGAGATCAGGACCACCCTGAAGGAACTCCTGGAGCAGGACGGCTACACCGTTATCGAGGCAGTGAACGGCGAAGACGGGGTCGGCAAATACCAGCGGCACGGGAGCAGCATCGACCTGCTGCTTCTGGACGTGATCATGCCGAAGAAGAGCGGCAGTGCGGTCTACCAGGAGATCAGCAGGATGAATCCCGGCATCAAGGTCATTTTCATGAGCGGGTACACGGCGGATCTCCTGGACGCCAAGGGGGTGGCCTCGGAGCAGTACAACTTCCTGTTCAAGCCGCTGGCCGTCGACCACCTGCTGGCCAAGATCAGAGAGGTACTGGATACGCCCCAGCCCGTCTCCACCAGGGGGCCGGGGGGATAGCCTCAGTCGGTCTCCATCTTGTAGCCAAAGCCGCGCACGGTCTTGATGAGATCGCCGGCTTCCCCCATCTTGGTGCGCACGCGGGTGATGTGGGTGTCCACCGTGCGGGTATCCTCCACGTAGTTGTACCCCCAGACATCCCGCAGGAGCTGCTCCCGGCTCTGCACCCTCCCCTGGCGCTGGGCCAGGGTGTGCAGAAGTTTGAACTCGGTACTGGTGAAAAGCACCTCGCTGCCGCCGATGGAGACCCGGTGCCTGGCGGCGTCGATGGTGACCGGCCCGGCGCAGATCACCGCGCTGGCGCTGGAAGCGCTCCGGGAGCGCTTGAGTACCGCCTTCACGCGCAGCATCAGCTCGCGGGTCGAAAACGGCTTCACGACGTAGTCGTCGGCCCCCACCTCGAGCCCCACCACCTTGTCGATCTCCTCCCCCTTGGCGGTCAGCATGATGACCGGGATGCCCGCCGTTCTCTCGCTCATCTTCAGGAGCTTGCAGACCTCGGTCCCCTGCAGCTTGGGGAGCATGAGGTCGAGGAGGATCAGGTCCGGGCGGAGCCTGCCCGCTTCCTCCAGGCCGGCGACGCCGTCCCCCGCGATGGCCACCCGGTGTCCCTCCCGCTCCAGGTTGAAGGCCACCAGTTCCGCCAGGTCCGTTTCATCTTCAATAATCAGGATCGTATGCATTGCACCCTCGTCGGTAGGTTTCACCTCCACCTGATACAGGGCGAATGTGTAGAAAGTGTTACAGGAGGGTTAAAAGTTGGGAAACCGGGATGGAGGGGAGAGCTGAGGTTGGTGCATTCA
>DATFAB010000104.1:0-35181 GCA_035255025.1 Geomonas sp.
CCGTTGGAATTGCATCTAGGTCACTGCAATTATTCCGGAAATGGTTTTGGTTAAGAGCGCCCGAATCGGCACACATTAGCCGGAGCACTGAAAGCGGGGGTATCCAGGGGCGGATGAGTCTGTGACGGGCGCGAAATTTGGCAGGGAAAAAAGCTGAAAAAAAGGCAGGAAAGAAAAGGCTACCGTTTGGATACGAAGGGATTGTCCTTGAGGTAGAAGCGCAGAAGTTCCTTCGCCCAGGGGCCGGAATAATCGACGCCGATCCTGGGCCGGGCCACGATACCATCGTCACCGGGGCGGGGACCTGCGGCTACGAACAGGTCGTCGCTCAGCAGGTCGTGGCCGTTCAGTCGACCGTCGATCCCCATGGCCTTGCACAAAAGCCCGGGTCCGTTCCCCCTCCCCTCCAGGTTCAGCACCGGCTCCACGGCGCGGAAAAGGACGGCTGAACCGTGCCCCTCCGGTTCGGTAACCGCGTTCAGGCACCAGTGAATGCCGTAGACCAGGTACACGTAGGCGTGGCCGGGAGGGCCGAACAGGGTGCGGGTGCGGGGGGTAAGCCCCTTCGAGGAGTGGGCCGCCAGATCGTGCGGCCCCAGGTAGGCCTCGACCTCGACGATGCGCCCGACCCGTGGAGCTCCCTCCACCACGTGCACGAGGTAGTTGCCAAGGAGTTCCCGGGCCACGGCCAGGGTTGAGCGGTCATAGAAGGAGCGCGGCAGTTTTCGGGACACGTCCGGGGAAGCTGCGCCGGGGCTCATAAAGCTCAAAACCGCGGCGAGTCGCTTTCCTTGACCCAGACGTCGGAACGGGTCGGAGTAGCGTCGGGAAGGGCGTAGGTGAGCGTCAGCGTGAAGTCGGAGGCCACATCGTAGGTACCGTTTAGCTGGGGGCTGTCGGAGGGGGTGAGGGTGAAAGAGCCGTGCCGGCTGCCCAGTATGCTGCTGGTGGAACCGGCCAGCAGATAGAAGCCCTGGGTGATACTTTGCCCGGATCCTTGCTGCATGGTACGGGTATAGGTCGAGTTATCGAAGAGCCTGAGGGTGCCGGTGCTGTAGGATTGAAAGCTGGTTACGCCACCGCCCGGTGCGGCCTGGTACACCTTGCTGTAGACGAGCTGGTAGGTCCCGCGGTTGTCGGCGAGAACCGGGGTGACGGCGTTCTGGTTGCCCCCGGAGCCGCAGCCGGCCAGCATCAGCAGGCAGATTAAAAGGAAGGAACTTTTCATGACGCGATTTATACCAGTCCGGCGAGGCAAAAGCAAGCGCGGATGCCGGCGGGAGGCGGGTCGCCCGCCGGCCGGCGTCGCTAGATGAGACCTTCCCTGGCCAGCGATTCCACGATCAGGCGGGCCAGTTCCTTGCCGACCGGCACCACCTTCTCGGGCTCGTCGCTCTCCAGGGTGCCGGCCCAGAGGAGTTTGCCGCTGCGGGCGTCGAAGAGGTTGGCCTGCATGGTTGCTACGTCGTAGGTGGAGACGTAGGCAGGGCCGTAATTTGCCATCGATCCGTAGTAGCCGTAGAGGTCCCAGGCGGGAAAGGCTTCCGGATACCAGTGTCCCGGATAGGTGGTGACATATCCGGGCTGAATGACGGTCTCCTGGACGACCTTTATGGTCTGCAGGGTGAGCACCGCCTGGGCCGAGGTATCCTTCACCGTTTTGCTCAGCATATTCCAGTCGGACCGGCTGACGGCGGGAATCATGGTGTGAGCCGCCACCGCCTCGACTCCCCGCCGGTTGAGTTCGCTCGACAGCATATCCTCGAAGACGATGCGGCTGGTCTCTTTCTTGGTGATACTCACTACCAGCACCTTTTTCAGTTTGAGAGCTTGCAGCGATGGGTTGCGCCAGGTATCAACCATGGAGACCGAGGCACAAGAAGAGAGAGTTACCGACAGTAGCAGCAGACCAGCAATCATCGACAGCTTGCTCATAGCAGACCTCCTGAAAGTGGTGATCCCAGGCTCTCATTGAAAGAGCACAGGCCCTGCGCTAGACTAGTTATAGCAAGTGGAGCATGGTTGGCAATCGGATATACTAAGGAATGTTCTATCATTAAACTTGACGGCACCAGACAGTAGATGTGGCTAGAACCAGTACTTCCAGGCAAGGATGTGATGAAGATGTTCTGAGTCCGCAGGTCACCCATGTTGAGACAAAGGAGGACGACCATGAAATTCAAACGCATACTTGCAATAAGCAGGATCAGCGAGGACTGCCGCGACATCGTGCACAACGCCATCGCCCTCGCCAAGGGGATGGGAGCCGAACTCCAGGTCCTCCACCTGATCTCCAACCCGGTCGACCAGGAGGCCCTGAACGCCCCGGTCCCCTTCCCTGACGGCAGGCATAAAACCTACATGAGCATCCAGGAGGAGACCAAGGAGGAGCTTGACAAGATCCTCAAAAAGGAGCTGAAATCCGGCTTCCCGATCAAGCTGATCATCAAGGATGGCGACCCGGTAGAAGATGTCATCAACGTGGTCAGGGAACAGAGGATCGACCTCCTTCTGATACTTTCCCACGAAGAGGGCCGCCTGGAGCATATGCTGTTCGGGCAGGAGAACGACGCCATCATCCGCCGCATGCCCTGCAGCATCCTGCTGGTCAAGAACGAACCGCAGCCGGTGGTCTGGTAACGGGTTTCCCAATCTTTCTGAAGACACCGGAAGGCACGGTAAAGGAGCGTAACGCGATGCAGAGCTGGGTATGCACGATATGCCAGTACATTTACGATCCAGCTGACGGCGACCTGGTCAACGACGTACCGCCCGGGGTTTCCTTCGAGGAACTGCTTCAGGACTGGACCTGCCCGGTATGCAAGGCGGGCAAGACGTTCTTCCAACCAGCTGCCCCAGCGCCGGGTGGCGACTCCCCGCGTTGAACTCCCCACACCAGATGCAGCAAAGAACGGGAGCAGGTGTCATGCCTGTTCCCGCTTTTTCTGTGGGTCGGCAGCCCGGCTTTCCCCTTCCAGGACAAAGGCATGGTTGTCGGCATGTTTGCAGACAAAGTCATAACCGAAGCTTCTGGCATATCTGCAGTCACCGTTCTCGTTGAGACAGTAGTACATGTCGACATCCGTACCAGGGATGACGGCCCCAACCTGAGTAGTCCGACAGTGAGCAAGCTCAGGCTCGATATTCCCATAACAACATCTGCCCTTATGCATGACACCACCTCGCGCAAAGAATGCATGGCAGTGTAATATACTTTTTCATACTGTAAATATATTCTTATTGGTTTTTTCACATTCAACCAGATCCCGCCACTGAAGGTTCCTATGACTATCCTGGAAAGCCGTGCCGTCACCAAGAGCTATGCCGTAGGCAAAGAGCTGATCAAGGTGCTCGATGACATCACCCTCAACATCGAAGAAGGCGAGTTCGCGGTCGTCAAGGGGGAGAGCGGCAGCGGCAAGTCGACGCTGCTCACCATCCTGTCCGGGCTGGACCGTCCCGACCAGGGACGGGTCCTCATCGAACAGCGCGACATCACCGACCTCGACGAGGACACCCTCGCCCCCCTTCGCAATGCGACCTTCGGTTTCGTGTTCCAGTCCTTTCACCTGGTCCCTTCCCTTACCGCCAGGGAAAACGTGATGTTCCCGGCGGAACTGCGAGGGGATCCCTCCGCGCGGGATAAGGCGGAAGCGCTTCTGCACCGGGTCGGGCTGGCCGGGCGCATGACAAGCTTCCCGCACCAGCTGTCCGGCGGCGAGAAGCAGCGCTGCGCCATCTGCCGGGCCCTCATCAATGCCCCTCGCCTTATTTTCGCCGACGAGCCGACCGGCAACCTCGATTCGGTCAACGGCGAGGCCATCCTGCAACTGCTGCTCGAACTCCAGCGCGAGCGGAATACCACCTTGCTGATGGTGACACACAGCCAGAAGATTGCCCGGCACGCCGACCGGGTCATCACCCTTAGGGACGGCAGGATCGTGTAGGTGGAAAGCTGCCCCTTCGCCCGGCTCTGAAGTGAGCGGTGCCGAGGGCTTATATGCGCGCGGAGTAGCGATGCTCAATTTCCGTTTCATAGGGCGGCAGATAACCGCCGCCAAGCGCCAGGGCGCGGTCTTCGTGCTCTGCGTCGCCCTCTCCATGATCACCCTGGTCTCCCTGGGCAGCTTCAACCGCAGTGTCAACGCGTCGCTGCTGCGGGATGCCCAGTCGCTGCACGCGGGGGACATCATCGTTCGCTCCCATGCTCCCCTGCCGGCACAGGTTGAGGCCGAGATCGGCCGACTGGCCGCCAGCCGCCAGCTGGTCGCCGCGCGTTACTGGGATTTCTATACCGTCGCACAGAAGACCAACGGTTCAGGCTCCCTCCTCTGCGACCTGAAGGTTGTCGAGCCCGGCTATCCTTTCTACGGCAAGGTGGTACTGGCCTCGGGACACCCCTTTCACCAGGTCCTGACCCAGGGATACGTGATAGCAGAGCAAACGTTTCTGGACCGTTTGGGGTTGCGGCTGGGTGACCGGGTGCGGATCGGCAAGGCCACCTTGACCGTCCGGGACGTACTCGTGCAGGAGCCGGACCGTCCGGTGAACTTCTTCGCCTTGGGCCCCAGGGTCTTCGTCTCCGCACGCGACCTCTCCGGCCTCGGGCTCCTGGGCCTGGGGAGCCGGGCGGATTACGTAACCCTGGCCAAGGTCAGCGACCGGGGTGACCTCGACCGCATCGCCGCCCAACTGAAACGGGCAGCGGGCGATAGCAGGATCCGGGTGGAGACTTACCAGAACGCGGACTCGCGTGTTAAACGGTTCTTCGACAACCTCCTCTTCTTCCTGAACCTGAGCGGCATCTTCACCCTGCTCCTGTCCGGCTTCGGCATCCAGAGCACGCTGTTTGCCCTCCTGAAGGAGCAGGAGCGGACGGTGGCGGTCATGAAGGCGGTCGGGGCCAGAAGCCGTTTCATCATCGGCCACTATTTCGCGGTAGCCCTTATCCTCGGCTTTCTGGGGAGCCTGGCGGGGCTACTGGCCAGCCTGGCGTTGCAACTAATCCTCCCCAGACTGTTCAGCGGCCTCATCCCTGCCCAGGTGACCCTCACGGTCTCCGGCTGGGCGGTGCTGGAGGGTTTGCTGATCGGGCTCCTGGTGGTGCTCCTTTTCACCGCACTCCCCCTCTACCGCCTGAAGGAGGTGAAGCCGCGCGCCATACTGGGCAAGGAGGAGCACCAGAAATTATGGACCCGCGCCACCTGGCTCATCGCCGGCAGCGGCACCCTCTTCTTTCTTCTCCTGGTGCTGATCAGGCTGCAGGATGCCAAGACAGGCCTCTATTTCATGCTGGCCCTGGCGGTACTGATCCTGGTTTCCTACCTGCTGGCTACCGGCACCCTCAGGTATCTGCGGGGTCGTCAGCCTGGCAACCTCGCAGTCAGGCAGGCCCTCAAGGGGCTATTCAGGCCGCGCAACGCGACCCGCTCCATCATGGTCACCCTGTCAGCGGCACTCGCCGTCATCTTTGCCATCACCCTGCTGGAGAAGAACCTCGATGCTTCCTTTGTCGAGTCCTTCCCCCCCGGCGCTCCCAACGTCTTTTTCATCGACATCCAGCCCGCCCAAAAAGGCGATTTTGCCCGCACCCTCGGTGTGCAGGGCGATTACTTCCCCGTCATCCGGGGAACGGTGAGCGCCATCAACGGCACGCCGATCGATCCGGAAAAGGAACGCCAGGCCCGCGGCGACAACCTCGCTCGAGAATTCAACCTGACCTACCGGGACACTCTTTTACCCGACGAGCGGATGGTGTCGGGCCGGACACTGTTCAGGCCGGATTGGTCGGTGCCGCAGGTATCGGTCTTGGACACCGTGATCAAGATGCGCAAGATGGCGGTCGGCGACACCCTAACATTCCGTATCCAGGGGATCCCGGTAGAAGCCAGGATATCCAGCATCCGCACGAGGACCAGCGGCGGCATTACCCCCTATTTCTATTTCGTCTTCCAGCCTGCCGTCCTCGCCGACGCTCCACAGACGTTCTTCTGCGCGGCCCGCCTCGACAAATCCTCAATCGGCGCCATCCAGGACCGGATCGTCAAGCGCTTCCCCAACGTGAGCGTCATCGACCTCACCGAAGCAGTAACCGTCTTCGGCCGGATCATGGCACGACTCTCCACCATCGTCAGGTTCTTCACCTCGTTCAGCATCGTTGCCGGCATCCTGATCGTGGTAAGTTCGGTCTTCGCCACCCGCTATGCCCGCATCCAGGAAGCCGTGTACTTCACCATGCTGGGGGCCCGCAGGCGCTTCGTGGTTACCGTCTTCGCCGTGGAGAACCTGCTCATCGGGCTGATCAGCGGTGCCATCGCCCTCATCATCTCGCAACTGGCAAGCCTCGTTATCTGCCGTGAAAAGCTGGAGATGGATTACAATCCATACCCGCTGGAAAGCCTCACTCTCCTGGCAGCGACGGTCCTGCTGGTGATGTGCGTCGGCATGGGTGCCTCCATGGGTATCCTGAGGCAAAAACCGGTGGTCTTTTTGAGGGAACAGGGGGACGAGTGACCGGTCCTGATGCAGCATGGTGACGGATCTTGCGAGGGTGACGGGATAGTGTGCCTGGAATCAGGCAACCAACACATCCCGCAAAAACAGATATTTGGTTTCATATTCCTGGAGAAGAGGTTGATAATCGAGATGGACGATCGTCATGATTTCTTACAGACCATCAAAGAACAGGCACCCACAAACGCTTTAGAGATGGCTGGTTTTGTGGTATGCAAGATGATCCACCCCGCTCCCAGGGAGCAACATCCAGAGGAAACGACATGATCCGACAGACGATCCTGGTAATGCTGATGTTACTTTCCAGCACTCTCATCTCTTGCTGCCACAAGGAACAGCCATCTTCATCGACGGCTGCACCGTCCCCCCCGGCAACAGCCCAGCTTCCTGCGGATCCCGGGAAGTACGAGGGGACGCTGGTGGCAGTGGGCGACAGCCTGACCGCCGGGCTCGGGGTCCCGGAAATGGAGGCGTATCCGGCCCAACTGGAGAGAAAACTCCACCAGGCCGGCTATAACTGGCGGGTCATCAACGCCGGCATCAGCGGGGAAACCACCTCCGGCACCTTGTCCCGGCTCAACTGGATCCTCAAGTTGAAACCGGACGTGGTGATCCTGGAGATCGGCGCGAACGACGGCTTTCGCGGCGTCAACACCGAACTGGCGCGCAGGAACATCGAGTCGCTGGTCTCCCAGTTCCAAAACCACGGCGCGGTGGTGGTGCTGGCCGGGATGCAGATGCTGACCAATATGGGTCCTGACTACACCAAGGAGTTCGCCGCCATGTATCCAGCCGTGGCGCGCGAACGGAACGTCCTGCTCATACCCTTCTTCCTGGACAAGGTAGCCGGTCAGGCCAGCCTCAACCAGCAGGACAATGTTCACCCAACGGCCAAAGGGTATCGTATTGTCACAGAGACAGTATTCCCCTACGCAGTGAAAGCCATCGAACGCACAAAAGGAAAAAAATAGCGCTGCAGTCACTTTCCAATATTTTCCCGTGCTGAGACAGCCTCCGGCCTTGCCTTTTCCAGCAATTTAAGGTACACATACTCCGTTTAAGGGGACACTTTCAAGTAATCGTTATTTCGGCTTTAGCGCGCGATTTAGTGTCTTTTCTGAAAGGAACCTCCTCTAAAACTCCAGCCTTGTCTTTCTACCGCACGAACTACCATAGGCCTGGCAAGATCCGCTGCAAATCAAGTCCGCAACAGGAGTAGCACGTTTGAACCAGTTTTCATTCCGGTATGACGTGACCGGTAACCACGACGAAACTGAAGGTATCGGCTCCTGGTGCGCCAGCGCCGATGCATCAGTCGATCATACGACCAGCCTGACCGAAGCGATTCGTTCGGTTCGCCGTCCGCTCTTCCTGGTGCGCGAGGATACCGGCCTGGTTGCCCAACTGGGCGGCGTTGGCCAACTGGGCAGTGCTGCCGGCCAAGGGCACCCCATCGCAGGCTACGCACCGCCCTGCCTGCCCGAAAACCTCGGTAATCCCTCCTTCTGCCGGGACCTCGGCATCCGCTTCCCGTACCTGGGGGGCTCCATGGCCAAGGGGATCAGTTCCGCCGCCATCGCCGAGGAACTGGGACGCGCCGGCATGCTCGGCTTTTTCGGCGCCGCCGGTCTGCCGCTCGCGCAGGTCGAGGCCGCCATCGACCGCCTCAACTCCTCACTGGGCGATCTGCCGTTCGGCTTCAACCTGATCCATTCCCCCCATGAGCCCGACCTCGAGCATGACCTCGCCGAGCTTTACATCAGGAAGGGAGTCCGCATCGTCGAGGCTTCGGCCTTCCTCGACCTGACACTTCCCCTGGTCCGCTACGCACTGCACGGCATCAGGCGTACCCCGGAAGGGAGGATCACGCTCCCCAACCGGGTCATCGCCAAGGTCTCCCGCGAGGAACTGGCGGCCAAGTTCTTTTCGCCGGCGCCGGAAAAGTTCCTGCGGGAACTGGTAGCCAACGGTTCGCTCACCGCCGAGCAGGCCGAACTTGCGGCGCAGGTTCCCCTTGCCCAAGACGTCACAGCGGAAGCAGACTCAGGCGGCCACACCGACAACCGCCCGGCCATCGCCCTCTTCCCGACCATCGTCTCGCTTGCTGCCAGGTTGCAGGGCCAGTACCGCTACGACCGCAAACTGCGGGTGGGACTGGCCGGCGGCATTTCCACTCCCGCTTCGGCGGCAGCCGCCTTCGCCATGGGAGCAGCCTATCTGATGACCGGTTCGGTCAACCAGGCTTGCCTCGAATCGGGAACCTCCGACTCGGTCCGCGCCCTTCTGGCCGAGACGCGCCAGGCGGACGTCATCATGGCCCCGGCCGCCGACATGTTCGAAATGGGGGTAACGGTCCAGGTTCTCAAGCGCGGCACCATGTTCCCCATGAGGGCAGCCAAGCTCTACGAGATCTACCGTTCCTGCGGGAGTCTCGACGAGATACCGGCAGCCGAGCGTGAAAAGCTGGAAAAGACCTTCTTCCAGGCGGGCGTCGACGAGATCTGGCGCGATACGCGGAGCTACTTCCTGGGCCGTGATCCCTCCCAGGTGGAGCGTGCCGAGCGGGACCCCAAGCACAAGATGGCGCTGGTCTTCCGCTGGTACCTGGGAATGGCCGCGCACTGGGCCAAAGACGGATCCGACAAGCGCCGCATGGACTACCAGGTCTGGTGCGGCCCTGCCATGGGGGCCTTCAACGAATGGACCGCCGGCTCCTTCCTGCAATCTCCGGAACAGCGCAAAGTGGTAACCGTCGCGCTGAACATCCTGTACGGTGCGGCAGCAGTCAGCCGCGCCAACTTCCTGCGCAGCCAGGGGATCGACCTGCCGCAGGAGGCCGTGGCACTCCAGCCGCTCGAACTAGCACAGATCAAGGAGTACCTTTGTTGAAAACCGACGAAACGAAACCCGCCGTCACCAGCAACGGAACCGAGCTGGCTATCATCGGCATCGGCTGCCTTTTCCCCCAGGCCGATGATCGCAACGCCTACTGGGCTAACATCACCGACGGGGTGGACGCCATTACCGACGTTCCCGCCACGCACTGGACGGTCGAGGATTACTACGACCAGGACCAGAAAAGCCCTGACCGCACCTACGGCCGCCGCGGCGGTTTCATTTCGCCTGTCGACTTCAACCCGATGGAATTCAACATCCCTCCCAACGTCCTGGAGGCGATCGACAGCTCCCAGCTGCTCGGCCTGGTGGCAGCCGGCCAGGCGCTCAAGGATGCCGGCTACGGTCCGGAGCGCGCTTTCGACAAGGCCCGTGCGAGCGTCATCCTCGGGGTAACCGGCACCCTGGAGCTGGTCATCCCGCTAGGCGCGCGGCTGGGGCACCCCATCTGGCGTTCGGCGCTCAAGGATGCCGGCGTCGAGGAATCGGTGGCCAACGACGTGGTGGACCGGATCGCCGACGCCTACGTCCCCTGGCAGGAGAACTCCTTCCCGGGCCTGCTCGGCAACGTGGTCGCCGGGCGCATCAGCAAGCACTATGACCTCGGGGGCACCAACTGCGTGGTGGACGCCGCCTGCGCAAGCTCGCTTTCCGCCCTGCACCTCGCCTCCATGGAGCTCGCCTCGGGCAAGTCCGACATCGTGGTGACCGGCGGCATCGATACCTTCAACGACATCTTCATGTACATGTGTTTCAGCAAGACCCCCGCCCTCTCCCCGACCGGCAACGCCAAGCCGTTCGACACCACCGCCGACGGCACCATCCTCGGCGAAGGGCTGGGGATCGTGGTCCTGAAGCGGCTCTCCGATGCCGAGCGCGACGGCGACCGGATCTACGCGGTGATACGCGGGGTGGGTTCCTCCAGCGACGGCAAGGGTGACGCCATTTACGCACCCAGCGCCGCCGGCCAGAAGAAGGCGCTTTTGAACGCTTACCAAAACGCTGAGGTCACCCCCGAAAGCATCGGGCTGCTGGAAGCGCACGGCACCGGTACCAAGGTAGGCGACGCGGTCGAGATCAGCGCGCTTCGAGAGGTATACGGCGAGGCGGAAATGCCGTGGTGCGCCCTGGGCTCCGTCAAGTCGCAGATCGGCCACACCAAGGCGGCCGCCGGTGCCGCAGGCCTCATCAAGGCGGCCCTGGCGCTCCACCACAAGGTGATCCCCCCGACCATCAAGGTAGAGACTCCGCAGAAAGAGGTGGTGGCCGGTCCCACCCCGTTTTACCTCCCCACCGGCAAGCGTCCCTGGTTTTCACGTCCGGGACAGCCCAGGCGGGCGGCGGTGAGCGCCTTTGGTTTCGGCGGTTCCAACTTCCACCTGGTGCTCGAGGAATACCAGCAGGAAAAGACGGTTGCCGACTGGAACGGCCATACCCAGCTGCTGACCTTCTCCGGTGCCGACGCCGCTGCCCTGAACGCCCAGCTCGACCGCGTGGAAAGTGCCGAACAGTGGAACTCCCTGCGGGATCTGGCCGCGGCCTCCCGTGCGGCCTTCGACCCTGCGGGCCCCTGCCGGCTGGCACTGGTGATCGAACGCAACAAGACCAACGTGGCAAGCCTGGTCAGGAACGCCCGCGGCATGCTGGGCAAAAACACCAGCTCCCCCTGGCAGACTCCCGACGGCGCTTTCTTTGCCTGCGGCAAGCAAGACGGCAAGCTCGGCGTCCTCTTCCCGGGACAGGGCTCCCAGTACACCGGGATGCTGAACGACCTCTCCTGCCGTTTCCCGCAGCTGGTCAGCAGCATCTCGGCCGCCAATGAAGGGTTCGCTTCCGGGGACGGCCGCCTTCTTTCCGATTTCATCTTCCCGATCTCCGCCTTCGATGCGGAAACGAGAAGCCTGCAGGAAGAGGCACTGCGCGCCACCCAGGTGGCCCAGCCGGCCATCGGCGCCACCAGCATCGGCGCCTACCGTTTGCTGCAGTCCTTCGGCATCTCCGCCAGCGCCGTCGCCGGCCACAGCTACGGCGAACTTACCGCCCTGTGCGCGGCCGGCAGGTTTGACGAAGCAGATCTCCACGCGCTCTCCCGCCTGCGCGGCCGCCTGATGGGCGAAGGCAAGGGGGACAAGGGAAGCATGCTGGCCGTGGCCGCTCCGCTCTCCAAGGTTGCCGAGGTCATCGCACGGGAGAAGCTGGACCTGGTCATCGCCAACCGCAACGCCCCCTCGCAGGCAGTCCTGTCGGGCGCCACGGCCGAGATAAAGCGCGCCAAGGAAGTGTTCTCCGCCCTGGACCTGACCTGTAAAGAACTCCCGGTGGCAGCAGCCTTCCATAGTGCGCTGGTGGCCGATGCCGCTGCGCCGTTCCTGGCAGCAGTCAACAAGGTCGAATTGAAGAAAGGTGAGATCCCGGTTTACGCAAACACCACCGCCGACATCTATCCGGCCGATCCGGCCGCCGCCAAGGCGCTTTTGGCCAACCAGCTTGCCAAGCCGGTCGAGTTCGTCGCCGAGATCGAGGCGATGTACGCGGCGGGGATAACCACCTTCCTGGAGGTCGGCCCCGGCAACAGGCTGACCGGGCTCGTGCAGGCCATCCTGGGCGACCGTCCGCACCTGGCGCTGGCCATCGACGCCTCCACCGGGAAGCGCCCCGGAACGGTCGACCTGGCCCGCGCCCTGGCGCAGCTCGCGGTGGCAGGCTACGGCGTCAAGCTGGCAGCCTGGGATGAAGGCTACCTTCCGACGGTCTCCACCGGCAAAAAGCGCGGCATGACCATTCCGATCGGCGGCGCGAATTACCACAAGCCAAAACCGAAAAAACCGCCGGTTCTCCCCAGCGCTGTGCAGCAGGCGGCTCCCGCGCCACAGGCTGATCGTGTCCCGCCCGCTGCAACCACAGCGCAGCCACAGCAGGTACCGGGCGCCACCCGTTCTTCGTCCGTGGTCGCCTCATCACAGCTGAACGCTTCCCTCGCCGCAGGCCAGGTCTCCATGGCGCCTGGCGCGGGCGCCCCGCAGGTCGACGGCCAGCAGCGGGGAGCCCAGGGGAGCAATGTATCGGCCACCGCCCTCTCCGAATCGCTCAGGATGACCAGGGAAAGCATGGCGCTCCTGCAGAAGATGCAGGCGGACACCGCACAGCTGCACCGCCGTTTCCTGGAAGGACAGGAGACTGCGGCGAAGACCTTCCAGACCCTGCTCGAACAGCAGCAGCGACTGATCCTCGGCGGGGTCAGCATGCCTGCCGCAGCGCCTGCAACTATTGCAACCGCTACGGAGGCGGCAAGACCCGTCCCCGCCGCACCTGCCGTCACTCCGCAGACGCCCTTTCCTGCCGTTTCCGTGCAAGTGCCCTCCGTCACCGCAACCGTGCCGCCAACCGCCAGGCCGGTCCCGGCAGTGTCGGCCCCGCGTGCAGATATGGCAACGGCAGCCGTCGCCAAGGCGCCAGCCGCTGTCCAGAAACAGCCGGCAGGAGCAGACGCCGGCAAAATTACCGAGACGCTGCTCAAGGTGGTGAGCGAGAAGACCGGCTATCCGGTCGAGATGCTGGAACTCGACATGGGGATGGATTCCGACCTCGGCATCGACTCCATCAAGCGGGTTGAGATCCTTTCCACCCTGCAGGAGCGCCTGCCGGGAAGCCCCGCCATCGGGCCCGAGCACCTGGGCACCCTGCGCACCCTGGGCGACATCGCCGGGCACCTGGCAGCTGGCGTTGCTGCGGCGTCGCCCGCTCCGGCAACCGCTGTTTCTACGTCCCATCCCCACCAGGAGCCTGCGGTCGCAGCTGAGGGTGCCTTGGGAGCAAACGTCAGCGCGGCTGCGGTCACCGAGACATTGCTTGCCGTGGTGAGCGAGAAGACCGGCTATCCCGTCGAGATGCTGGAACTGGACATGGGGATGGATTCCGATCTCGGCATCGATTCCATCAAGCGCGTGGAGATCCTTTCCACCCTGCAGGAGCGTTTGCCGGGAAGCCCCGCCATCGGGCCGGAACATCTTGGCACCTTGCGCACCCTGGGCGACATCGCAGGCCACCTTGCGGCCGGCATCGTGTCAGCTTCGGTCACCAACGCCCCTGCGGCTATCTCCTCGGCACCGGCCGGCAATGCCGTCACAGTTACCGAAACTCTCCTTGCCGTGGTGAGCGAGAAGACCGGCTACCCGGTCGATATGCTCGAACTCGACATGGGCATGGATTCCGACCTGGGGATCGACTCCATCAAGCGCGTCGAGATACTTTCCACGCTCCAGGAACGGCTGCCGGACTCGCCGGCCATCGGGCCGGAGCACTTGGGGACCCTGCGCACTCTGGGCGACATCGCCGGGCATCTGGCAGCGGCCGCGCCAACGGCGATCACCGCGGCAGCTACGGCTCCGGTGCACTCTTCTCCCGAAGGGGGGGCAGTTTCCGGGTCAAAGGCGGATGTCGCCGCCGTCTTGCTCGAGGTTGTCAGCGAGAAGACCGGTTACCCGGTCGAGATGCTGGAACTCGACATGGGCATGGATTCCGATCTCGGCATCGATTCCATCAAGAGGGTTGAAATTCTCTCAACCATGCAGGAGCGCCTGCCGGGCTCGCCGGCCATCGGGCCGGAGCACCTGGGCACCCTGAGAACGCTGGGAGATATCGCCGGTCACCTGGGAGCGGGCGCCCAGACGGTGGCACCCCACTCCCACCCCACCGGCCCCGCTGTAGTGGAGGGAACTGCTGGACAGGCAGTATCGGCAGCACCAGCCGGGAACGCTGCGGACATAGCTCAAGTCCTGCTTGAGGTGGTGAGCGACAAGACCGGCTACCCCGTAGACATGCTGGAACTCGACATGGGAATGGATTCCGACCTCGGCATCGACTCCATCAAGCGGGTGGAAATCCTCTCGACCCTCCAGGAGCGGCTTCCCGGCACCCCGTCCATCGGCCCCGAACACCTGGGAACCCTGCGGACGCTTGGAGATATCGCCGGCTTCCTCCAGGGGCCCACGCAGGCTGCGTCTGTCCAGGCCAAAGCCGAGGCCTCCGTTCAGGCTGCCCCGGCGCCGGTTCCGTCCTCTGCTGCGGTAACTGCACAATCGGCAAGCACTGGCACAGCTCAAAGCGAGCCCGAAAGGTCGCACCAAACGGACAAGGCCGCTCCGGTCAAGGTGGTCTCCCACGGCATCGAGAGGAGCACCGTCCTTCCCGAGCTGATCACCGAGGACAACGATTCCGATCCCCTCGTGCTGGCCAATGACGGCGAGATCTGGGTCACCGACGACAATTCCCCCTTCACCGCCGAACTTTGCAGCATCCTGCTCGACCACGGCTGCACGGTACGGAAGGTCGACATCTCCAAGGCGGAACTGACCGTTCCGACCGGCAAACTGTCGGGGCTGATCATCTGCGCTCCCGTCAACGGCACCGATGACGGCTTCCTTAAAAATGCCTTCGTCCTGATGAAAAACGCCGCCGAGGCGCTTATCGAAACGGCGAAGAGCGACGCCTCAATCTGCGTCACCGTTTCCCGCCTGGACGGCAACTTCGGCTTCGGCAGCGGCACCTCTATCAAGGATGCCGTTTCCGGCGGACTGGCCGGCCTCACCAAGACCGCAGCCCGTGAGTGGCCGGACGTCGCCTGCAAGGCCATTGACCTTGGCGCCTTCCCGCACGCCTCGTCTGCGGCAGGCGCGGTCGCCCTGGAAGTGCTCCGTCGCGGCCCGGTGGAGGTAGGCCTCACCCCGGCCGGCCGCTACGCCCTCAACCCTGCCATTTTGGCTGCCACCTCCGATCCAGACACCCCCGCGGTCGAGAAGGGCGGCGTGGTGGTGATCACCGGCGGCGGTCGCGGCGTCACCGCCAGCGCCGCCCTGGCCTTGGCCAAGGAGTACCACCCCTTCCTGGTCCTGCTGGGACGCTCTGCGGAACCGGCTGAGGAGCCTGCCTGGCTTGAGCCCCTCTCCGAAGAAAGCGAGATCAAGCGGGCCATCATGCAGCAGGCGACCGGCAAGCTCCATCCCCGCGAAATCGAAGAGCGTTACCGCGCCATCGCTGCCGGCCGCGAACTGAGAGCCACCCTGGAGCAGATCGCCGCCACCGGCGCCCAGGCCATCTACCGCTCGGTGGATATCCGCGACCAGGGCGCCATGGAACTCCTGCTGGGTGAGATTCGTCGCAGCAACGGCCCCATCCGCGGCATCGTTCACGGCGCCGGCGTTCTGGCAGACCGGTTGATCGTCGACAAGTCAGCCGACCAGTTCGAGCAGGTTTACAGCACCAAGGTCGCCGGCCTCAGATCTCTGCTCAACGCAACCCGCAGCGACGAACTCCGCTTCATCGCCCTCTTCTCCTCCAGCACCGGACGTTACGGCCGCATCGGTCAAGTCGACTACGCCGTGGGCAACGAGGTACTGAACAAGGTTGCCCAGAAGGAGGCCCGCCGCCGCACTGGCTGCCGCGCCGTCAGCATCAACTGGGGGCCCTGGGACGGCGGCATGGTCACCCCCGCTCTCAAAAAGGTTTTCGCCGGTGAAGGTATCGGTGTGATCGACCTGGCGGAAGGTGGGGCCTTCCTCGCGCGGGAAGTCGCCGCGACGGACGGCCCGGTGGAGGTGGTCGCCCTGGCGGCTCTGAGCACTCAGGAAACTGCAGTCGCCACCTCCAAGCCGCAGACGCTCTGGGAGGCTTTTTCACTCAATCTGACCGTCTCGGATTATCCGTTTCTTCGCTCCCACGTCCTGGACGGCAAGGCGGTGCTCCCCATGGCCGTCATCATCGAATGGCTCGCCCACGGCGCGCTGCACGGCAACCCCGGCTTCCGCTTCCACGGCTTCAACGACCTGCGCATCTGCAAGGGGGTCGTCTTCGATAACCTCTCCCCCTGCAAGCTGAACGTAATGGCTGGACGCGCGGTGAAGAAGGAATCCTTCTACCTGGTGCCGGTCGAGCTGTGCAGCCCGGGGGCAAACGGCAAAACCCTGCTGCACGCCCGCGCCGAGATCGTGCTGGCCAGCAAGCTCCCGGAGGGGATCCGCTCCATCACCGAGATACCGAGCACCCCCTACACCCCGGAAAACGGGGTGATCTACAACAACGAGCGCCTGTTCCACGGACCGGACCTGCACGGCATCGAACAGGTGGATGGCTGCTCGGCCAAGGGTATCGCCGCCAGCGTAAAAGGCGCGCCGGCCCCCGCACGCTGGATCAAGCAGCCGCTCAGGAGCGTCTGGCTGACCGACCCGCTGGTCCTGGACAGCGCTTTCCAGATGATGATCCTCTGGAGCTTCGAGCGTTTCGGTGCCGGCTCGCTCCCCTGCTTCGCCGCCCGCTACCGGCAGTTCCAGGAGGCCTTCCCTCGTGAGGGCTCGCAGGTGGTCATCCGGGTCACCGCCGAAAGCGCCCACGGGGCCAGCGCCGACATCGAATTCCTCGACCGGCATACCGGCAAACTGGTGGCCCGGCTGGAAGGCTACGAGTGCGTGATCGACCCGTCCCTGAAGCAGGCCTTCCAGCGTAACAAGCTGCAGCCGGTTTCCGTCAAGTTGGGGGCAGCCTGAGCATGAACCAGCAGTCCCCTTCGGTTGCCATTGTCGGCATCGGCGGCATCTTCCCCGGTGCTCCCGACCTCACCGCGTTCTGGGAAAACATCCGGCTCGGCAAAAGCGCCGCCCGGGAAGTGCCCCAAGGACGCTGGCAGATTGCGGCCGACACCGCCTTCGACCCCGAGGCTGGCAAGGCCGACCACGTCTACTCGCGGCGCGGCTGCTTTCTGGACGGGTTGCCGCCTCTCTCCGAACTGGCCGGGCTGGCCGTCGACCAGGGTTCCGTGGCTGGGCTCGATCCGCTCTACCAGCTGCTTTTGCACGCCGGCAAACGCGCCTTTGACAGCGCGATCACCGGGCCGGTCGACCGGTCTCGCATGGGCGTCATCATCGGCAACCTGGCCCTGCCCAGCGAGAAATCCGCCGAGATCACCCGCGCCTTCCTTGGGCGCACCTTTGAGGAAAAGCTGCTCGGCCGCCCGGTCGACGCCCCCGCAGTCAACCCGCTCAACCGCTACGTCGCGGGACTTCCCGCCGGGCTTTTGGCAGCTGCCCTGGAACTGGGCGGCGGCTGCTTCACCCTCGATGCCGCCTGCGCCTCATCCCTCTACGCCATCAAACTAGCCGCCGACGAGTTGCTGTCCGGCCGGGCCGACGCCATGCTGACCGGCGGTCTCTCCCGTCCCGACCCGCTCTTCACCCAGATGGGTTTTTCCCAGCTGCGCGCCCTTTCCCGGCGCGGCATCTGCTCCCCCTTCGATGCCGCCGGCGACGGCCTGGTGGTCGGCGAAGGGGCCGGCATTTTCGTCCTGAAGCGGACCGAGGATGCCATCGCCCACGGCGACAGGATCTACGCAATCATCAGGGCTGTCGGCCTGTCCAACGACGTGGGCGGCAGCCTTTTGGCCCCGCAATCGGACGGGCAGTTGCGCGCCATGCGCTCGGCGTACGAAAAGGCGGGCTGGACGCCGCAGGACGTCGACCTGATCGAATGCCACGCCACCGGCACCCCGGTCGGTGACGCCGCCGAAGTGAACAGCCTGAAGGAGCTTTGGAACGCCGCTCCCGGCGCAGAGAAATGCTGCGTGATCGGCTCGGTCAAATCCAACATCGGTCACCTCCTCACCGCCGCCGGCGCAGCAGCACTGACCAAGGTGCTCCTGGCCATGGCGGAGGAAACCCTGCCCCCTACCGCCAACTTCAGCCAGCCTCCGCCCTCTTTCGGACTGGAGGAGAGCCCGTTCGGTGTCCTGAAGGCACCGGCTCCCTGGGTCCGCCGTGGCGAGGGTATCCCGCGCCGCGCCGCGGTCAGTGCCTTCGGTTTTGGCGGCATCAACGCGCACCTGCTGGTGGAAGAGTGGCTGCCGGAGGGGGGCTCGGCCGGCACACAGTCCCGTATCACCAGGGAGCCAGAACAGACCCATCCTCACCCCTGCCCTCCCCTTGAAGGGGAGGGAGCGCTTGTTAAAGAGGAGAGACAAGCTGGGGAGGGTTCCCCTGCCCCAGCGGTCGCCGTGGTCGGCATGGATGCCCGTTTCGGCCAGTGGCAGTCGCTGGCGGCCTTCCAGGCCCGCGTGCTGGGAGGCAAGGAATCGGCGAAGCCGTCCAAGCCCAAGGACTGGTGGGGTGCGGAAAAGAGCGACTGGTTCAGCAAGGAAGGGCTTGCCAGCACCCCCTTTGCCGGTTTCTACATCGACGAGTTCTCCATCGCCGGCGACCGTTTCCGGATCCCGCCCCGCGAGATGGAGGAGATGCTACCGCAACAGCTCCTGATGCTGCAGTCCGCCTCGGCCGCCATTACCGACGCAGGCCTCGACCGCACGGACAACCTGCGCACCGGCGTCTTCGTCGGTATCGCCCTGGACCTGAACAGCACCAACTTCAGCTTCCGCTGGTCGATTGCCGAAAAGGCCGCGGTGTGGGCCAAGGAGCTGGGCCTGGAATTGAACGAAGAGGAACTGGCCGACTGGATCGCGGAACTGCGTGAGCAGTACGGTCCCGCCCTGACCGCTAACCGCACCATGGGTGCCCTGGGAAGCGTGGTCGCCAGCCGGATCGCAAGAGAGTTCCGCTGCGGCGGCCCGAGCTTCACCATTTCCAGCGAGGACACCTCCGGCCTGCGGGCCCTGGAAACAGCCGTGCGCCAGTTGCAGGGGAACGAGATCGACCGTGCCATCGTCGGCGCCGTCGACCTGGCAGGAGATCTGCGCGCGGCCCTCGGCCACCACCTGGGTCATCCATTCTCCCGCACCGGCCGTGCCGCTCCTTTCGACGAAACCGCCGACGGCAGCATGGTCGGTGAAGGCGCCGGCGCTGTCGTGCTCAAGCGCCTGGAAGACGCCGAGCGCGACGGCGACCGGATTTATGCGGTCATCAAGGGGGTCGGCGACGGCAGCGGCGACTTCAAGGTGGCCGGAACAGGCTATCGCCATGCCCTGGAGCGGGCCTACCGGGAAGCCGGTGTCGACCCAAAAAGCGTCGGTTTCCTGGAAGCCAACGGCAGCGGCATCCCCGCCGAAGACCGGCACGAGGTTTCCACCCTGGCGGCCTTCTTCGATCCGCAGGTGAATGGGGAGGGGACCGCCAGCCGCTCCCGCCGCCTGCCCGTCTCCAGCGTCAAGGCCGAGATCGGCCACTGTGGCGCAGCCTCCGGCCTGGCATCTTTGGTCCGGGGCTGCCTGGCCCTCTACCAGGAGATCATCCCGGCCGCACGCCCCGGCAGGCTGCCGCTCCACGGCGTTTCCGGCAGCGGCCCCCTCTATCTTCCCGAAGGTCCCCGCTACTGGCTCCGTAACCGCGCTGAAGGCCCCCGCCATGCCGGGGTGAGTACCGTTAGCGTGGATGGCAGTTGCAGCCATGTCGTGCTGGAAGCCTATGAGAAAACCCACCCTCGCGCCGAATCGGAGAGGGTTTCCCCGCTCGGCTCCGGCGACGAATACCTGCTGGCCGTAACTGGCGCAACCCGCCAGGAGCTTGCCCAGGCCCTGCGACAGCTAAGGGAAAAGGCGGCGCTAGCGTCACCTCCCAGCCTTTCGGTGCTCTCCCGCGAACTTTTAGCCAGGCAGGACGTCTCCGGTCACCAGCCGCTGGCCATCTCTTTCGTGGTCCGCAGCCACCAGGAACTTTTGGGACTTCTGGACCAGGGGGAGCGGCTGCTGTCGGCCGACGCCGTCCAGGCCGAAGCAATCATGCACCCTTCCCTGCGGGACCGGCTGTTCTTCTCGCCCAATCCACTGGGAACGACGGGCAAGATCGGCTTCGTCTATCCGGGTTCGGGTAACCATTTCGCTGGGATGGGGATGGAGCTCTCGGCACGCTGGCCCGAAATCTACCGCGCCCAGGACGCGGAGAACAGCTACCTGCGCGACCAGTTCCAGCCGGAGCACTTCTGGAACGGCGCCCCCATCGAAGCTGTAAAGGACAACCACCTCGCCGTCATCTTCGGCCAGGTTGCCACCGGATGCGCGGTGACCGACGTGGTGCAGAACTTCGGAATCAAACCGGGCGCCGTCATCAGCTACAGCCTGGGGGAGTCGGCCGGGCTCTTCGCGACCCGCACCTGGCAGGAGCGCGACCTGATGCTCTCGCGCATGCGGGCCTCCACGCTCTTCACCCGCGATCTGGCGGGCGAGTGCCGGGCTGCCCACCGGGCCTGGGGCGAGGTGGAAGGAAAGGGCGTTCACTGGAGCATCGGCGTGGTCGATGCGCCGGCGCGCGAGGTGCGGCGGGCGCTCAAGAAGACCTCGCGGGTCTATCTGCTGATCGTCAACACCCCGGACGAGTGCGTGATTGGCGGCGACGTGAAATGGGTGAAGCACCTGGTGGCCATGCTCGACTGCCGGTTCTTCCCGCTGGATGGCGTCACCACCGTGCACTGCGAAGTCGCGCGAGAAGTGGCTACCGCTTACCACGACCTGCACCTTTTCAACACCAACCCGCCGCGGGAGATCACCTTCTACAGCGGCGCCGCCGGAAAGTCCTACCAGGTCAACCGCCGCAGTGCCGCCGAATCGATCCTGGCCCAGGCCGTCGAGGGGATCGATTATCCGAAGGTGATCGAGGCAGCCTACGCCGATGGCGTGCGCTACTTCATCGAGATGGGACCGGGAGGCTCCTGCACCAGGATGATCGGCCGTATCCTGGCGGGCCGCCCGCACATCGCCCGCTCCGTCTGCGCCCCCAATGTGGATGCCAACTCCGCGCTGCTGCGTCTGCTCGCCCAGTTGATCACGGAACGCGTACCGGTGAACCTCGCCCCTCTGCTCAGCACGCCGCCGGCCAATTGGCTGGAACAGGGCGGCAGTCGGCCCGATGCCAAGCTGCTGAAATTCAAGACGGGCGGGGAGCCGTTTGCGCCTGGCATCCCGAAATGGAAGATTACTGCGGCCGAGGCGGTCAATGCAGGGAAAACGTCAGAGGATCAGCCTGTTACGGAAGACAACGTAGCGACACCCAGGTCAACCGGTACATCGGCAAGTATGCCTGGCGGCAACATTCCCGCTGCCGAGCCGGCATTCGTTAAACCCCATCCTCACCCCTGCCCTCCCCTTGAAGGGGAGGGAGCTAAGACGTCTCCCTTAATGGAGCAAATGCCAACCGGTTCGCGACCCACCCCTTCCATTGAAAGGGAGGAAGCGACTGCGGCTTCCTTGACGGGTCAGGCGCAAACCCAGCCGATAGCTTCCCGTGAAGCGGTGGCAGCCGGAAAAGGGGAAGATGAGGCAGCCGCACCCGCCTCGCTTTCAAATGGAGATAGCCCGTACGCGCTGGATGAAGCTTCAGCCCTGGCCTGTGCGGACCAGGCTCTTGTCAAAACAGAGGAATTTTCAGTGACCGACGATCTGCTGCGGGAATTTGCTGCCGCCCAACAGGCGAGCATGGAGGCCCACGAGGCATACCTGAAAGCCGCCGACCAGATCACCCGGTCGATGGCTGAAGCCCTCGCCCTGCAGATTGCGCTCCAGGAACAGTTACTGGCGAACGGTCTGCAGCTAGCCGACTCCACTTTACTTTCACCGGCCACTATCGGCACTCATCCCACGCAGGCTGCCAACGTCTCCCCTGCTCCCGCTGGGGATTTGCAGGCCGCGGTGCAGGCACCACCTGCCCCTACCCTGGCCAGGCCGAAGACGCCCTCTATCCCGCCGGCCTTTGACCGCGCGATGTGCATGGAATTCGCCATCGGCTCGGTCGGCCGGATGCTTGGTGCCGCCTTCGCGGAGGCCGATTCTTTCCCCACTCGCGTCCGCTTGCCGGACGAGCCGCTCATGCTGGTGGACCGCATCGTCACCCTGGAGGGCGAGCCGAAGTCCATGACCTGCGGCCGCGTGGTAACCGAGCACGACGTCCTCCCCGGCGCCTGGTATCTCGACGGCGGCCACATCCCGACCTGCATTGCCGTGGAAGCAGGACAGGCGGACCTGTTCCTTTCCGGCTATCTCGGCATCGACTTCATCACGCGCGGCCTGGCCGTCTACCGTCTGCTCGATGCCGTGGTGACCTTCCACCGCGAGCTGCCGGTTCCGGGCGAGGTGATCCACTACGACATCCGCATCGAGCGCTTCTTCCGCCAGGGCGAGACCTACCTGTTCCGCTTCCACTTCGAGGCGACCGTGAACGGGGAGCCCCTCATGTCGATGCGCAACGGCTGCGCCGGCTTTTTCACCCAGGAGGAACTGGACGCCGGCAAGGGGATCGTGCGCGGCGCCCTGGACCTGCGACCGCGCTCCGGGAAACTTCCTTCCGACTGGGAGGAACTGGTTCCCATGGCGCCGGAAGCCTACAGCACGGAGCAGCTCAGCGTCCTGCGCCAAGGCGACCTGGCCGGCTGCTTCGGCCCGCTCTTCTCCGGCCTTGACCTGCGCCGGCCCCTCACCATTCCGGGCGGGCGCATGGAACTCGTGCACCGCGTCACCGAGATAGCTCCCAAAGGGGGGCGCTACCAGCTTGGCTTCATCCGAGCCGAAGCTGACATCCACCCCGACGACTGGTTCATCACCTGCCATTTCGTCGATGACCGGGTCATGCCGGGCACCCTCATGTACGAGTGCTGCCTGCACACGCTGCGCATCTTCCTGCTGAGAATGGGATGGGTAGCCGAAGCGGACGGAGCCGCCTGGCAGCCCGTTCCGGGCGTGGCAAGCCAGCTCTGCTGCCGCGGCCAGGTGCTGGAGACCACCAAGGTGGTCACCTACGAGGTGACCATGAGGGAACTCGGTTACCGCCCCGAGCCTTACGCCATCGTGGACGCCCTGATGTACGCCGATGGCAGGCCGATCGTCGAGATCACCAACATGTCGGTGCGACTGACGGGGACCAACCGGGAGATGCTGCAGCAGCTGTGGAAGGGACTGACAAGGACGCCCCATTCTCACCCCTACCCTCCCCTTGAAGGGGAGGGGGTAACTGCAGTGTCGCTCCAAACTCGGGGGGGGGATCAGGGGGAGGGAACCACCGGGCAGTACGACCAGAAGCCGGCCATCTACACGAAGCAGCAGATCCTCGCCTATAGCAATGGCAACCCCTCGGATGGTTTCGGGGACCGCTACAAGGTCTTCGACAGCGAAAGGAAGATCGCCCGGCTGCCGGGTCCGCCGTTCCAGTTCATGGACCGGGTCACCGCCCTTGCCGGCGAGCCTTGGAAAATGGTCCCCGGCGCCATGGCGGAGGCCCAGTACGACATTCCGGCGGGTGAGTGGTATTTCGCGGCCGACCGGCAGCCGCGCATGCCCTTCTCTGTCCTGCTGGAGGCGGCCCTGCAGCCCTGCGGATGGCTGGCGGCCTACGTCGGCTCCGCCCTGAACAGCCCGACCGACATCTCCTTCCGTAACCTCGGCGGCAACGCGGTCCAGCACCGCGCCGTCACGCCCGAAAGCGGCACCCTGACCGCAACCGCCAACCTCACCAAGGTAGCGACCAGCGGCGGCATGATCATCCAGGAGTTCACCTTCTCGGTTGCTGACCGGCACGGCGTGCTCTATGACGGCGAGACCATGTTCGGCTTCTTCAACAAGGAGGCTCTGGCCAACCAGGTAGGGATCCGCGATGCGGCACCCTACCAACCGACTCCGGAAGAGGTTCAGCGCGGCACCACCCTTCCCTATCCGCAAACCCGGCCGTATCCGGACACCCAGCTCAGGATGATCGACCTGATTGAGCTCTACGTTGCCGACGGAGGACCTGCCGGGCTCGGTTACCTGAAGGGAACCAAACGGGTCAACCCCGACGAATGGTTCTTCAAGGCGCACTTCTACGAGGATCCGGTTACCCCGGGATCGCTTGGGCTGGAATCGTTCCTGCAGTTGGTCAAGTTTGCAGCGGTGGAGCGCTGGGGATGGGAAGAAGGCGATATCATTGCCGCCGTCGCACCAAAACGCAAACACCGCTGGCTCTACCGCGGCCAGGTGGTGCCCACCAATACCCAGGTTACCGTGGTTGCTTGGATCACGGCGGTGGATGACAGCGAGCAGGTGATGACAGCCGCCGGCTTCCTCTCGGTGGATGGACGTCCGATCTACCAGATGGACGACTTCACCGTCAAGATCGAGGAGCGCTGAGGGGCAAATCCCCCCTTGCCCCCCTTTGTTAAAGGGGGGAATGCTGGGTGATGGTCCCCCTTTGACAGAGGAGGGATGCGGGAGATGGTTTCAAAAGGTGATCGTGCAGTTTCCTCTGTGTCCTCTGAGCGTCTCCGTGACCTCTATGGTCAGGCTTTTGGCCTGTTGTTAAGAAGTCCAGACTTAAGGTGATTGATGAAGTATTCGAAAGTATTTATTGAATCGTTCGGCTATGAGCTTGCTCCTGTGGTGGTCACTTCGGCCGAACTGGAAGCACGCCTGGAGCCGCTCTACAAAGCCCTCCACTTCGCGCCCGGGCAACTGCAGGCGCTGACCGGCATCCGCGAGCGCCGCTGGTGGGAACCGGGCTTCCCGCTTTCCAAGGGCGCAGTGGCCGCCGCCAAGAAGGCCCTGGCCGCCGCCGACATCTCTGCCAGCGATATAGGCGCGCTCCTCTATACCGGCGTCTGCCGGGAGCAGTTCGAGCCCGCCACCGCCTGCCGCGTTGCTGCCGGCCTCGGCATCTCCGGAAACACCGCCGTCTTCGACCTCTCCAACGCCTGCCTCGGGGTACTCAACGGCATCCTGGAGGTCGCCAACCGGATCGAGCTGGGCCAGATCAGGGCGGGACTGGTAGTTTCCTGCGAGAGCGCACGCGACATCAACGACATCATGATCAGCCGCATGCTGGCCGACCGGGGCATGGAGAATTTCGCCAGCTCCCTGGCCACCCTGACCGGCGGCTCGGGGGCGGTGGCGGTGCTGCTGACCGATGGTTCGTTCTCCAAGTCCGGCAGGCGCAGGCTGCGCGGCGGGGTCACCCAGGCCGCTCCCGAGCACCACCGCCTCTGCCTGTGGGGGGTGGAGCCGGACGGCAACGGCGGTTTCATCCAATCCATGAGCACCGACGCGGTGAGTGTCATGAATTTCGGCGTCGAGCTCGGCGTCAGGACCTGGAGCGAGTTTCTCCCGGAAGTTGGCTGGACCGATAGCGACGTCGACCGCGTGGTCTGCCACCAGGTGGGGAGCGCCCACCAAAGCGCCATCCTGAAGACCCTCGGTATCCCGCTCCACAAGGACTTCACCACCTACGAGTTCCTAGGCAACATGGGGACCGTCTCCTTGCCGCTGACCGCGGCTCTCGCTGACGAGAGGGACGTCCTCTCCGCCGGTGACCGGGTCGCCTTCCTGGGGATCGGCAGCGGGCTCAACTGCCTGATGCTGGGGGTTGACTGGTGATGGCGATCGATTTGAAGAGGCACTATCCGTTCACCGGCCGCACCCTCGACCTGGACGGGCTCTCCTACCACTACCTGGACGAAGGTGCCGGGGAACCGGTGGTCATGGTGCACGGCAATCCTTCCTGGTCTTTTTATTACCGCAACCTGGTGCTGGCCCTGCGCGACCGCTACCGCTGCATCGTGCCGGATCACATCGGCTGCGGCTTTTCGGAAAAGCCCGGCGACGACCGCTACGATTACACCCTTTCCCGCCGGGTGGACGACCTGGAGCGCCTGATCGACCACCTGCAGCTGGAGGGAAAGATCACCCTGGTGCTGCACGACTGGGGCGGCATGATAGGCATGGCCTACGCCTCGCGGCACCCGGAGCGGATCGGCCGGCTGGTGCTGCTGAACACGGCGGCCTTCCACCTCCCCAAGGAGAAGAAATTCCCGCTCGGCCTGAAGATCTGCCGGGATACCGCCCTGGGCACCCTGCTCGTGCGCGGCTTCAACGCCTTCAGCGTCGGAGCCTCCATCGTGGGGTGCAAGAAACACCCGATGAGCGCTGAGCTCCAGCTTGCCTACCGTTCGCCCTATAACTCGTGGCAGAACAGGATCGCGACCCTGCGCTTCGTGCAGGATATCCCGCTGGCGCCCGGAGACCGCAACTTCGAGCTGGTGAGCCAGGTGGCAGCGGGGCTGCACCGCTTCTACCAGCTCCCCATTGCCATCTTCTGGGGCGAGCTCGATTTCGTTTTCGACACCACCTTCCTCAACGAATGGATCAAGCGGTTCCCCAAGGCCGAGGTACACCGGTATCCGGACGCCGGGCACTACATCCTGGAAGACATGAAGGACGAGGTGGTCCCCTTGATTACCAAGTTCCTGAAGGAAACAAAGGCTGTTTAGCCACAAAATGGCACAAAAGGCACAAAAAAGTCGAAAATCTTTGCCCTGATTGCCGCCATCGCGGCGCTTGTTGAATCCCATCGCCACCCCGACTTTCTCATTGAACGGTAGCGGACCTCCGGGGAAGGCTACCTGATTATAGATGTCGGCCTCAGGTCCCCCCCCTTGATAAAGGGGGGGACAGGGGGGATTGCTTCTGCTCCCAGAGTAGCCATAGTTCCCGCTTGCAGCGAATCGAAGAGCTGCAGGTTATCTTTTGTGACTTTTGTGCCTTTTTGTGGCGAGAGAGAAGGTTCTTAATGCCCGCTGAATTCGTCAACATCGCCGCGCACCTCCCAGAAATGGCCGGCCGCCAGCCGAACGCCACCGCCATCATTTTTCCCCGCGAAAACCGGCGCATGAGCTTCTCCGAGCTCGACAGCTTGAGCGACAGGATAGCTTTGGGGCTGGTCGAAGTCGGCATCTGCCGGGGCGTGCGCACGGTCCTCATGGTCACCCCCAGCCCGGAATTCTTCGCGCTCACCTTCGCACTCTTCAAGGTGGGCGCAGTCCCGGTCCTGATCGACCCCGGCCTGGGCATCAAGAACCTGAAAACCTGCCTGGCAGAGGCTCAGCCCCATGCCTTCATCGGCATCCCCAAGGCGCATATCGCCCGGCTGCTTTTTGGCTGGGGCAAGGGCTCGCTGCGCACCCTCATCACCGTCGGCCCGCGCCTTGGCTGGGGCGGCATTACCCTCTCTTCGCTCATCAAGCGGAACCCGCAGCACATCAAGTTCACCCTGGCGCCCACCCAGCAAAACGACCTGGCCGCCATCCTCTTCACCAGCGGCAGCACCGGCGCCCCCAAGGGGGCCGTCTACAGCCACGGCAACTTCGCCGCCCAGGTCGAGGCGCTCCGCAACGTGTACGGCATCCAGCCTGGCGAGATCGACCTTCCCACCTTTCCGCTCTTCGCCCTGTTCGCCCCGGCCCTGGGCATGACCGCGGTCATCCCGGAGATGGATTTCACCCGTCCCGGCTCGGTCGACCCGGTGAAGATCATCGGCGCCATCCGCGACTACGGCGTGACCACCATGTTCGGCTCGCCCGCCTTGATCAACCGGATAAGCCGCTACGGCGTCCAGCACGGTGTCAAGCTCCCCACCCTCAAGCGTGCCATCTCGGCCGGAGCACCGGTCCCCGCAGCGGTACTGGAGCGCTTCACCAGCATGCTCAATCCCGGCGTGGAGGTATTCACCCCCTACGGCGCGACCGAAGCGCTGCCGGTCTGCTCCATCGGCAGCAGCGAGATCCTCGGCACGACCCGCAGGATCACCGATGCTGGCGGCGGCGTCTGCGTGGGCCGTCCGGTGGAGGGGATACGCCTGGAAGTGATCGAGATCACCGACCAGCCAATCTACCGCTGGGACGAGTCGTTGCGGGTGCCGACCGGCAAGATCGGGGAAATCATCGTACAGGGAAAGCAGGTGACCCGCGGCTACTACAACCGTCCCGAAGCCGACGACCTCTCCAAGATCTTCGATCCGGAGAGCAACTCTTTCTTCCACCGCATGGGAGACCTGGGCGGGCGCGACGAGGATGGCAACGTCTGGTTTTGCGGACGCAAATCACACCGGCTGGAAACCGCCACCGGCCCGCTCTTTACCATCCCGTGCGAGGCCGTCTTCAACACCCATCCGCAGGTGTTCAGGACCGCCCTGGTCGGTGTAGGGAGCTTGGGCGAACAAACCCCGGTGCTCTGCGTCGAACTGGAAAAGGGTGCCAAGGCAGACGAGAGCAAGATCCGCGAAGAACTGCTCGCCATCGCCCGCGACCACATCCACACCCACACCATCGAGACCATCCTGTTTCATCCTGCCTTCCCGGTCGATATCCGGCATAATGCCAAGATTTTCCGGGAAAAGCTTGCGGCGTGGGCCACCCGGAAAGTGGCGGAGAAAGGCAAATGAAGGCGCTGGTAACCGGCGGCGGGGGATTTCTCGGTTCCTCGATCGTTCGGCAGCTTCGTGCGCGCGGCGACCAGGTGGTCAGCTTCTCCCGCGGCGCATATCCCGAACTTGCCAGACTGGGCGTCGAACAGCGCCGGGGCGACCTGGCGGACCCGAAGGCGGTGCTCCAGGCGGCCGAAGGTTGCGACGTCGTCTTCCACGTCGCCGCCAAGGCAGGCATCTGGGGGGATTACCGCTCCTACCATGAGGCCAACGTAGTCGGCACGGCCAACGTTATCGCCGCCTGCGGTACCCTCGGCATATCCAGGCTGGTCTATACCGGCTCTCCCAGCGTGGTCTTTGACGGCTCGGACGTGGAAGGCGCCGACGAGCGCCTCCCCTACCCCGCCCATTTCGAAGCCCATTACCCCAAAACCAAGGCCATCGCCGAACAGAAGGTACTGACGGCGAACTCCTCCTCGCTTTCCACCGTTTCGGTGCGCCCCCACCTGATCTGGGGCCCCGGCGACAACCACCTCGTGCCACGCATCGTTGCCAAGGGACGTGCGGGAAAGCTGAGACGGATCGGTGACCGCCCCTGCCTCGTCGATACGGTCTACGTCGACAATGCGGCCGAAGCCCACCTGAACGCGGCAGACCGGCTTGCTCCCGGCGCGCCGCCGGCCGGAAAAGCCTATTTCATAACCAACGGCGAGCCGCTGCCGCTCTGGGAAATGGTGAACCGCATTTTGGCCGCCGCCGGAGTAGCTCCGGTGGCCGGCTCCATCTCTCCAAGGCTCGCCTATGCGGTGGGAATGGTCTGCGAAGGACTCTGGAGCGCTCTGCGCCTGGCCGGGGAGCCACCGATGACCCGCTTCGTGGCCAAGGAGCTCTCCACCGCCCACTGGTTCGACATCTCCGCCGCCAAAAGGGATCTCGGATACCAGCCGATGGTCTCCGTTGACGAAGGTCTGCATCGGCTGAAGGCCTGGTTCGACGAGGGTGGACGGTGATCCCGCAGTTCGTGCCGCGGCCGGTTCCAGGCGGGGTCGAGACCAGGCTGGTCTACCTCCTGGTCGGCGAAAGTGACCTGGCGCGTCTGCGCGGCTATCTGGACGAAGAGGAGTTACGACGGGGAAACCGGCTGGTGGATGGTAAGCGGCGCGATTTGTTCTTTGCCGGACGAGGCATCCTGCGGGAGCTTTTGGGCGGA
This sequence comes from Geomonas sp., assembly GCA_035255025.1. Taxonomy (GTDB): domain Bacteria; phylum Desulfobacterota; class Desulfuromonadia; order Geobacterales; family Geobacteraceae; genus Geomonas. The sequence goes on from DATFAB010000104.1 coordinate 29,761, forward strand.
TTGCTGGGCGTCGAGCCGAACAGGGTCGCCCTGGTGGAAGGCGAAGCCGGCAAGCCGCGGCTCGCCCAACCCGGGGAGATCGACTTCAACGTTTCACATGCCGGCGATTATCTATTGGCGGCATTCACGGCAGGTTGCCAGGTCGGGGTGGATCTGGAATGGATGCGGGGGGATATCCCCTACCAGGCAATAGCGGAGCGCTATTTTTCGAAACAGGAAAGGGATGCGCTGTTCGGCTTGCCTGCCGAAGAGCAGCTTGCCGCTTTCTACCGCTGCTGGACCCGGAAGGAAGCGTACCTGAAGGGGACCGGAACCGGATTTACCCGGTCGCTTGCCGATTTCGACGTGTCACTGCTGCCGGGAGAGCCGGCGGCGCTCCTTGAGCACAGGGGAGATCGCGGAGAGGCCGCAAGGTGGCAGATGGCAGACATCGAGGTGCCGCATGGTTACTGCGCGGCGGTGGCGGTGGAGCTAACTAGCCACGGAGACACAGAAAAAAACCTGCGAGATTAGAGGTAACGGCCATCTGGCCATCCAGGGCTCCATCCGTTTTTGAGCAGGCTTCCTTCGTGCCCTCCTGTCTCCGTGGCTAACCGTTTCCGGCGTCTTTACGCCGTCAAATCCGTGTTGCAAAACCGGCAGGTCTTCTCCCGCCATTTGCTGTATTCCCGGCATTTGGGGCACTGGCGGTAGTGCCCCGGCACGGGGCGAACCGGACCCTGGAAAAAGGTGATCATGACCGTGGGGGGAAACAGGGTGTTCAGCAGAAACCACGGCAGGGGATTACGCCCCTTGGTCCAGGCCACCCATGCGCCCGCCACTCCCGGCAAAATGAAAAAGAGGCCGATGTAACCCGCTTCCAGCAACTCGTGTGGCATCAAATCTCCTACGTCCTCGGTTCCGTCCTGGTAATCATGCTGCGCAGGTCAAGCCCCAGCAGGTGGGACGCCTCGTGCATCGCGTTGATGTACCTCTCCTTGAAGAGCGGGAATCCCTCGGTCAGCTGGTCATCCTCGTCCCAGGGCAAGGGAGTGCGGGCCAGTATAATAAGTATCTCCTCCAAGGTGTCGCGAACCTTCCTCAGTTCTTTGATTTCCTCAATGGCATCTCCGACAATCTCATAGCTTGCGCTATCGCTTTCTTTGAGTGCCGTAAGTTTGTCAACGATGTCGGACATGGACCCTCCCGGAGGTTTTCGCATCCTAACAGTGCTGCGACAGACAGTCAATAGCCATTCTGAACCTTCGTTCTAAAAGCATCTAAGTCAACATTACTACTGATTGTTTAATTGCCAAATGCCTGGAAAGGCATTATGCTCTTAGCGCTCCTTCATTACAACCTAAATTAAAGAGGACTAAACAGAAATGAACAGACTTAATAACCTGCTCCTAGGCCTTACCCTCTCCGCTTTCCTTGCAGCCCCTGCCCTGGCTTCATCCACCCTGGACTCAATCACCAAAGAATCGAAACCGTCGGCAACCTCCGGTCCCTCTGCCACCATCGCGGCGGCTGCAACGCCGGCACCGGCTGCTGCAACTGCACCTGCTGTATCGGCACCAACTGCGGCAGCAACCCCGTCATCCCCCTCGCCGGCCGCCGTTGTTGCCAGCAAGGAGGTGAAAATCGGCTTCGTCGACTATTCCAAGGTCGCTACCGAGTCCAAGCCAGGCAAGGCCGCTGCCGCCTCGGTCAAGGCCCGCACAGAAAAGCTCAAGGCGAAAATAGAAGCCAAGGAAAAACAGCTCGCCAGGGAAGAAGCGGCCATCAAGGCAAAGCTGGAGACCCTTACCCCCAAGGAGCGCGCCGCCAAGGCCAAGGAATTCCAGAAGAAAGTGACGGAATACCAGAAGCTCGCAAGATCCAGCGAAGAGGAAATGGAGGTCATGCGGGAGAAGCTCAATGCAGAGATGATCAAGTCCATCAAGAAAGCAGCGGCTAGTTACGCCAAGTCGCACGGCTACGCCCTCATCGTCGATGAGAAATCCGTGCTGTTCGCCTCCGACGCGCTGGAGCCCAAAGACCTGACCGAGGAACTGATCCCTCTGGTCGGCGAGAAATAAGGGAGACGCTGACCGGCGAGAAAAATTTCATTGATGCGTTGACATTGTTCCTGTTTTTCTGAGTGGTAGAATTGAGCATTGTTTTTCAAATTCCCGGAAGGGGGCGACAGCCATGAAGCTAACCATCACGAACATACTAGCCGCCGCGACGCTCGTGACAGTGTCCGCGACGCTGGTCAGCCCCGCTTTCGCCACCCTCGGCGAAGGGGCAGATTCGGTGGCCAGGGATCGCCGGGCACTCTCCGCGGTCAAGCGCGGCACCACCACCCGGAGCAATTACACCGTCCAGGAGGTCGTCTCGGATTCGGTAACGGTCCGGGAATTCCTCAATTCCGACGGCGTGGTCTTCGCGGTCGCCTGGCAGGGACTGGTCCAGCCAGACCTGACCACGCTGCTCGGCTCTTACACCCAGGAGTACCAGAGCGCCAAGCAGCAGACTCCGCGCCGGCGCGGGCACAAGCAGTCCCGGGTGAAGTCAGGCAACGTCGTGGTAGAGACATGGGGACATATGCGCAATCTCCAGGGGCGGGCCTATCTACCCGCACTGGTTCCCTCGGGGGTGAATCTTGAAGACATTCACTAAAGTCGCGCTTCTTATCCTGGTCGTCCTCCCCTGCTTCCTGATGTCTGCCGGCTGCGGCAGCGGAGGCGGCTCCTCTCCGCAGCCGATACTGGTCTCCCTCCGCCTAACTCCGTTGAATCCGACCTTCGTGGCGGGAACCTCCTTCCATTTCGCCGTCATTGGGACCTACTCCAACGGAACAACCATCGACGTGAGTCAAACGGCGAACTGGACCTCATCCGACACAACGGTAGCCACCATCGGCAACACCTCCGGCTCCAAGGGGGTCGCCACCACCGTAGCAGCGGGTTCCACCACCATCACGGCGACCGTGAACGGCATTTCGGCCTCCACCACCCTGACCGTTACCGGCAACACCTCCACCGGGGCCAACGTGATGAGGATCACCGTGAACGGCGACCTCTGCTCCGCCGCCACCTCGGCAGGCTATGTCAACAAGCCCTGCGTAAGCGTTACCGTCTGCAACCCCAACTCTTCTACCTGCCAGACCATCACCGACCTGCTGCTCGACACCGGCAGTACCGGTCTGCGGGTCTTCAGCTCGGCCATACCTAACCTCACCCTCCCCCAGGTCACCACGTCCGGCGGCGGCTCGCTGGCTGGCTGCGTGGGGTTTGCCGACGGCTCCTCCCTGTGGGGACCGATCAAGATGGCGAGCGTCCAGTTGGGGAACGAACCGGCCGTGCTGGTCCCGATCCAGGTAATCGATTCCACCTTCGGCATCCGCCCCTCCGGCTGCTCCAATGCCGACCCCACCCCGGTCTCCGCCGGTTTCAACGGTATTCTGGGGGTGGACGTCTTTGCCCAGGACTGCGGTCCAGCCTGCGTGAGCAGCGCCCTCAACGGCATGTATTACAGCTGCAACGGTTCCGGCTGCTCCGGCACCACGGTTCCCACTGCCAACCAGGTGGCAAATCCGGTAGTGAGCCTCCCGGTGGACAATAATGGAGTCCAGGTCCAGCTGCCGCCGGTTCCCCTGGGTGGCGTCGCGTCCCTCAGCGGCAGTCTTATCCTCGGCATCAACACGCAGTCGAACAACACGCCTGGTGCTGTCACCGTGCTGCCCGAGGATACTAGCGGCGATTTCCGGACCCTGTATCCCACCTCCAGCACCAGCAACGACAGTTTCGTGGACACCGGCTCCAACGCACTCTTCATCCCGAACCTGAACCCGTCAGTGCTGCCCACCTGCGCATCCCCCAACCAGGCGTGGTACTGCCCGCCGGTGACCAGGTCACTTTTTGCCACCGCCACCGGTTTCTCCGGGCTGCCGGCCGTGAACGTTCCCTTCAACGTCGGTAACTTCATCACCGTCGCCAGTGACGGCAACAGCGTGTTCAGCGAGATCGCCGGCACATCCACCTTCGGTTTCGACTGGGGTCTCCCCTTCTTCATGGGGAGAAACGTCTTCCTCGGCTACGAACAGAAAATCGTCCCCTCACTGGGAACCGGTCCCTTCGTAGCCTTCTAACCCCTCCCCATAAATCGCTTTAAAACCTCTCCCTCCCCTTCAAGGGGAGGGAGAGGTAAGGATGGGTTTCGGCCGTATTTCCAGATGTAGATGGTCCTGCAATGATCGGATGTCGTGGAGGTGCTTCATTGTTGAAAATAGTATTGGCGGTAGGCTTCCTGTTAGCTGCTGGAGCGCTGTCTCCCTTCCCGTTGTCTGCAGCTCAAAATTCCCCCTCAGCTTCTTCAAAAGCCGTCACCGGCGCCCCCTCACCCTCCAGGGCAGAGGGGAGCAAGATGGAGAAGCTTCCTGAACCGCCTCAACTCCTGCCATCGAAAAACACGGTAACCAGGCATAAGTTGCGGATCGGCGGCAAGGAGATCGTTTACTCGGCAACCGCCGGAGAACTCCCCCTGCAGACCGAGAGCGGTGAAATCGAGGCAAGGATCTTCTATGTAGCGTACAAGGCCGAAGCTAAAGGGGGCGCCAAACGCCGCCCACTCCTGTTCATCTTCAACGGGGGACCGGGAGCAGCCTCCGTCTGGCTACACCTGGGCGCCATAGGACCGAAGCGGGTACAGATGCTGCCCGACGGCAACATGCCAGCCCCCCCCTTCCAGCTGGTCGATAACGCCAGCAGCTGGCTGGACGTGGCGGACCTGGTCTTCGTGGATCCTGTGGGCACCGGCTACAGCAGGGCCGAGAAGCCCGACCTCACCAAGAAGTTCACTACCGTCCGCGGCGACATCGACTCCCTGGGATCTTTCATCAGGTTGTACCTGACCCGCTACCAGTGCTGGGATTCCCCCTTGTTCCTGGTCGGCGAAAGCTACGGCACATTCCGGGCGGCCGGTCTGGCGGACCATCTCGTGGAGCACGGCATCGCACTGAGCGGAGTGATCGAGATCTCCATGGTCCTCAACATGCAGACGCTTTCCTTCGACAACGGCAACGACCTGCCGTACCAACTTTTCCTCCCCAGCTACACAGCCACCGCCTGGTACCACAAGAAACTGGCGCCAGACCTGCAGGCGAATCTTGAGCAGACGCTCTCCGCTGCCGAGCAGTGGGCGGCAGGAGAGTACCAGGATGCGCTTAACAAGGGGGACCGGCTTTCGCAAGCTGAGCGTCAGGCCGTGATAGACAAGATGGCGCGCTTCACTGGGCTCACGCCCTCCTTCATCGACAACCGCAACCTGCGCATCGATCAGACCACCTTCGCCACCGAGCTTCTGCGCGACAGCAGGCGGGTCACCGGACTCATGGACAGCCGCCTGACAGCGGCCAACGTGGAGCCTTCCGCACTTCGCAGCTTCGATCCGACCGTC
>DATFAB010000105.1:0-24630 GCA_035255025.1 Geomonas sp.
GTCAGAGTGGTCAGAGTGGTCAGAGTGGTCAGAGTGGTCAGAGTGGTCAGAGTGGTCAGAGTGGTCAGAGTGGTCAGAGTGGTCAGAGTGGTCAGAGTGGCAAGTGCTGCGCGATGTGGAGGGAAAGCTGGAGTAGCGTCCCCTCCCCTTCAAGGGGAGGGACAGGGTGAGGATGGGGTGAAGCTATCACTTGAACTTGATGGCGATCCCTTTGGCCTTGATATCGGTGGTGGAATAAAAGAAGAACTTGTGCAGCTTGATGGTCACCTCGGGGTAGATGATGGCATCCGCCTTGAGCCGGGCCGCCTCCTCCCGTAGCGCGTGGTAGGCCCAGCTGTAGTCGTCGGGAGTGAGTTCGGAGGGCTCGCCGTAGCGGGTGCGGCCGATCTCGATGGTCCCCACCTTCTCGTAGGGGCGCAGCACCTCGTCCGGGGCCAGCACCGGCGGCGTTCCCTCGGTATGCACCGCCACCTGCGCACATCCCAGCGAGGTGGCGACGATCAGCAAAACTCCCACCACCATGGTTATCATCCGATGGTCCAATCGGTTCATGAAACGCCCCCTGTCAGTGCTAAATGCCCATGTCCCCATGGCAATGGGATACAGTTTAAAGGTCATTTTCCCACTTTACAACACTCTTTTATGCGTGCTACTATTCGTCGTTTTTCATTTATCACTATCGGATGAGGGGAAGCAGCCATGTCAGGTCATAATAAATGGAGTACCATCAAGCACAAGAAGGGCGCTGCCGATGCCAAGCGCGGCAAAGTCTTCACCAAGCTGATCAAAGAGATCACTGTTGCCGCCAAACTGGGCGGCGGAGACCCGGACGGGAACCCGCGCCTGAGGACGGCTATCGATAAAGCTAAAGCGGAAAACATGCCCAAGGACAACGTCGAGCGCGCCATCAAGAAAGGCGTCGGCGGGCTGGAAGGCGTCAACTACGAAGAGACCACCTACGAAGGGTACGGTCCCGGCGGCACCGCGGTGCTGGTCGAAGTCATGACCGACAACCGCAACCGCACCGTCTCCGACGTGAGAAGCACCTTCAGCAAGTGCAACGGCAACATGGGCGAGGCAGGCTGCGTCGCCTGGCTGTTCGACAAGAAGGGCCTGCTGGTATTCCCCATGGGGACCGACTTCGACAAGCTCTTCGAAGCCGCCATCGAGGCGGGCGCCGACGACGTGACCGATGAAGGCGAACAGTTCGAGGTACTGACCGATCCTTCCGCCTTCAACGACGTGAAAGCAGCCCTCGAGGCCGCCGGCTTCAAAGCGGAGTCCGCCGAGATCACCATGATCCCGCAGACCATGGTGAAGCTGGAAGGAAAGCAGGCCGAGAACATGCTGAAGCTGATGGAGCGTCTGGAAGACAACGACGACGTCCAGAACGTCTACGCGAACTTCGACATCTCCGAGGAAGAGATGGAAAAAATGATGTAGCCAAAGCGCTCCAGCGATGGTAGAAAAGCGGCAGCGGGGAAAGGCGAATTATCGCACTCCCGCTGCCGCTTTTTAATTGGCCCGAGCCTCCGCCCCACCCGGCGCTGCCAGCCGGGCGCCTGTCTTTGGCGACAGGCGCCGCCCAGCGTCCCCTCCCCTTCAAGGGGAGGGACAGGGTGAGGATGGGGTCTTTCCGCCAAAGGGTGAGGCAGTTTTTTGAATTGTTGAACATGACTACAGGAGGGATCCGATGATTATCCTGGGAATCGATCCCGGCTCACGAAAAACCGGCTACGGCCTCATCTCCAAACAGGGGAACCGGCTGGTCCACATCGACAACGGCGCCATCTTCACCAAGGCTTCCAGCGAGTTTCCGCAGCGGCTGGAAGAGATCTTCAGCGGCCTCTCCTCGATCATAGCCCAGTACCGGCCGGACGCGGTGGCCGTGGAGAACGTCTTCCTCGCCAAGAACGCGCAAAGCGCACTGAAGCTCGGGCAGGCGCGCGGCGCGGCCATCGTGGCGGCGGTCAGCGTCGGCCTGCCGGTGCACGAATACACGGCACTCCAGGTAAAGCAGGCCGTGGTGGGCACCGGCCGGGCGGAGAAGGTCCAGGTCCAGCAGATGATCAAGGCCCTGCTGAATCTGCCGGAAGTGGCCCAGGAAGACGCCTCCGACGCCCTGGCCGTGGCGGTCTGCCATGCCCACTCGCACGCGCTGTCCGCTTTGAAGCTCAAGCTTTAAAACGCCGAAGTTCCGGCTCCCCTGCGCCCCCACTGGTGGCGCTCCTGATTCTTTTCATCATTTCCCGAGCCTTTCCTGCGCGTCCCCGGTTTTCATCCCCGGGGTCCCCTGCGGCGAGGCTGTTAAAGGTGTCCCGATGATCGCCCTTCTTACCGGCAAGATCGCCTACAAGGCGCCCGACTTCATCATTCTCGACGTGAACGGCGTAGGCTACCGCGTGCAGATCCCGTTCTCGACCTACTACGCCCTCCCCGCCGAAGGGGCCTCGGTCTCCCTCCAGATCCACACCTCCGTCAAAGAGGACGCCATCAACCTGTACGGATTCCGCACCCAGCAGGAAAAGGAGGTCTTTCAGCTGCTGATCGGCGTCTCCGGGGTCGGCCCCAAGCTCGCCAACGGCATCCTCTCCAACAGCGAGCCGTCCGAGCTTGCCGAGTCGCTTCTGGCAGGCAACGTGGCCCGCCTGTCCGCCATCCCCGGCATCGGCAAGAAGACCGCCGAGCGGCTGGTGCTCGAACTGAAGGAGAAGGTGAGGAAGCTCGGCATGGCCCAGCCCGAGCCGGCCACCGCCCCCGCGGTCGCCAAGCACGAGATCCGAGACGACGTCATCTCCGCCCTCGTCAACCTCGGCTACAAGGAGTCCGTGGTCCAGAAAGCCCTGGGCGAGATCAAGATCGCCGCGGACGCCACGGTCGAAACCACCCTCAAGCAGGCGCTGAAGATCCTGATGAAATAGCCTTTTCAGGCAGAGGTGTGCAGACGTGGGCCCCAGTGCGATTTGGATTAGTTAGGCGAGCCCAGGGACTTCATGTGAAAAAACATTAGAAAAGATGGTTATTCTTTAACATTAATGCAATGATGCCCGTGAGTTACGCGAAATTCGGCCGGCCGAATTTGGCCATTTTTTTATCTCTGCCCCCGACCAGCAGCCGTTGCACCTCCAGGACCGTCCACCCCATACGACAGCTTGACCTTTGCGACCATCTGTTATAACTTGACCCGTCTTCTTCGACCTCCACTTCGAGCCCCATGGAACCGGTATGACCCGCATGATCACCGCTGAAAAAACGGAAGACGATCTCTTCGAGACGACGCTGCGCCCGCGCGCTCTGGCGGACTACGTCGGACAGGAGAAGGCGAAGGGGAACCTCGGTCTCTTCATCGATGCCGCCCGCGGCAGGGGTGAGGCGCTCGATCACGTGCTTCTCTACGGGCCGCCGGGGCTGGGCAAGACGACGCTTGCCAACATCATCGCCTGCGAGATGGGGGTGAGCATCAAGTCGACCTCGGGGCCGGTCATCGAGCGCCCGGGCGACCTGGCTGCCATCCTCACCAACCTGGAGCCGCACGACGTCCTCTTCATCGACGAGATCCACCGGCTGTCGCACGTGGTCGAGGAGATCCTCTACCCGGCCATGGAGGACTTCCAGCTCGACATCATCATCGGCCAGGGACCCAGCGCCCGCACCATCAAGCTCGACCTCCCCAAGTTCACCCTGGTGGGCGCCACCACCCGCGCCGGCCTTCTCTCCTCGCCGCTGCGCGACCGCTTCGGGGTCATCTCGCGCCTGGAGTTCTACACCCACGAGGAGCTCGCCTTCATCGTCACCCGCTCGGCCCGCATCTTCGGCATGGCGATCGATCCCGACGGGGCCCTGGAACTGGCCCGCCGCAGCCGCGGGACGCCCAGGATCGCCAACCGCCTGCTGCGCCGCGTGCGCGACTATGCCCAGGTGCGCGCCGGGGGCGTGATCACCCGCGAGGTGGCCGACCAGGCGCTGGAGCTTCTGGAGATCGACCAGATGGGGTTCGACATGATGGACCGCGCCATCCTGCTCACCATCATCGACAAGTTCGGCGGCGGGCCGGTGGGACTCGACACCATAGCCGCGGCCATCGGCGAGGAGAGCGACACCATCGAGGACGTCTACGAGCCGTTCCTGATCCAGAATGGCTTCCTCAACCGCACCCCGCGCGGACGCGTCGCCACGCCGGCGGCCTATCACCATTTCGGCAGGATTTCTCCCCAGCCGGACCAGGGGAAACTGTTTTAATGCAGCTGATCTTCGACTTCCCCGTCACCCCCCGCTTCAGCTTTGAAAACTTCGTGGTCTGCGGCGGCAACAGCACCGCCTACCGCTTCGCCCAGAAACTCGCCACCGATGCCGGCGAAAATCTCCTCTACATCTACGGCCCGGAAGGGTCCGGCAAGACCCACCTGCTGACCGCGCTGTGCAATGCCGTGGACGGGACCTATTTTTCCTTTCGCGAGGCCGGGGCGCTGTATGGCGGCGAGCAGCCGGGCGAAGGCTCCTTCCGGCTGGCGGAGCACTTCGAGGGGGCCAAGGCGCTGATCCTCGACGACCTGCACCTGTTACCGGACAACCAGGAGGTACGGGTCGAGTTGTGGGAGCTGTTCAACGCCTACTACACGACCGGCAGGAAGATCGCCATCTCGGGGCTGACGCCCCCCAAAGAACTGCCGCACCTGGACGGGCACCTGACCAGCCGGCTTTTGTGGGGGCTCGTGGCCCGCATGGACGTTTCGGATGACGGATCGAGAAGGATGATCCTGAAGAAGCTTGCCGAGGACCGGCAGGTGGGGCTGCCGGATGACGTGATCGAACTGATGCTGCTGACCGTGCGGCGCGACATCCCGTCGCTCGTGTGGGCGCTGGAGACCATCAACCGCTTCTCCATCGCCACCAAGAGGAAGATCGCCCTGCGCCTCGCCAAGGAAGCGCTCGGGCAAAAGCTTATTTAACCCTTTCATCCCCTTCATCCCTGTTACATCGATTAACCTGCCTTTTTCGTTTCCAGCTCTTCCCAGCGCGCGTACCCTGCCGCCAGTTCGGCTTCCAGCCGGCCGTAGTTGGCGGTGATACCTGCTATGCCCCCCTCCACCGTCGCGTAGCAGGAAGGATCGGCCAGCATGGCCTCTACCTCGCCGAATTCCTGCTCCAGTACCGCGATGCTCTCTTCCAGCCGTTCCAGTTCCAGCCGCTCCGCGTAGGTGAGCCCCTTCTTCGGCTTCTCCGCCTTGACCGCCTGGGCTTCGCGCTTTTCCGCCCTGGCCGGCGCTGCCGCAAGGCGGGCCGCTTCCTTGCGCTCCCGGTACTCGCTGTAGTTCCCCTCGTAAAAGGTGACCTCACCTCCCCCTTCGAAGGCGAGCACGCCGGTCGCAACCTTGTCGAGGAAGAAGCGGTCGTGGGTGACCATCAGCACACAGCCCGGGAAGGCGGAGATGGAAGCGTCCAGAAGCTGCAGGGTCGGGATGTCCAGATCGTTGGTCGGCTCGTCCAGAACCAGCAGGTTGGAGTCCTGCAGCATGAGCCTCGCCAGGATCAGCCTGCTCTTCTCGCCGCCGGAGAGGCTTCCCACCGGGCGCCTGCGGTCTTCCGGGGAAAAGAGGAACTCCTCCAGGTAGCCGATCTTGTGCCGCTTCTCGCCCCGGCAGGTCACGTAGTCCCCTTCCCCGAAGAAATCGTAGATGGTCTGCGCCGGATCGAGCACCTCGCGCAGCTGGTCGAAATAGGAGATCTTGGTCTTCCTGCCGACCACCACCCGCCCGGCATCCGGCTCCTCCTCCCCCATGATCATACGGATCAGGGTGGTCTTGCCGCAGCCGTTCGGCCCGATCACACCGATCCGGTCGCCCCGCTTCATGCCGAAGCTGACGTTCTTGATCAGCTTCTTTTCGCCGTACCCCTTGCTCACCTTGTCCAGTTCGAGGATGGTGCCTCCCAGCCCCTCGTCGGTGGAGAAACCGATCTTCAGCTCCCTCCTCGCCGGGCCCGAGACGGCCTCCTCCAGGTCATAGAAGCGGTCGATGCGCGCCTTCTGCTTGGTGCCGCGCGCGCACGGACCCCGCCGCATCCAGTCGGTCTCCGTGCGGAGCAGGTTCAGGAGCTTGGTGCGGGTGCGGGCCTCGTTGGCGAGCTTCTCCTCCCGCTGCTCCAGGTAGCTGGAATATCCCCCCTGGTAGGAGGTGATCGCTCCCAGCTCCAGCTCCAGCATCCTGGTCACCACCTGGTCGAGGAAGTAGCGGTCGTGGGTGATCAGCATGACCGCACCCGGGTAGGCTTTCAGATGCTCCTGCAGCCATTGGGTAGTGTCGGCATCCAGGTGGTTGGTCGGTTCGTCGAGCAGCAACAGGTCGGGAGCCTGCAGCAAAAGCCTGGCGAGCGCCACGCGCCTCTTGGTGCCGCCGGAAAGGGTGCCGATGCGCTGGTCGCGCTCGGGGAGCTGCAGGTGGGTCATCATCTCGGAGACGCGGTGGTCGGTGTTCCAGCCGCCATGGTGCTCGATCCAGACCGACAGTTCCCCCTGGCGCGCGAGCAGCCTCTCCATGTCGGGCGGGTTACCGGCCATCCGGTCGGAAAGTGCGTGGAAGGAGGCCATCGCCTCGCGGATCTCCACCAGCCCCTTCTCGATCTCCGCCGCCACCGTCGACTCGTCGTCCAGGACCGGCTCCTGGCTCAGATAGCCGACCGAGGCGCCGCGCTTCATGGCGATGGAGCCGCCGTCGTGGTCCTCCTGGCCGCCCAGGATGGTCAACAGGGTGGACTTGCCGGCGCCGTTGGCGCCGATCACCCCTACCCGCTCGTCCTCGCCGACGGCGAAGGTGACGCTGTTCATCAGTTCGCGGGAGCCGAAGCTCTTGGAAAGACCGGTTACATCGATTACGTTCATTGAAACTCCAGAATGTCATAGCAGCCGCGATCACCGTCACACCGCAACTGCGGTGAGTGGTGGGGTCTTCGGTAATTCGCGGCTTCCCCCCCCTGGCCCTCTCCGGGGGAGAGTGCGGGCGGAGGCGGTAGATGTGTGTGCGCGGTTAGCGCCCCAGCAGGTCGCTCAGCCGGTTGAGGATCGACGACGGGCGGTACTGCTTGGGGATGGCGTAGGTGCCGCTGCGGTTTACCGGGACCGCCATCTGTCCAAGCGGCGTGTCCAGGTCCAGACCGGCGGAAAGCTGGTAGGGGATGGCGTCGAAATTGGGCCTGCGCTTCAGGATCTCCAACAGGCTGCCAAAGGAGATCTTGATCGGGATGCGGACGTCGGTCTCCGCCCGGGACGGGAAGTTGATCTCCTCGCGCAGCCCCCCTTTGGCCAGGGGAAGCGCCATCACTTTCAGGTCATAGTTGTAGCCGAGCAGTTTGACATCGAAAGCGTTGGGATTGGTAATGCCCAGGTAGAGCTCCATTCCCGCGCCGCCACCGTCCACCGAGACCACGGAAAGATCCTTGACGGTCACTATCGGCTGCTTCACGAAGGAGGTGCAGCCGGCCATGGCGACGGAAACGAACAGCAGCAGTAGTAATGAATAGGAAAGTTTTTTCAACAATGGCTCCTTGTGAATGGTCGTCCGCCATGCTTCGACCTGCCAGAGAACCCATGCTCACCCTGTCCCTCCCCTTGAAGGGGAGGGGACCGTGTGGAAGGACCCCCATGAGCTGGCTTCAGCGTGCGAGGCCGGCGGCTGGCTTCAGCGGACAGCTCGTTTCTTTTGTTCTGTATTTCTCCGCGTCTCGGCGTCTTTGCGGTGGAAGGATTTTCTCCGCCAAACTAAAGTGGGCGGATCCCCGCCAGGGAACCCGCCCACTATAGCACAACCTATCATTAAACTTCAAAGGGACTGTCAGTGGCTGGCCGCTACCCGCATCGCATCCAGCGAAGCACCTCTTTCCAGCTCGCGCAGGAGCTCCGCCCGAAAACGCTTGCGGATCTTGTCGTAGGCCATAGCGGCAGGCCCCCTGCCGCAGTAGAGCCTTTTGGCCCGCGACAGGTTCCCTTTGGCGAGGTGCAGCTTCTCGTGCAGCTCCTGCACCGCCGCCTCGGCGCACTTCTCGTCGTCCCTCATCTCCGACGGCCGGTAACCGTGGCTTTCCGCCCTCTCCGGCATCAGCTGCCAGACTCCCATCGCCCCCTTGGGGGATACCGCCCGGGAGGAGAGCTTGTGCCCGCCGGTTTCGGCCAGTGCGATCTCGGCCAAGTCCAGCGGGGTGAACCGCGTCCCCTCCGTTTTCTGGTAACAGATCTCTGCCAGCCACTTGGCCCGCTCCGGCGTGGTTCTCCGCGCGAATGCGGTCAATATGGCCGGTACCATTTTCTTTCTTCGCTCCACAAGGGCTTCCTTGGGCGCTTCTATCGGCGCCCAAGAGCTCGAAGCAGCAGCTGTTTCCACCTGCTTCTTGCCCGACTCCCCTGCAGCCAGCGCCCGGTCCACTTCGTTGAGTCCAGGACTCACCGGAACCTGCGCCTGCTGCAGGTGGGACTGATCGCAGGACGTGCTGAAAAGCAGCGTCGCGACCAGTGCAATAGCAGATTTTTTCATAGGTAAATGTCAGTTGATGGCTGTTGCCGGCTTTAGGTATAGCTCCGTAAATGTCGGTTAAGCCCGCCCATCATCTCCTTTCATTAGATTGTGGTTAGCCTAAAGCCAACCGGAGGTTGAAAGTTTAGCTGATTAAAAACAATTTGCAAGTTTTATTATTAGAATGTTCACACGTCCAGAAGGTTGCCGTCCTTCTGGAAGGTCAGGCAGCGAACCGCGAAAAAACTGCATTGCCCTAACCTGCCCGGCGGGCAGGAGGCCATCAGCTCGAGCTGAACTTTTGTGGAAGCGCGCCTTCCCCCCCTCACGAGCTCGTTCTTTGGCCGAGGCGAGAAGGGTTTGGACAGGTGGGATGGAACCCTGGCAGGGTCCGCCGGGTGCGTTGAGGGGACAAAAAAAGGGGCCGCGTCCGGCCCCTTGATGGAAGAGACTTGTGGTTAAGGCGTCTAAAGCTCGACCCCCATCACCGTGGCTACGGTATGGATGTCCTTGTCGCCCCTTCCGGAGAGGCAGACCACGATGGTCTGGTCGGCGGAAAGGGTGGGCGCGAGCTTCACGGCCTGGGCGACGGCATGGGAGGATTCCAGCGCGGGGATGATCCCCTCTTCCCGGGTCAACTCCTGGAAGGCGGCCATGGCCTCGTCATCGGTGACCGAGACGTAGCTCGCACGGCCGGAGTCCTTGAGGAAGGCATGCTCAGGGCCGACGCCGGGGTAGTCAAGACCAGCGGAGATGGAGTGGGCATGGGCGATCTGCCCAAACTGGTCCTGCAGCAGGTAGGTCTTGTTGCCGTGCAGAACGCCGACGGTGCCGGCGCACAGCGGAGCGGCGTGCTTGCCGGTCTCGATACCGTAGCCGGCCGCCTCCACCCCGACCATCTTGACGCTGCTGTCGTCCCGGAAAGCGTGGAAAAGACCGATGGCATTGCTGCCGCCCCCCACCGCCGCCACCAGGTAGTCGGGGAGTTTCCCTTCCGCCTCCAGGTGCTGCGCGCGGGCCTCCTCGCCGATGATGGACTGAAAGTCGCGGACCATGACCGGGTAGGGGTGCGGGCCCGCCACGGTGCCGATGATGTAGAAGGTGTTGTCCACGTAGGTGACCCAGTTGCGCATCGCCTCGTTCATGGCGTCTTTCAGGGTGGCGGTGCCGGAGTTGACCGGGGTTACCTTGGCGCCCAAAAGCTTCATGCGGAAGACGTTCAGCGACTGGCGATGGATATCCTCCTCGCCCATGAACACTTCGCACTCCATGCCGAAGAGAGCCGCCACGGTGGCAGTCGCCACGCCGTGCTGGCCGGCGCCGGTCTCGGCGATCACCCGCTTCTTGCCCATCCGCTTGGCCAAAAGGGCCTGGCCGATGGTGTTGTTGACCTTGTGGGCACCGGTGTGGTTCAAGTCCTCGCGCTTGAGGTAGATCTTGGCGCCCCCCAGCTTGCGGCTGAGCTTTTCGGCGTAGTAAAGGGGGTTCGGCCTTCCCACGTACTGGCGCAGGTAGTAGGCGAACTCCTTTTTGAACTCGGGGTCCTCGCGGTAATGATTGTAGGCCTGCTCGAGCTCGAGGAGCGCGGGCATCAGCGTTTCGGAAACGTATCTGCCGCCGAAACGGCCGAAATGTCCATTGTTATCAGGCTGGTTCAAAGTGGTCCTCCGCTGCCTTATTAGAAGGGCCATAATAGACTGGACACCGGGAAAAAACAAGGCTAAAGGCGAAAAGCCAGCAGGCGGAAAGGCTATTTGAAAGGGATGAAGGGGATGAACAGGATGGGTGAGGCAAAGCAGGCAAGCAAACGATAAAAGGCATGAAACGGGAATGAAAGGCGTGGCCAGGATGGGTACAACGACGTTAACGGTTTTATGACTCCATTTCCTTTTGCCTTCTTGACAGCTTTACGATAAAACCCTTAGGGTTTCATCCTGTTCATCCCGTCCATCCCGTTCATCCCTGTTAAAGCCTTTTGATGGCAGCCGAGGAAGATAGATGCCTTTGCAGAAACCGTTTCACATAGTCCTGGTCGAGCCTGAGATCCCCCCCAATACCGGCAACATCGCCCGCCTGTGCGGAGCCACCGGAACCGTCCTGCACCTGGTCGGCAAGCTCGGCTTCTCGACGGACGACCGCTACCTCAAACGGGCCGGGCTCGACTACTGGAGCGAGGTGGACATCCACTACTGGCCCGATCTCCCCGCCCTGCAGCAAGCCCATCCCGAGGGGCGCTTCATCTACACCAGCAAAAAAGCACCCCATAGCTACCTCGCCATGCGCTTCCAGCCCGGTGACTTCATCGTGTTCGGCAAGGAGACCAAGGGGCTCCCCGAGGAGTTGATCGAGGCGAACCTGGAGATGACGGTGAGGATCCCGATTATCGGCAAGGTGAGAAGCCTCAACCTCTCCACTTCGGCGGGGATCGTCCTGTACGAGGCGCTCCGCCAGACGGGCGCCCTCGAGGGAGAATGAGCTAAAGGCGTCAACGTGCGCTTCCGTCGTGTTACCTCCCCCCGTCCGGGGGAGGAGTACCGAGAAAGGCCCTTACTTCAGGTCATCCCTAAAGCCCCTTCGCCAGGTAACGGGAGGGGCTTACTTCTGCCAACAGGCTTGGTAACGGTTGTGATTGACCTTGTCGTACTGGAGCTGGCTGGCGGCGAGCGGCCGCCTGTTTTCTGCCGGGTGGCCGATGCTGACGATGCAGTTAACCTTCATCTGCTCGGGGAGACCCAGCAGCTCCTGGATGAACTGCTCCGAACTCTTCTCCCGGTTCTGTTGCCGGTTCCTGATCTGGATCCAGCAGCTTCCCAGCCCGAGCGACTGGGCGGTCATCTGCAGGAGAATCGCGGCGATCGAGCAGTCCTCGACCCAGACGTCGGTCTTGGTGCTGTCGGCGCAAATGACCACTCCGAGGGCCGCATCCTTCAGAAAGGACGAGCCATGCTGCTTCGAGGTCGACAGTTGGGTGAGCAACTCCCGGTCGTCCACCACCACGAACTCCCAGGGATTGATGTTACGGGAGGAAGGCGAACGAAGCAGGGATTCCACCAGCAACTCGACCGTCTCCTGGTCGATAGGCTCCCCGGTATAGGAACGGATACTGCGGCGCTTTCTTATCAGGTTTATCAAGGCTGACCTCCTGCTGGACGAAAAGTGGCGCATTGTAACCTGTTCCCGCTGCTTCGTAAAGCCTCACCGTGCCGTTCTCTTACCGGTTCCCCCTTTGCGAAAGGGGCAGGCGGGATTTTCTATTCGCCCCACGACCAGAAGTACCTTAGCTGCTGGCCGCCGGCGAACAATTGGAGAGCGCTTTTAGCTTGAGACCAGAGGCCGATGACAATATAGTAGCGGGGTCTTTATTTCTGGGACAAAGTCTGCTAGGCTAGCGCTGGTTTACGTGAACGTAAACCAGAGATTTGATACAAAGGAGAGGAACCTTGTCAACATCGACACTTGCGAAAGTATGTAAAAGCAGCTGTTCGGCAGTGGATCTGAGCGGCGAGGAAGGCTGGATTCCCTTTGACGCCCCGTCCCTGGTGGGCGAGTCACTGATCTTCGTATCCGGCGACCCGCAGGGAAATCGCTTCCGGACCCGCTATTACCGGGACAGCGAGAAGCACCTCCATGCCCGCATCTGGTTCGGCCCGGAAACCGGAGGTCCTCCGGGGCACGCCCATGGCGGCGCGGTGGCCGCCGTGATGGACGAGTGCCTCGGCCTGGCCGGCTGGGCGGCCGGCTATGCCATCGTGGTGGGTAATCTGAACGTCAGCTTCCGGAACATGCTGCCGCTGGAAAAGGTGGTCACCGTCGAAAGCCGGGTGATATCCGCCCAGGGGCGCAAGGTGATGGTGCACGGCCGCATCTTCTCCGGAGAGACGACCTACGCCGAGGCCGAGTGCCTCTGCATAACCATTCCCGAAAAGAAGTAGCATCGATTCAGGGTAACTTCCTCCCCCTTCGGGGGAGGAAGCACCTCACAACATACCCCCGTCTCCCTGCGGGAGAGATACCTCCATCAAGCCCTGCCTCGCCAGGCAGGAACCGTCTCATGCAAGCTCGGCGGCGACTTAAAACCAACCAGCCGGGCCTTTCGCCAACTCAATCCAAAGATGCGACTACTCCGTCGAGTTCATTAAAATAAAAAACCTATCCAGTTCTAGCCTTGGATAGGCAGAAATCGCCTTTGATTGCGGGATGGAACTACTCAGTCGCGGCACACCTCTACTCTGCCGCTGCCACCGGTCACGGGTTCCGTATCTCCACCCTCCCCGCCACCGCCCATTCGTTGTGCCCGCCCGGTATCTCGTGAAAGGTGGCGGCAGCCACGTTCTCCGCCAGCGCCCTGGCAAAGCGGACGGGGATGATGGTATCGTCACGGGCTCCGAAGATCTCCACCGGTCCCCGGTACCCTTTCAACGCCTGCACGTTGTTCCAGTTGTCTCTCAAGACGAGGCGCGCCGGCAGATAGGGGAAGTGGTAGTTAGCCACCCTGGACAGCAGGTCAAAGGGTGTGATGAGAACGATCCTGTCCGGTGGCGGCGACTCTCCGGCCAATGCGGAGGCGGGCCCGCTGCCGACGGACTCGCCCACCGCGCAGACGGGGGTGTGGGGAAAGCGCGCCCTCAGGGTCCGGTAGCCCTCTTCGGCAGCCTTGTTGAAGGACGCCATGGACGGCGACCCGGGCCTGCTTCCGTAACCGGGATACTCCAGGATGTAGACGGAATCCTGCCGGGAAAAGGAGGCGAGCGCGTAGACACGGTCGCTCGCCTGCCCCGCATTGCCATGCATCATCAGCCATACGTTGCGGGGTGCCGGCACCTCCCGGGCGTAACCGATGACTTCGCCCAGCTGGCGCCACTCGCTAAGTCCGTTAGTGTCACGGTGATGGGTCGGATAGTAGAGGAGCTTTCGCTGGAACAGGGCGTAGCCGGCCAAAAGCAGCAGGAAGCACGTTATCAGCATCATCACGAAACGCAACATCCGCCCCCCTTCAGGCCGCTTTCAGCAGTAACCAGCAGAGCGCGAAACAGTTGAGGCCGACCGTCATCCAGAAGACCGCCCGGAAAGAGCGCTTGTTCGACTTGTGGTGCAGCATATTTTGCGCAAGCAGAGCCCCGGGCCATCCGCCAACCAGGGACAGAAGATGCAGGGTGCTTTCCCGGGTCCTCCACCGGCCGTTCCGCGCCGCCGACTTGTCCAGGGCATAGGTCAGGAAGGTGACCAGGCTGGCAAGCAGATAGACAGAGCCGACGGCCGCAATCAAAAGACCGGGTCGCACTGTCTCAGCGGTTGGTACAGCATTATCAATAAAAGCAGGTAAAGGCATTAAACTCCCGGTCACCCAGGCAGATAAGGAAGGACATTACAGCCTTCGGCACCGCCTTTCTCTCATGCCAAGCCCCCCGGCCGGCCCTTCATACATCTCAAGCACCGGCACGACGAGGAACAGCGTTCAATCGCGCACAAGCGCTGCTGGATCATGAGGGGCGGCGCGCCTCCTGTCGTAGGTGCACGTACCAGTAGGCGAAGGCCACAAAGAGCACGCCACCCAGCACGTTTCCCAGGGTGACCGGCAGAAGGTTCCCCAGGAAGAAGGTGGACCAGTCAAGCCCGGCAGCGGGACGGTCCAGTTCGCCGGCCAAAAGGAGCCCGGTCGGAATGAAGTACATGTTGGCGATGGAGTGTTCGAAGCCGCTCGCCACGAAGGCCATGATCGGGACGTAGCAGGCAAGCAGCTTGCCCGTCACGTCGCGGGCGGCGGTTGCCATGAAGACCGCCAGGCAGACCAGCCAGTTGCACAGGATGCCGCGCACCAGGGCGACCATGAAGGGAAGCTGGCACTTGGTGGTGGCGATCCTGATGGCATGCTCGGCCAGGTTGCCGTTCATCCAGAGCCTGGACTCGAACATCAGCCCGGCGAAGAATAGAGATCCCGCCATGTTGCCCACGATGACGATCAGCCAGTTCTCCAGCAGTTTTCCCCAGGAGATCTCGCCGTGCAGGGCCGAACTGGCCAGCAGGCTGTTGCCGGTGAACAGCTCGGCCCCGCAGATCACCACCAGCATGAGGCCCAGCGAAAAGACGCTGCCGCCCAAAAGGGCGGCGATACCCTTGCCCACGAAGAGAGCCGCGTCCTGGGTCAAGACGGTGGCGAGCTGGGCGCCGAAGGCGATGTAGAAGCCGGCCAGAAGGCTCAGCACCAAGGTGCGCAGGCGGGACTGGGTCAAGACCCGCTTGCCGTTCTCGACGATGGTCCTGACCGTTTCGGCCGGGGTCAGATAACGTTTTTCCATCCCAGCTCCCCCCTGAAACATTCAGTGACTCGAAAGAGTTAGCAACAGGGACGGCGACAGCCGCCGGGTGACGATACTACGTGTTTTAAAACGTGTTTTCAACATCTATCTCTTCACATGGCAAGGCGGTCACCGGGAGCGCCCCTCGCAGGGTGCCGGGCCTCCACCGGCGGCCGCCGGCAGCGCTCCGGAAAATAATCCTTGCAATGCAGGGGCAGTATGTTATCAATAGGACCTTATTTGTCTTCTTTACGACGTGAACCTTGGAGATGTGATGTTTTTGTTTCCCGATGAGGCCGGCCGCCGCGGTGGCCGGCCATGACCGATACCTATAAGATCCAGGTCACCGAACTGGTCTTCGGACTCTCTTCAGCTCTCGACCTGGTGAGCCATTCACTCGTCAACCACCACCGGCAGGTGTTCGGCTTCGCCGTCAAGATCGCCGAGGCCTTTTCCCTTTGCGAGGAGCAGCAGCGGGACGTCGGCATCGCCGCCCTGCTGCACGACATCGGCGTGGTCGCCTTCGATTACTGCAGCGCCGAGCCCCAGTTCAGCGACGCAGCCTACAACGAGCACGCCGAACTGGGCTACCGCCTGATCCGGGAATTCCCCCCCTTCCTGGCCGCCGCCGACGTGGTCCGACACCACCACGCATCCTGGCGAGGCTGGGACGACGGATTAAGCATCGGCGATTACGGTGCCAGGCTGGGCGGCAGCATCGTGAGCCTCGCCGACCGGGTGGCCCAGAAGATCGATCCCGGCGGCTGCGTCTTGACCCAAAGCGACGACATACGCAGCTGGATCACCGACGACTGCCGCGGGCTGTTCATGCCCGAGGTGGTCGAGGCATTCCTGCAGGAGTCGGAAAAGGAATATTTCTGGCTCGATTCCCGCTTCGCCTCCTTTACCCAGCTCGGCGTGAGAAGCGCCCTCTCCGATGCCAATTTGCTGCTCGACCTGCCAGGGCTGCAGGAACTCTCCGCCCTGTTCGGCAAGATCATCGACTACCGAAGCCGGCACACCGCCGCCCACTCCAGGAGCGTCGCCCGCCTTTGCGAGGCCCTCGGCCGCCTGGCCGGCTTGAGCGCAAGCGACTGTTCGCGGCTGCACGTGGCGGGCAACCTGCACGACCTCGGCAAGCTCGCCCTCCCCCCCTCCATCCTGGACAAGCCGGGCGGGCTCGACGCCACGGAGCGCAAGGCGGTGAAGAGCCATCCCTACCACACCTACCGGATCCTGAAGGATATCGAAGGGCTCGGCGAGATACCGGCCTGGGCATCCTTCCATCACGAATACGGCGACGGCAGCGGCTATCCCTTCCGGCTGACAGATGCCGAGATCCCCTTCGGGGCCAAGATCGTGGCGGTGGCCGACAACCTGGCGGCCCTCACCGAGCACCGCCCCTACCGCAGCGGCCTTCCCCGCGATGCCTGCCTGGGGCTCATGCAGGGACGCGCGCAGGACAAGAAGCTGGACTCGGAACTGGTCTGGCTGGCGGGAAGACACTACGACGAGCTCTACGATCTGACAGTGACTGCACAAAGGGAGGCTTTGCAGGAATACGATGCCATCTTGCAGCGTTCATTGCCGGTCAGTCGCGCTTGAGCGAAGTCTTTCTCAGTCTCTGGTATTCGTCGTAGCTTACGGCATTGACTCTTTCCAGGCACTGCTGGGCTTCTCTCAAGTTCTTTTCCCGGTTACAGACTTGGCGCTGCTGGTCACGCAGCATGTCGTACCATGCGCGATTGGTGCATCCCTGGCAAAGCAGGCAGCTTTGCCACACCGCCCAAAGTACCAGAACTCTCCTCATTCACATCCCCCTTGCAACTGATACAGATCGTGCTTTTGACTTTCACATTTTATGTCGTACCATTTTATTGTTGTTAGTGCGCAAGCATACCGAAAAAGGAGAGAGCTCGATGAAAAAGGCGCTAATGCTTGTTTCCTTCACCGCAGTATTGGCATTATCTTCCCTGCCAGCCTTTGCCGATACCCCCGAAACTCAGACCCCGGCCCAAAAGGACGAGTGCCTGCTGGCAGCGAAGAACTGCGCCGATCAGGTCGACGACATCTATGGGCGGATCCACCGGCTGCAAAAAGAGATAAAAAAGGGCGAGAAAGCCTATTCGGCAGCAGAGATCAGGGCCCTCCAGCAGAAACTCCAGGAAGCCGACAAGTTGCTCCAGGACCTGGAAAAGGCCGAATAATGCCAAGACGGCAGACCGGTTTCCCCCATCCACCCGGCAAGGAGATGGGGGAACCGGTGCCGCCGTCTCCCGCTGCCATTCCCCGGCAGCGTCCTCTCCCCCGCGGCGGCCGCAAATCGCCCGCTACTTTATAAAATTCCAACCTGAAGGTCAAATCCCTGCTGCCTATCCTCAATGCGCCGCGCCCGTCACAGCACCCCCGTTTCCGCCGGCAACACTGAGCAGCGCATCCCCTGGCACAACAGGCTCATGCCGGAACCGTTTTCTGTCATAGCGCCCGGCTTTTCCGCCGGGTTAATTGCTCAATGCCATTTTGCTATTTACAATGCGGCAACTTTCCTTCTGCCACCTTCGAACGGCCCAAGGCAATCCCCCCTGTCCCCCCTTTATCAAGGGGGAGACCTGCTGCGGGCCTTTATCCAACAGGGTCGCCACTCCGTCCCCTCCCCTTCAAGGGGAGGGCCAGGGTAAGGAAGGGGTCGGCTGCAAAGGCAATAAAAAAGGGGCGAGAGGTTTCCCTCTCGCCCCGATCCGCAATTAAGCGAATTGAAGAGATGAAGCTTACTTGAACAGAGCCTTCTGGTACTCCCTGTTCAGACGTGCGATGAACTTGACGCTGATCCCTTTCGGGCAGGCGGCCTGGCACTCGTAGTGGTTCGAGCAGTTGCCGAAGCCGTTCTCCTGGAGAGCGTCCAGCATGTCGCAGACGCGCTCGGCGGCCTCCGCTTTACCCTGCGGCAGTTCGGCCAGCTGGGCCACCTTCGCGGAGGTGTACAGCATGGCGGAGCCGTTCGGGCAGGCTGCTACGCAGGCGCCGCAGCCGATGCACTCGGCGGCGTCCATCGCGTAGTCGGCGGACGGTTTCGGCACCAGGATGGCGTTGCCGTCAGCGACGCCGCCGGTGTGGCAGGAGGTGTAACCGCCGGCCTGGCTGATCTTGTCAAGGGCGGTCCTGTCGACCACCAGGTCCTTGATGATCGGGAAGGCCTTGGCCCTCCAGGGCTCGATGTAGATGGTGTCGCCGTCCTTGAAGTTCCTCATGTGCAGCTGGCAGACGGTGGTGCGCTCCTGGCCGCCGTGCGGGACGCCGTTGATGACCTGCGAGCACATGCCGCAGATGCCTTCGCGGCAGTCGTGATCGAAGACGATCGGGTCCTGACCAGCCTTGATCAGCTGCTCGTTGACCTCGTCGAGCATCTCGAGGAAGGACTGGTCCGGGCTGACATTCTTGGCCTCGTACTGCTCCATTTTGCCCGGCTCGTTCGGCCCCTTCTGGCGCCATACATGTAAAACGAGGTTCATACCATGGCTGTCGTGATGGCTCATTATTTATAGCTCCTTACCGCCAGATGGACGTTATCGAACGTCAACGGCTCCTTGTGCAGTTCAGGCTCATTGCCGACGCCCTTGAACTCCCAGGCGCCAACATAGCAGTAGTTCTCATCGTCACGCTTGGCCTCCCCGTCCGGCATCTGGTGCTCAGTGCGGAAGTGGCCGCCGCAGGACTCGTTCCTGTGCAGCGCGTCCTTGGTCATCAGCTCGCCGAACTCGAGGAAGTCGGCGACGCGGCCGGCGTTCTCCAGCTGCTGGTTCAGCTCTGCGCCCGAACCGGTGACCTTGACGTTCTTCCAGAACTCCTCCCTGAGGACCGGGATCTTCTTGAGGGCTTCCTTCAGGGACTCTTCGCTCCTGGCCATGCCGACGTTTTCCCACATGATCTTGCCCAGTTCGCGGTGGAACTCGGACACGGTCTTCTTGCCGTTGATGGAGAGGAACTTCTTCTGGTTGTTGGTGACGTCCTCGATGGACTTCTTGCACTCGGGGTGGTCGACCTTGACTGCGCCCGGCTTGGTCTTGGCCAGGTAGTTCGCGATGGTGTAGGGGATCACGAAGTAGCCGTCGGCCAGGCCCTGCATGAGGGCGGAAGCGCCCAGGCGGTTCGCGCCGTGCACCGAGAAGTTGGCCTCACCCAGCACGAACAGGCCCGGGATGTTGCTCTCGCAGTTGTAGTCGACCCAGAGGCCGCCCATGGAGTAGTGCGGTGCGGGGTACATACGCATCGGCTGCTTGTAGGCGTTCTCGTCGGTGATCTTCTCGTACATCTCGAACAGGTTGCCGTAGCGCTCGCGGATGGTGTGCTCGCCCACGCGCTTGATGGCGGCGGAGAAGTCGAGGTTGACGCCGCGGCCGCCCGGTCCGACGCCGCGCCCTTCGTCGCACTGCTCTTTGGCGGCGCGCGAGGCGATGTCGCGGGGAGCGAGGTTACCGAAGGAGGGGTACTTCCTCTCCAGGTAGTAGTCGCGCTCTTCTTCCGGGATGTCGTTCGGGTGCCGGTTGTCGCCGGCCTTCTTGGGAGCCCAGCAGCGGCCGTCGTTCCTCAAGGACTCGGACATCAGGGTCAGCTTGGACTGGTGGTCGCCGGACTGCGGGATGCAGGTCGGGTGGATCTGGGTGTAGCAGGGGTTGGCGAAGAAGGCGCCTTTCTTGTGGGCCTTCCAGGACGCGGTAACCGAGCAGCCCATGGCGTTGGTGGAGAGGTAGAACACGTTGACGTAGCCGCCGGTGGCGAGCACCACGGCGTCGGCCACGTGGGCGCGGATCTCGCCGGTGATCAGGTCACGGACGGTGATGCCTTTCGCCTCGCCGTCCACCACGATCAGGTCGAGCATCTCGCAGCGCGGGAACATCTTCACGGTGCCGGCTTTCACTTGGCGGGAAAGAGCGGAGTAGGCACCGAGCAAGAGCTGCTGGCCCGTTTGCCCCCTGGCGTAGAAGGTACGGGAAACCTGGGCGCCGCCGAAGGAGCGGTTGTCGAGGTAACCTGCGTAGTCGCGGGCAAAGGGAACGCCCTGAGCGACGCACTGGTCGATGATGTTGTTGGACACCTGGGCCAGACGCCAGACGTCTGCCTCACGGGCGCGGAAGTCGCCACCCTTGATGGTGTCGTAGAACAGACGGTAGATGGAGTCGCCGTCGTTGGGGTAGTTTTTAGCGGCGTTGATGCCGCCCTGTGCGGCGATGGAGTGGGCGCGGCGTGCGCTGTCCTGGTAGCAGAAAGCTTCCACGTTGTAGCCCAGCTCGCCCAGGGAGGCAGCGCCTGCGCCGCCGGCCAGGCCGGTGCCGACCATGATGATCTTGTACTTACGCTTGTTAGCGGGGTTGACCAGCTTCAGGTCGAAGCGATGCCTGTCCCACGAGGTCTGAATCGGTCCTTTCGGACATTTTCCGTCGAGTATCACTTGAAACCCCCTATTTCAGTGCGCCGATTAAGATAGCGGCAGGAATCGAGATATAAACCAGCATCAGGAACGCGGAGACCACTTTGCCGCCGGTGCCGAAGACCGGGATGGTCTTGTCGTTGTTCCACCCCATGGTCTGCAGGAAGCTCGGAATACCGTGGGAGAGATGCAGGAACAGCATGACCATGGCGAACATGTACAGGATGGCGATGCCGCCGTTGGCGAAGCTGGTGGAGACCATCTTGAAGACGTCGGGACGGTTGACGGAGTCAAGACCGACCACCACGTCCGGAGTGAGGTGCATGGTGAACTGGGCCAGGTGGTAGCAGATGAAGGCCAGAAGCAGCAGGCCGGTCCAGATCATGTTCTCGGACGCGAAGTTCGCCTTGAGCTGCTTCTTCACGGCGTAGGCACCCGGGTTGGCGGCCTTGTTCTCCAGGGTGACCTGGACGCCGTAGCAGATGTGCACGGCGATGGCTGCCAGCATGACCAGACGGAAGATCCAGACCAGCGGCGGCAGGCTGTGCAGGTGTTCGGCGTAGGCGTTCAGCGCGCCGAAGAAAATGGTGGTGTTACCGATCATGTGGACCAGGACGAAGAGGATCAAGAGCTGGCCCGTGATCGACATCAGGATCTTTCTACCTACGGTGCTAGTAAGTATTCGCATGTGTTTTGTCCCTTTGCTTTATTCGAAATCGTTGGGGTGATGACTATCGTTTGCGTACGCCGGAGGGCTACAACTCCCTGCGGTCCCTCACGATGAAGGGGACTCGCGGTTTCCGCTCCGCGAAAGCTGGGGGTGCGCGCCATGGACTCAAAGTCTGCATTTGATCTCTCCTTTGTGACGAACATTTATGAAGCTGCAAGCGTATGCGAGACAGACCAAAGCGCATGTTTTGACACGCTGATACTCGGCGCATATTAAATGCCGTTATAGCAAAATGCAAGACATTTTTGTATACAGCATACATTTAATCTGGAGCTGCTCACCTTGCATCTACTGCTCCAGTCGAACCGTGTTTTGCTGTTGTGCAGGTCCCGTTGCAGTTGCTTTTTGGGCGTCGCTCTGCTAGAAGTTACTGAGTTTACGAACCACGACCAAGAGGCCAAATAGAACCCTATGATTTACAGACTGCTCAAGAAGGACAAACAGACCGCCGCCCGGCGCGGTGTCGTCTACACTCCGCACGGGGAGATCCAGACCCCCATCTTCATGCCGGTGGCCACCCACGCTGCCATGAAGGCGATGACCCCCGCCCAGGTGCACGACACCGGGGCCCAGATCATCCTCTCCAACACCTACCACCTGCACCTGCACCCGGGCGAGGCCCTGGTCGAGAAGGCCGGCGGGTTACACCGTTTCATGGGCTGGGACGGCCCGATCCTGACCGACTCCGGCGGCTTCCAGGTCTTCTCGCTCCCCAACAAGCGGATCACCGAGGACGGGGTCTTCTTCAAGCACGAGGACACCGGCGAGGAGATCTTCCTGGATCCGGCGCGCGCCATGGCCATCCAGGAGTCCCTGGGGGCGGACATCATCATGAACTTCGACGAGTGCATCCCCTACCCCTGCGACAAGGGGTACGCCGAGCGCTCCACCGAGAAGACCATCCGCTGGGCGAAGCAGTGCAGGGAGGCCCACACCAGAAAGGACCAGTACCTGTTCGGCATCGTGCAGGGGAGCGTCTTCGAGGACCTGAGGAAGCGCTGCGCCAAGGCGCTCGTCAAGATGGACTTCCCCGGCTACGCGATCGGCGGGGTCTCGGTCGGCGAGGGGCTGGAACTGTTGAAGCAGGTGGTGGGGTACACCGCTCCCCACCTTCCCGAAGACAAGCCGCGCTACCTGATGGGGGTGGGACTTCCCGAGGACATCCTGGAGAGCGTCGAGCGCGGGATCGACATGTTCGACTGCGTGATCCCGACCCGCTATGCGAGAAGCGCCACCCTGTTCACCAACCGGGGGCGGATCAGGCTGACCAACAAGAACTATCGGCGGGATTTCTATCCGGTTGAGCCCAATTGCAACTGCTACACCTGCCAGAACTTCACCAGGGCCTATCTGCACCACCTGTTCACCGCCAACGAGGTGCTCTCCGCCATCCTGGCCAGCATCCACAACGTGCACTTCTACCTGAACATGATGGCCGAGGTGCGGCACTCCATAGAGGAAGGGCGCTTCAAGGAGTACAAGGAGCAGTTCCTGGCCTCGTACATGAAGGGTAAATAGGTAGCCGACTCAGCAAGCCAGAACCATTTGCCACGGAGACACGGAGCACACGGAGCAAGGCGTAAATCAAGAAGGCTGATTTAACAGGGATGGACAGGATGAACAGGACAACTTCAAGGTCTTCAAAGTCCTGTTTTTGACAAGTCCTGGATCTAAACAAAGATCTTGGATTTGTTTTAATCCTGTCTATCCTGCCCGTCCCTGTTAAACGTTTTCACGTCTATCTCCGTGACCTCCGTGTCTCCGTGGCCAGTGGTTTTATTTTTTTCGGGAGAACCGTATGAGCATCGAGAACGAGCAGCAAAAATTCGGCAGGCTGATGGAGATCATGCGCAAACTGCGGGCACCGGGGGGCTGCCCCTGGGACGCGGAACAGACCCACCAGTCGCTCAAACGCTACCTGATCGAGGAAGCCTACGAAGTCATCGAGGCGATCGACACCGACAACCAGGATCTCCTCAAGGAGGAACTGGGCGACCTCCTGCTGCAGCCGGTTTTCCACGCCGCCGTCGCCGAGGAAGCCGGCTCCTTCACCATGGAAGAGGTGCTGGACGCCATCAACGACAAGCTGATCCGCCGCCATCCCCACGTCTTCGGGGAGGAGGTCATCGAAACCAGCGAAGCACAGGTGCAGAACTGGGAGAAGATCAAGAAACAGGAAAAAGGGGTGGAAAGAAAATCGGCCCTCTCCGGCATCCCTCCCGAACTCCCGGCCCTGATGAAGGCCCAGAAGATCACGGAAAAGGCGGCCCGGGTCGGCTTCGACTGGGAGCACACCGACCAGGTCTTCGCCAAGGTGATGGAGGAGTTGAACGAATTCGAGGAGGCGATGCTCGCCGGGGACCAGAAGGAAATGGAAGCGGAGTTGGGCGATCTGCTCTTCGCAATCGTCAACCTCGGCCGTTTTCTCTGCATCGACCCGGAGGAGGCGCTCCGGAAAACGATCGGCCGTTTCACCAAACGGTTCAGTCACGTCGAGGACAGCCTTCACGCCAAAGGGATGGCCATGCAGTCGGCCACCCTGGAGGAGATGGATGTGCTCTGGGAAGAGGCTAAGAGGCTGGAAAAAGATTGAATCAGCGAACGTTTTTCACAGACCAAATTCTTATCCACACAAGGGGGGTAGGCAGTTAGCTCCTCCTCCCGTGATTTTTCCAATCATAACCGAAAGTTACGTCCTCAAACGTGACCGGCTTGGTTGCTACCGATTGCTCCATAAGCCGATAGAATACCAAGCCACGGCTTTTGGATGTACGCCTGTTGAACCGGAATGTGAACTCTTCCAGATACGATTGTAAATGCTCCGGGACTATACACCCTTGGTGAGTCCCCATTATCCAGCGTTTCAGAAGGCTGGCAACACGATGCACTCCTGGCATCGAAACATGTGCTTGGTCTTCTGATGATGAAAGAACGGTTTTGCGATGTTGATAGATTTTGCATTCCGACAAGCTGTTATATCCAGTCCAGCCATCGGTGCATACAATCGAGTGATCTGCCACTGCATCACCGATAAAGCCCATCAAGCTATTGCTTGACGCATCCGGAATATGACGCATTCGGATGCGGCCGAAACCCTTTGGTTCTTGCAGTTCGACAGCTATCACAACAACCGATTTGGTCGTACCTCGGCCACGCTTGCCGCCCTGTTTGACGCCGCCGACTAAGGTTTCGTCTACTTCTACCAGACCGGAAAGCTTTGCTCGCTCGCTACGCACCATGGCCACTCTGAAACGCTGCAGGATGGCCCAGGCTGTATGGTAGCTGATACCAAGCACCTGCTCTGCGGTCTTAGCAGAAAAGCCGTTTTTGGCCGTTGTCAGGTGCCAAGCCGTGTCAAACCACGTCGTCAAAGGTGTACGCGTCTTATCGAAGATCGTATCGACCGTGACAGAGGTCTGGTGACGACAGATCGGGCAAACTAGGCGCCCACGGGTTTGGCGCCAAGGGACCACTTGGTTTTCACAAACAGGGCAGCGGAAGCCGTCAGGCCATCGCAGCCGCTCCAGATACGCGGCACACGCTGTATCATCAAGAAATTGTTCAACAAATTTCCGGTGGGTCTTAGGAAAGCTCCTTCCATCCATCAGCGCACCCCTTCCAGGAATTGGTTAAATGCGCTAATTGTATCTCAGGAGGAGCTAACTGCCTACCCCCCAT
>DATFAB010000106.1:0-30055 GCA_035255025.1 Geomonas sp.
CAGGTTGCGACGCCGCGCTTGTGAAGAACTCTGCGGCTCTAAGGACTGATTATGAAAAGTAAAAGACTCCCCAAGCTTCTCTATGCGGACAGCAAGGGAAACATCTACGATCACCCCTATTTGAACATGGCCGGCATGAGCGGCAACGAGGCGCTGCTCCCCGAATCGGTGGAGCTGATCCCCCTCCCGGAGGACAGCCGTCTCTTCACCATTCCCGACACGCCGCCCGTGGCCTGGGACGCCAAGGCCCGCCGCTTCATCACCGTGAGCCGTGTCCAGGAAGGGAGGCGCAGCATTCCGGTGCAGGCGGTGTCGGCCTTCATGGCGCCCGGCTACATGCGGACGCTGCTGCCGGCCTGCGATTACAGCAAGAAAAAGGTGCACCTGCCGCTTTGGTCGTACACGGCGGTTGGCTGGGACGAGGAGACCGAGCGTTTCGTGGTGGCCGCCACCCGGGTCGATGACAACGACAACTGGCTCCCCAAGAATTACGACGACCGCAAGCTCGATCCCTTGGTCAGGAAGATGCTTGCCCAGTTCCCCGACAACAGGCTGATCGAGCAGCTCTCCCGCTGCGCGGTCGACTACCACTGCTTCGCCGCCAAGAACCTCTTCTTCCGCCGCTGGGAGGCTCCGATCCCTACCTCCCCGGTCTGCAACTCCCGTTGCCTCGGCTGCATCAGTCTGCAGCCCTCCGACTGCTGCCCCTCCAACCACGAGCGGATACCGTTCGTGCCGACGCCGGAGGAGATCGTGGAACTGATGCTGCCGCACCTGAAGGAAGCCCCGGAGCCGATCGTCTCCTACGGGCAGGGGTGCGAGGGTGACCCGATCATGCAAGCCGACACCATTGCCGAGGCGACCAGGCGGCTTAAGGCTGGCACCTCGCGGGGGACCGTGAACTTCAACTCGAACGGCTCCTTCCCCGACCGCGTCCGCATGCTGTGCGACGCCGGCATGGACTCCATGCGCTTCTCAATGAACTCGGTGCAGGAGGAGTTCTACAACCGCTACTACCGCCCCAAGGGGTACCAGTTCGCCGACGTGGTCGAATCGGTCAAGGCTGCCAAGCAGAAGGGACTCTTCACCATGATCAACTACCTGGTCTCCCCAGGGGTGACCGACAGCCCCTCCGAGGTGGAGGCGCTCCTCAAGTTCATCGAGCATACCGGGGTGGACATGCTGCAGATGCGCAATCTCTCCATCGATCCCGCCTTCTACAACGAGCGGATGGGAGTGGAGAAAAGGGGGATCGGCATGTACCGCTTGCTGGAGAGGATCAAGAAGGAGTTCCCGAAGATCCAGTACGGCTATTTCAACCGGACGCGCGAGAGGTTTTACCCGGAAGGGTACGAGACTGGGTGGCCGATCAAGGAGCGTCCAAGCCGCCGCCACTGACAGGGGCTTTTACCGCACAGGCAAAGCTGAGCGAAAGCCGGAGTGCGGCAACCATAGAACGGAAAAAGGCAGACCAGGCAAGCTTTGGCTTTTAAAGCTTCTCCCGGTCTGCCTTTTTCGTTACTGGGATCTGGTGCCCTCTTCCCTACTTCAGCAGGGGGGCCAGCTTGTTGACGTCGAAGCCAACGATTACCCTTCCATAGACCATGAAGGTGGGGGTGGATTTCACGCTGTTCGCCTGGGCGATCTCCTGGTGCTCCTTCTGCAGCCGGATCCCCTCCGCCGTGATGGGGGCGGGGACTT
Organism: Geomonas sp.; assembly: GCA_035255025.1. Lineage (GTDB taxonomy): Bacteria > Desulfobacterota > Desulfuromonadia > Geobacterales > Geobacteraceae > Geomonas. The sequence continues at coordinate 1,702 of DATFAB010000106.1, forward strand.
TCCCCCTGTCATACATGCCGGACTCCACCTCGAGGTAGGCCTTTTCCTTGTCCTTTGCGGAGAGGATGTACTGGGACTTCGGCTTGGCACCGGGATGCATGGGTAGCGCCATCAGGAAGATGTAGCGGGTCACCTGCGGCTGGGTCCGGAAGTAGGCCTCGGCCTTGCGGCAGTACGGGCAGTCAGGGTCGGTGAATTCTATCACCATGACCTTGCCGGAGCCTACCTTGATGGCCTTGCTGAGATCCATGGTGTCGGCTGCGGCGGGTGCCTTGGGAACGAAGAGTAACGCCAGGAAAAGGGGGGCGAGGATGAAGCGCCTTATCCGGCTCAAGGTAATTCCAGTCATGTCAGTTGTCCCCTTGTAGATGGTCCTCTTGATCTACGCTTCGTAGCTTGATATTCAACCAGCCACCTACGCATGCAAGCTCTCCCTCCCCCTACGGGGGAGGGGCGGGGTGAGGGCAGCCTCGCACCTTCGTGGATGCTTCCCTCACCCCAGCCCTCTCCCACAGGGAGAGGGAGAGTTGGCCGTGGGGGGAGGTTGTTTTATTCGCAGTGCCTGATGCCGAAACCGGTGAATTCGCCGCTGTACTCCCCGGGTTGCTCGACGAGTTCCTCGACCTGAGCCAGGTCCGGACCCCTGCGGCACCAATCGACCATGGCCCGGACGGCCGTTTCCTCGCCTTCGAAACAAGCCTTCACCGATCCGTCGGACTGGTTCATCACCCAGCCGGTCACCCCGTGCTGCGCCGCCATCCGGGCGGTATGATGGCGGAAGGCAACCCCTTGCACCCGCCCCCGCACGATGACCGTCATCCTGGTTTTCACTTCGCCCCCAGTTCCTTCGACTTCGCCACCGCAACGTCGACCGCATTGATGGTGGCGGCGCGGAAGCCGTCACGATCCAGGGAATGCATGCCGGCAATGGTGGTGCCGCCCGGAGAGGCGACGTTGGACTTCAGCACCGCCGGATGTTCTTTGGTCTCCAGCAAAAGCTTGGCAGTGCCGTACACCGTTTGGGCGGCGAGGGTGGTGGCCACCTCCCTGGTCAGGCCGTGCTTGACACCCGCATCGGAGAGCGCCTCGATGAAGGTCAGCACGTAGGCCGGTCCGCTGCCGGACAGGCCGGTCACCGCGTCCAGCAGCTTCTCGTCCACCACGCAGGTGGTGCCGACCAGGTCGAAGATCCTGCGCGTGACGGTGACGTCGTCATCGGTGGCCAGCGAGCCGCGGGAAAGAGCGGTGGCCCCCTCCAGCACGAGTGCCGGGGTGTTCGGCATGACCCTGACCACGCGCGCTCCGGCGCCGAGTATCGCCTCGATGGCCGCGCATTTGGCGCCTGCCATGATGGAGATGAAGAGCCTGTTCTCTACGGAAGCGGCTTTGATGCCCTGCAGTGCAACTGCTGCCATTTGCGGTTTGACAGCCAGCACCACCACCTCGCTCGTCTTGCAGAGCTCATCGTTATCGGATATCACCCGGACCCCGTACCTTTCGGACAGCACGGCCCTGCGCTGCTCCGCCGGCTCGGAAACCGTCAGGTTCCCGGCCGGGACTCCTCCGGCCAGGAGACCCTTGATGATAGCCTCTGCCATGTTCCCGCCACCGATGAACCCTGTTTTCATATCCTTGTGCATCCGCTTGCCTCCGTCGCATTATTCTAACAAAACATCTCACGATAGGTAATAAAATCGGGATCAAAAGTCAAGGTATGCTTTGCGACTGGCAGCAGGGGCGAAAGTAATCCCTCTCAAAGAGAGCTGTGCCCACTAACAGTACTCTCGAAAGAGTTCAGAGAGGATCAATGTGAGCCGATAAGTGAGACAGTGCGGAAGTTGATACTTGTTCCCTCTTGATTTTAAGTTACAGTAATTGACAGAGGTGCCCCCTATGCTTGCAGGTATTACTGGCAACGTACTGATCCTGGGACTGGTTAGCTTCTTTACCGACGTCTCCAGCGAAATGATCTATCCACTGTTGCCCGTCTTCCTGAGCAGCGTGCTCGGTGCGGGGCCCGCCTTTCTGGGCGTAATCGAAGGGGTAGCCGAATCCACCGCTTCCCTTCTCAAGCTCTTTTCCGGCATCGTCTCCGACCGGGTGCGCGCCCGCAAGCGGCTGGTGCTCTTCGGCTATTCCGTTTCCGCGCTGATGCGTCCGCTGATCGGGGCGGCCACCTCTCCGCTGGCGGTGCTGCTGATCCGGGCGGGTGACCGGGTAGGGAAGGGGGTGCGCACCTCACCTCGCGACGCCCTGATCGCCGACTCCGTCGATCCTTCCCTGCGGGGCAAGGCCTACGGTTTCCACCGCTCCATGGACAACGCCGGCGCCTTGCTCGGGCCGCTGCTTGCCACCCTGCTGCTCGCCTGGTTCGTGAAGGACCTGAGAACGCTCTTCTTCCTGGCGGGTGTCCCGGGGATCGTGGTGATACTGCTGATCCTCTTCAAGGTGACCGAGGTGGAGAGAAAGAGCCTCCCGCAGAAGCAGGTCCGCCTTTCCCTGCTTCCCGCGGGGCCGCTGAGAAGATACCTCTTCATTCTCTTCCTGTTCACACTGGGGAACTCTTCCGATACCTTCCTGCTGCTCAAGGCCGGTAAGCTGGGAATGCCGGTCTATCGGATTCCGCTCCTATGGGCCTTTTTCAGTGCCGTGAAGATGTTCGCCAGCATGCCGTTCGGCGCGCTGTCCGACCGGGTTGGCAGGAGGTCGGTTATCGTGGCGGGCTGGGTGGTGTACGCCCTTTGCTACCTTGGCTTCGCCTTCGCCAGTAACGAACTGCACATCTGGTTGCTGTTCGCCTTGTACGGGCTGTTTTACGGGCTGACGGAAGGGGTTGAGAAGGCATTCGTGGCGGACCTCTCCGATCCGTCGCTGCGGGGGGCGGCCTTCGGTTGGTACAGCTTCGCCATCGGCGCGGGGGCCCTTCCGGCCAGCGCGATCTTCGGTTTGATCTGGCAACGATTCGGTGACGTCGCCCCCTTCCTGATCGGCACCTTACTGGCCGCCGTGTCGAGCTTCCTGCTCCTGACCATGGTGAAGCCGGCCAAAAGCTAGCGACGTCCCTTCATCTGCCCGTCTGTTGCTGCGCCGTGCTCGCGACCTGCCTGCTGCCACTGCCCACTGCCACCTGCCATTGTCCACTGCCATTGTCCACTGCCACTGCCTTTGCCTACTACCACCTGCCACTACCCACTACCCACTACCACCGGCCCCACTGCTTCCTGCCTCCTGTCTCCTGCCTCCCCCACCTGCTTGTTCTCCGAACAGCGGTGTTTGAACAGCTGTGCAACCGTTGAACAGTTTCTGCTGCCCGTTCCTTTCCAAAAACCACTGTGAAATCAATCAAATGCCGATGGCTCACTATCTGCAAAGACCCGCGGCAATATCTCATCGGCTGTAGCAAGTGCAGCATTGGAATAGTGAAAAGTTACCAGGTATTAATCTGTTGTGCCGTCTTGAGTTCGCCGTCTCTTTCGCTTAAATCGCTTTCGCAAGCTTAGTGGAAATAAATCATTTTCACCCTAAAGTTCGAAAAAGCGGTGCCGAAGAATGAACTCGTATTGACGGTGGGTGCAGAACGTCCAAACGCTGCAAGATGATGTTGCAGTCAGGAAAGATTTTCCTCATGCAAGATAGTGTCACTAAGAGGATGTTAATACTGCACGGTCTGATACTCTCGTGTTCCCCTTGCAAATGATCTCACTCGCTACTGCAGCTCAGCGCGGAGCATCATCCCCAATAAAGATTCCCGTTCACCTCGAAATATCCACATACGGCGGATTGGGCCAGGATTCCGGTTCACTCCCAGCTTCAGCATTAGCCGGTTCAGTTTTGTAACGACTCAGAGGGTGCCCGGTCTGACGGCCTGGTACCTGAGATAGATGCGCGGCGGTCCAGGGTAAAGCCAAGGGGAAATCCCCCGTAGAGGCGTCCCTTGAGGGCAGAGCTGCGTCTGCGCGCGCAGTATGCCCCGATCGGCCCTGCGCGCCTTGTTTCGGGTATGGCGCTACCGGTTTGTGCGCAGCACGGAGCGGCGGCCTGACGGTAGAGATAGTTACAGATAGGCAAAAACAGGAGGAAGGTGCATGTCCATTGACTTTAAAGCGTTCTGCCGGGTGTTCTCCGCCCTACTGCTGGCGGTCCTGCCTACCGCGGTCCTTGCGGACGGCTCGGCGGAATCGACTACCATCCTGCGCTTCCAGCAGGATACCCACGCCGGCTTCCAGACCAGGACCATGGTCCCCCTGACGGAGTTTTTCGGCGTGGACGCTGACGGGGCGGGCGACGGCAACCTCTCCGCCCACCTGTACGGCTGGGGGCGGCTCGATCTGGCCGACCACAACTCTGCCTACAACGGTGGGGAAGGGGTGAACGGCGCGCTCGACTACGCCTACCTGCAGTACCGGTTCAAGCAGGCCAACGCCACGGCGCGCGCCGGACGCTTCTCCATCATGGAGGGGATCCTCAACGAGCAGGTGGACGGTGTCAGCTACCGCAGCGATCTCCCCTACGGCTTCGGCGTCTCCAGCTTCGGCGGCGCCAACGTGCACAGCGCCAAGATCATCGGCGCCCACACCGACGGCAAGGGAGACGGCATCTTCGGAGGCCGGATCAACTACCGCAAGGGTGGCCTGCTGGAACTCGGTATCTCCGGGGTCTACGAGTCCGACGCTCCCACGGTCAGCTCCCCCAACTTCCTCCCCGGCACCTTCGGCAACCACCGGCTGGTGGGGGCGGACATCTGGCTGCGTCCTCTCGACGCCATGCAGATCTCCGGGCACACCAGCTACAACACCGAGACCGGCAGGGTGGCCGAACACAGCTACCTCTTGCAGGTGACCCCGGTCAAGGACCTGGTGCTGACGGTGAACTACGACGAGCAGCACGACCGCGATTTCTTCTACTCGTCGCTGCTCTTCGCCGACATGGTGCGGAACCTCAACCAGAACTCCCGTGCCGCCGGCGGCAGCGCGACCTACACCCTGCCCGGCAACGTCGAGCTTTCCGGCGACTACAAGCACTACCGGCGCGACATCGGCCAGGCCGACCGCTTCGGCGGCGAACTGCGTGGCAACTTCCTCGACAAGACGCTGAAGGGAGGCTTCGACTACCACTACCTCCGCTCCAGTGCGGACTTCGCCATCGTGGCGATCGCCGGCGCCTCCGGTTCCTACCACGAGGCCCGCGCCTGGGCGATGCGGGACACCGCCAGCTACTTCGCCTCGTTGGACCTGATCGGCTACTTCTTCAAGAAACAGGTGGAAGGGAAGGACACCGCCTGGGAGAGCGTCGGCTCCCTCGGCTACCACGTAACCCCCCGGCTCTCAGTTTCCGGCGACTTGAGCTACGGCCAGAGCGCCCAGTACGACGACGAGCTGAAAGGACTGCTCCGGCTGACCTACAACCTGGAGCTTCCGGGAAAAGGAGACCTGAAAAGATGAGACGCTCCCCGCAGATAACGACCATGTTCGTCCTGATCGCCGCGCTGGCTTTGACTGCCTGCGCGCAGTTCAAGGCGCTTCCGAACCTCCCCGCGAGCCACCCGGAGCGGATCACCCGCGGCCCGGTCGCCTGCTCCGAGTGCCACGAAGACAACCAGAAGGGAACCCTGAAGAAGTTCGCGGCCTTCGACCATTCGCGGACCTTTGTCCAGAACCACCGCTTCTACGCGGCCTCGGACGATGCCCTGTGCGCCAGCTGTCACAAGTTCTCCTTCTGCAACGACTGCCACGCCAACAAGGTGGAGTTCAAGCCTTCGCTTAAAAATGGCAACCGCCCGGACCGGATGATGCCGCACCGCGGCGACTACCTGACCCTGCACAAGATCGAAGGCAAGCTCGATCCCGCCAGCTGCTACCGCTGCCACGGCCGGGCCAACAACGACCTCTGCGTCGCCTGCCACCGATAGGAGAGGACATGCGAATCAAGCCCCTTTTCAGCAAGCTGATCACCATACCACTGGCTCTCGCCGCACTTTCGGCCTGCAGCGGAAGCTCCGGCTCGGCGCCTCCCGTGGTGGACGGCTCCGGCAAGCATCCGGCCAACTGGCTCCAGCAGCACTGGGTCGTCTACCGGCAGGAGAACGGCGGCAGCAAGGCGGTCTCCTCCAGCACCGCCTGCTCCGAGTGCCACGGCGTCGATCTCGACGGCGGCATCGCCAAGGTGAGCTGCTTCAGCGTCAGCTTCAACGGCATGTACTGCCACGCCAACGACGACCACACCCTCGGCCACCCGAAGTCCTGGGGGGATCCGACCGGCGTCAGCTTCCACGGGGCCACCGGGGTCACCTACAACGGGGAGCAGGTGAAGGGGAGCAGGAACCTTGCCGTCTCCTGCGGACTTTGCCATGCCACCGGCAGCAACACGTTACTGGTGGGGGACGCGCCTTCCTGCCTTTCCACCGATCCGAAATGGGGGATCTCCTGCCACTCTTCGAGTCCGGCGGTCTCCTCCAGCGGCTGCGTTTCCTGCCACAACACGCCCCCCGACGGCGGCGCCGCTCCCAACCGGGCGGGTGCCCACTCGGTGCACCTCGCACTGAACGGGGTCACCTGCGCCAGCTGCCATAACGGTTTCGGCACCGGCACGGAGAAGCATGCCACTGCGCTTTTCGGAAACCACACGACCGCCTACCTGCAGACCGCGGCCAGCTACCGGGCCCAGACCGGCACCTTCGCCTACCTGCAGGGGAGGTGCTCGGGGGTGAGCTGCCACGGCGGCCAGCAGACCCCCGCCTGGCGCGGCGGTAGCATCACGGTGAGCACCGGCTGCCTCAACTGCCACCAGCAGCTCGACCCGCAGGCCCCCCAGTACAACAGCTTCTTCTCGGGGAACTACAACGGGGTGAACCTGCACCAGTACCACCTGGCCACCGGCAAGCCGTCCACCGGGAGCCCCATCTTCTGCACCGACTGCCACAACATGGCCAAACTCACCGACGCGAGCCACTTCGGCGCCCTGGGGACCACGGTGTGGGAGACCGTCCCGGCCAGCACCATTGGCGGCGGCAGCACCAGCATCACCAGCTACGACGCGGGCAGCACCACCTGCTACAACTCCTGCCACACCCTGGCACCCAACCCGGCGCACTGGAACTAGCGGCGGGGAAGACGGAGGAACCCTGACTTGAAAAAGCACATCGTCACATACGCCCTGTTCACCGCCATCTGCACTCTTTTGCTGGTCCTCGCCGGCTGCGGCGGCGGTGGCAACGCCACTACGGGTTCCCAAACGGCCGCCCCCACCCCCTTCACCATCACCGGCAAGGTGACCTTGAACGGCGCCGGGCTCGGCCAGGTCTCGCTCGCGGTCACCGGGGAGGGTACCCAGTTCAGCGACGGCAACGGCAACTTCAGCTTCAGCCGCCTTGCCAACGGCAGCTACACGGTGACGCCGTCCCGCTACGGCTACACCTTCAGCCCGGCCAGCCAGACGGTCACCATCGCCAACAACGGGGCCCTGCTCACCTTCACGGCGGCGGCCGTCCCGAGCTACATGCTCTCCGGCAAGGTCTCGGGCTCCAACGGCAACGGCCTGGCGGGGGCAACGGTCAACGTGGTGGCAGCCGGCACCGGCGCCATTGTGGCAACGCAGAGCACGGACGGCAGCGGTGAGTACGCGATGTCCGGCCTCACCGACGGCAGCTACCTGGTCACCGTCACCCATAGCGCCGGCTACAGCTTCCTGCCGGCAGCCCAGAGTGTCACCTTACAGGGGGGCGATGCGACCGCCAACTTCTCGACCGCCGATGCGGCCACCTTCACGGTCTCCGGGGACGTCTCCCTCTCGGGAGGGGGCGGGCTGGCCAACGTGTCCATGCTGCTTACCGACGGCAGCGGTGCCAGTTACCGCACGACCACCGGCGCCGGCGGCACCTATGCGCTTTCCGGCATACCGGAAGGCTACTACACGCTGACCCCGACCCTCACCGGCTACGCCTTCGTACCGGACCCGCTCCTGGTGAGGGTGAAGGGAGCCGATGCCACCGGCAACGCCATCAGCGCCGCCCCGGCCGGTTCCGGCTCCGGCTCGGTGAGCATCACCTTGTGAGGAGGCCGGAAGGGGAGTGCCTCCGAAGGTGCCGGTCCCCCTGGCGCGGCCCTCTCAACTTCTCCCAGCCTTCCGAGCTCTTCCTCCGCCGCGGGGGAGGGCAGGGGTGAGGGACGCCTCGCATCTGCGTGGAAAGTTCCCTCACCCCAGCCCTCTCCCGGAGGGAGAGGGTGTGTTGGGAAGAGCGGGCGGCGGTAAGTGCAGCAGGGGGGCTGGTGTAGGCGGTTCTATGAAGACAAGCAAAACGTTCAGCAATAACAGAAGGAGGAGTTGTATGTCGATTAACTGGAAGAGGTCCCCGCTGGCAGCCGTGCTGCTCGCCTCTTTAGCGCTGCTCCTTTTCGGGTGTAGCGACTATGCAGCGCGTACCGTGCAGCAGAACGCCGCTACCAGATCCATCTCCGGCCTGGTCTCCGATCCGGCCACCGGGCTGCCCGCCGCCGGCGCCAGCGTGACCGCCTACGGTGTGGACGCCAGCGGCGCCGAGTCGGCCACCCCGCTCAGCATCTACCCGGCCACCGTCACCAGCAACCAGCGGGGGGCCTACACCATCCAGATACCGGCCGACTATGCAGGCCCGGTGGTGATCGAGGCGACCCTGCCGGCCTCCAACCTGTTCAAGGAGCTCGCCCAGCTGGTCTCCGGCAGCGGGGGGCGCACGATCCGGTCCGCCCTGGCGAGCAGCGGGGTCCTGCAGGGGAACATCCCGCCAGTGATGGTCAGCTTCGCCACCGAGGTCGCCGTCGAGTTCGTCAAGCAGAACTACGCATCGACGGGATTCACCTCCGACAGCATCCGCAAGGCCAACGGCGCCCTGGCGGCCCTCTTCGGCAGCAACTTCGCGCAGACCCCGCCCCCTGCCAGCGCCACCGACAGCGCCACCTCCAAGGCACAGCAGGACCTCCTGGTCTCCATCCAGGCGCTCAACAACGCGCTCTCCGCCGGCGGCAGCAACACCGTGGCCAGCATGGTGACCGCCCTGGTCTCCAGTAACGGCCTGGGAACCCTGGCCGACTCCATCAAGAGCGGCATTGCCCAGGCCACCATGACCCTGACCGCCGCCGGTACGCTCCCTGCCGAGTACCAGCCGAGCCCGGCCATCAACAGCGCGCTCTCCAACGCCCAGTGGGCGCCGGTGGCCGTTCCGGAGGTAAGCGACAGCACTCCTCCCAGCGCCCCCGCGACGCTCACCGCCAGCGCGCTCTCCGCCAGGGCCGTGAAGCTCACCTGGAGCGCCTCCAGCGACGACACCGGGGTTACCGGCTACGCCATCTGCCGCGCCGATGCCTCCGGCGTCTTCGTGTCCATCGACACCGTTAACGCGGCCGGCTCCGGCGCAGCCTCCTTCACCTACCAGGACCTCTTCGCCGCGCCGCAGACGGCCTACAGCTACAAGATCATCGCCTTCGACCAGGCGGGGAACTTCTCGGCGCCAAGCCCGGCAGCCGCCCTGACCACTCCGGCTGCAGCCGACAGCATAGCCCCCTCCGCGCCGGCCGGAATGGCCTGCCGGGGTGTCACCCAGAACCAGGTCAGCCTGCAGTGGCTGCAGTCCAGCAAGACCAACGCCGACGGCAGCATCACCCCTGCGGCCAGCTACCACGTCTACCGCGATTACCAGCTGGTCGCCACCGTTTCCGAGACCACCTTCGCCGACCAGACGGTGGCGGCCGGCACCGCTTACCGCTACTTCGTCAAGGCCGCCGACGCCAACGGCAACCTTTCCCCGGCCTCCCAGCCGGTCAGCGTGCGCACACTTCCCCCGGCGACGTCGACTCCCCCCCAGGGGCCGGGCGCGCTGGCGCTGGCTGCCGCCGCCTCCTGGAACAAGGTGGGGCTGGCCTGGGGCACTTCGCCGAGCGCCGGGGTGACCTACAACGTCTACCGCGACTCGCAGCTGATCGCCAGCGGCATCACCGCTCCGGGCTACACCGACAGCGCCGTGACACCCAACACGAGCTACCTCTACACGGTGACCGCCACGGCCGCCTCCTGCGAGTCGGCCCCCACCAACCCGCTCGCCGCGGCCACCCCGGCCGACCCCAACCAGGGGGGGACCCTCACCGCTCCCACGGTGCCGGCCAACCTGGTGGCGCTCTCGGTGACGGGGAGTTCCGTCTCCCTGATGTGGGGTGCCTCCACCAACCCCGGCTCGGACGTGGCCGGCTACCTGGTGCTGCGCGGCGATGGCAGCGGCAACAACCTGGTGAAGATCGCCACCGTCAGGCTGCCGGGCTTCACCGACAGCACGGTCGCCCCCTCCACCGTCTACAGCTACCGGGTGCGGGCCTTCAGCAGCGCCGGCATCCTCTCCGATCCCAGCGCCATCTGGGTAGTACCCACCTCCGCCGCGGTGGACCTGACCGACAGCACTCCCCCCACGGTCCCGGCCGGACTCGCGCTGGCCTCCGATCCCACCAGCGGCTCGGTGGCCATCAAATGGAGCGCTTCCAGCAAGAGCAGCGGCGACCAGGTGGTGGCAGGCTACCTGGTGTACCGCGACGGGTCGCAGCTGGCCGACGTGAAGAGCGGAGTAAGCTTCACCGACAGCTCGGTGCAGGGGGGCAGCAGCTACCAGTACACGGTGAGGGCGTACGACAACCCGGGCAACCTGTCGGCCGCCAGCGCAGCGCTCACGGTGACCACGCCGGCCGCCGCACCCAACACCTACAGCGTGTACGGCAAGGTGACCCTGAACGGTTCCGGGCTTTCCGGGGTGCTGATCACGCTGGGCAACAGCGGCGCCTCCTCGAGCGCGGTCACCGATAGCAACGGGAACTACTCCTTCCCCGGGGTGGCTAACGGCGGTTACACCCTGACCGCCTCGGCGACCGGCTACTACCAGTTCACCCCCGCCAGCAGGAGCCTCACGGTAAGCGGCGCCAAGGTAAGCGGAGAGGATTTCGTGGCCACCCTGACCGGGGCGGTCGCCGGCGGCATCGCCTACCCTGACGGCACCGTGATCGGCGGCATCACCTACCCGGGCGGCGGCACCGTCCTGGGGGGGATCCTCTACCCGACCGGCACGGTAATCGGCGGCATCACCTATCCCAACGGCGTGGTGATCGGTGGCGTCAGCTATCCGCCGGGCACGGTGGTGGGGGGGATCGCCTTCCCGGCTGGCGCGGTGACCACCGGCATCAGCTACCCGACCGGCACCGTGATCGGCGGGGTGATCTACCCGGACGGTACCGTAAGTGGCGGCATCCTCTACCCCACCGGCTCGGTCACCGGCGGCGCCGGCTACCCGACCGGGGTGGTGGTGGGGGGCATCAGCTATCCTTCCGGCGTGGTGGTGGGCGGCATCGCCTACCCGAGCGGGGTGATGACTGCCGGCTTGATCTACCCGACCGGAGCGCTCAGCGCCGGGGTGGTCTTCCCGACCGGCATCGTCAGCGGAGGAGTCTCCTACCCGACCGGAGTGGTGGTGGGGGGCATCCTTTACCCCACCGGCTCGGTTGGCGGCTCGCTGGTCTGGCAGTAAGACGCCAGCTGACGCGAAGGTCAGGCGCAGACGGGTGCCAGCGTGATGGTGACGCTGATGAGATAGCCGGCAGCTGAGAAAAATGGAGAGAGATTCGGTGCGGAAGGGCGTTCGCCGCGGCAGCGTCCGGTCCGGCCGGCAGAGATGACGGAGGTGACATTGGATCAGCACAGTCTGAAAAATCGGTCAGGAAATGAAAACTGCAATCGGGCAGAAACGAACCACGGTTCGAACACTCAAAGCAAGGAGAGCAAGATGAGGAAGAGTCTGAACAAGCTGCATTACCTTCTGTTTGTCCTGTTGATGGTGGCGATGACGGGATGCGGCGCGAACAACGCCGGCACCAGCGCCGGCGCTGCCGGCGCCACCACCGCAGGCGCCATCACTGCCAAGCTGCAGTGGAAACAGGGGGGGACCGCCGCCAGGGCCCTGGCAGCCATCCCCGCCGGCGTCGCCAACATCCAGTTCACGGTAAGCGGCACCGGCGCCAACGGCGCCATCCCGGTGGTGAAAAGCACCGTCGGCGCCAACAGCACCCAGGGGCAGGTCGGCGGTATCTACCCCGGCACCGTGGCGGTCGCCGTCAAGGCGGTGGACGCTTCCGGCAACCCGCTCTATGAAGGGTTCGCCACCAACGTCAACGTGGCCGCCGGCGCCACCACCGACGTCGGCATCATCACCATGGCCCAGCCGATCGTGAAGGCCGAGGAGCAGACCTGCCTGGGCTGCCACGAGACCGCGCTGGACAAGACCGGCCAGAACATCGTGGCCAACTACAAGCAGTCCGGCCACTACAGCAATACCTCCTTCACCGATGCCAACGGCGTGGAGCCCGGCTGCGTAGGCTGCCACGGCCCCTCCCACAACAACCCGGACCCCTCCGCCAACGGCACCTCCGCCCGCTGTTTCGACTGCCACAACCTGAACAACACCAACACCACCCTGGTCGCCAACCACGGCAGCTACTACCTGGCCAACGCGACCGAGTGCTCCGCCTGCCACCAGATGCACAACACCAAGCTCGGCAACATGGAGCGTAAATCCTGGGCCCAGTCCAGGCACGGCGCCAGCGACTTCGCCAACCTGAACGGCGGGGTGAGCGGCTGCGCCATGCGCTGCCACAACGCCAAGGCCTACATCGCCGTGGTGAACAACCCGACCGTCAACGTGCAGGGGACCATGACCCCGGCTCCGCAGCAGATCACCTGCGACGCCTGCCACACCAACGCCACCCTGGGCAAGCTGCGCAACATCCCGGGGGCCAAAGCGACCGCCTTTGCCACCTACACCACCTCCACCAGGGGCTACGCGTTCGCTCCCAACAACATGCTGAACCCGAACAAGAAGCCTTACTACCCCGATGTAGCCGGCTCCAACCTTTGCATCATCTGCCACAGCGGCACCCTTGAAGGGACCGCCACCTCGGTCGGCATCTCCGACCCGTACTTCGCGGGTTCCTCCGCGGCCCTGACCTACACCAGCAATGGCACCCTCAAGCCGAAAGCAACCGTCACCCAGCACAACATGCCGGCCGCTGCCGTCATGTACGTGAAATTCGGCTTCACCAACCTGTCCACCGGCACCAACGGTGCTCCGACCGCGTCCTACCTGGCCAGCCTGACCTCCGACCTGGACGGCGGCACCGTCGCCAGCACGCACCGCAAATTCGGCACCTCGGCCATCGTTTCCGATAGCCACTTCTCGGCCAGCCACCCGGCCCCGGCCAACTTCCTGACCAACGGACCCTGCGCAGTCTGCCACGTCTCCGGCAGCCACAGCTACAAGATCGACCAGGCCGCCTACAACGCGGTCTGCGTGAACTGCCACACTTCCGAGAACGGCAACGACCTGACCACCGGCATCGATGCCTTCCGCACCTACTTCATCGAGCCCAACAAAGAGGTTTACAACAACGCCATCCTGCTGGCGGCAACCATCGTGAACCAGAAAGTGGCCGCCTACAACGCCACCCCGGCAGGCATCGCAGCTCCGCTGAACTTCGCCATCGGCATCGACCCGGCCAACTCGACCCAGCCGTACAAGGTCGTGGTCTATACCACCTTCAAGACCGGGGGCACCTATGGCACCGACGGCACCCTGAACGTCAACAGCGCAGCTCTCTCCGACTTCCAGAACGCGGCCAAGGTGCTTGGCTACTCCACCAACGGCGCCACCGACGCCACCGATGTCGGCTTCGGCAAGTTCCTGGGCGCCATCAGCAACGTCGCCCTGTTCGCCAAGGACCAGGGGGGCTTTGCCCATGCCCGCACCTACTCCCGCAGGCTGATCTACGACAGCATCGACTTCCTCGATGACGGCAGGTTGAACAGGAGCGTGAGCGCCACCGCCATCAACCTTTCCAACACCACCGGCACCGCAGTCGCCGGTCTGTACGGCAAGGGTGCCACCGCCTACACCGACGGCACCCTGAGGGTGCTCGCCAGCGGCAGCACCGAGAGCATGCTTTACCTGGTGGGCTGGAACCGTTCCACCGGCGCCTGGACCAGTCCCGAGCGTCCGTAGAGCGTTCATTGTAATAGGTAGCATTTGCCCCGCCTCGCAAGAGGCGGGGCCTTGTAATGCGTCTTGAAGGAGGGAGTTGAAGAGCTGCAAGGAGGGCATTGGTAGAGACGCAAACGCTGCGTCTCTGCCCTCTTTTTCTCCGGTCCGGCGCAGGAGGCTGTCCCCCTCTGCCTGCCTGACCCCTTCCGCTTGTTCAGCCACAGACCACCGGTTGCAGATCGCACTGCCGCTGCAGCTTCACCATCGGCCAGGTCAGCAGATGTCCAGATCGTTTCTGAAAAAACATCCCCTTATCTCTAGCTGCCTTTGCTCCATCCTGGTGCATGTCGTGCTGGCGCAGGCCGCCGGTCTGCTCGCGCGCTATGACCTCGGACCCGCCGTTGCCCAACCGCCCGCCGTCGCCGTGGAGCTGAGCGATCCGTCTCCCGCCGCAACACCGGCGGTTTCCGCCGCGCATGCCGCCAGCCAGCCAACCGCGCCAGCTGCTGCTGGTCATGGTAACGCCGCCAGCTCAACAGCCGCTGCTGGCCATGAAAACGCCGGCAGCTCAAGAGCGGCTGCTGATCATGGAAACGCCAACAGTTCAACCGACGCTGCAGCCGATACCGCCAGCCCCCTCTCCTCACCCCCAGGGCCTTTTGAACCGGTTCCGCCGCTCGCCAATCCAGCGCCGCCGGCCCCGCGTCCCCCCCTTTGCGAAGGGGGGACAGGGGGGATTTCACCCGCAGTGGCCAGCTCAGCCCCCTTCACCCCGTCATCGGCAGCCGCGCAGGTTCCCCCCTCCACCCAGCTGCAAAGCGTCAGCGATTTCCTCTCTTCCCGCTACGAGAAGCTCAGCTACCAGATCAGCATGCACGGGCTGCCGATCGGCACTGCGGAGCTGGAGTCCAAAAGCGAGCAGGGAATCACCTCCATCACCCTGAGGGTGAGATCCAACGCCGCCTTCTCCGGCATCTATCCGGTCGAGGACCTGGTGGAAACCCAGCATGTGGGAGGCCTCTACATCATGACCAGGATCAGCCAGCGGGAGGGTTCCTTCAGCAGCGAGGAAAGCTTCACCATCAACCTCAGGAAGAAGCGGGTTTCCTGGTTCGACCTGAAGCGTCCGCGCTCTCTCGTCATGACTGTACCAACCGAAAACGTGCTCGACAGCCTGTCCGGCATCTACTACCTGAGGAACCGGCCGCTGCAGGTCGGCAGGACCGAGTCCCTCTACATTTACGACAGCGAGAGTTACGCGGAGGTGCCGGTCCAAATCCTGCGCAGGGAGAAGAGCTCGCTCCCCAACTTCAGCGAGGTCAACACCCTGGTCGTCCGTCCCCTCCAGAAGACGGCCGGCATCTTCCGGCGCACCGGCGATCTGCAGATCTGGCTGACCGACGACGCCGCGCGGGTGCCGGTGAAGATCGAGGCCGCCATCGCCCTCGGCACGGTTACCGCCCGGCTCGTTTCAGCCGAGTCCAAGCCTTATGCCGCGTCCACCACGGCCAAAGCCGCGGGAGTTTCACCCGCTGCAGTGACCCCATCCTCACCCTGTCCCTCTCCCTGAAGGGGAGGGGACAGGGCGCCCGACACTGGTCGAGGCGCCGGGAGACAGATGGCGAAGGTGGCAGGTGGCCTTTTGCAGGCACTCCCTCCACTTCAAGGGGAGGGCCGGGGTGAGGATGGGTTTTCCGGATGTTCCGTTAATTAACAGTAAGCAAATCACCTTTTTTTTGCTACACTGTCGCCCATGAAAGGGCTACTCCCCGCACTGCTGCTGGTTTTCCTCCTCTGCGCGCCGCTTTTCGCCGCCAGCCTGGACACGCCTGCCCTTTCACCCCCCATCGCTAGCTCCCGCTTTTTCGACACCGACCGCCTGCTCACCACCGGCGGCGTCAAGTATGAACCCGGCACCGATCTCCTGCTGGAACCGGAATGGGGGGTAGGCTACCGGCACAGCGAGAGCGGTTTCACCGGCACCGAGGACCGCGTTCACGCTCAAGCTGGCTGGCGCCTTTCCCTGGCCGACAGCTGGTACCTCTCCGCCGCCGCCAAGCTTTCCGTCCTCACCATCCAGAGCTCGGAGACCCCCTCGGGACAGGACCTGGGGACCAGGCGCGGCTACGATTTGATACACCCCTCGAAGAATGCGGCCTGGACCAGCGAAATGGGCATCCACCTTGCCGGGGGCACCGACCTCATGCTCTACTACGACCGGAGCCCGCTTTCCGGGTGGGCAACCGGAGGGCCTCAGCAGGAGGAGAGGGTGGGGACGCGGCTGATATTCAGGTTCAAGTGAAGATACTCCCCGGTTT
This sequence comes from Geomonas sp., assembly GCA_035255025.1. Taxonomy (GTDB): domain Bacteria; phylum Desulfobacterota; class Desulfuromonadia; order Geobacterales; family Geobacteraceae; genus Geomonas. Next base: position 18,055 of record DATFAB010000106.1, read on the forward strand.
CCCGTAGCATCTCCAAGCGCCCGGTAACAACGGATACCCTTTCCCCGAGCCCCGGAAGGGCCGGGACCGACACGGCCAGCCAGTGCGAGCCCACAGGAGGAGACCTTGAGCTACCTGCTTTCCATCGACCAGGGCACCACCAGCAGCAGGGCGACCATCTTCACGGAGCAGGGTGAGGTGGTTGCCTCGGCAAGCAGAGGCTTCACCCAGTACTACCCGCAGCCGGGCTGGGTCGAGCACGACCCGCAGGAGATCTGGGAGAGCCAGCTGGTTTCCCTCAGGGAGGCCCTCGCCGGGGCCGCCATCCCCCCCTCCCGGATCGCCGCCATCGGCATCACCAACCAGCGGGAGACCACCCTGGTCTGGGAACGCGCCACCGGCAGGCCTCTGCACAGGGCCATCGTCTGGCAGGACCGCCGCACCGCCGGGCGCACCGACCAGCTCAGAAGCGAAGGGGTGGAACCGCTGGTCCGGGAACGCACCGGGCTGCTGCTCGATCCCTACTTCTCGGGGAGCAAGCTCGGCTGGCTGCTGGACGAGCTCCCCGGCCTGCGCGGGCGGGCACAAAGGGGGGAGGTCTGCTTCGGCACGGTCGATTCCTGGCTCATCTTCCGCCTGAGCGGCGGCCGCTCCCATGTCACCGACCTCTCCAACGCCAGCCGGACTCTGCTTTTCAACATCCACACGCTGCAGTGGGACGACGAGTTGCTGCGGCTGTTCGGCATCCCGCGCGCCATGCTGCCGGAGGTGCTTCCCAGCGCCTCCCGTTTCGGCCTGACCACGCCGGATACCGCCGGCGCGGAGATCGCCATCGCCGGGGTCGCCGGGGACCAGCAGGCCGCGCTGTTCGGGCAGGGGTGCCTGACGCCGGGGATGGCCAAGGCAACCTTCGGCACCGGTGCCTTCGTGGTGATGAACTGCGGCGACCAGGGGACCTGCGGCGAGGGGGTGCTCACCACCATCGGCTGGCAGCTGCCCGGGGAGCCGGTGCAATACGCGCTGGAGGGATCGATCTTTATCGCGGGGGCCGCCATCGAGTGGCTGAAGGAAGGATTGGGGATCATTGCCGGCGCTTCCGAGGTGGAGGCGCTGGCGGCGAGCGTGCCGGACAGCGGCGGGGTCTACTTCGTCCCCGCCCTGGCCGGTCTCGGTACACCTTACTGGGATCCGCACGCCAGGGGGGTGATCGCCGGACTGACCCGGGGGAGCGGCAAGGCGCAGCTGGCGCGGGCCGCCCTGGAGGCGATCGCCTTCCAGACGGTCGACGCCATCCGCGCCATGGAGGCTGCCAGCGGGGTGCCGCTCAGGGAGCTGAGGGTGGATGGCGGCGCGGCCCGCAACAACCTGCTTTTGCAGTTGCAGGCCGATCTTTTGGGAGCCCCGGTGCTGAGGCCGCGCTGCACGGAGACCACCTCCCTGGGGGCCGCGCTTTTGGCCGGCATCGGTGCCGGCGTGATCGATAAGGAGAGTGTGGCAAAAAGCTGGGCACTGGACCGGCGTTTCCCGCCGGAGATGCTGCCCGGGCGCAGGGAGGAACTTTGCCGCGGCTGGCGTAAAGCGGTGCAGCTCTCCCTGGGATGGGAGAGCTGCGGGTGAGATCATCCCTGATCCAGCACTTCCCTGATCCTGGCCAGCAGCTGGTTCGGCAGCAGCGGTTTCATGACCAGTTGCACTCCGGAGTCGATCAGGCCGTTGCGGCTCACGATGTCCGCGGCGTAGCCGCTGATGAAGAGCGCCTTTATCCCGGGCCGGATGGCCGAGATCTCCTGCCACGCCTCCCTGCCGTTCTTCCTCGGCATCACCACGTCCAGTAACAGCAGTTCCACTTCCGCCTGGTAGTCGCGGAACTTCGCCGCCGCATCCTCGCCGTCGCACGCCTCGATCACCCGGTACCCCGACCCCTCCAGCACGCTTTTCACCAGGACCCGGACTCCCGGGTCGTCCTCGGCAAGAAGCAGCGTTTCGCTCCCGCCTCGCACCTGCCGCAGCAGGAAAGACTCCCTGGTCTCGGTCGCCTCGATCACCGGCAGGTAGATGTGAATACTGGTTCCCTTGCCCGGCTCGCTGTAGACGTTGATGTACCCCTGGTGCTGCTTGACGATGCCGTACACGATGGATAAACCGAGGCCGGTGCCCTGCCCGGTTTCCTTGGTGGTGAAAAAGGGCTCGAAGATCTTCTCCCTGGTGCTTTGATCCATGCCGGTGCCGGTGTCGGAGACGGAGACCAGGGCGAAGCTTCCCGGCTTGCCGTAGCCGTGCAGTCTCACGAACTCCTCATCGATCTCGATCCGGCGGCTCTCGATGGCCAGGCAGCCCTGGCGGGACATGGCATCCCGGGCGTTGGCGGCGAGGTTCATCAGCACCTGCTCCAACTGCCCGCCGTCCGCCATCACCGTCAGATTTTCCGTGCTGAGGCGGCTGACCAGTTCGATCTCCTCGCCGATCAGCCGGGCCAGGAATTTTTCGGTCTGGCGGATCCGGCCGTTCAGCTCCAGCGGCTTGAAATTCATCGGCTGTTTCCTGCTGTAGGCGAGCAGGCTGCCGGTCAGGGTGAGCGCCCGCTCTGAGGCGGCCATGATCTGATCCAGGTTGTGCCTGAGGGGGCTTTGCTGCTCCAGCATCGACGCGCTGATGGTGCAAAAACCCATGATGACGGTGAGGATGTTGTTGAAGTCGTGCGCCACCCCTCCCGCCAGCGCTCCCAGTGCCTCCATCTTCTGGGCGTGGCGCAGCTGGTGCTCCAGGTTCCTCTGCTCGGTCAGGTCCCGGACGATCACCAGCCACAGCGACTCGGTTCCCAGCTGCAGCGGGCTCAGGGAGAGCTCCACGGACAGGGTGCTGCCGTCTCGCCGCAGGGCCGACACTTCCCGGACCGGCCCGCCCGGACCCGGGGCAGGAGGGAGCTGGCCGGGGCCGGCAAGGCCTGCCAGCGCGCCCCCCAGGATCTGGTCGATGCCCTTTCCTGCCGCCTCCGCCCCCGGATAGCCGAACATCCGCTCGGCCGCGCCGTTTAGGGACCTGATGGCCAGGGTTGAGTCCAGTACCACCACCCCGTCCACCAGCTGGGCCATGATGGTTTCGGCGAGCGAACTCTGCACCGCGGCAATCTTTCGGAACGGCTTGAAGATGAAGTGGTGCAAAAGCGGGGTGAACAGGATGGTCAGCGAGCCGGCGTCGATCAGGTTTTCCAGGAGGGGGTTGCCCACCGGCAGCACCTGCGGGAGGAGGTACATCAGCATGACCTTCAGGCCGAACAGCACCAGCAGCAAAGTGGAGATGATGCCCAGCGTGCTGGGGAATCTGGTATGTGCGATCTCTGCCTGCCTCACCTGGGTCCTTTTCGCCGGCCGCGGCCTGCCCGCTGCCCGCTTCCTGCAGCTCCTTTCCTTGCTGCGGCCGCCAGGCGGGCGGCCCCTTTGCTGGCCGCCGGCCCTGCGGCTCTGCGCGTATGGGGGGATTATCGGCGCTGCCGCAGGGAACTTGAGTGAAATGCTGCGGGGGAAGGTGCGCTAAAAGAACAGCCCGCCAATCGGGGATTGGCGGGCTGCGGGAGGAGCGCCGGCGCAGCGTGCGCCGGGAGGGGAACTACGGGAAGGTGGTCGAGCCGTGGCAAAGCGAGCAGGGAGGCCCGCTGAGCGGCACCCCCTGCAGCTGGGCGCCGTGGCAGACGGCATTTCTGCAGGTGGCCGTGCCGTTGGCCAGCACGTACTGGGAGTGCAGCGGCGACCCGGAGGTGAGGTCGGCCGTGGTGTTCCAGTCGGCCGGGTGCACGTGCAGCGCATCGCCGATGTGGCAGCTGGTGCAGGAGGGGCCCAGGCCGCCGGTCAGGGTGACGCCGTGGCAGGAGGCGCTCGAGCAGTTCAGGGTGGAATGCTGCTGCACGTAGGCCGCGTGCCGCGCGTAGACCAGGTCGTCCCAGTCAAACGGGTGGATGGCGATCCCTTGGGCGGGGTTGCCCGGCGTCACGTACTGGACGGTATGGCAGCCTGAGCAGGCAAACTTGGAGATGCCCCCCGCCAGGTCCTGGCCGTGGCACTGGGTGCAGTTCTCCAGGTGCGCCAGCGCGACCTGGGGATGTTCGACGGCCGCCCAGTTGGCCGGGTGTTCTCCGGTACCGGCCTCGTAGTTGGCAAGCTTCGCGTTGTCTCCGCAACCGGCCACCGACAAAACCCCAAAAAAGCCAGCCAGCGCAAGAGCAAGAGCCAGAGACGGTTTGGTCGTTACTTGTGGCATGATTTGCACCTCTCGTTGTTTTGTCTTCCGTGGCACTTCAGGCAGGAGGCCGGATCGATTCTGCCGTCGACCTTGTGCTGGCTGAGGTAGTCGCCGCGGTGGGGGAGGGCGTACTCAGGCTGGTCCCTGTGCAGGGTGCTCGGCTTGATCTCCTCCTTGTGCGCGTGGCACTGTACGCAGTAGGAGTCCTCGTGGCAGGCGTTGCAGGCCGCCCGGTACTGGTAGGCGTAGAACTTATGCTTGAGGTAGAAGTCCTCCGCCTGGTGGTTCAAGGCGCCCCAGCTGTCGGTGTGGCATTCGGAGCACTTGGGCAGCCCCTCCACCTTCTCCGGATGAACGCGCGCGATGCTATTGGTGTTGGCGCAGGCGTATAAAAACGACAGCATCAACATGGCCATCGCTATCAGCAGTTTACTTTTCACTTTGTCCTCCTTTTGAGCCAAATGCATAGGTCACTTTAAGCAATCCTTCCACTCCATTCACGAACTCGGAGGACCTGGAAACGTCGATGTCGGCGGCCACCTTCAGGTTCTTGGTGAAGGCGTAGCCGGCCGCGGCGGTCACCGACCAGGTGTTCTTCACGCCGTTACTGTAGATGCCGTTGTCGTAGTTTACGTCGAAGAAGTCAAGGGTGAAGTCGGCGGGGCCCAGCTGCTTGGAGACGTAGGCGTGGTACTGGTCGTAGCGGAACCGCTCGCTGGCGCCGTTCATGCGGTGGTAGTTGAAGCCGGCCGAAACGTAGTCGGGGTGGCTGTAGGCTATGCCCCCTCCGTAGTAGTTGGCGTCGCCGGCCTTCTCGTAGTTGTAGTGCTTGTAGTCGGCCGACAGGTTGATGTTCTTTAACACCGTGCAGCCCACCATGCCCCCCAGGGACAACACCGACTCGTCGGGGTTCAAAAGTCCGTTGGGGGTGATGCTCAGGGCGCTGGTGGTCACCTGCTGGAAGTAGTCCTTGTAGTTGAGCTGCTGCAGGTTGGCACTCACCCTGAGGAAGTCGAGCGGGTTGATGGTTGCCGTGTAGGCATTCTCCGCCCAGCCGTTGGTGAGCGAGTTGTAGGTGGAGCGGCCGGTAACGTCGACCATGGACAGCGGGTGAATCCAGACGTCGATTCCCTCCAGCTCCCGCAGGTTCTGGTCGTTTTCGTTACTCTTCAGGTAGCTGAAGCCCATGGCGTACAGGTTGGGGACGAAGTGCGCCAGCCGGCCGCCATACATGATGTCGCCCCCCTTGAAGTTGGGCTCGGTGGTCACCGGCTCGCCGACGTACCCCGCCACCGTGAAACCGTAGGCCAGGTCGCTTCGCAGGTAGAGCCCCTGCATGTTGTCGCTGGCCACCCCCTCGCTGATGTAGCGGCGCCCCAGGATGACCTCGGCGTTGCTCTTGCTGGCCTGGTACTTGAGGAAGCCGTACTGCAGGTCGCCGTTGGTCCTCTGGTGGGTCGACTCGTCGCCCAGGTCCGCGCGTCCCCATCCCCCGGCATAGAAGGAGCAGACGCCGTTGGGGCAGGGCATGCTGGCGCCGACGTGCAGGTACTCGTACAGCGGCCAAAGGTGCTGGTCGTCCGTGGTCTCCCTGATGGGGCCAAGGACGGTGGTGGAGTCGCCCCAGACGGACGGCGCCTCGCTGGCTGCCTCAGCCGCCACGGCGCCCAGCAGCAGCGAGCAGGAAGCGATCACCCCCCCGAACCTTCTCAGGATGCTGGGAAGCGAGCTCTTGGACATTTTCATTCGATGGATTTTCAAGACATGCCCTCCTTTCTAAAATGTCACGATCTTGGCCTGCTGCTTAAGCTGCGCCAGGTAGCGGTGATGCTCCTCGATGATCTTGAGGTCCTGAAGGCCGTTCATGATGTTGGTTGCAACGTCGGGGAAGCGGAGCTCACGCGGGCTTTTGCGGCTGGCGTAGAGCTTGATGATCTGGTAGCCGGCCTGCTGGCTTCCCATCACCGAGGTGCTCTCCCCCGGCTTCAGCTTGTAGAGCGGCTCCACGAAATCGATGGGGAGATCGGTCCAGGCGACGAAGCCCAGATCCTTGGCGGCAACCGCCGTCTCTTCTCCCTTGGGCTTCCCCCCCAGCTTCTCGAACGCAGTGCCCTGGCGCAGTTTGGAAAGCGCCTCCTCAGCGTTCTTCTTGTCCTGGAACTTGAGCAGCCCCAGGTGCAACTGGGTGTTGATGGTCTCCCGGTTCCTCTCGAAATACTCCCTGGCCTCCGACTGGCGCACCTCGACCTTGGAGGCGATCTGGGTGTCGAACACCCGCCGTGCCATCTCGGAGCGCATCTGGCTCGCCACGTAACGGACCCGCTCGGGGGAACTGCTCGCCATGCCGTGGCCCGTCTGCTGCAGCCGGGCCTGGAACTTGCTGTAGGTGGGGTCCCTGTCGAGCCCGATGCTGTGCCCCTGCTGGGACATGAGCTCCTCGTCGATCAGGTAGGCGAGATCCTTCACCGGCCGTGCCTCGCCGTGCCCGGAGGGGAGAGCGCTGAAATCAAGATCCTGCTGGGTGATGGCCCTGCCGTTCACCGTGGCGAGCAGTTTCCCTTCTCCTTCCGGCTTGTTGCAGCCCGCGGCGGCGATCATGGTGATGAGGGCGATGATGCCCCAACTGCGGATAAACGTAGGCATGAAATGGGTCCTCTCCTTGAAGTGAATAACAGTGTTCATAGGTGCCGGCGGGCCTGGCGGCCCGCCGGTCTTGGTTACGCCATCTTTCGGTCTGCGTCTAGAAGACGCTTACCTGGATGGTGGTTTCCTGCATGATGTCGTTGCTGAACCTCGGGTTGTGAATACCCTGGCTGGCGTCGTTGGCGACCAGTGCCGCGTTCCAGTTGGCCTTGTAGATGACCGGGATGATGCCGTTGTAGCCGGTGTTGGCGGGCAGCGGCAGCGGTGCGACGGAACCGGACGTAGTCGACTGGTTGTAGGTGATCCCCTTGTAGGTCACGCCGGCCAGGTAGGTGTTCAGGTTGACGGTGCCGGTGGTGTTGGCGGCGGTGTTGGAGGAGCCGGTGACCGAGATGGTCGGGATGCGTCCCGGGGTGAAGACCACGGTGGCGCCGTCCTGGGCCGGCATATGCGGAGCCGTGCCGCCGGAGAGGCTGTAGGTCTTGATGTAGTAGAGCTTGTTCTGGATCGCGATGATCATCTGCTGGTACTGGCTGTTGAAGGAGTCCTGGATCTGCTGGCCGGAGAAGGCATGGCAGTTCGCGCAGATGTTGGCGACGTCGAGGTCAACCGCGAAGTTGTGGTTGGTCCCCAGGCGGGCCGGGTCGAGATCCTGCGGAGCCGGCATCAGCTCCATGTGGCAGTTGACGCAGGTGTCGGCGATGGTGGAGTGCGGTGAGCGGACACCCTTGACGAAGTAGCCGTTTCTTCCCATCAGCACGTCGCCCTGGGCGGCCTCGTGCGGGCCGGCGTAGGAGGTTACCGGCCGCAGGGTGGCTGCGGTGGCGGCGGTGGCGTTGATGTCGAGGCTCGGGTCGAAGTTCAGGTCGCCGTCCTCGTGCAGGGTCGGGTTGCCCTGGCCCGATACGGGCTCGCCGTTGCGGGTTTCGTGGCAGACGATGCAGAGCGCGCCGTTGCCGACGCCGGCTGCCTGGTAACCGGCCGGCAGCAGCGGGGTGGTGCCGACCCAGGTGGTGCCGTAGGTCGGGTCATAGCCTGCCAGCCGGACGATGGAGCCGGTCAGGCCGGACTTGGTGCCCGGGTTGTGCGGGCTGTGGCAGGTCACGCAGACCTGCGGCTGCACGGTATCCAGGTTCAGGTTGGCCGGCAGCAGCTGCGGGTTGGCCAGCGAGGTGGCGTTCAGGGTCCTGGAGGCGAGGCCGCTTTGCAGCTGCGAGTTGAAGAAGCCGAAGCCCTGGCCGGTATGGCAGCCGCCGCAGCCGGCGTTGATGTTGCCGAGCGAGGTGGGCGAGACGTTGGTGATCCCTTCGTACATGGCGGTCTCGAAGTCGCCGTGGCCGCTCGACCTCCACTGCTGCCACTTGCCGTGGCGGGTAGGCTCGCCGTGGCAGACGCCGCAGACGTCGGAGGAGTAGCTGACCCGCGCGTAGAAGTCCGGGCCGGTGGTCGGGCTGGGCGGAGTCCCTACCGTCATGTGGCCTGCCGAGCCGGTGGGGCCGTGGCAGTTCTGGCAGGAGATCTGCATGAGCGAGGCGGACTGCGGGTAGTTCCTGACGGTGTCGGTCCAGGCGTTGGGCCCGTTGACGATCTGCAGCCGTTCAAGCCGGTAGATCTCGGAGAAGCCGTTGGCCTTGATCGGGCTCGAGTACTGGGCGAAGCCGACGGTGTGGCAGGGGCCGCAGGCTTTGGGGGTCCAGTGGCCGTGCGGGTCGGTGATGTTCTGTACCGTCGGGCCGCCCGGCAGATGCGCGGTCAGGCCGGAGACGATGTGGGAGTGGCCGGAGAGGTTCCAGGACCTGGTGAACTTGCCGTTTTCGGCGTCGCTGCTTGAGTAGTGGCAGGCGCAGCCCGGTACGCCCGGGTTGGCGCTGGCGGCGCTGGGGTCGGCGGTCGGGTCGCCGTTGGCGTCCAGCGTGGTGATGGTACCCACCCAGGTGCCGGCGTAGATTTTCAGGTTCTGGCCGGAGACGTTCTCGGTCAGCGTGTAGACGCCGGGGACGTCAGGCATGAAGTCGGGGTTGACGGTGGTGGGGTCGTTGAGCACCGCGGCCGAGCCGGTCGGTGCCGTCATGGACCAGTTCCAGCTGGTCTGCAGGACCGGCACCGTGGACGAACTCCCCACGTTGTTGGTGTACTTCTTCCCTTGCAGAAGCACCGGCTGGCCGATGGGCACGTTGCGGACGCTCAGCTGGGGAGCGAACAGCGGCTTGATGGTGACCGTGGACGGGGCGGTGGTCACATCGGAGCCGGCCGTCATGGTGACCTGGAAGGTCGCCTCGCTGCCGGTGACCAGCGCCTCGTTGGTGAGGCCCAGTACCTGGGTGCGGTTCAAGGGGGAGAAGATCGGGGTTTCCGTGTCGGGATCCACGCTCTGGCGCGGAGCCTCTACCACCGCCAGCGCCTGCTTGTAGCCCAGGCGGTCGCCCAGCACGATGGTCGGGGAGGCGGAGGAAACGTTGGTGAAGGAGGCTACCGGCGGACCGGAGACCTGCACCCAGTGGAAGCTCGGCGGGGTGGTATTGCCGTTCAGGATGGCCGGCACCGCAGTCAGGGTGACTGACTGGCCTGGCTGGGCGTTGCTGACCGCCGCGACGCTGACCACCGCGTTGGCCACCGGCACCAGTTTGAAGTCCTTGGTGGTGACCTGACCGGCGAATACGCCCACGGTCGAGGACGCACTGGCGGTGTAGTTTGGTGCCGATGCCGATACCGTATAGGCCGAAAGCGGGAGGATGACCGCATAATGGCCGTTGGCGTCGGTGGTGACCTTGGACATCCCTTCGATCGAGGGGGTCACCGAGATGGTGGCGCCCGCGACCGGGGTGTTGGTGACGCTGTTGGTGACGGTGCCCGCGAGCGTCCCGGTGCTCACCCCGGGGATGCCCCGATCGCCCTTGTCACCGTCGCAGCCGAACATCACCATCCCCAGCAACAGAACTGTTAATAGTGACACGTGCTTGAAAATACTGGCCATGCATTGCTTTGTCATCTGGGTCTCCTTTTCTCGATAGAAGGCCTTAAATACTGCCCCTTTGGGGGCATCCTCCCAGGCAAGGCCGTGTCACTTTAGGAGCTGTTGATGCAGCTCTTAATCATTTGAAATCACCCCCCTATTTCTTTATTAGAAAATATAGTTTAGAAAGGTAGCAGCAAATGTTAGAATGGCAAGTGAGATAAGCGATTTTTTTGCCTTTTTTGCTTGTGCCGTTTTGGCAGGGGAGGGCGGCGGCTGCGCCTTGATGGGGGGGGATGACTATCGGCCCAAGCGATGGCGTTGCGCTGATTAGGGAATATTATGTTGAGCGGGCGCCGAGCGCTGTTCTAAAATTGGGATGTCGACTGGTTGTGCAGATGAGCGAGGGGGTGAGTGTGCAGCAGGCGAGCTGGTTCGATGGAGTCTTCGGTATGGGAATTTCGGTAATCTTCGCAAACGGGGAGGAGAGGTCAGTCCCCGCCTACATGTTGGACTATCTCATTCGTGAGAAACGGATCGTGGCTTTCCAGAGGTCGGAGGGGTGGGTCCAGATCGGGCGCGACCCGATCAGGAAGTCCCAGCAGCCGATGACCAAGTCCGGCAGCAGGTGGAGTGATTTTCTTTTCAAACGCACGGTAGGCTGATCTCCAGATACCGTCCAGGCGCGAGGCTCTCCCCCGGCGGTCCAGCCCGGGGGAAAGTCACGCTCAGTACCTTCGACACTCCCGCCATGTACGGGAACAGCGATGCTGCTCCCTCACGGACATCCCTATTTAATTACAGAGGCCGTCACTGGGCGACCACTACCAACTCGTCACGGCGGTTCTTGGTTCTCGCTGCCTCGTCGTGGCCCGGGTCTGCCGGTTTTTCCTTCCCGTAGCTGATGGTGCTCATCCTCTCCGGGGCGACCCCCAGGTGCCCGAGGTACTCCCTGGCCGCCTTGGCACGCCGTTCCCCCAGGGCGAGGTTGTAGTCGTCCGAGCCCAGTTCGTCACAGTTCCCTTCGATCCTGATCTTGCTGCCGGCGTTCTTCTTGAGGAGGTCGGCGTTCTTGGTCAGGCTCTGGCGCGCCTGCGAGGAGAGGGTGGAGGAGTCGAAGTCGAAGTAGATCTTCTCCAGAGCGCTCTGCAGGGAAGCGGTCCCCTGCTGCGCCGGCTGGGAGCTGGCTCCCTGCCCGTCGGAAAGGTTGGAGGTGGCGATGCCGCTCTCCTTCGCCTCGCTCTTGGCCGGTGCGGGAGCCGGTTTGACCGGTTCTTTGGCAGCGGTGGCCGCCGGGGGAATCATCTGGTCCTGTTTGACCATTTCGTGTTTTGCGCAGCCCGCCGAGCAGGCGACAGCCGCGGCGCCGAGCGCCAGGTAGATGCCAATGCTAGTTCTCATGATCTTCTCCTCGTTGTGAAGTTTGCGGCGCCCGAAAGAACGGGCGCTGGCCTGGTGGTGGTTTCTTGCCCACCCTCAGCTCGTGACGCTCGCGGCGAAAGACGGCTGCGCGCTGGCCATGCCCGCTCTCTTGCTGAAGGGCAGGGGAGGGCAGGGGAGACGCCATGGGCGAAGCGGGCCGCACTGGCGCGCAGGCGCGCCTAGGCGGCGCCGCGCAGCGGTTGCGGCAGAGCTTTTCCGGGCTGCCGTCGCGGGAAACGGGTGCTTTGGGCAAGAATTGTTATAGGTGGAGGTTCAGCAGGGACGGGGAGGGGGCGCGCGTGCGTCCTTTTCCGGAGAGGTGATGGAGCAAAAGCGGAAGGTCTTTTCCTGGAAAGAGGTCCGGTACGCCGCCGGGGGACGCGGGAGAGCGATGCTTTCGCACAGCTCGGCCGTCAGCACGCTCTTTACGGTGGCATCCTCGCTGTTCTTGAAGGAGCTCTCGATGATGGCGCGCGGGCGGGGCTTAGGGGAGTGGCGATGGGACGTGCCCGGCACCCTGGCACCCATGGCCACCAGGCACAGGAAGATAGGGACCAGGAACCAGCCCAATACCCGCCTGTCTATGTGCAGTTCCCGCCTCACTCTCATGAGTCGATCATTTACACCAAAAAACGTCGCTCTGCAATCGTTCTATGCGAAGGAGCCGTTAATGTCCGGCAGCGGAGAGTCGCTTTCTTTTTTAGCCAAGTCATTTCAATAGTGTTGACTTTCGAGACATGCTGCATAGAATGTGTATACATAATTTTT
>DATFAB010000107.1:0-60718 GCA_035255025.1 Geomonas sp.
GCTGGTGACGGCCGCCATCCGCTTGAGGGTCGCCAAAAGCTGCAGCGGCCCGGCACCGCAGTTCGCGCCGAGCACGTCGGCACCTGCCTGCTCGAGACGCAGGGCTGCGCTCTCGGCGGAGATGCCGCCGGACAGCCGGGACCCCTCGCCGAAAGCGAGGCTCGCTATCACCGGCAGGCCGGTCTCCTTGGCGGCTGACACCGCCAGCTCCAGTTCCTCCAGCTCGCCGAAGGTCTCCAGCATCAGGAGGTCGACGCCCCCTTCGGCGAGTGCGGCGCTTTGCACCCGGAAGCAGTCGCGGATCTCGGCCTCGGAGAGCTCTCCCTTGCCGCGGCCGAGCGGGCCGACGGAGCCGGCCACGAAGGCGTCCTGCCCGTCTGCGGCGCGCCGGGCGAGGATGGCGGCCTGACGGTTGATGTCAGCTACCTTGCCCCCCAGGCCGATGGCGGAGAGCTTGACCAGGTTGGCGCCGAAACTGTTGGTCTCGACAACCCGGGCACCTGCCTCGATGTACTCCCGGTGCAGCGCAAGCACGAACTCCGGCCGGACCAGGTTGAGGTGCTCGAAGTTCGCCTCCAGCGCGATCCCCTTGGCGTAGAGCATGGTCCCGATGGCGCCATCGCCGACCAGTACTTCCGCGGCTATCCTGTCGAGGAATTTATTCCCCATGTCAGCGGCCCCCCAGCACCTTGATCATGTGCGGCACCAGCTGTTTCTTGCGCGACATGACCCCCTTCATCTCGAAGATCTGCGGCTCCGGCTCCGGGTAGCCCATGAAGCGGGCGAAGCGGTGCCCTCCCTCCATGAGGAACATGGTGCTCTCGGTGGATATGTCGGTAACCATCAGCCCGGCGAGGTCCAGGGATTCCTTTTCCCGCAGCGAGGCTAGCGCCTTCCGGAGATCCGCCTTCATGGAATTGAACTCGTCGAAGCCGAACACCTCGACCTGGCCGACGCCGAAGCGGTGCTCGCCCTGGCTGAACAGTTTGAAGTCCGATCCCACTACCCCCTCGGGGCCGCCATAGCCGGAAAGGGCCCCGGAGGCGGCGAAGATCTCGGCACCGAACGACTCGTGGTCGAGGCCCGCCAGCCCGGCCAGACGCTGGACGGCGTTGCGGTCGCGGTCGGTGGTGGTGGGCGACTTGAGGATGACGGTGTCGGAGAGGATGCCAGCCAGCAGCAGCGCCGCCGTGGTCGTCGAAGGAGTGACGCCGTGCTCCGCGTACAGCGAGGCGACGATGGTGCAGGTGCTTCCCACCGGCGCGGTGAGGAAGGGGATCGGCGTGCTGCTGTGCGCATTCCCCAGCTTGTGATGATCCACCACCTCGACGATCTCCAGGTCCTCGGCACCCGGCACCGATTGCGAGAGCTCGTTGTGATCGACCAGGATCAGCGAGTAGGGAAGCGGTGAGAGGAGCGAGGATTTGGTGGCCACCCCCGCCAGGGTGCCGTCATCCTCCAGCGCGATCACGGCGGAGGCGTGCATCAGCTTCTCCCGCAGGCGTCCGAGCCGCTCGCCCACCCCCACGGTTTCGAAGACGTGCTCGGCCAGTTCGCCGGCCGGGGTGGCAAGACGCGCACGGGCAACGGTTGCCGCCGTGTCAAGGGCGGTCGAGATCAGCGCCACCCCCTTGCCGGCGGCCAGCCGGACCACCTCGTCATCGACGGCAAGCCCGCCGGTCACCACCAGCAGTCGCACCCCCCGCTCGATGGCGGCGATCTGGATGCTGCGGCGGTCACCGGTCACCACCACCAGGCTTTGCGGTTGATAACCGGCCAGCCTGCTGGTGAAGGAGCTCTCCCCCATGGCGCCCACGAACAGGTGCAGGGTCTCCAGCTTCGACTCGGGCGCACCGGCCAGGAATCTCCCTTCCAGGCAGGCAGCCAGGGTTGCAAGAGATGCGTTCAGCACCCTGAGCGAGAGAGGACCGGTCGCCAGCGAGCGCTCGGCGATCTTGATCAGGGGGATCACCCCCACCGGGGCGCCGGAATCGCCCAGCACCGGCAGCGAGCGGACGCTGTTGTGATGGAAAAGCTCCAGGGCGGTCAAAAGGGGGGCCGAGGCCTCCACCGCGACCGGGTTGCGCTTGATGACGTCGCGTACCTTCGGATGCACGTCCGCCAGGTACTCCGGCGCCTCCACACCGAGCCGCCCCAGCAGCCAGGTCGTTTGCGGGTTGAGTGCGCCCGCCATGGCTGCGGTCACTTCCTGGTTGCCGAGGGCGCGCTTCAGCTCGGCGTAGGCTATGGCAGAGGCCACCGAATCGGTATCGGGATTCTTGTGGCCTATTACATATATGTGCTTTTTCACTGCTTACTCCTGATCTATTCGCTTCAAGCCGAGGCTTGCAAAATAGTTTGTTTATGCCTGCTGCCCTGCCAACTCCCCCTCGCCCCTGACAGAGCAACGGCGTTCATTGTCAACCTGGAAGTACCCCTTCTCAAAGGGGGAATTTCCCTTCAGCTGTCGGCTGTGCCAACTGCGAATTCCCCCCAGCCCCCCGTATCAAAGGGGGTAGGGAACTGTCGGAAAGGGAGGCAATCGGGACAGCCCCGCCGGCGTCCAGGTAATTTTTTGTTCGTCTTTTTGGCCAGAGCCGTATAAGATTACGCGATACTAAAAACCTGACGGGAGTTTTGTGCATGCATGAAGTGGTGGACTGGTTATTACAAACCTTAAAGGCAATGGGCTACCCCGGCATCTTCATCCTGATGGCGATGGAGAGCTCGGTGATCCCGATTCCGAGCGAGCTGGTGATGCCGCCCGCAGGCTACCTGGCCCAGCAGGGGCAGATGAGCGCAGGCTTGGCCATCCTGTGCGGCACCGCCGGCAGCCTGATCGGGGCCTACGCGAACTACTTCACCGCCCGTTACCTGGGCCGGCCGCTGCTGCTCAAATATGGCAAGTACGTCCTCATTACCGAAGAGAAGTTCGCCAAGGTGGAAAGCTTCTTTCTGAGACACGGCGAAATCTCCACCTTCATCGGCAGGCTGCTCCCCGTGGTGCGGCACCTGATCTCGCTGCCGGCCGGGCTGTCCGGGATGAACCATGTGAAGTTCTCCCTCTACACCCTGCTGGGGGCCGGCATCTGGGTGACCGTACTCACCGCCATCGGCTACGTGATCGGCAGCAACCAGGAACTGATCATGAAGTACTCGCACCACGCGCTCGGAGTCGTGCTGGTGGTGAGCGCCATCATCGTCTTCATCTACGTGAAGCTGCAGAGAAAACGCGTCGAGCAGTAGCGGGCAGCGCCCGTATACGTCTCCCCTGATAAGCCAAGGGCGGGTCCAAGACCCGCCCTTCTTCGTTTCTATGATACCCGTTTGAAGCCCCTCCCCCCCCGAACGGGTGGAGGCTGGGTAGGGGGAGCGCTGCCGGCACTGCGGACCTCGCCCCCTTCCTCTCTCCAAGGGGTGCCTTACTTCGGCACCTTCTCCCAGTCTTCCAGGAACTTCTTGATGCCGGCGTCGGTAAGCGGGTGTTTCGCCAGCTGCAGCATGACGGAGTAGGGGATGGTGCAGATGTCCGCGCCAATCAGCGCGGAGTCCAGCACGTGCACCGGATTCCTGATGCTGGCCACGATGATCTCGGTGTCGAACCCGTAGTTGTCGAAGATGGTCCTGATTTCGCCGATGATGTTCATGCCGTCCTGGGAGATGTCGTCCAGCCTTCCCACGAAGGGGGAGACGTAGGTGGCGCCGGCCTTGGCGGCCAAAAGGGCCTGCATCGGGGTGAAGATCAGGGTCACGTTGGTCTTGATCCCCTTGGCATGCAGAGTCTTGGTGGCTTTCAGCCCCTCCGGGGTCATCGGGAGCTTGATGACGATGTTCGGGTGGATCTCGGCGAGCTTCAGTGCTTCGGCGATCATGCCGTCATGCTCGAGGGAGATGACCTCGGCCGAGATGGGGCCGTCCACGATCCCGGTGATCTCCTTGATTACTTCCTCGAAGCGCCGGCCGCTTTTCGCGATCAGGGAGGGGTTGGTGGTCACCCCGTCAACCAGTCCGAGTTCATTTGCCTCGCGAATTTCCCGCACGTCCGCTGTGTCGATAAAAAACTTCATCCATTCCTCCGCTTTGGTTGTTGGTTATCCTAAATCCTCACCACACGTTCGGTGGTGGTCAGTAAGGCTAGCAATTCACTAATGGTCTTGCCCAGGGAAGGGTGCCTGAGTGAGGGGTCGAGGTCGGCAAGAGGCTGCAGCGCAAAGCGCCGCTCGGCAAGACGGGGGTGCGGGATGGTGAGCCGCTCGCTCAAGATGAGCTGCGTCCCGTACAGCAGGATGTCCAGGTCCATGCTGCGCGGCCCCCAATGCCCGGACGGCACGCGCCCAAAAACCTTGACCTCGATCTCCTTCAGCCGGTCCAGAAGTTCGGCTGGGGAAAGCGAGGTCTCGATGCGCGCCACCGCGTTGTAGAAGTTGTCCTGCTGGACACCGCCCACCGGCTCGGTTTCGTAAAAGGGGGACAGGCCGGTGACCCGGGTACCGGTGAGCTTCCCCAGCTCGGCGACCGCCCTGAGCAGGCTCAGCTCCCGGTCACCCATGTTGGTACCCAATCCTATGTAGGCAGACTCTTCCACAGGGTGCGATTAGAGCACAGATCGCTTTTTTTTTCAAGCGCGCCGCCCTAATTAACTCGGTCCTTCAGCAGTTTCCATTAGGAGCGGGGATATCATTACTCGAAGGAGATGCTATAGTTATGACAAGCTAAGAAGCATCGTGATTGACTTTCATTGGAGAAGGGATTATGAGCTCGGTTAACTTCGATGAATTGACATGGCTGGAAGCGGGGGAACTTTGCAGGCTGGGGGCCGAGGCGCTGGAGGCAAGGGACTACCGGCAGGCGCACCGCTTTATGCAGGAAGCCCTGGAGAGGGAGCGCTCGGCAACCACCCTGTCGCTGTTCGCGCTGGCGCTCGCGCACTACACCGGGGACACCAAGACCGCCAGGTGCCTTTGCCACGAAGCGGTGAAGAAGGAGCCGAAAAATCCCGAACATTACCTGCGCCTGGGGATCATCCAGCTGATCGCGGGGAAGAGAAGGGAGACCATCAGGGCTCTAGAACTCGGGCAAAGGGCAGGCCGCAACGAGGAGATCGTCAAGCTGCTGCAGATCCTCGGCACCCGGAGCAGACCGGTGTTCCCGTTTTTGTCCCGTGACAATCCGCTCAACAAGTACCTCGGCAAGATGAGAAGCACCTGGGCGCGGGCGGGCTAGCGAGGAAAGCGCGGTTCGGCAAAGAGGGCATTGCCGCTTCTGGTAGCCCGGCAGGCGGAAAGCTCGGCCGATCAGGCGGAAAGGTCAGGCGGAAAGGCCAGGCACTGGAGCCGCAGGTTCCTCCAGCGTCCCCTCCCCTTCAAGGGGAGGGCCAGGGTGAGGATGGGGTATTCCCCAGCGCCAAGGGCCCCCTGCCACACCAACCAGGAAGAGTATCCGGACCGCATTTTGCAGATTTTGATGTAATGAAAATGGACTTCAGGAGGGACGCATGATCCACTACATCAGGCTGAAGAGCAAGGAACGGACGGAACTGATCGACATCACCTCGAAGGTGGAGGATCTGATCGCGACCTCCAGGGTGATCAGCGGCTGCTGCGACCTTTTCGTGATGCACACCACCGCCGCGGTCACCGTCAACGAGGGGGCAGACCCTGCCGTAAAGCGTGACATCTCCCACTGCCTGGAGCGCCTGGTACCCAATGCCCACTACTTCACCCACACCGAGGGAAATTCGGATGCCCACATCAAGGCAAGCCTGATCGGGCCATCGGAGCGGCTCTTGGTGGACAAGGGGAAACTCTTGCTGGGAACCTGGCAGGCGGTTTACTTCTGCGAATTCGACGGTCCGAGAGAGCGCAAGGTGGCGGTCAGGATCAGCGGGGAGATTTGAAGTTGAAATGATTCGTTCTCAGCACCCATCCTCACCCCTACCCTCCCCTTCAAACCCTCCCCTTCCAAGCCTGCCCGGCCGAAGCCTTGGCGAAGGAGGAGTGAGGGACCGGGTGAGGATGGGGTCAATCCCGGCCGCCGAAGCCCCGCCGTCAGCCGAAGTGGTCGAACCCTCGACCGGCAGGAGTGTAAGGGCCGCCGTCCGGGGCAATCACTTCAATGCCGGCGCCTTCCACGATCTCGCCGATCCTGGTCACCGCGAGCCCCACGCTTTCGAACAACGCCTCCACCGCCTCCCCATTCCCCTGCGGCACGCAGAACAGGAGCTCGTAATCCTCGCCGCCGGAAAGGGCAAGCGAGAAGTCGTCGCCGCACAGGACGCGGTACTCTTCGGAAAGCGGCAGCCTTGCCAGTTCGATCCTGGCCCCGATCTTGGACATCTCGCAGATGTGGCCGAGATCGGAAAGGATCCCGTCGCTCACGTCGATCATGGCACTGGCGAGCCCCGCCTCGGCAAGCGCCACCCCGGCAGCCACCCGCGGAGTGGGGTCGAGCTGCCGCGAGACCAGGAAACCGTCGCGCCTCCCCGCCATCAGCTCTTTGAGCCCTGCCGCCGCATCCCCCACCGTACCGCTCACATAAACCAGGTCCCCGGCCTTGGCGCCGCTTCTTTTCAGGACCCGCTCCGGGCGCTGCTCGCCCAGCGCCGTGATGGAGATGGCGATTCCTCCCTTGGAGGCGCAGGTGTCGCCCCCCACCAGGGTCACGCCGTGGCGTTCCGCCATCTCCAGCATCCCCGCCATGAAGCCGTCCATGAACTCGACCGGGACATCGGCGGGAAGCGCGACGCCGAGCAGGCAGTGGCGCGGGACGGCCCCCATGGCGGCCAGGTCCGAGATGTTCACGGCCAGCGATTTCCTGCCCAGGCTATGTGGATTGCAGAAGGTGAGGTCGAAGTGGACCCCTTCGAGGAGCATGTCGCAGGTGATCAGGGTGAGTTGTTCCGGGGTTGGCAGGAGGGCCGCCGCGTCGTCCCCGATCCCGAGGGGGACCGAGGGTGACGCGGCGACCTGGTCGGCAATCCTGTCTATGAGGCCGAATTCGCCCAGTTCGGCAAGCTTCAAGCCTTACCCTCCGCGCTGATCCCTTTGCCGGGAGGAACCACGATGCGGCCGCGCCCGATCTTGGCCTTGGACGGCTCGGGTTTGGACGGCTTGGGCGGCTTGGGCTGCGGCAGAGCCGGCGGCGGGTAGGTTTCCAGCGCCACTGCCAGCACCTCGTCGATGGTGGAGGCTGTGACGATCTTGAGCTTCTTGAGGATGGTCTTGGGGACATCCTCCAGGTCCTTGAAGTTCTGCACCGGGATCACCACGGTGGTCACCCCCAGGCGGGCAGCCGCCAGGATCTTCTCCTTCAGGCCGCCGATCGGGAGCACCTTGCCGCGCAGGGTGATCTCGCCGGTCATGGCCACTTCCTTCCTGACCGGGATCTTGGTGAAGGCGGAGACCAGGGCGGTGGCCATGGTGACGCCGGCCGAAGGGCCGTCCTTGGGGATGGCGCCGGCCGGCACGTGCACGTGGATGTCCAGGTTGGAGAGGAAGTCCTCCGGCAGCTGCAGGTCGGTGGCCCGGGTACGGATGTAGGAAAGGGCCGCCTGCACCGACTCCTTCATGACGTCCCCCAGCTGGCCGGTCAGGGTCATGCCCCCCTTCCCTTTCATGACGCTCGCCTCCACGAAGAGGACCTCGCCACCTACCGGCGTCCAGGCAAGGCCGGTAACCACGCCGACCTCGTTCTTCTCCATCTCCTCCTCGCGCAGGAACTTGGGGGGCCCCAGGTACTTGGCGACCGCGCCGGCGCCGATGGTGAAATGCTTCTCGCCCCCCTCGGCGACCTTTCTGGCCACCTTGCGGCAGATGCTGCCGATCTCGCGCTCCAGGTTCCTCAAGCCCGCCTCGCGGGTGTACTTGGCGATCACGGTCTTCAGCGCGTCGTCGGTGAAGCTGACGATCTCCTCGCTGATGCCGTTCTCCTTGATCTGGCGCGGCACCAGGTAGCGCTTGGCGATGCCCAGCTTCTCCTCCTCGGTGTAGCCGGAGAGCTGGATGACCTCCATCCTGTCCCGAAGCGGCCCCGGCACCGTGTCGATCTGGTTGGCCGTGGCGATGAACATCACGTTGGAGAGGTTGAAGGGGAGGTTGATGTAGTGGTCCGAGAAGCTGTTGTTCTGCTCGGGGTCGAGCACCTCCAGAAGTGCGGAGGATGGATCGCCGCGGAAGTCGGAGCCCAGCTTGTCGAGCTCGTCCAGCATGAAGACCGGGTTGTTGCTTCCCGCCTGCTTGAGCCCCTGGATGATCCTGCCGGGGAGCGCCCCCACGTAGGTGCGGCGGTGGCCGCGCACCTCGGCCTCGTCACGCACGCCGCCCAGCGAGATGCGCACGAATTTTCTCCCCATGGCGCGCGCGATCGACTTGCCGAGACTGGTCTTGCCGACCCCCGGAGGGCCCAGGAAGCAGAGGATTGGGCCCTTCATCTTCTTCTTCAGTTTCCTGACCGCCAGGAACTCCAGGATACGCTCCTTCACCTTCTCCAGGAAGTAGTGGTCCTCGTTGAGGATTTCGGAGGCGCGGTTGATCTCCAGGGAATCCTTGGTCGATTTCGACCAGGGGATGTCCACCAGCCAGTCGAGGTAGGTGCGCAGCATGCCCGCCTCGGCGGCGTCAGGGTGCATCTGCTCCAGGCGGCCCAGCTGCTTCAGTGCCTCCTTCTCCACCGTCTGCGGCATCTTGGCGCTCTCGATGGACTTCCTGAGCTCCGCGATCTCCTCGCTTCTCGCGTCCGTCTCGCCCAGCTCCTGCTGGATGGCGCGCAGCTGTTCGCGCAGGTAGTACTCGCGCTGGCTTTTCCCCATCTCCTCCTTGGCGGCGGACTGGATGCGGGCCTGCATGTTGAGGAGCTCGCTCTCCTTGTTGAGGTAGTCGTTCACCCTTTTCAGCCGCTCCAGCGGATCGATCACCTCGAGGAGCCCCTGGGCCTCCTCGACCTTCAGTCCGATGTTAGAGGCCACCAGGTCGGCCAGGGCTCCCGGCTCCTGCATGTTCTCGACGATCACCATCACCTCGGGGGAGACCGCCTTGCCGAGCGCCACGATCTTGCCCAGCTCCTCCTTCACCGTGCGGATCAGCGCCTCGGCCTCCAGGGTATTCTCCTGGGCCGCCGGTTCCACCACCCGCTCGATGCGCACCGAGTAGAAAGGCTTCTCGGCCAGGTACTCGACCACCCGCGCCTTGGTGAGCCCCTGCACCAGGATCTTGACCCGGCCGTCGGGGAGCTTCAGCATGCGCATGATCATGGCCACCGTGCCGACCTGGTAGATCCCTTCCGGGGTCGGTTCCTCGTCCCCCACGTCACGCTGGGTGGCCAGGAAGATCATCCGGTCCTTGGACAGTGCGTAATCGACAGCGTTGATGGAGATCTCGCGCCCCACGAACAGCGGCAGAATCATGTAGGGGTAGACGACCACGTCCCGTACCGGGAGCAACGGCAGAACGTCCGGTATATTCAGTTCTTCGGTTTCCTGCCTGTTTTCCATCTCAATCTCCTTGTTCAATGGGGATCTCCCGTATGTGGGTCCTTTTTTCCCTGGACCAGGGGAAGACCACCGTCAAAAGCCCTCGCCGGTAACGGGCCTTGGCCCGGTCGAGATCGGCCCCGGGGGGGATCTCGACGGTGCGGCAGAAGCGGCCGCTGGCACGCTCCAGGCAGATGTAATTGACCCCGCCGCCGGCCTCTTCCCGGACGGCCGACTCCACCACCAGGGTCGAGCAGCAGGTAGTGAGGGAAATGTCCGCAGCCCGGCAGCCGGGCAGCTCGACCTCCACCACCAGCGAGTCCGCCGTCTCGTAGACGTCGACCAGCGGCGTCATTTCCTTTTCGGCCAGCCCTTCGCGCCCTTCCAGCGTTGACAGGTAGCGGAAGATCTCGTCCATCTGCTGGCGGAACAGGTCAAGCCAGTCCAACGGTTCCTTGGGGATCACCGGCATATGGCCCCTTTGTGCGAGCCCGTTCGCTTTGAACCCTTCAGCACAGAAGAACTACTGAGAAATCCGGGGGGAAAAGAAGGAAGTGGAGGGGCCCCGAGGTAACTCTCTGCGACTGTTCTCAGATTTTCTCCGTGGCTTAATGATTCGGGCAACAAGGCTGATTCGGGTGAAAAAAGACGCGGCCCCGTGGCAGCACGGCGCCGGTTTTGATGATTTAACCATCTTTATCATGAAAGTCAAGGTAATCCGCCCCGACTGTTGGCGCGGCTTCGCGGCGCAAATCACCGGTCAAGACGACGTTATCATTAATTTTTTGGGCTTTGCAATTGAATTTACAGCTCCGGATGTGTATAATCCGCCAACCCCGCCGTCCTGGCCGAAATGCCTTTAGAGGTTGGAGTTTTTCCACCGGGGGTAGCCGGGGTGGAAAGCGGGCCGGCTCGCTGGAGAAAGGGGCGGACGGCACGGCAGCCGGGGCAGTTACCGGAGAAAAGATAACGAAATCAGAATCAAAGGGCCATACATGAAAAGATACGCCGTACTATCATCTCTATTGGCGCTCACCGTGTTCGGGACCGGCTTCAACTGGCCGTTTCCCGGCTCCGGCAGCTGCCGGGACGCCAAGCGGCTGATCCTGGAGATGACGCCCCAGACCAGCGAGTCGAAGAGGGCGGATACCGAGAAGCGCGTGATGGAACTCTGCCCGTCGGGAGCCGCCGGGCATTACCTGAAGGCTCTCCAGCTTGAGCGAAGCGGCAACACCGATGCCGCCATCAAGGAGTACCGGGAAGCCCTCTCCATCGATCCCGATTTCTATCCGGCCAGCGGAAACCTGGGCCTTTTGCACCTGAAGAAAGGGGCCAGCGAAGAGGCGGCGGTGGAACTCTCCGCCGGGCTGAAAGCGGGCGATCCCCGCTACAACGCGGCGCTGGGTCGCATCTTCGCCGACAAGAAGCTCTACCAGCTCGCCATCTTCCACTACGGCGAGGCGGTGAACGCCTATCCCGACGACCCCAACCTCCACGTGGAGCTGGCCGGGGCCTACGCCGCCGTGGACGCCCGTCAAAAGGCCGAGGCGGAATACCGCAAGGCGCTCAGCATCCAGCCCGGCAACGGCAAGGCGCGCCTGGGACTGGGCAGCCTGCTGCTGGCCAAGGGGGATACCGACAAGGCGGTCACCGAGCTCAAGCAGGCAGCCCTGGACGAGCCGGGCAACAAGGAAGTCCACCGCCTGCTCTCGGAAGGTTACGCCCGCAAGGGTGACGAGAAGAGTGCCGAGTACGAGCGCGTGCTGGCCGGCATCGCCCCCAAGGCCGCTCCGGCTCCCAAGGTTGACCACCTGGCGCTGGGGGACGGCTACCGGGAAGCCAAAAGTTACGAGCAGGCCATCACCGAGTACCGGCTGCGCCTGGGCGAGGATCCCACCGACGCCACTGCCATGCAGCGGCTGGGAGACTGCCTGCTCGCCACCGGGCATGACGACGCGGCCATGGGCTACTACCGCGACGCGCTGCGCAACAAGGCCGACAACCCGCAGCTCCACTACAACCTGGCCAGCATCTATGAGCGCAAGGCCCTTTTGGACGAGGCGGTGGTCGAGTACCGGCAGGTGCTGGCGGCAACCCCCGACAACAACGAGGCCCGCCAGCGGCTGGCCGACATCTACACCCTGCGCGGCAGCTTCCCGCAGGCGCTCGAGCAGTACCGCGAGCTGACCAAGAGAAAGCCGGACGATCCGGTCCTGCAGCTGAAGCTTGCCCGCGCCTACGTGAACAGCAAGGACCTTTCCGCCGCGGCCGATGCCTACGCCGCCGCCATCAAGCTCGACAGCAACGCCCTGGAGGCGCACCGCGAGCTGGCCAACCTGCAAAGGAAGAGAAACCTCAACGACGAGGCGGCCAAGGAGTACCAGGAGGTGCTCAGGCTGAAGAAGGATGACGCCGATGCGAGAAACGCGCTGACCGCCATCTACGTGAAGAACAAGAATTACGACCAGCTGGCCACCCTGCTCAAGGAAGGGGTCGATCTCGCCCCCAGCGATCCCAACGCCCACTATAAGCTGGGACTCGTCTACGAATTCCAGAAGAACTACGACGACGCCATCGCCCAGTACAAGCAGGCGGTGGAGCTGAAACCGGACCACGCCAAGGCGCTGAACGCCATGGGGCGCGTGCAGATGAAGAACGGCCGGATCGCCGAGGCCAAGACTTCCCTGGAGGCAGCCAAGAAGGCGGACCCGGAGCTCGAGGAACCGACGGTTCTCTTAAGCAACATCAAGGACGAGCTGACCCCGGAGCCGAGAAGCTACCACCGTTACAAGAGCTCCAAGCACGAGAAGGCCTCCAAGCGCGGCAAGAAGGGCAAGAGGGAAAAGGCCGCCAAAGGCGGCAGGAAATCCAAGGGCGAAGGCTCCGCCACCGGCGGCAAGAAAGGGAAGAAGGGGAAAAAGTCCAAGAAGAAAAAGGCGGAGTAACCCGCCGGAAGATAGCCAACTGAAAAAGGCAGCCCGCAGCGGCTGCCTTTTTTCGTTTCACCATCTGCCCCCCATCCTCACCCTGTCCCTCCTCTTGAAGGGGAGGGGACTTTTATGCAAGATCTTCCTCTTGAAGTGAAGTGCTCTCTTTTGCAGCCCCTTCTCAATGAAGGGACCGGACGCTCATGCAGCGTCTGCAGAAGGAGCCCCCCCTTTGGCAAAGGGGGGGCAAGGGGGGATTTCGCCGTACCGAGTTGGCGGCCCCCACCCGCCCCCTTTGCCACGAGGATGCTCACCGCCCGGCGTCCCGCCTTTATTGGAATAGTTCCACTTTTTTAATTGGGATTGACTGCAGTTTATGATAGCATCGCGTCGCTTCTTTCATTGGAACGGCGATCCGCCGTCCACAGCCGTCCTTCGGCTGACCTATCTCGGAAAAGGACGGGCTTATGAAAGTGAGATGGCTGACACGTCTACTGGTTGCGGCATCCCTGCTGTCTGTCCTGTTGCCCCATGTGGCCCTGGCCGACCTGGTCACCATATACGTCGACCCAAACCATGCCCAGGACTCCACCCACTTCAAAACCATCCAGAGCGCCATCGACCAGGCCAACACCAACCTCAGCAACCCCACCAACGCCGACACCTACCAGATCCAGGTGGCGGACGGCACCTACAGCGGCTCCGTCACCCTCAAAAACGACAGCGTACCGATCTTCGGCACCACCACCGCCGGCACCTTCCTCACCACCAGCGGCACCGGCGCACTGATCAGCACGAACGGTCACAGCAACGTGACCATCAGGAATTTCACCTTCAAGGCCCCCACCGCCATCGCCATCTCAGCCAGCGGCGGCTCCGGCATCACCATCACCAACAACGTCTTCTGGCTCCCCAGCGCCACCGCGGTCCAGGTGCTGGGCGCCTCCTCTTCCTCGGTGGTCAATAACACCTTCTACCAGAACGGGACCGCCATCAACACCACCTCGGCCGATTTGAAGGTCGACAACAACATCTTCGTCTCCAACACCATCGTCATCCAGACCTCGGTCACCCTGAGCAACATCTCCTATAACGACTATTTCAACAACACCAACAACCCGGCCAACCTCGGCAGCAACCCGCTCCCCAACTCGGTCACCACCAACGCCGACCCGCAGTTCGTGAACACCCTGGCGGGGGATTTCCATCTGCAGTCCACCTCCCCCTGCAAGGGGACCGGCGACCCCAACCTCACCGGGGTCAAGGACCGCGGCGCCTACGGCGGGCCCGACAGCGACCCGGCGATACCGGCCACGGTGACCGGACTCAAGGCGACGCTGACCTCGCCGGCCAACCCGGTCAGCATCCTGCTCAACTGGAACGCCAGCAGCGACAGCACCATCACCGGTTACCGGGTCTACTACGGGGTCCTCCCCGCCCCCGCTACTCCGGTGATCGCGCAGGAAGGGGCGTCGGGCTTCGCCGTCAGCGGGATCGGGACCACCACGGCAACCCTGACCTTCGACTCCCTGCCGGCCCCGGCGGCTCCGACCGGTACGCCGGTGCTCACCACCACCTCCATGGACCGGGCCCTGCAACTCACCTGGACCCCGGTGCTAGGGGCCACCGACTACCTTATCTACTACAACACCTCCGACCGCTTCGACCCCACCACCCTCAGCAACAACCTCGCCATAAAGGTCGACAGCAGCGTCACCTCCTACCTCTTCAGCGGCTTGACCAACGGCACCCGCTACACCTTCGCGGTGCTCCCCCGGGCCCAGACCAGGGTGAGCGCTTCGGTCACCGCCACCATCAACGGCGGCTCTCAGCCCGGCAACACCAACGAGAGCGCGTACTCCCCCAGCGTCACCACCGATATCGGCTCCCCGGTGGACGGCACCCTCTCTGCCCAAGCCTCGGACTACCCCGAGTCGGTCTCCCCCTACCCCAACGTCAAGGGGACCGGATGCTTCATCGCCACGGCCGCCTTCGGCTTCTACTCCGCCCCCGAGGTCCAGGCCCTGCGCATGTTCAGGGACCGTTACCTGCTGACCAACGCCCCCGGCCGCGCCTTCGTGGCCTGGTACTACCAGCACGGCCCGAGCGGAGCCCGTTACCTCAATGCCCACCCCTGGCTGAAGGCACCGGTGCGGGTCGCCCTGTTCCCGCTGGTGCTCTTCTCGGCCTTCCTGGTTTGCACCTCGGCGGTGATGAAGCTGGCCCTGCTGATGACGGCGGGCGCCAGCGCCTACTTCCTGTATCGAAGAATCGAGATCCGGTCGATGGCCAGGGCGAGGAGGGTATCGTGAAAAAGCTGCTGCTTGCCTTGCTGCTGATACTCGCCCCCTCCCTGGCGCTCGCCCAGGAGCCGCGCCCCGACCGGCCGCACTGGTCGGTGGAACTCAAAGGGGGGGTACTCTTCCCGGATATCGACAGGTGGTCTACCTTCTACGGCAGCAGCTCCGCAGGCGAATTCGGCGGCGCCCTGGCCTACAAGGTGGAAAGGCATCTCGAGGTGGGGATCGAAGGGACCTACTCGCACGCTTCCGGCAAGGGAGTGCAGCCCTCGCACGAGACCGCGTCCGGAGAAGTGACCTTCGACCGCGCCCCGCTGAACGTGTTCCTGCTGGGGCGCGGGGTGATCAGCGAGGACCAGTGGCTGGTCCCCTATGCGGGCGGGGGCTATACCAGGATGTTCTACCGTGCCGACGTCAAGGGGCAGGGAACCACCAAGGGATCGGTGGACGGCTTTCACGCCAGGGCCGGGGTGGAATTCCTGCTGGACCGGCTGGAGAGGGATACCGCCGAAAGCCTCTACCACGAGTTCGGAGTGCACCACACCTACTTCTTCGTGGAAGGACGCTTCATCAGGGCAATGGCCGATACCCTCACCGGGGGCTCGGTAAACCTGGGCGGCAGCAGCTGCCTGGGGGGCATCCTGGTCGAGTTCTAAAAACCCCATCCGCACCCCGGCCCTCCCCGGTGACGGGGAGGGCCCCTATTCCTTAAACGAAACCCTCTTGGTTACTTCCTCTGCCTGGCCGCTTCCCGCGCCTCGTCCTTTTCCCTGGCGAGGGTGAGCCGCCTCGACCGCCTGGCCTCCCGCCTGGCCAGGTCCCTGGCACGGGCGGCCTCGCGCTCGGATTCCCGCTCGGCCGCCAGCCTCGCGCGCGCCGCAACCCTCTCTTCCCTGTCATGCACGATCCCCGCGTGCGCAGCCTCTCTGGCCTTGGCCGCCTCCAGCGCCGCTTGCTCGTGCTGCTCGGCATGCTGTTTCAGCTTCCTGCCGATATTCTCCACACGCCCGATGGTCTCCCGGGGGAGCAGCGTGAAGTGCTTGAGCTTGCTGAGGCCGGTGACCAGCAGGGTGCCACCGAGAAGGACCAGCCCCGCCGCCACGATCAGCGCCGACAGCCAGACGGGAAGCACGATGGCAAGTGCCGCGATGGCGGTGGCCATGGCCGCCAGCAGCGAAAACAGCAGCATGAAACCGCCCAGGGCCAGCAGGACCGCGCCGTTTTTGGCCGAAGCGACATTCCTTCTTAACTCCAGCGCGGCAAGCTTCAACTCCAGGAATACCAGGACGATCGACTGCTCTGCCAGCTCCAGAGCGAGCCTGATCATGGAATGCCTATGGTTCGACTGTGCTTGCATAAAGAACCTCCGAGCTACCGTCGTCCGAAGGCTACCGGCCGACAGTCCCGCAGCAGCGGGCGTTACCTATCTCCCTGTAATTACCAGCTTCTCCCTGACACCTTCTTTCCCCCATATTACCTGATTTCTGCCAAATCTTCCCCTCTTGTCCGCTGCAGGAGTTTGCGCTGCAGCTTTTCATAAATCTTCTACACTTGAACTGTCATGAAAGGGAGGTTGCGGGACCGCACCAGGGCGGTCTCGGCCGGGGAGGCATCATGAAAAAGTCGGTCAAGGGGGCGCTGCTTTCGGGGATCATCTTCCCGGGGCTCGGCCAGCTGTGGCAGAAGCACTACCTGAGGGGGTTCGCCCTGGTGGTGGCGGTCATGGCGTCGCTGGCGGTGATCGCCATGAAGGCAGCCCAGCAGGCGTACGTCATCCTTGAGAAAGCCGAATCGGAAGGGGGGACAGCGGACCTGGTTGCCATCCTCAACATGGCCAGCCGGGCCTCGGCCACCCCCGACGATCTTAAAACGGGCGCAGCCTTCGCGGTCTTGCTGCTCTGCTGGGGGGTGGGAATCGTGGATGCGTACCTGGCGGGCAGAAAGCTTGACCGGCAGCAGCCAGTCCACCGGGAGGCAGACCGGCAGCCGCCTGCCCATAAAGGAGGGATCAGCCAATGAGAGAACCTGTTGCCCGAAAGGCCCTGCGCCGCCTGCTGGCGGCGCTACTGGTGACGGTGGCCGGTACCGGCTGTGCAGCACCCGGCGCCTCGGGAAGAAACTCCAGCGAGATCGCCATCGACCGCCACGCCGAGGGAAGCACCGTTTCGCTGCGCCGTGGACAGCGGCTGATCGTTTCGCTGCCCGGTAACCCCACAACCGGCTTCGTCTGGGAGGAGCTGCCGGGAGCGGCCCCCGTGCTGATCCGGCAGGGGGAACCATCCTACACCACCAAGGGGACCGCCCTGGGAGCCGGCGGCCTCTACCGCTTCAGCTACCTGGCGCAGGAAACCGGCCAGGTCCCGCTCAGGTTCGTGTACCGCCGCCCCTTCGAGGCGGGGGTGGTGCCGGGGGCGACCTTCCATGTCACCGTCGAAGTGACCCAATAAGACAGCAGCAACACGGCCTGTAAACGGAAAAAAGGCCGGGGAATCATCCCCGGCCTTTTTCCTACTGCTTC
This sequence comes from Geomonas sp., assembly GCA_035255025.1. Taxonomy (GTDB): domain Bacteria; phylum Desulfobacterota; class Desulfuromonadia; order Geobacterales; family Geobacteraceae; genus Geomonas. The sequence goes on from DATFAB010000107.1 coordinate 17,212, forward strand.
GCCCATATATTTTGTGTTTAGGATTCGTCCTCTTTCAGCGGAATGATGGCCACATTGGCCTTTCCCGCCCCGAAGAATCCCAGCTTCTTTGCCGCAGCCCGTGAAAGATCAATGAACGGGAATCCTCTTCTGCGGCAACGGTCATTAACCACAACCGTGACTTCCTTGTTGTTGGCGAGGTTCCTGACCCGGATTTTGGTACCGAGCGGGAGACTCTGGTGGGCAGCGGTCATCTTTTCCGGATGGTACCGTTCCCCCGAGGTAGTCCGTCTTCCCTGGAACTTTTTGGCGTAGTAGGTCGCGATGCCTACCAGTTTCTTCACCAACGACGTGTTCTGCGGTTCTGCATTCTGCGGTGCTGCATTTTGCGATACTGCGCTTGTTACAGCCGGAGCTACTACCTGTTCTGCGGCCAGCAGGGGAAGCGTGTGGATCGGGAGGAACATCAGACAGACTATGAAAACCCATAGTCGCCTGCTGCTCCGCTCGGGTGATGCCATGCGCACCTCCTTTGTTGGGCGAGGTGTTCTTATATCATGAGACGGCTGGCAGGTCAAGAACCAATGAGACCGATACCGGCTAACCTCTTAATGTTGGGCGGCTTTTTAATGAGGATGCTGCACCTTGCTGGCCAGGCGCAGGGGCGGGTGAGGCTGCCGCAGCCGGATGGCGGTGGTGTCGTTGATGATGATGACCTCGCGCGTGGAGCCGTCGATATCGGGGGTCGGGAAGGCGTAGCGGTTGAGCACGTAGCGCCGGCCGCTTTCCGGATGGGGAAGTTCCACGCCCGGCGCCTCCAGGTGGGGCTTCAGGCCGTGCTCCTCCAAGAGCGGCCGCCAGTCGCGCCCAACGATGTCGCGGTGGGCGAGCCCCATGAAGTTCTCCACCGCGCGGTTGAAGCGGCGGACCTTCCCCCACTGGTCGGTGAGGATGAACATGTCGCTGATGCAGTCCATGGTCTCCTCCCACTCGCGCCTGATCCCCTCCATCTGGTGAAAGAGGTTCTTCAGCTCCTCGTGCTTCATGTAGAGCCGCGCCTCGCTCTCCAGGAGCTCCTTCTCGAGGTGGCGCTGCTCGGTGACGTCGCGGGAGATGGCGATCAGGCAGGCCTCGCCCCGGTACTCGATGACGTCCGCCGACCAGAGGAGCTCGCGGATCTCGCCCGACTTCACCCTGAACCTCACGTCCAGGTTGCGCACGTGCCCGAACTGGTTCATCAGCCGCAGCATGACCATGCGCGCATCCGGGTCGGCCCACAGCTGCAGCTCCAGGGAGGTTTTGCCCAGCACCTCGTCCCTGCCGTAGCCGGTGATCCTCTCGAAAGCCTCGTTGACGTCGATGTACATGCCGTCCTGCGCCCTGGTGATGACGATGGAGTCGGGGCTGGCCCGGAAGGCCTTGGAGAATTTCTCCTCCGAGATCCTCAGCGCCTGTTCCGCCTCGGTACGCCAGGTGATGTCCTGGTTGAGGCCGGTCATCCTTAGCGGGTTGCCGTTCCTGTCGTAGGTGACCTCCGCCCAGGCGGAGTGGGTGCGGAGCGAGCCGTTGGGGAGCTGCACCCGGTAGTCGACCCGGTAGGGCTTCTTGTTGTAGAGGGCGTCGTTGATCGCCCGGATCACGCCGTCACGGTCGTCGGGATGGATGAGTTCCAGGAACCACTCGTAGCTGGGCGCAAAGTCCCCCCGCTCCACCCCGAACATGTGGTAGAGCTCGTCCGACCACTGCAGGGTGTTGGCGTTGATCTCCCATTCCCAGCTCCCCAGTCCGGCGATCCGCTGTGCCACGGCCAGGGAGGCCTCGCTCTCCCGCAGCGCCTGCTCGACCGTCTTCTGGTCGCTGATGTCCACCAGCGAGAGCACCGCCAGTTCGGAGCCGGTCATCACCGCCCAGTTGCCGGCCATCATCTTGACCTTGCCGAACCGGTCGAGGACCTGCAACTCCAGGAAGGTCTCCCCGGTTTCCGGCCGGAAGCTGTCGGGGAGGGGTGTGCCGTTGCCGGCGGCCAGGAATTCCGTCCAGCACCTCTTCCCCTCCAGTTCCTCCCTGCCCAGCCCGGTGATCACCTCGAAGCCGCGGTTGACCATGTGGAAGATGCCGTTGGGGCGGATGATGGCCATCGCGGTGCCGGTGTTGTCGAAGATGGCACGGTACCTGGCCTCGGAGGCCCTGACCAGCTGGTCGGCGGTGCGGCGCATGGTGATGTCGCGGGTCACCTGGAGCACGCGCTGGCCGTTGCCGATCGGGTGGGTGTAGATCTCTTCGTACTGCTGCTGGCCGTCGCCCGCCTGCCGGCTCACTTCCCGGCTCAGGGCGGTGCCGCTCGACGCCGTCTCCTCCACCAGTGCCTGCATCTCCCCGGGAAGCCGGCGGGCGGCCACCAGTTCAACCAGGTTGCGCCCCACCATCTCCCGGGCGGAGACGGCGTAGCGTTCGCAGAAGATGGCATTGGCAGAGGTGATCCTCATGGTGGAGGTATCCACGATGCAGACGGCGTCGCTGGTGGTTTCGAAGAAGGTGTCGGCCAGTTCGCCGGAATGCCTGAGCAGGGACTCGGCGTGACGCCGGTACTCGGAGATCATGTTGTAGAAGAGGAAGAACAGGGCGAGCAGCAGCGAGGAGAAGGTGCGCATGTACAGCTCGCGGGGATCGACCGAAACGAGCTCCTCCCCGAACGAACTGCCCCCAAAGGAGATGGCATCGATCAGGGCATCGCCGATCCAGAAGAGCACGAAGCACCCTATCGTGGTGGCGATATGCCGTTTCCATTGCAACAATCTGGACATCCCAATCCTCCGCATGCTGCGACTACATCGTTGGATGCTTCGGTTGAAAAGGGAAAAACTTGACTCGGTTTGCGAAAGCGCCCCCCCGGCAGGGAGCTTACCTTCATCTCTCTGCCCCCCCTCGCTCTCCGGGAAAGGGGGTGGGGCGAGGAAACTTTGCGCGAAGGTGCGGGGCTTCCCGCTAGCCGATGAAAAGGGGCTGCGTTGAGGCGGGAACGATCCCCGCCGCGGCCGCGCGCTCCAGGAGCACCCGGACAGCGGCCTCCCCCTCTTCCCCGAGCCCCCTGGAGAAGTCGTTCACGTACAGGCCGATGTGGGCGTCGCACACCTCGTCGCTCATCTCCTGGGAGTGGGAGCGGATATAGGGACGGGCGACGCCGGGATGTGCGAAGGCAAAGTCGACGCTGCGGGCGATGCCCCGCTCGAGCGCGCAGAGGGTAGCCTCGCCCAGGCTGCGGCGGGCGGCGATGCCTCCCAGCGGAATCGGGTGCCCGGTCTCCTCCTCCCACCACTGCCCCAGGTCGACGACCTTGGTGAGCCCATAGGAGGGGTAGGTGAAGCGGGACTCGTGTATGATCACCCCGGCGTCCACCGAACCGTCGGCCACCGCTCCCATGATCTGGTCGAAGGGTAGATAGACGAACTGGTCGAGCGAGGGGGCGAACAGCCTCAAAAGGAGCGCCGCCGTGGTGTAGCGGCCGGGCAAGGCTATGCGCCGGCCGGCCAGGCGGGCGGGATCGAGCGGCTGGCGCGAGACCAAAAGCGGTCCGCAGCCGCGCCCCAGCGCTCCGCCCGACCTCAGCAGCAGGTAGTCGTCGAGTATGTGCCCGAGCAGGTGGTAGGAGATCTTGGAGACGTCCAGCACCGCCGAAAGGGCGAGCTTGTTCAGGGTCTCCACATCCTCCAGGCGCTCGGCGAAGGTCAGGCCGTCACAGGGCACCCGTCCGTGCACAAGTGCATCGAAAATGAAGGTGTCGTTGGGACAGGGGGAGAAACCAAGGGTGAGGTTCCTAGTTAGTGAGCCGTTGTCAGTCATGCAAGACCTTCGTCATGAATCAATCGGGTGCTCCGCCCTTCTTGTACTGTACGTGCTGACATCACCGATACTCATAGAGCCCAGGCAGGCACATTTGAAGAGCGAATTAATATTACCATGAAATGCTATCTTAAAAAAACAGCAAAATTTGTGGGCTCTATGACAGAGCGCTCCAGTCTCGAGACAGTGTGCCCTTGCCTGCTCCTTCAGAGCTGCCCAGCCCCGTCACTGCCGCCGGCAGAAAGATACTCCACCAAGAACCTCTGCACCTCGCCCACCGCGAGTTTCAGGTCCCAGCGGGACAGATCCCGGTCCTCGACCAGGTTGCTGATGCCGCGCACCTCGAGGAGCGGCACGTCGTAGAGACGGGAGACCTGCGCTATGGCCGCCCCTTCCATGTTTTCGCAGATACCGGCATAGCGGGCGAGGAGCTCGGCTCCCTGGAGAGCGGTACCCGAGCAGGTGGAAACGGTCAGGAAGGGGCCGAGCGCCGCCCGGAAACCGTGGACGACCGCCCAGCGGCAAGCGGAGCCGGCCGGCCCGCCGGCAAGGGGGAAGGTGTTGAAGAGGCGCTCTCCACCTCCTTCGAAAACCGGGATGCCGATCAGCTCGAGCCCCCTCCACCCCTCGCAGGTCTGCACCCCCTCGTCTGCGAAGCTCTCGCTGGAGGCAAAGGCCAGTGCCCCGACCTCAAGTCCCGCCCCGGGATAGGCGCCACCGCAGCCGGTGTTGATCAGCAGCTCCGGCTCAAGGCGCTCGAGGAGCAGGGTTGCCGCCGAGGCGGCGTTGACCTTGCCGATGCCGGTCACCGCCAGCACCACCTCCCTGCCCCCCAGCCTCCCCCGGAAAGCGGCCAGGTGGCGGAGTCCGCCCATGGGCTGCGCCGAGGACGCCTGCACCAACAGGGAGAGTTCCATCATGGTCGAGGCGGTGACGATGATCGGTTTCATGGACAAGGGGCTCCATTGCGGGCTGAAAGAGAAGAAGTGGGGAAGTTTAGCACAGCAGCAGCAGCGACTTCAAGGCGGACGGCAGGGTTGTGTCAATCTTTTGTCGCGAGTCAGTGCTTGCGGCCATGCGCCCCCCGCCGGGCCCCCTCCGCAGGCGCCCGCTCATCCCTGCGCAGCCCCCCGCACCGGCCGCCCCTTCTCCCTGCCGGGAGAATAGATTTGAAAAGCCCGCTTCCTTTGCTACAATGAGACCTGCACCAGGCTAGGCAGGGCATGGCTTTTGCTAAGAGCACTGTCGGCTCAGAAGGGACCCCCTCGCAGTCCATTCGTTCTCCAGTGTCCAGCAATCCTCCCCCCATCCGGCTTCCGGAAAGGTAACAGAGGCAACGCTGGCAGCCTCGCCAGCGGCCGCCAGCGGGACGGAAATGGCCCGGGCCGGCCCCCCCTTTTTTGTTGCATAACGCCAGTGCATTTAATATATTCAAACGGTTTTAACGCCAACCGGAAAAGGGCCCCTTCATGCCGCGGTGGATTCTCCCCCTGAACATACTGCTGGCCATCCTGCTGATCGCAGCTGCCGCACTGATCACCGCCGACCTGATCAGCTTCAAAATCTCGGCACTCTATCCCCGCACTGCGCAGAAAACAGCCGGCCAAGCCCCTCCCGCCGCGGCCGCCGAGGACCTGCAGAGCTTTGCGCCCATCCTGGAAAAGGGACTGTTCGGCAAGGCGACCCAGGGGAAACTGACCCCCATCGCGCAGGCATCCGCCCCTGGAGCCGCGCAGGGCGCGGCGGCCCCGCCCCCCGCCGCCGTCAACGACCTCACCCTGCTGGGCACGGCGGTAGGCTCCTTCAGGGAGACCTTCGCGCTGGTGGCCCAGGGATCCACCCACGAGGAGCGGGTGTTCCGGCTGGGCGACACGGTCTTCTCGGCCGGGCCGCTGGTCTCGGTCAAGAAGGACGTGGCGGAAATCCTGGTGAACGGGAAGAGAGTCAAGATACTGACACCGACTGCCGCTGCAGCAGCGGCCACGGCACCCGCCCAGGCAGCACCCGCGCAGCCCGGCGGCGGCCTGGCCGCGCAGACCAGCGCGGGCAATTATGTCGTCGACCAGCGCGCCCTGAACGCGGCCCTGGACAACATCGGGCAGGCGATGACCGATGCGCGCCTGCTCCCCAGCGTCAAGGACGGCAAGGTAGAAGGGTTCCGGGTCTCCGAGGTCAAGCCGCAGGGGATCTTCGGCACCATCGGCATCAAAAACGGCGACGTCCTTTTGAGGATCAACGACTTCCCAATCGACTCCCCCGAGAAGGCGATCCAGTCCTTCGCCTCCCTGAAGGGGCAAAGCCGGATCAAGCTGGACCTGATCCGTGACGGACAGCCAACCACTTTCAACTATGACATTCGGTGAAATGCCAACCGGAGGAAACCCCTTGAAAATTCGATTTGCGCGCACCATTGCTATGCTGATGTTCTTGCTGGCGGCTCCGACCCTGGTCTTCGCCAAGGGGGTGGTGCTGAACTTCACGGACGTGGACATCTCGACCATGGTGAAGTTCATCAGCGACCTGACCGGGAAAAATTTCGTGATGGACGACCGGGTCAAGGGGAAGATCTCCATCTTCTCGCCCACCAAGCTCTCCAATGAGGAGGCCTACAACGTCTTCACCTCGGTCCTGGAGCTGAAGGGGTTCACGGTGGTCCCGGCCGGCAAGGTGATGAAGATCGTGCCGACCAGCTCGGCCAAGCAGTCGGCCATGAAGGTGATCCCGGACGGCGAGCGGACGGCGGTGAACGATACCTACCAGGCCCGGGTCATCCCGCTGGCGCACATCTCCGCGCAGGAAGCGGTGACCACCCTGCAGCCGCTCATCTCCAAGGACGGCCAGATCAGCGCCCTCGGCAACGGCAACATGCTGCTGGTGGTGGATTCCGCCCTCAACATGACCAAGCTCTTGACCATCCTGAAGTACGTCGACACCGACCAGGTGCGGGAGAAGCCGGACCTCGTTTTTCTCAAGAACGCCTCTGCCGACAGCGTGGTGACCGTGGTCAGGGACTGGCTGGGAGGGAGGGCCGCCAAGACCGGTGCAGCCGCAGCGGGCGGCGCCGCGGCAACGGGGAGCTCCGGCGGCCCCACGGTGGTCTCGGACGCCCGGCTGAACGCCCTGATCGTGTTCGGTTCGGACAAGGACAAGCGTGACGTCAGGAACCTGATAGCGCTGCTCGACGTGGTCCCGCCCACCACCAGCAGCAAGGTGAACGTCTACTACCTGGAAAACGCCGACGCCACCGAAGTCGCCAAGGTGCTGGACGGTCTGGTGAAAGGATCGGCGACCGCGGCTGCACCGGCTGCGGCGGGTGCCGCCGCTGCCGCCCCCCAGCAGGGTATCTTCGAAGGGGGCTCCAAGATCAACATCACCCCCGACAAGGCCACCAACTCCCTGGTGATCGTGGCCTCGCCGACCGATTACCAGAACCTTCTGCAGGTGATCCAGAAGCTGGACCGCCGCAGCCGGCAGGTCTTCGTGCAGGCGATGATCGCCGAGGTCTCCATCAACAGGACCAAGGCGCTCGGCGTGCAGTGGGGCTTTCTGGGTGCCGCCTCCAACGGTTCGGTCTCCACCGCCGCGAGCTTCGACCCCTTCAACACCTTCGCGAGCCTCGGCAGCACCCTGACGGCGCTGACCGGGGCCGGAGTTTCCATCAGCAACCTGAACCTGCTGGGGACCGCCGCCAACTTCCCGGTGGTGCTCCAGGCGCTGCAGACCAACGGGGCGCTGAACGTCCTCTCCACTCCGAACATCATGACCACCGACAACAAGGAGGCCGAGATCTTCGTGGGCGAGAACGTCCCCTTCGTGTCCGGCACCAACCTGACCTCCACCGGCCTGTCGCAGCAGTCGATCGAGAGAAAGGACACCGGTATCATCCTGAAGATCAAGCCGCAGATCAGCGAGGGCGAGTACATCAAGCTGGAGATCTACCAGGAGATCTCGGCCGTCAAGGACTTCGGCACCGCCACCAACCCGAACCTCGGCACCACCAAGCGTTCGGCCAAGACCACCGTGGTGGTGAAGAACACCGACACCGTGGTGATCGGCGGCCTGATCCAGGACAGCGACAACGTCACCGAAAGCAAGATCCCCTTCCTCGGCAGCATCCCGGGGCTGGGCTGGCTGTTCAAGACCAAGAACACCACCCGCGAGAAGACCAACCTGCTGATCATGCTGACCCCCAAGATCATCAAGGATGCGCGGGACATGGCGGACGCCTCGACCAACCAGAAGAACGTGTTCACCAACACGATCACGAGCGACGCGCCGATGAACGTGGAGCAGTCGATCAAGGCACAGTAACGGATCGGAGGCGGAAACCCGACGTTGTCCCCCAGGTCCGCCTGGCCGTTTAATACCTGCCAGACGTTGTAGATGGCGGGCCCATCCTCACCCTGTCCCTCCCCCTGAAGGGGAGGGGACGCTGGGGAAGGTTCCCGGGTAAAAGGACAAGCCTGAGGCCGTTTTCCTTTTCGCAAAGGGGAGGGCTGGGGGATATCGGTGCGATGATGCCGGAATAAGGTCCCCCCCTTGATAAAGGGGGGACAGGGGGGATTGCTTTTGGTATCAGGCCGTTGGCCGGATTGAGGCGCCACTAACAGCCAGCGAGAGAAAATGAGCAGCGCTGGCAGAAAAATCGCGAAGAGAGTAGACTGTGAATCTTTGCAGGTAACGTAGAGCCTCGAAGGTAGACAGAACGGGTTCAGGCCAGCTTTCAGGACGAACAGGTTCCAGGACGTTATGCCAGAAATGATCAAGATAGAGGAAGTCGCCACCCGGCTGGGGCTGCCGTTCCAGACCGAGATCGACGACAGCAAGGTGGACAGCGCCCTGGTCGGCAAGCTGCCCTTGAACTTCGCACGCAACAACCTCCTTTTGCCGCTGCACGAGGAGGAAGCCGGCATCGTGGCCGCCAGCGCCGACCCGGCCAACCTCTTGGCGGTGGACGAGATGGCGGGGCTGTTCGGCCAGCCGGTCTCCATCGTGGCGGTACCCCGCCCGGCCCTGCTGGACGCGGTCAACCGGATCTACGCCAAGCTCTCCGGCTCGGCGCAGGAGGTGGTGGAGGAACTGGAAGGGGAGGAACTCTCCACGCTGGCCACCTCCTTCAACGAGCCGCGCGACCTGATGGAGCTAACTGACGAGGCGCCGGTCATCCGCCTTTTGAACTCGATCCTCTTCCAGGCGGTCAAGGAGCGGGCGAGCGATATCCACATCGAGCCCTTCGAGCGGGAGCTGGAGGTCCGCTTCCGGATCGACGGCATCCTCTACAAGATGCTCTCGCCCCCCAAGGTGATCCAGGAGGCGCTCACCTCCAGGGTCAAGATCATGTCGGGCCTGAACATCGCCGAGAAGAGGCTCCCGCAGGACGGCCGCATCAAGGTCAAGGTGGCCGGCCGCGACGTCGACATCCGTGTCTCCCTGGTCCCCACCTTCTTCGGCGAGCGGGTGGTGCTGAGGCTTTTGGACAAGCAGCGCGGCATCCTCTCGCTGAGGGAGATCGGCCTCTCCGAGCGCGACGACTCCTACATGAACCGTCTCCTGGCCCGCACCAGCGGCATCATCCTGGTCACCGGACCTACCGGCAGCGGCAAGTCCACCACCCTCTACGCGGCCCTCAACCAGATCAACTCGCCCGAGAAGAACATCATCACCGTCGAGGACCCGATCGAGTACCAGCTGAAGGGGGTCGGCCAGATCCAGGTCAACCCGAAGATCGAGCTGACCTTCGCCTCCGGCTTGCGATCCATCCTGAGGCAGGACCCGGACATCGTGATGATCGGCGAGATCCGCGACGCCGAGACGGCGGAGATCGCCATGCAGGCCTCGCTCACCGGCCACCTGGTGCTCTCCACCCTGCACACCAACGACGCCGCCACCGCGGTGACCCGCCTGATCGACATGGGGATCGAGCCGTTCATGGTCGCCTCCTCGCTCTCCGCCGTGCTGGCGCAGCGCCTGGTCCGGGTGATCTGTCCGCACTGCAAGGAGTCCTACCAGCCGGACAGAAGCTACCCCGGCGTGGAGCTGCCGCCGCTTCTCTACCGCGGGCGCGGCTGCGACAAATGCTTCAACCTCGGCACCATGGGCAGGATGGGGATCTACGAGCTGCTCCCCGTCGACTCCGAGATCTGCTCGATGATCATCAGGCAGGCCTCCTCCGGCGCCATCAAGGAGTACGCGATCTCCAAGGGGATGCGCACCCTGCGCGAGGATGGCCTGGACAAGGCGGCCTGCGGGCTCACCACCATCGAAGAGGTCCTGAGGGTAACCCAGGAAGATTATGCCGACCTTTCGCTATAGCGCCTTCAACGCGGCAGGCTCGGACGTCTCGGGGACGGTCGACGCGGCCACTCTCAACGACGCCAGGGTCCAGCTCAAGCAGAAGGGGCTGTACCCCAAGGAGATCGCCCCCGCCGTCGAGGCTGGCAGCAAGTGGCAGCTGAAAAAGGGGGTGAGCGTCGAGGACCTCTCGCTTGCCACCAGAAGGCTCGCCACCCTTTTGGGCAGCGCGGTCCCGGTCTACGAGGCGGTCGCGACACTCTGGGAGCAGGAAGCTACCGGGGAACTGAAACGGGTGCTGGGAAGGGTTCGCGACCGGCTGGCCGAAGGACAGGGGCTGGCGCAAGCGCTTTCCGCCGAGCCCGCCGTCTTCTCAGAAAGCTACATCGGCATGGTGGCGGCCGGCGAGGCGAGCGGTGCCCTGGAAGTGGTGCTGGAGCGGCTGGCCGAGTTCCAGGAAGGGCAGGCGGCCGTCCGCAGCCGGGTGATCACCGCCCTCATCTATCCCGCACTCATGGTGGTGGTCGGCACCGCCGTCATGCTGGTCCTGTTGGCCGTGGTGGTCCCCAAGATCGTCACCGTTTTCGAGCAGAACAAGGCCACCCTTCCCTTCATCACCATCGTACTCATCAAGATCAGCATGGTGGTCCGCAAAGGGTGGTGGGCGCTGCTCGCGGCGGTGGCCGGGGTGGTCTACGGACTGAAGAAATTCTCCAAGAACGAGGAGTTTCTCAAGAAGCGGGACCGCTTCTTCTTGAAGCTACCGCTGGTGGGGCCACTGTGGCGGCGGCTGGTGCTGTCGCGCTTCACCAAGGTGCTCGGTCTGCTGCTGCAAAGCGGCGTGCCGATCATCAAGTCCATGGAGATCACCGGGGAAGCGGTCGTCAACCGTGAGTACAAGCGGTTCCTGTCCGAAGCCCGCGAGAGCCTGATCCAGGGTGGGAGCCTTTCGGCAGCCCTGAGGTCGAGCCCGCTCTTTCCCCCCCTGCTAACCCACATGGCCGCGGTCGGCGAGAAGAGCGGCGAGCTCGACCGCATGCTGATCAAGGCGGGGGAAGCCTTTGAAAACGAGTTCAACGCCTCGGTGACCAGGTCGATGGCGCTCCTCGAGCCGATGCTTATCCTGGGGATGGGTCTTGCCATCGGCTTCATGGTCATGGCGGTGCTCTTGCCGATCATGCAGATGAACGAGCTGGTCAAGTAACTAAACAAACAAAGAGAGGTCATCATGGTTAAACAGTTGCAGGAAAACCGCGGCTTCACTCTTATCGAACTTATGGTGGTCATCGTCATCCTGGGCATCCTGGCCGCGGTGGTCGCACCGAAGATCATCGGCAGAAGCGACGACGCCAAGATCACCGACGCCAAGGTCCAGATCAGGAACCTGGAGACCGGCCTCAAGATGTACAAGCTCGACAACGGAGCCTACCCGAGCACGGAACAGGGGCTGCAGGCCCTGGTGACCAAGCCGACCACCGGCAAGGTGCCGGCCAAGTACCGCGAGGAAGGGTACCTGGAAAGCAAATCGATTCCCAAGGATCCCTGGGGCAACGACTTCGTCTACCTCTCCCCCGGCGAGCACGGCGATTACGACCTCTACTCGTTCGGTGCCGACGGCACCCGGGGCGGCGAAGGGAAGAACGCCGACATCACCAGCTGGGACCTGAAGTAAACGGTTCCTCTACCACCACACCCGCATTTATAGATACCCCTCGCCCGACGGGAGAGGGGAAGGGGTGAGGGTGCCCGGCAAAGCTGACCATGCCCGTACTGCCAGACTTCCCTCACCCCAGCCCTCTCCCGCAGGGAGAGGGAGCGTTTGTACCGGGAGTGTCAGAGGGGGAAAGGCTAGCACCGCAGGAGAAAAGCAAGCCCTTGACGCGAAGCGTAAAACAGGAAGCTGGGAACTGGCGGGAGGAAACCAGGGGGCGAGGTGCTTGCGCCGGCTTCACCCTGATCGAGATGGTGGTGGTCGTCCTGATCGTCGCCATCGCCGCGGCGCTGGTCTTCCCGCGCCTGCCCGCCCCGGAAGGGAACCGGCTGAAGAGCTCCGCCAGGAACCTCGCCACCGGCATCAGGTATCTCAACGACCAGGCGATCGTCACCAAGAACAGGTACGTCCTGCACCTGAACCTGGTCGAAAACAGCACCAGGATCAGCAAGGTCTCCGCCGGCGGCGAGGAACTCCCCCCCGATGACCAGTTCATGAACCGGTCGCTTCTGGAGGACGGGGTCACCATCGAGGACGTCACCGTCCCCAGCCTCGGGACCCTTTCGGAGTCGTCGGCCAAGGACGTCCCTCTCCCCTTCGGCCCGGGCGGCAACGAGGAAGGAATCACCATCCACCTGAAGGCGGGCGAAAAGCAAATGACGGTCATCGCCTATCCTGCCGGCACCAAGGTCAAGGTGGTCGACGGCTACCAGACGCTGGAAGGCGGACAGGAGAGCAAGTCATGAAAGGCTTTACCCTCCTGGATGCCAGGGGCTTCACCCTTTTGGAGGTGATGATCGCGCTGGCCATCACCGCGGGTGTGCTGCTCACGGTGATCACCACCCTGAACCACCACCTCTCCATCGTGGGGCAGGATACCGAAGAGACCACCGCCGTGCTTTTGGGGCGTGCCAAGCTCGACGACCCCGACTTCGCCAAGAGCGTCGACGACAAGGGGGATTTCGCCCCCGACCATCCCAACGTGAAGTGGGAGCGCGAGGTGACCCCGGACAATCCCTATCCCGGCATCCAATGCACCCGTCTCACGGTCAGCTGGAACGACGACAGGAAAAAACTGTCGCTTGTGCAATACGCACTACAAAATGCTCAACAATAACAAGGGTTTTACCCTGCTAGAATTGCTGATCGCCCTCGCCTTGCTGGTCATCCTGGCCGGAGCGCTCTACGGCACCTACTTCTCGGTGGTCTCGGCCCGCGAGAAGGGGGCGGCCAGGATGGACGAACGCCGCGAACTGTCGACCACGCTGGGAAAACTTCACAGCGAGCTGGCCTGCGCCTTCTTCAAGAGCAGCAACAGCGTCAGCGCCAGCAGCAATAGCAATAGCGGAGGCGGCTCCACGGCGGGGAGGCTGGTGTTCAAGGTCGAGGACAAGGACAGCTTCGGCAAGCCTACCTCGACCCTCACCTTCACAGCGATCAGGCCGCCGCGCGTCACTGCCGCGCCCGCCTCGGACGTGATCCTCGTCCAGTACGCGGTCAAGGAAGAGAAGGACGGGGTGCTCACCCTCACCAGGGAGCAGAGGGACGCCTACTGGGACAGCAACTACCGGAGCACCCCCTACCCGGTCATGGAATCCATCGACGGCTTCCAGGTGGAATGCTATGACGGCAACAAGTGGGTGAAGAGCTGGGATACCGCACCGACCTTGAACGGCCGGCTCCCCAAGGCGGTCCGGGTGACGCTGACCCTGAAGGGGGGCGAGGTGCTGACCAGCATCGCCCGGGTGAGGACGGCGCAATGAAGGCGGCCCGGGACGAGAAAGGGTTCGCCCTGATCATAGCGCTGATCGTCACCACTTTGCTGGTGGCGCTCTTGGTCGAGTTCGTGGACGAGGTATTCGTGGACGCCTCCCACAGCCACAATTTCGTCGATTCCCAGCAGGCCTCCCTGCTGGCCGATTCGGGGATCGAGGCCGGGATCAAGCTGCTGCAGGCCTCGGCGCTGCTGAGGGGAGGCAAGGCCTACAGCTCGCTGACCGAACCGTGGGCCAAGCCGCAGATGAAGGAGACGGACGCCGGGACCCTGACGCTCACCATCGAGGAGGAGAGCGGCAAACTCGACCTCGGCTCGGCCACCTCGCAAACCGGCACGCCCAACAAGTTTTTCCAGGACGTGGCGCTCCGGCTGCTGACCAAGCTGCAGCTCTCCCCGGATCTCTACGACTCGCTGTCCGACTGGGTGGACACCGACGACACCCCGCGCGCCGGCGGAGCGGAGACCAGCTACTACATGGGGTTGAAGCCCCCCTACCGCGCCCACAACAACCGGCTGGACACGGTGGAGGAGCTGGCACTGGTCAAAGGCTTCACCCCGGAGGTCATGGCCAAGCTGAAGCCGCTGGTCACCGTCTACGGCTCCGGCCCCGATTTCGGCGCGGCCCCGACCGCCAGGATCAACATCAACACCGCCGCCCCGGAACTGCTTGCCTCCCTGGACGACCAGCTGACCAGGGGCGACCTGGTGGAGCGGATCCTGGAGTACCGAAAAAGCAAGCCGATCACCAACCTGGCCGACATCCCCGGCATCGGCACCCTGGCCCAGGCGCTGCAGCTCTACGTCTGCTACCAGGGGACCGTCTACCGCATCCACGCCGAGGGACGGGTGGGCGAGAGCGTGAGCGTGGCGGAGGCGGTGGTCACCAATATCGACAGCACCCCGAAGATCCTGTACTGGAGAGAGTATTGATGGACCTGCTGATCATACAACTGAAACGAAGCGAGCTGATCATGGCCCGCTTCCGGCCCCGGCGGGGCGGGGTAAGCTTCCTTTCCGCCGAACGCCACCAGCTCGAGGACGGCGACCAGCAGGTGGCCCGCATCCTCTCGGAGGCGTCGCTCACCGCCGCCGAGCACCGGGTGATCCTGGCGATCCCCCCCACCATGCTGTTCATGAGGGAACTGCAGCTCCCCATCACGGACCGCTCCAAGGTGAGGGAGCTTCTCCCGCTGGAACTCAAGGGGGAGACCGCGCTCGACACCGACGGCCTCGCCTTCGACGCGCTGCCGCTTGCCGGCGGCAAGTTCCTGGCGGTCTGGGGACGCAGCAAGGAGCTGGCCGCCAAGATCGAGATCCTCAAGGGGGTGGGGCTGGAGCCGGAGATGGTCACCGCTTCGCTGTTCCAGTGGGACAAGCTCGCCCCCGCCTCCGGAACGGTGGCGGTCACCGACGGCGAGGCCGTCGCCGCCTACACCGACGGCGCCCCCATCTTTTTCCGGGCCTTGCCGGCCGGCGCCGCCGAGACGGAACTCCCCCGCACGGTCGCTGCCCTGGAACTTGCCCACGGTGTGCAGGTAGACCAGGTCATCTCCCACGCCAAGAGCGCGCAGGAGAGCGAAACCCTGGCCCAGGCTACGCCCGGACTCTCCGAGGCTTTCGGCGACGATGCCCACGCGGCCCACGACCTCTCCGGCGTCTACGCAGTGGCAGCGGCGGTAGTCGACGGCACTGCGCTGAACCTGCGGCGGGGTCCCCTCGCCTACACGGCGGGCAACCAGAAGCTCTACAAGAAGCTGCGGCTGACCGCTCTTTTGGCCGTCTCCCTCATCCTGCTCCTCTTCGCGGAGAGCGGCGTCCGCCTGTACCTGGCCAACCGCGACGTCAAATCCCTGGATGCCTCCATTCTCTCCATCTACAAGGAGGTATTCCCGACCCGCAAGAAGCCGGTCGACGAGGTTTCCGAGGTCCGCTCGGAGATCAAACGGCTGCAGGGGGGGAAAACCTCCAGCAATGTCCTGCGTATCCTCAAGCAGGTGGCTGACATCAAGGGGGACGATATCGGCGGGATCTACGAGACGGAGATCGACGGTTCCGAGGTGAGGCTCAAAGGCGACGCGAGGAATTCCCAGGCGGTCACCGATTTCAAGGGGCGGGCCGCCCAGCTCTTCGACGCCGCGGAAGTGAGCGAGGTCAAGTCGCGGCCGGACGGCAGCGTGACCTTCACCTTCACGGGCACCGTCAAGGAGGCCAGCCGATGACCCGCCAGGAAATGATCGACATGGTGCAGGGGATGGAAGCCCGGACCAGGCAGCGGCTGGGTGTGCTGCTGGCCGTGATCCTGGTGGTGGTGATCGCCCTTTCCGCCATCAACCGCAAGACCACCACACTCGAGAAGAAGCGGGTCAGCCGCGAGGCCGACCTCGCCGAGATGATGCGGCTGAAGCTCCAGTACGTGGTGGCCAATGCCGCCGCCCAGCGCCTCGCCAACCGGGTCGGCGCCACCAAGCCGGACGACTCACCCGCCAAGGTCATCGACCAGATCGGCATCAAGGGGAAATCCAGCCAGATCAAGCCGGTGAAGGGTGAGGAGATACCCGGCTACGTGGAGGACGCCGCCGACGTCAAGCTGGAGGGACTCACCGCCAACGAGCTCACCAACCTCCTCTTCCGCCTCGAGAAGGGACCCCAGCCAATCACCGTCAAGAAGGCCCTCATCAAGCAGCGTTTCGACGATCCCTCCAAGCTCGATGTCTCGCTGACCATCGCCCTCATCAAGCCGGCCCCGGCGGGAGCGGCGGGGGCACGATGAAGACCCGCCCTCTCTACCTTGCCGCCGGCATCCCGGCAGGGATCTTACTCTTCCTGCTCCTGACGCTCGCCTTCACCCCCAACGACGCCATCAAGGGGGTGCTGGTGCGGGCCGCCGACGGCGCAGGCTACACCCTCTCCTTCACCGGCTTCGCCAAGGCCCTCCCCGTCGGTATCAAGGCGAGCTCCGTGGAGCTTTCCTCGCCGCAAGGTTCCCTGCTCGCCCTGCGCGAGGTCCGGGTCCGGCTGGAACTTTTACCGTTACTGGGCGGCAAGCTGCGGCTCGCCTACCGCGGAAAGATCGGCACCGGCGGAAGCCTGGAAGGTGATGCCACTCTCGGCAAGGCGCCCGGCTGGAGCCTCGATGCCCATGGCATCCGGCTGGAGGACATCCCCTTCTTCAGCACGGTGGCGGGCGCCAAAGTGAAAGGGGAGCTCCGGGTAACCGGCAGCATCGCCACCAAGAAGAATGTTCCCGAGGGAGACCTGCAGCTGGCGGTGAAGGGGGCCGAACTGGCCGGGGTGAAAATGGGAGCCATGCCGCTTCCGGATGCCTCCTACCGGCAGATCCGGGGAGCCCTGCACGTCGAGAAGGGGCGTGCCCAGCTGAAGAGTTTCACCCTGGACGGCGAAGGCATCTACGTCCGGCTGAAGGGGGAAACCATGCTGGCGACCCCGCTGGGCGCCTCCGCGCTCAACCTGACCATGGAGATGATGCCGCAGCCCGCCTTCCTCGATAAGCAGAAGTTCGTCTTCCTGCTCCTCACCAAGTACCAGACCTCGCCTGGGGCCTTCAGCATCCCGATCCACGGCACCCTTGCCCATCCGGCCATCTGACGTCTTCGAGCGGGCACTCCGCGCTGTCGGACCTGTCGGACAGGCCCGACGCCTGTATCAGGCTGGGGCAGCGCCCGCAAAACAGCACCAAGACCGCCGCCCGTCCGCCAACCGGACAAAATTTCACCGACCAAAACTTTGAGTTGCATTCGATAACGCTCTTCCATTAAGATGCACCACCGAACGGACTAACGCGCTCACCCTTCATTCACTCCCCGGGCCACCGCAAGCTCTCCCTCTCCCCCCGGGAGAGGGCCGGGGTGAGGGAACCCGGCCACGGGGAAAGGTTTCCGAGGAGCAGCGGCTCATGATCCAGTTTCAAGGCGTACACAAGTGGTTTAAGAAGCTCCATGTACTGAACGACATCAACCTCCACGTCAAGCCTGGCGAGGTGCTGGTGGTCTGCGGCCCCTCCGGCAGCGGCAAGTCGACCCTGATCAGGACCATCAACCAGCTGGAACCGATCAACGAAGGGAAGCTGATCGTAGACGGCATGGACCTCGGCGACAAGAAGACCAACATCAACAAGTTGCGCGCCGAGGTCGGCTTCGTCTTCCAGCAGTTCAACCTCTACCCCCATCTCTCCGTCCTTTCCAACATCACCCTCGCCCCCACCAAGATCCGCAAGACACCGAAAAAGGAAGCCGAAGAGCAGGCCATGGCGCTGCTGGCCAGGGTGGGCCTGGCTGAAAAGCGGGACGCCTATCCGACGCAGCTCTCGGGCGGGCAGCAGCAGCGGGTGGCGATCGCCCGGGCCCTTGCCATGAAACCGCGCATCATGCTGTTCGACGAGCCGACCTCGGCGCTTGACCCCGAGATGATCGGCGAGGTGCTGGACGTCATGCAGAAACTCGCGGAGACCGGGATGACCATGGTGGTGGTGACCCACGAGATGGGCTTCGCCCGCGAGGTCGCCCACCGGATCGTGTTCATGGACCACGGGGTGATCCTGGAAGAGGCCAAGCCGGAGGAGTTTTTCAAGAACCCGCAGCACGAGCGGGCACGGCAGTTCCTGAAGCAGCTCCTTTCGCCGATGCACTAAAAGCCAAACGCAATCCCCCCTGTCCCCCCGTTATCAAGGGGGGGCGTGGAGGGGATTCTTCTTAAATTATTTCATTCCAGGTTCAAAGCCTGCCCGCCGAAGCCTCGCGAAGGAGGGGGAGGAACTGGGTGAGGATGGGGTTAACGGACGCAGAAAGCGCGTCTTGGGCCACTTACGTCATTGTATTTGCTCCACTACACACTCAAGGAGGAACATGATGAAAAGACTGATGACTCTTTTTGCTGCAGTGCTCCTGGTTGCCTGCTTCGCGCACGCCGCGCTGGCGGCGGGGGACACCCTGGCCGAGGTGAAGAAGAAAGGGGTGCTGGTGGTCGGCGTCAAGGACTCCCTGGTCCCCTTTGGTTTCATCGATGAGAAAAGCCGCGAGATCGTCGGCTACGACATCGACTTCGCCAAATACATCGCCAAGAAGCTCGGCGTCAAGCTGGAGCTGAAACCGGTCACCTCGGCGAGCAGGATGCCGCAGCTTCTGGAAGGCAACATCGACATGATCGCCGCCACCATGACCAAGAACCCGGAGCGCGCCAAGCAAATCGATTTCAGCTATACCTACTTCCTGACCGGCCAGAAGTTCATCGCCCCCAAGGGCAAGCTCAGGAGCCTGAAGGACCTGGCCGGCAAGAAGATCGGCACGGCCAAAGGTTCCACCTCCGAACAGAACGTGAAAGCCGCCATTCCGACCGCCAACGTGATCTCCTTCGACGACTACCCGCAGGCCTTCCTGGCCCTGGAGCAGGGTAAGGTCGCCGCCATCACCACCGACGAATCGATCCTGGCCGGCATCCTCGGCAAAGCTCCCAACAAGAACAAGTTCGAGATCCCCAACCTGCAGATCTCCAACGAGCCGTACGGCCTCGGCATGCGCAAGGGCGACACCAACTTCGTGAAGTTCGTCGACAGGACCCTTTTGGAGATGGAGAAGAACGGCGAGGCCAGGAAGATCTTCGAGAAGTGGTTCGGTCCCCACACCTCGACTCCTCTCAAGCGCACCTTCAAGATCACCGCTAACAAGTAGCGGAGCATACCCGCCCCCCTCTCCCGGCAGAGAGGGGGGCAACTCCCCCTTGATAAAGGGGGAGTTAGGGGGGATTGCTTTTTTCTGGTCGAAATACCGAAGCAATCCCCCCCGGCCCCCCTTTATCAAGGGGGGTGTTGGACCCCTGAACCTTTCAAGCAGGAGCGGCCAGAGGCCTTCAAGTCCCCCTTTGGCAAAGGGGGATTTAGGGGGATTTGCTTCTGTGGCTGGCAAAGAACCGCCAAGGCAAATCCCCCCTCCCCCCTTGCTAAAGGGGGGAGATGATCCGCCCCCTCAATCTGTTTGGGCAGGGGTGGCCCCCTGCAAAGAGGACGCAAGCCGTGCTCAAATACCACTTCGACTGGTCCATCATCACCTCCGGCAAGTACTTCGAGTGGCTGGTTTCGGGGGTAAAGGTCACCCTGGAGCTCTCTGCGCTCTCCATCGTGCTCGCCTTCCTGCTGGGCCTGTTCATCGCGGTCCTGCGCATGAGCCAGGTGAAGCCGGTCCGCTGGATAGCCTCGGCCTACCTGGAGTTCTTCCGCAACACCCCGCTGCTCGTGCAGATCTTCTTCTGGTACTTCGGCTCCTACAAGGTGCTCCCCCAGCCGGTGAACGACTGGCTGACCAACACCAACTTCGAGTTCGCCGCCGCCGTCATCGCCCTGACCATCTACACCTCGGCCTTCATCGCCGAGGACATCCGCTCCGGCATCCTCTCCATCCCCAAGGAGCAGATGGAGGCCGCGCGCAGCGCCGGTTTCTCCTACCTCAGATCCATGCAGTACATCATCCTCCCCCAGGCGGTCCGCATCACGGTCCCGCCCCTGGTCAACCAGTTCCTCAACCTGGCCAAGAACTCCTCCCTGGCCATGACCATCGGCGTCGCCGAGCTTACCTACCAGGCCCGCCAGGTGGAAAGCTACACCTTCAAGGGGTTCGAAGCCTTCACCGCCGCCACCGTGGTCTATCTCGGCATCTCGGTCATCATCACCTGGCTCGTGCACCAGTACGACAGGCGGGTCCTGAACCCGCACAAGGCGGCCTGACATGGATCTCGACTTCCACGTCATAGCCGACAACTTCACCTACTTCATGATCGGCCGCTATCCCAACGGGCCGCTGGGGGGGCTGGGGCTCACCGTCTACCTGGCGGTGGTCTCCTGCGTGCTGTCGCTGTTCGGCGGACTGATCCTGGGGCTGTTGAGCATCTCCCGCAACCGCTGGATCCGCATCCCGGTCACCGTCTTCATCAACACGGTCCGGGGGCTCCCCCTTTTGATGGTGATCTTCTGGATGTACTTCCTGCTCCCCATGCTGCTGGGCAAAGCCACCCCCGAGAGCTACACGGTCATCATGGGGCTCACCCTTTTCACCTCGGCCTACATGTCCCAGATAGTGCGGGCCGGCATCGAGGGTATCCCCAAGGGGCAGACCGAGGCGGCACTCTCCACAGGCCTCAAGCCCTGGCAGGCCATGGTCTACGTCGTGCTCCCCCAGGGGTTGCGCAACATGATCCCCTCCTTCGTGAACCAGTTCGTCTCCCTGATCAAGGACACCTCGCTCGCCTTCATCGTGGGGGTGTCGGAGCTGACCCACGTGGCGACCCAGATCAGCAACCGGACCATGGCCTACCCCACCGAGATCTTCATGTTCATCGCCGCGGTCTACTTCGTGATCTGCTACGCGTTCACCTCGCTCTCCCGGGCACTGGAACGCAAGCTGGCGTGGAACAAACAGATGTAGGAGCTTGTCGAGAACTCCATTGATTGAGTGGCAAGGTGGAATGCCTGCGGAAGAAGTCTTAGATGACAAAGGGAATGACACAGCGTGACTGAGGCTACTCTCAGCGGTGGGATAAGACAGCACTTAGCAGACATTGTTACAGCTCTTCCGACAAGCGCACTCAACCTGCTATCAATCCCGAAAATAAAGAGTGTATTGTAGGCAACAGTTGACAACCCTGCTAAAGCGTTATATAAAACCCTATTTAAATTAACCTCGATTTATTACATACCAAGGAGGGGGAAATGAGAGTAGCAAGAGTTTTCAACCTGGTTTCCGCGCTTTTGCTGTCGGCCTTTATCGGCACGGCGGTAGCCGCTGAACCTGCACAACCCGCAGCAAAGCTTACCAGCGCGGACTGCATCAAGTGCCACGAGGGTCCGCCCAGGGATATCGCTGCCAACGGCGGCAAGCACAAGACCGAGGTCACCTGCCAGGATTGCCACCAGGGCCACCCGCCCAAGGTGAAGCACCCGATCCCGCAGTGCAGCCAGTGCCACACCGGCAAGCCGCACTTCAAGCTGCCGAACTGCCTCGGCTGCCACACCAACCCCCATACTCCTAAGGTAATCAAGTTCGGCAATAACGTCACCGATCCGTGCCTGACCTGCCACACCCAGCAGATCGAACAGCTGCGTGCGAACCCGAGCAAGCACTCTGCCCTCGCCTGCTCCTTCTGCCACAACGTCCACGGCTTCAAGCCGCAGTGCACCAAGTGCCACAACTCGCACTCGGCCGACATCACCGCCAAGGACTGCTCGGCTTGCCACAAGGCTCACCAGCCGAAGAACGTGACCTACAAGGCAGACATTCCTTCCAAGTTCTGCGCCGCCTGCCACAAGCGCGCTTACAACCTGCTGGCCTCCAGCCCGGCCAAGCACAGCAAGCTCGCCTGCGCATACTGCCACCAGGCCAAGCACAAAACCGTGCCCAAGTGCACCCAGTGCCACGGCGTGCCGCACCCGGCAGCCATGATGGCCAAGTTCACCAAGTGCGGCGAGTGCCACAACATCGCCCACGACCTGAACCACTGGAGCACCGCACCGGAAGCCAAGACCCCGGCTCCGGCCAAGGCTCCGGCCAAGGCTCCGGCAAAAGCACCTGCTAAGAAGTAGCAGCTCCTGACCACGGGGAGACCGGCTTCCGGTCTCCCCGTTTCTTTTAACCCCTCCATACCAATCACACTCACATCCTGAACATCCGGAGAAACGCATGCTCTTACTTCAGATTATGTCGGTAGTGACTGCATTGACGCTGGTAGTGCTGGCCTTTTTCCTGATCCCCGTCCTGCTGGAGGTCAAGAAGACCGCCGTTGCCGTGCGCGGCATCTCGGAGTCGATGCAGGTTGAGCTCAAGCCGCTCATCAAGGAGCTGCGCGACACCATCGCCGACATCCAGGTGGTCACCCACGCCACCGCCGAGAATGCCGACGGCGTCAACCTCCTGCTGGACGAACTGGGACACGCCGGGCACAATATCCGGATGATCAACAAGGTAATCGGAATCGCCTCTGAGGTGGTCGCCAGCTCATCCGCCTGGATGGCCGGTGCACGAGTTGCAGGCAAATACATTACTGATAGACTTATCAGAAAAAAAAGGGGGTGAATGTCATGGCAAAGAATCAGGATATCGGGACGGGCACCATGTTGCTTTCCTTTCTGGCCGGTGCCGCAGTAGGCGTCGGGGCGGCGCTGCTTCTGGCACCGAAAACCGGCGAGGAGATGCGCGGCAAGATCAAGGACATGGCTGACGACGCGGTGGACAAGATCAAGCAGTACGCCAACGAGGCCCAGGACAAGATCAGGGCCAGCTACGAGGACGGCAAGGAAGTCGTCCTGGAGAAAAAGAACATCATCTCCTCCGCGATAGAGGCCGGCAAGCAGGCGATGGAGCGGGAAAAGGAAAAGCAGAAGGCGGCGCTCTAAGGAGCCCGGCCCCGAAAAGCCCACTCCGGTGGGCTTTTTTTTATTGTGAACCAAGAGAATCTGCCGCTGCGCCTCGTTTCTTCCGCAGTGGAAGAAAAGATGAAGATGGATGCAGGCGGACTGGCACCGTCCCTGGTGCCTTCTGCTGTCAGATAGGTGGTGTGTAATGGACAGGTCGGGCAAGCGCGGCTTTTACGAGAGATTCTGGGAGAAGGACCCGGCGCTGATCGGCGGGTTCCAGGGTGAGTGGATCAGGCTTCTCCAGTCCCTTGCCTTCGTCGCTGGCAACTTCTTCGCCAACAACAACCTGCTTCGGGCCACCGCCCTCTCCTTCACCACCCTCCTTTCGCTGGTTCCCCTTTTGGCCCTGGCCTTTTCGGTGCTGAAGGGGCTGGGCGCCCAGAACCTGCTGGCCCCGCTGATCATCAAGCAGATGGCCGCCGGCTCGGAAGAGGCGGTGAACCGGATCATCACCTACATCGGCAACACCAACATGAGGTCGGTCGGGGCCATCGGCATGGCCGCTCTCCTCTACACCTCCATCAGCATGCTGGCCAGCGTGGAGGAGGCATTCAACTCGATCTGGGCGGTCATCGAGACCCGCTCCTTCTACCGGAAGTTCAGCGACTTCGTGAGCGTTCTGGTCAGCGCTCCGCTCTTGCTGCTCGCCGCCACCAGCATCGCGACCACACTGCACAGCGAGCGCCTGATGGGCTGGCTTTTGCAGAACGCCTACGTGGGGGACGTCTTTCTCTTCCTGCTCAGCCTCACCCAGTACGTG
Organism: Geomonas sp.; assembly: GCA_035255025.1. Taxonomy (GTDB): domain Bacteria; phylum Desulfobacterota; class Desulfuromonadia; order Geobacterales; family Geobacteraceae; genus Geomonas. The sequence goes on from DATFAB010000107.1 coordinate 40,985, forward strand.
GTGGTCTGGATCGCCCTCTTCCTCCTCTACCTGCTGATCCCCAATACCCGGGTCCGCTACGACTCCGCCCTGATCGGCGCCGTCTTGGCCGGCACCGCCTGGGAACTCGCCCAGTGGGTCTACATCCACTTCCAGGTAGGGGCCAGCCGCTACAACGCCATCTACGGCACCCTGGCGGCGCTGCCCATCCTGATGGTCTGGATCTACACCAGCTGGATCATCGTGCTGTTCGGCATGGAGGTGGTGGCCGCCCACCAGAACCGCAATACCTTCCGGCGGGACATCCGCAGCCACGCGGTCAGCCAGTGCATGCGGGAGATGGTGGCGCTCGCAGCCCTGCGCCACATCGCGGCCGCCTTCCACGGCGGCGAGCCGGGCTGGGCCGCAGATCACCTCGCGGTCAGGCTCCACGTGCCGATCCGGGTCATGCGCGAGATCCTGGCGCAGCTAGTGGCGGCGGGATTCGTCATTCAGGCCCAGGACCTGGGAGGCATCTTCTACCCCGCCAGGGAGCTGAACCAGCTATCCGTGGACGAGATCCTGCTCACCTTGAGAGGGCACGGAGCCTCCTGCGATATCGCCGGCGAAGGGGTGGTGAAGGGGGTTCTGGAGCAGGTGGACCGGGCGGTCAGCGGCGCCCTGCAGGGGCTCACCCTGCAGGAGATGGCGGAGTCGGAAAAGAGCCCCGAAAAGCGGCCAGCCGACATTGACAAAGGGGGACCAGTTGACATATAGTGACCCGATTCCAAGACGAGAAAAAAAAGCGGGTTATGCAAGACTTCAAAGACTTAGACAAGCAACAGCGGCGTAGAGCAGGCACGGGCAATGCCTTTCGGGAACAGGTGCAGGAGAGCGAACCTCAGAAGACCAGGAGGCTGCGCATCATCCTGCCGGTGGTCGCCCTGCTGCTCGCCAGCTATCCCATCATCTCCATCTTCGGCTCCACCCGGACCAAGACCAACCACGCTTCCACCGTCAAGCCGGCGACTGCCCAGACCATCCGGTTGAACAACCTGGACAACTGGAGCGCCTTTCGCCTGGCCGCGGATGCCTACCCCAACGCCAGCAGCCAGAACGGCACCTTCTCCGCCCCCCTCCCGCAGGGTGGCAAGGTGGTCTACGCCATCAACGAGGCGATGCAGCACCGGGTCGAGAAGCTGATGAACGACTACAAGGTCCCCTACGGACTGTTCGTCGCCATCGAGCCCAAGACCGGACGGGTGCTGGCCACGGTGGCGCACTCCTCGGTCCAGCCGGGCTGGGAGAAGGGGGCCTTCTACAACATCTACCCGATGGCGTCCCTGTTCAAGATCGTCACCGCCACCGCGGCGCTGGAAGAGAAGAAGGTCGGTCCCGACACCCCCTTCGCCTTCAACGGCAAGCTCACCTCCGAAAGCCCCAAGCGCTGGCATGTCAGGCCTGGCCGGGGCAACCAGCAGATGCCGCTCTCCCTGGCCATGGGCAAATCGGTCAACCCCGTCTTCGGCAGGCTGGCAGGCGAGGTGGTGGGGCGCGACCCGCTGGTGCTGTACGCGGACCGCTACGGCTTCAACCAGAGCATCTTCCCCGGCTCGCCGGTGACCCCCAGCACCGCCCCGGCCCCGCCCGCCGGGAGCATCGACCAGCTCATGCTGATGGGCGCGGGGCTCAACCGCGAGGTGAAGATATCCCCCTTCCATGCCGCCACCATCATGGCAACCGTGGCCAACGGCGGCGTGATGATGGCCCCCTCGCTCGCCAAGGAGATCGTGGACCAGAAGGGTGCCGTCGTCTTCAGCCAGAAGCCGCAGCCGCTTAGGACGGTGACCACGCCGGAGACGGCTTCCTCGCTGGCCCGCATGCTCTCCACCACCGTGGTAAGCGGCACCTCCCGGAAGGCCTTCCACGACCGGCGCGGGCGTCCCATGCTCGCCTCGCTGCACGTGGCCGCCAAGACCGGCTCCATCGACGGCAAGGACCCGGCCGGTCACTACAGCTGGTTTGCGGCCTACGCTCCCATGGAAGATCCCCAGATCGCCCTGGCCGCCCTGGTCATCAACCAGAACAAGTGGCGGATCAAGGCCACCTCGGTGGGCGAGCAGGCGCTGGAAGCGTTCTTCAAATAGGGAAAAGCCGCACAAAGATCAGGGAGTGGGAATGGAGTGCCTGCAATGCGGGACCTGCTGCGTGGCGCCCGACATCAGCACGCTGGGGAAGGGAGTTGGCGAGAGGTGCCGGCACCTTTTGGACAGCTTCCAGTGCGGCATCTACCCTGAGCGGCCGGAGGTCTGCCGCGGCTACCGTCCCGACAAGATCTGCGCGCAGATCGCCGCGCCGGACCTTGAGGAGAGGGTAGCTGCCTACCTGGCGCTGTTCGGGCTGGAGCCCTCGCCGAAGCGCTCCAGGGTGAACTCGCCGTCCAGCCACTGCGCATAGGAGTACTGGGTGATCCAGTCCCCCAGCGAGATGAAGAGATGACCGTCCTGCCGTTTGAAAATGGGCAGGTGATAGTGCCCGGTGATCACCACGTCGCACCCCGCTGCGAAACGGCCACGGGCGAATGAATCAAGGATGACGCGGTAGTCCCAGCGCTTCCGCCTGGCCTCGTGCTTCCTGCTGCTTCGCCGCGAGAGCGTGGAGGCGGTGCGGGCGGCCAGCCGCCGGGAGAAAAGCGGGATCAGCGCCTTGACCACCGGGCTGTGGAACACGAAGCGGAAAGCGCGATAACGGTAGTCTTCGCGGTTGATCTGGTCGCCATGGCAAAGATAGACCTTCTCTCCCCCGATCTCCACCACCGCTCCCGCCTTGTAAACCTTCGCCTGCAGGTGCTTGCTGAAGAAGCCGTCCAGGTGGAAGTCGTGATTCCCCTCGAAGTAGACGATCCCCACCCCGCGCTCCCGGAGCCTTTTGAGGCACTCGATGATGTCACGGTAATGGCTGTAGAGAGGAGCGGGATCGCCTATCCAGAACTCGAAGACGTCGCCCAAGAGATAGACCGTCTCCGTGTCGCGGGGCAGCTCTTCCAGGAAACGTAGCAAGGTGCGGTAATTGGTGTCTTCCGGAGATCTCAGGTGGGCATCTGCGATGAAAATCTTGCGCATTTGCGCAATATATACAAAAATAGAGCGGAGGCCAACGAGAAAGATCCTCGGACTCCGTCTGCGTGCAGCAAAGGTTGGTTTTTCTCTATGAATAAAGGGGTATCGATGCAGGCCATGCGTAATCTTGAGATCGTCTGGGAGGACCTGATGCAGGCCTTCGAAAACGGCGATCCCGAGCTGATCTTCTTCCTGGACAGGGAGACCGGCGAGGTCTTCTCGGTGCCGACCGACTACGACGACGACCTCTTCTGGGACGAGGTGGAGGCGAGGGAGGAACGCTACCTGGAGATCCCCCCCTTCGACTACAGCCAGGAACGCAACTTCATCCACTCCTTCATCCAGGGGATAAGCAACGCCGGCCTGAAAAACATGCTGGTGCGGGCTTTCGTCGGCACCCATTCGCACGGCAGCCTGAGCGAGATCCTCTCCTTCTATCCCGAGGAGCAGGAGCGCTTCCAGGCGGTGCGTGAAGCACTGATCAACGACCGCGCCGGCAAGTGGCTGGAGGAGAACGATATCTACCCGCCGAAGTAATCGCGTCACCGTTTCAGCTTCACCTTTCGTCGTCCCAAGCAGTGCAAACTCGCCGCCGTCTTTTGCCGACCCGCAAAACAGCGAGCACCCCTCCTTATGCTGTTGAGGATCCCCAGCATCCCCTCCCCTTGCCGGGAGGGACAGGGTGAGGACGGGGTTTGGAGCAGCCCATGCTATCACAGCCTACTGCCACCAACCGGGCCCTGCTGATCCTCGTCGTAGGGGCTGCCCTCTTCGCCGCCGGCCATGCCCTGCGCCACACGGTCTCCTGCTTCCTGCTTTCCTTTGTCATCGCCTACCTGCTGGACCCCTTCGTGGTTTTCCTGGAGCGCCGCCGCCTCACCCGGGTGCGGGCCATCGTGGTGCTCTACCTGGTCTTGACCGTCTTCTCCATTTTCTTCTTCTCCTACTTCGTCCCCTTCCTGATCCTGCGCTGGCAGGCCCTGCTCCCCAAGCTTCCCCTCTATATCGAGGAGGTGAAGCGGCTCATGCAGGATTTGCAGGGTAGATTCGAGCCCCTGTACGGCGGCGAGGAGTGGAGCTGGGCGGTGGACAACGTCGTGGAGGGGGCCAACAAGGTCGTGGCGGGGGTGGGAGCCGGGGTCTACTCGGCAGCCGAGCGGATGGTTTTCAACCTGTTCAACCTGGTGCTCTCCCCGATCCTGGTCTTCTTCATGCTCTACTACAAGAAGGAGATCAAGCAGACCCTGGCCCGCTGGCTTCCCGCCAGGCACCGGGCGGTACTTTTGGAAATCGGTCATGAGGTAAACGAAAGCATCGGGGGCTACCTGAAGGGGCAGCTGATCGTCTCCATGATCGTCGCCGCTCTCTCCACCATTTCGCTGATGCTCCTGGACGTGGACTACCCCCTCTTCAACGGCATCTTTGCGGGGCTCGCCTCGGTGCTACCCTTCATCGGCGTCATCCTGGCCACCATCCCCCCCATCTTCTTCGCCTACGTCAAATTCCACACGAGCCTCGCCATCTTCAAGGTGATCGGGGTCTTCTGCGTGATCTACTTCCTGGAGGGGTACCTGGTCAAGCCGCTGGTCTTCAAGCGCTCCATGGACCTCAACCCGCTGCTGACCATCATCATGGTGATGGCGCTCGGTGAGCTGATCGGTTTCTGGGGGATCCTGCTGGCCATTCCGGTGGCTGCCACCGCCAAGATCGTCGCCCTTTCCATCGAGCGCGGGGACTTCCGGGATCGGGAGGGCGCCTGGAAAGGGGAAGGACCCGGGTCGGGCATGCCGGCCGGCGGTGAAGGCGGCTCATTTGACAGTTCAGGGGGGGATTTCCTAAAATAAGGTAGAAGACCATTTTCCCGGAGGATCCTGTGAAGAGATTGTGGCATTCGACAGTGACGGAGATCTGCCTGATCCTGGCCATCTCGGCCTTGGCCGGCCTGGCATGGAACCGGACCCTGCTGACCAGCGCCTGGCATGGAGGCCTCACCCAGCAGGCCGAGGCCCGGACGGAGGTCGCGGCGCCGGCCGCCGACGAATTGGTTCCGATGCCGATACCGCTTGCCCAGGTCAAGCAGATGCGCGACGCCAGGGAGGCCGTCATCGTGGATGCCCGCAGCGCAACCTTCTTCGCCCAGGGACATATCGACGGCGCCGTCCTGCTCCCCCTGGAAGATGCCAAGAAGAGTGCCGGCGCGCTGACCGGCAAATTCGCCAAGGACGCGACCATTATCACCTACTGCAACGGATTTTCGTGCCACGACAGCATGGAACTGGGCAAGCTCCTGATGCAGGCCGGCTACAGTTCGGTCTACGTCTACGAGGGAGGTTTCCCCGAGTGGCGGGATGCGGGCTACCCGGTAGCGACGGGGGGAGCATGAGCGGAGCAAAAAGGCACATACCTGCCGCAGTAAGGATTGCCTTGGGGGCCATCTTCATCTATGCCGCCATCCTCAAGATCGCCGACCCCGTCGGCTTTGCCGGCAGCATAGCGGCCTACAAGATACTCCCCTACTTCGCAAGCTACCTCACCGCCGCCATCCTCCCCTTCGTGGAACTGGTCTGCGGCGTGCTGCTGGTAACCGGCTACCGGGTCAGGGGCGGAGCGCTGATCATCGGCCTGCTGAACCTGGTCTTCATCGCCGCCCTGGCCTCGGCCATCGTGCGGGGGCTCGACATAGACTGCGGCTGCTTCAAGCAGGGGGGGGCCAAGACCTCGCCCTGGCTTGCCCTGCTGAGAGATCTGCTCTTCCTCGCCATGACGGTACTGGTATTGAAGACCGAATCCCGGAAACGCATATCATCCCCGCCTCTACCCACTCTGGCTGAGGATGAAGGGTAAACCGGCCTTCAACTACCGCTTAGAAGCTCCCCCTGCCTTGCAGTTTCCCCCGAAATGCGCTAAGATGCCGCGGTCTGCTCATTAAATGCTGGGAGTTTTTGTTTGAAAGAATCTGCACTGCTGGTAGCAGCTTACCTGCTTGGCTCGATACCTACCGGACTCTTGCTGGCCCGCGCCCTGGGCGTGAACATACGCGAAGCAGGCAGCGGCAACATAGGGGCTACCAACGTTTACCGGACCGTCGGCAGAAAGCTCGGCATCATGACCCTGGCGGGTGATTGCCTGAAAGGGGTCATCCCCGTAGTGGCCGCCAAGACGATCGGCCTTCCCATCGTCTGGATAGCTGCCGTCGGCCTGGCCGCCTTCCTCGGACATGTCTACACCGTCTTCCTCGGCTTCAAAGGCGGCAAGGGTGTCGCCACCGCCTTGGGTGTCTTCCTCGCCACGTCGCCGCTTTCCGTAATGATCGCACTGGGCATCTTCGTCGCCGTTCTCTACAAGTGGCGCTTCGTCTCCCTCGCCTCGATCACGGCGGCGGCCTTCATCCCTGTCATCGTCTGGGCAGTAGGAGGAACGCGGGAAGTAATCGCTATGTCAGTGGTGATCGCTGCCATCGTGATTTTCCGCCATCGCGAGAACATCTCCCGCTTGATGGCCGGCAGCGAATCGAAATTCAAGGCCTGACATATCGCCCAGCATTACCTTCCTGCAGCCTCAAAGCCCCTGCCACCTTCCAGGAAGTTCCACCCCACTAAGAGAGCTTGTTCAGCCAGAGAAGGCCTTATTCCGCTGGAGTAAGGCCTTCTTTTCTAATAAAAGGGCCGCGGGAAACAAATTACCCCCTTTATTTACTTTATTACGACCGTATTTAATTTATTACACCCATATTTACTTTGTTACGGCCTTCCTCTAGTTTGTTACACCCTTCTTTTACTTGGGCGGCATCCGCATCGGCTAAAATGACCTCCTTAGAAGCCTTTCGGTCCCGCCTTTTTGTCGCGAACAGCCTTGTTGAAATGATTTCCCCCCGCACAGACATTAGAAATGCCTTTACGGGAGTAAAGACAACCCTTATTTAACTGAAACACGACCATATTTAGTTAAATAAGGGTGTGTTTTATTGAAAGACGGGTTACTTCAAACAAAATACGCCCCTATCTGACTAAAGACGATCTTTCTTCCCGCCAAGACTGCCTCAAACAAAAGGGGGCGCCTCGTCTCGAAGCGCCCCCTTCCCTTTCTATGCGTTTGCAGTCGTGCGGCTCTTACGCCATCGCCTCCTCGCGGGAGATGACCAGCGGCGTCAGGAAACGCTTGAGCTTCTTGAGCGCCCCCTCCTCGATCTGGCGAACCCTCTCGCGGGAGATGGAAAAGTGATCGGCGATTTCCTGCAGCGTCATCGGGTTGTCGGCGGAGACCCGCTGCTCGATGACGAAGCGCTCCTTCTCGTTAAGGGTCTGCAGCGCGCTCGCCACCCCCTGCTCGAGGAGAACGGTCTCCTGGCGGTCGGCAAGCTGTTCTTCCTGGTTCTGCCGCAGGTCCGGCAGGGTCTCCAGGAAGGTCCCCCCTTCCCCTTCCACCATCTCGACGTCCAGAGAAAGCTCGCCCCTTAAGCGCTGCTCCATCTCCTGGGCCTCGGAGTCTTTAACATCCAGAGAAAGAGCGGTTGCGTGCAGGTCGCCCTCGCCGGTCATGTTGATGATGGCCTGCTTGGCCTGGTTCAGCTTGAAGAAGAGCTTGCGCTGGGCCTGGGTGGTGCCGATCTTCAAAAGGCTCCAGGCGGAGATGATGTGGTTCTGAATGTAGGCCCTGATCCACCAGACGGCGTAGGAGATGAGACGAACCCCCTTGGAGGGGTCGAACTTGCGCACCGCCATCATCAATCCGATGTTTCCCTCCTGGATCAGATCGAGCATCTTCATGCCGTAGGAACGGTATTCCCCGGCGATCTTCACCACGAAGCGCAGGTTGGCGGTGATAAGCTTGTGAGCCGCTTCAAGGTCCCCCTCGGCGCGGAACCGGTATGCCAGATCCATCTCCTCGTCTGCGGAGAGGAGCGGGAATCGGTTAATCTCCGAGAGGTAGAGTGTAAGATTGTCTATGGGTACCGGCATCGTCTGTGTCACGTTCGATTCTCCCTGTCAATGCTTCTTTGCCTGCCGACACTGGCCTTTCCAGCCCGGCTCTGGCACTCTACTCCTGTGAGTGCTAACAATATAACAACGCCGACGGTAAAAATCAAGGGGTGCGCGGAGAGAATAGTCGACTAAAAACCAAAAAGGCTGGGCTCTTTCCGTATACGGTTCTCCCTGCCGGGACGCCGCAGCTTGGCAGGTTGATAATACCCGCGCTTTACGTGCGGGTTAAATTGCTTGCCCCTCCGTCTTTAATGTGATAAACGAAATTGTCTACAAAAACTGACGCTTTGCGCCGAAAGATCGGAGGTCCAGGGGAAATGGAGATTAGCGTATTACCTTTGAGCGAAGGGGAGAAAAAGGCCAAATTCACCGACGAGTCCAAGCTTGGCTTCGGCAAGATCTTCACCGACCGCATGCTGCTGGTCGAGTGGAAAGCAGGTGAGGGATGGGTGGATGGCCGCATCAAGAAGTACGAGCCGTTCATGCTGGACCCGGCGGCACTCGTCCTCCACTACGCGCAGGAGATCTTCGAAGGGCTGAAGGCATACAAGTGGCCAGATGGCAGCATCGCGCTGTTCCGTCCAGAGATGAACGCCCGTCGGTTCAACCACTCCGCAGAGCGGCTCTGCATGCCGGAAGTCCCGGAGGAGCTGTTCTTGAAAGGGATCGAGCAGCTGGTCTCACTGGAGAAGGATTGGATCCCTACCTCTGAGGGAACCTCCCTTTACATCCGTCCCGCCATGATCGCTGTGGAGGCGCATGTAGGCGTCAAGCCTGCCGACCACTACTACTTTTTCGTTATCCTTTCTCCGGTCGGCGCCTACTATTCCAAAGGGTTCAAACCGGTGAAGATCATGGTGGAGGACAAGTACGTCCGCGCCGTTCCCGGCGGTACCGGCGATGCCAAGACCGGCGGCAACTACGCCAGCTCGCTCAAGGCCGGCGAGGAGGCCAAGAAGAAAGGGTTCGACCAGGTGCTCTGGCTGGACGGCGTGCACCGGCGCTACATCGAGGAAGTAGGCGCCATGAACATGTTCTTCGCCTACGGGGACACCATCGTCACCGCTCCGCTGGAGGGTTCCATCCTGCAGGGCATCACCCGGGATTCCGTGCTCACCCTGGCCAGGGAGTTCGGCCTGAAGGTCGAGGAGCGCAGGATCGACGTGCATGACCTGATGAACGACATCCGCAGCGGCAAGATCACCGAAGCCTTCGGCAGCGGCACCGCCGCAGTTGTCACCCCGGTCGGCGCCCTCTGCTACAGCGGCGAGTGCCTGGAAGTGAACGGAGGCGGGGTCGGCAAGCATACCCAGCGGCTCTACGATACCCTGACAGGCATCCAGACCGGCAAGATTGCCGACAAGTACGGCTGGATCAAGAAGATCAAGTAACAGATCCGGCAAAGCAGCAAGTTAACGAAAAAGGGCCAAAGGCAGGGGAAGTATCTCCCGGCCTTTGGCCCTTTTTCTGTTGCTAGTCAGGCCTTGAAGGACCCCCATCCTCACCCTGTCCCTCCCCTCGAAGGGGAGGGACGTAGTGAAAACTTTTAACAATGCCCAAGAGGGGCAAGGGGCCCTTCACAGGTCGTTCAAGGAAGCTCTACGTCCCCCCCTTGATAAAGGGGGGACAGGGGGGATTGCCGTCTGGCCTTGCCGAGCCCTAAAACAGCTCCATCTGCCCCTTGAGCAGTTCGGAGGGATGGGGCGCGAGCTTCCCCTCCCCCTCCATTCCTTTCCAGCTCTGCCCGGTTTGCACCATCTGCTGGAGCCATTTCTTGGGAACCGTCCGGTAGCGGAACTGTTTCAGCTTCCCTACGATGATGGTGGCGGAGGCCACCCCAAGGCGGATCCTCGGCACGATCTCGGTGACCTTGCCGATGAAGAGAAGGCATTTGTCTCCCCTTTTGTGTTCCAGGAGGAGTTCCTCGCCGATCACGGCAAGGCAGACGCCGTGACGGAGCTTGTTGTCGGCGTAGAAACTGACGGCACATCCCGGCGTGGGGGCCTCGACCGGGCCCGACCGGTCCGGACCGGGCTCCAGTTCGTCACACTGTTCGTCTTCCTCACAGTGCTCCTCGGTAGCTACCTCGTCCTCCATATCTAATTCATCAGCTTCAAACTCTGTCAATCTTGCTCCCGCTGCCAAAAGATGAAACTTGGGTGCCTCCGGGGAATCCGGCGGCCGTCGCAGTTCCTACGGGCTGACCGTCAGCGTCAGGGTCGTGTTGGCGGTCTGGACGGTCGTCGATGAGTCGGTGACCTTGAAGGTCAGGCTGGGGCTTGCGGCAGCAGTCGGAGTTCCCGCGATGACCCCCGCGGAACTGATGGTCCGGAAGGTTAAGCCCGCGGGGAGATTGCCGGAGGTTATGCTCCAGTTGTAGGGTGTGGTTCCCCCGCTGGCGGAAACTTTCTGCCGGTACACCGTGTTCACAGTCGCCGCCGGAAGGCTGGTGGTGGTTATGGAAAGGGTGGTCGTCGTGGTGCCGCCGCCCGAGGCCGCATTGACGTGGATGCTGTAGAAGTGCGTCAACGAGTTGGGCGGGTTGGACGAGTCGGAGACGGTGACGGAGAAGAGGTAGTCCCCTGCCGTGGTGGCGGAACCGGAGATGAGACCGGTACTGCTAAGGGTCAGGCCGGGCGGCAGCGAACCGGTGGCGAGCTTCCAGGTAAAAGGCGGAGTCCCGCCACCTGGCGCCTGGAACTGGTAGCTGTAATTGGTCCCGGCAGTAGTTGCCGGCAAAGCTGTCGCGGCGATCACGACGATAGCGTAGGTGTGGGTGCTATCCAGCTTGGTGGCGGGATCGACGGCTATCACCGTGAAGGTGAAGGAGCCGGCTTCGGTAGGCGTTCCAGAGATGACCCCGCCGGTGCTCAGGCTCAAGCCGGGGGGGAGGGAACCGTTCAACACAGCCCAGGTCAAGGGGGGGGTCCCGCCGGAGGCGGAAAGGGTCTGGTTGTAGCTGACTCCGATGGCCGCGGCAGGCAGGCTGGCGGTGGTGATCTCCGGTACATTCAGAGGAAACCAGTCGACCCCGCACCCAGTTAGGGTGAACAGCAGCAGGATGCCCATAATGACGTGCTTCACGACTTCCCCCTCTCAACACAATTAAGGTTCAGCACCAGTGCCGGCGCAGGCTCATGCCAGCGGCATGAGGGCGACAAAGCTGCGCGGCAATACTACCCTGTTAGACCTTGATGTTACAAGGAAATTCCGCACAGCAAGCGAAGAAGCCCCGCAAAATACCCCACACCTCGGGAGGTAGGGGTTCCTGTTGAAAAACAGCAGACAGAGGTACAGCCTGGCCAGCAGGTGACCGCTTCAGCCGCTCCCCGGAGATCCCACCGGCCAGGGCGGCCCCGGCGATCCGCGCCAGCTCACCTTTGCTCCTCTTGGGACTGAAGTACCGTACTGGCCCACCTTGACAGGGAGAGGGGGGCTACTTATCCTTCCCGTTAGGAGGACGCCCATGATAAGACCTGAAAAGATGACGGTAAAGACACAGGAGGCCTTGGCCTCGGCGCAAGAGAACGCGGCCAGCATGTCGGCCGCCACCATAGAACCGGAACACCTGCTGCTCGCCCTGCTCGACCAGGAAGGCGGCTTCGTGCCGGACCTGCTCAAGAAGGTCGGTGCCCCGCTTCCCCAGTTGCGCGAAGCGGTGGAAGCCTCCCTCAAGCGACTTGCCCGGGTGAGCGGTGGACAGCTTTCCGTGTCCCCGGCGCTTAACCGCGTTCTGGACCAGTCGCAGAAGGAAGCGGACACCATGCGCGACGCCTTCGTCTCCACCGAACACCTGCTGCTTGCGCTGGTGGGGGCCCGCGATACCCAGGCGGGACGGCTTTTGTCCCAGCACGGGGTGAGCCGTGACAGCATCCTCGCCGCCCTCAAGGAATTGCGCGGGGGCGAGGCGGTGACCGACCAGGATCCCGAGCAGAAGTACCAGGCCTTGGCCAAGTACTGCCGCGACCTGACCCAGCTCGCCCGCCAGAACAAGCTCGACCCGGTGATCGGCCGGGACGAGGAGATCAGGCGCGTGCTGCAGGTTCTCTCCCGCCGCACCAAGAACAACCCCGTGCTGATCGGCGAGCCCGGCGTCGGCAAGACCGCCATCGTCGAGGGGCTCGCGCAGCGCATCGTCTCCGGGGACGTCCCGGAGACCCTCAAGGACAAGCAGGTGCTGGCCCTGGACATGGGCGCGCTGATCGCCGGCGCCAAGTACCGCGGCGAGTTCGAGGAGCGGCTGAAGGCAGTCATCAAGGAGGTCGCCCGCTCGGAAGGGAAGGTCATCCTGTTCATCGACGAGCTGCACACGCTGGTGGGCGCGGGAGCCGCCGAAGGGGCCATGGACGCCTCCAACATGCTGAAGCCTGCGCTGGCGCGCGGCGAGCTGCACTGCATCGGCGCCACCACCCTGAACGAGTACCGGAAATACATCGAAAAGGACGCGGCCCTGGAGCGGCGCTTCCAGCAGGTTTACGCCGGAGAGCCGAGCGTGGAGGAGACCATCTCCATCCTGCGCGGGCTGAAGGAGCGCTACGAGGTCTACCACCACATCAGGATCCAGGACAGCGCCATCATCGCCGCCGCCACCCTTTCCGACCGCTACATTACGGACCGTTTCCTGCCGGACAAGGCGATCGACCTGATCGACGAGGCCGCCTCCCGCCTGAGGATCGAGCTGGACTCCAAGCCTTCCGAGATCGACGAGGTAGACCGCCGCATCCTGCAGCTGCAGATCGAAGAGCAGGCGCTTTTGCGGGAGACCGATCCGCGCGCCCACGACAGGCTGCAAAAGCTGCGGGATGAGCTCCAGTCGCTGAAAACGCAGTCGGCTGGACTCAGGGAGCACTGGCAACGGGAAAAGAACCTGATCGAGAGCCTGCAGCAGGTGAAAGAACAGCTGGAAAAGAAAAAGGAGGAGGCCGAGCAGTGCAAGCGTGAGCAGAAACTGGCCCGCGTCTCCGAGATCCTCTACGGTGAGATCCCCGCACTGCAGAAGGATATGGAGGAGAAGCGGCAGACCTTGGAGGCTTTCCAGAAGGAGACCAAGATGCTCACCGAGGAGGTCGACGCCGAAATGATCGCCCAGGTGGTGGCCAAGTGGACCGGCATCCCGGTCAACCGGATGCTGGAAAGCGAGACGGAGAAGCTGATCAAAATGGAAGACCGCCTGAGAAGCAGGGTGGTCGGCCAGGACGAGGCGCTCACCCTGGTCTCCAACGCCATCCGGCGGGCCAGAAGCGGCCTGTCCGACCCCAACCGCCCGATCGGCTCCTTCCTGTTCCTGGGTCCCACCGGGGTCGGCAAGACCGAAACCGCGCGGGCCCTGGCCTCCTTCCTGTTCGACGACGACCAGGCCGTGGTGCGCATCGACATGAGTGAGTACCAGGAAAAACATACGGTGGCACGCCTGATCGGGGCGCCCCCGGGGTACGTGGGATACGAGGAGGGAGGACAGCTTACCGAGGCGGTCCGGCGCAGACCCTACTGCATCGTGCTGTTCGACGAGATCGAGAAGGCGCACCCCGAGGTGTTCAACGTCTTCCTGCAGATCCTCGACGACGGCCGGCTGACCGACGGCCAAGGGCGCACGGTAGACTTCAAGAACGCCGTCATCATCATGACCAGCAACCTGGGATCGCACCTGATCCAGCAGTACGGCGCAGCCGACTACAACAGGATGCAGAAAGAGGTCATGGAGGTGCTGCGCCAGAGCTTCAAGCCGGAGTTCCTGAACCGGGTGGACGAGATCGTCATCTACCATGCCCTGCCGCTGGACAAGATCAAGGAGATCGTGGTCATCCAATTGAAGTCCCTCAAAGACCGGCTCTCCGAGCGGGGCATCGGGCTGGAGGTCACCGACAAGGCCCGCGAATACCTGGCACGGGAGGGGTACGACCCCGCCTACGGGGCTCGCCCTCTCAAGCGCTCCCTGCAGCGCAAGATCCAGGACCCGCTGGCGCTCATGCTGCTGGAGGGGAAATTCGTCGCAGGCGATGTCGTCCTGGTCGACATCTCCATGAGTGGCGATTCGCTGGTGATCAGGAACAAGGAGTGAGCGGTGCAGCCGGGGCCAAGGAGATTGCTTTAGGCAGGATAAGCTGCTATGATCCCCGCCGGTAAAACTCAAGCCGCCCAGGCGGCACTAATACAGCGGGGTTATCATGAAAATATCTGTCGTTACGTCCATGCTGCTCGCCCTTGCCGTGCCTGCGGCCGGAGTCCACGCCGAATCCCCGAAAGCTGCTGACCAGGCCGCCCCCACCGCGGCTAAAGAGAACAAGCCGGCCTCCGAAGCGGCCCGCAATCCCTCTGGCACCGTGATGGAAACCATGACGGCCGGCGGTTACAACTACGCCAGGCTGGAAAAGGATGGCAAGAGCGTGTGGGTTGCCTACTCCGCCCTGGAAACGCGGGTGGGCGACAAGCTCGCTTTCAAAGGGTGCACCGAGATGCAGAACTTCACCAGCAAGACGCTGAAGAGGTCCTTCGACAGCATCCTCTTCTGCGATGCCCCCCTGGTCAAGCCGCAGGCAAAGGCGGCCAAGGTCAAGTCCGCCGGCAAGGCGCAGGGAAAAGGGGAGAAAATCTCGGTTGCCAAGGCGGAGGCACCCAACGCCTACACGGTGGCGGAGGTCTTCGCCAAACGTGCGGCCCTGCACGGCAAGGAGGTCACGGTACGGGGCCAGGTGGTGAAGGTGGCCGCCGGCATCATGAACAGGAACTGGATCCACCTGCAGGACGGTACCGGTGACGAGAAACAGAAGACCAACGACCTGGTGGTGACCAGCAGCCAGACGGCCCAGGAGGGGGAGATCATCACCATCTCCGGCAAGGTCGCCAACAACAAGGACTTCGGCAGCGGCTACAAGTACAAAGTGATCATCGAGAAGGGGGTCATCAAGAAGTAGCCTGCCTTAAGAGATAACCTGTTCCATCTCACCCAAAGGCCCGCCGGACCACCGGCGGGCCTTTTTTTGCAGTTTTGCCGCCGGAGGGTATCCTTTAGGGCAGCCAGCCCCCTCCCATCTCTCCCGGAAGGTGACCCAAGCGTATGAAAACCATCCTGATAGCTGCGTTCCTCGCCCGTTTCGCGGCAAGCTACCTGCTCCGCTACTTAAACCTCCGCCATCTGAAAATGCACGGCGGCAAGGTCCCGGCCGGTTTCGAGGGGAGTATCGAAGCCGCAGATCTGGCCAAGTCGGCACGCTATACCGTGGAGCAGAGCAGGGTCGCGCTGGTTCGCTCCATCTACGACAGCATCATAGTCATCGCCTTCCTGTTCACCCCCCTCTTTCCGCGCTACGACGCCTGGATCAGTTCCCTGACCGGCTCATTCGTCCTGCGCGGCATCCTCTTCATGCTGATCCTCACCCTGGTCGAGGGTATGCTGGACATCCCTTTTGCCCTGTACACCACCTTCCGGCTGGAGAATCGCTACGGGTTCAACACCACCACCTTTAATCTCTGGCTCTCCGACCTCCTGAAGTCTGCCGCCATCTCCGCGCTGCTGCTCACGGTGATGGTCTCCAGTGCCCTCTTGATCGTGAAGCACTCGCCGGAGCTTTGGTGGCTCTGGGTCTGGCTCTTCTTCGCCCTCTTCTCGATCACCATGATCTACCTTTCTCCCGTCCTGATCGAGCCGCTCTTCTCCAAATTCGAGCCGCTCAAGGATGCCGAGCTTGCCGGGGAGATCCGCAGCCTCCTCAGCAGGGGAGGACTGCAGGTGAAGGAAGTCCAGCAGATCGATGCCTCCCGCCGCAGCCTCCACTCGAACGCCTACTTCACCGGGATCGGCCGGGTGAAGAGGATCGTCCTCTACGACACCCTGATCAAGCAAATGGAGCGCTCCGAGTTGCTGGCCATTCTTGCCCACGAAGGCGGCCACTGGAAGAAGGGGCACATCTGGAAGATGCTGCTGATGACCGAGACGGTCGCGCTATTGGCGATCTGGGTAGTGTACCGGCTGATCGGCTGGGGAGGAGTGCCGGGACTGTTCGGGCTGCAGCAGGGCTCCTTTGTCGCCCAGATCGTGATGGTGAGCTTCCTGGCCTCCATCATCTGCTTCCCGTGCACCCCCCTCCTCTCCTGGCTCTCCCGCCGAAACGAGAGGCAGGCCGACCGCTTCGCCACCGAACTGACCGGCCATCCGGAGGCCTTGGGGCAGGCCCTGGTGAAACTCTCCCGCGAAAACCTGTCCAACCTGCACCCTCATCCGTGGTATGCCGCCTTCTACTACAGCCATCCGCCGGTCGTTGAGCGGGTCGCCAGGCTCTCCGGCGCCAGCAGCGAACGCGCAGACTCGGCCGCTGCCAACCCGACGGTTGGCTGAACTCCGCGCCAGCGGCCCGCCTTCCCCCTCCAGCCCCGCAGCGGAGGCTTCCTGAACTCCAGCCCCATAGTATTAGAGTTCACATATTATCGTTGCCTAAAGAGCCTTCGCGTGGTATTTTTCCCGAGTGCCAGGCACCGCAGCAAGGCAGCTAGCGTCATGTCCTAGGAGAGTGGAACCACATGCGTCTTAACATCCTGATGACCGCTTCCGAAGCGGTTCCTTTCGCGAAAGAAGGGGGGCTGGCCGATGTGGTCGGGGCCCTCCCCAGATTCCTCAAAGGGCGCGGCCACGATGTGCGGGTGGTGATGCCCCGTTACTACCGGGTCGACCGGCAGCGCTTCCAGCTGCGCGAACTGCCGGGGGTGCTGGTGGTGCCGATGGGGGTAATCGGCACCATGTATTGCGGCGTCCTGGAAGGGAGGCTCCCTGACAGCGACGTTCCGATCTACTTCCTCGAACACCAGTCCTTCTTCGGCCGGGACCCTCTTTACGACCAGGACAACAAGGGATACCTCGACAACGACAACCGCTTCATCTTCCTCTCCAAGGCGAGTCTCGAGCTCTGCAAGATGATCAACTTCACTCCGGACGTGGTACACGCCCATGATTGGCACACCGCCGCGGTGCCGGTGCTGATGAACACCTCCTACCGCCACGACCACCATCTGCAGGAGGCCGCCTCCCTGCTCACCATCCACAACATGCAGCACCAGGGAACCTTCTACGAAGGAGCCATGGACGTCCTGGGGGTCGGCTGGGAACACTTCACCTACCTCGGGCTGGAGATGAACGACCAGGTGAACCTCCTGAAAGGGGGGATCTACCACGCCACCCTGCTCAACACGGTGAGCGAGGGGTACGCGCGTGAGATCCAGACCCCTGCCTACGGATGGGGGCTGGAAGGGGTGGTGAAAGACCGCTCCTGGGCGCTGAGCGGCATCCTGAACGGGGTCGACTACTGCGAGTGGAACCCGGAAAGCGATCCGCATCTGCCGCACGCCTTCTCCGCATCCGACCTGAGCGGCAAGGCGGTGTGCAAGCAGGAGCTGCAGCGCGCCCTGGGGCTTCCCGAGCGGGAGGATGTGCCGGTGATCGGCATGGTGACCCGGCTGGTCAAGCAAAAGGGGATCGATATCCTGGCCGAGGCGATGCCGCGCCTGCTCGATCTGGACATCCAGCTCGTGCTGCTGGGAGCCGGGGAGCCTTGGGCGCACTTCTACTTCGGCGGCATGGCAGCCAAGCACCCCGCCCGCTTTGTCTGCCGGATCGGCTACGACAACGTGCTGGCTCACCAGATCGAGGGGGGATGCGATTTCTTCCTGATGCCCTCGGCCTTCGAACCGTGCGGGCTCAACCAGATGTACAGCATGCGCTACGGCACGATTCCGATCGTACGGGCGACCGGAGGCCTGGACGACTCGGTGGAGAACTACGATGCGGCAAGCCGCTGCGGGGACGGCTTCAAATTCTGGGACCTCACCGCCGGCGCCCTCTTCGACACGGTCGGCTGGGCGGTGCATACCTGGTATCACGATCCGGCCGCCATCCGCAGCCTCCGCCAAAACGGCATGGCCAAGAGGTTCACCTGGGACGACGCGGCGGCCAGGTACGAGCGGCTCTACCTGGAGGGGATGAGGAGACAGCTTGGAGAGGAAAGGTTCCGGCAGGTGGAGAAGGAGCGGGAGGTCTGAATCCCCCCTTTGCCCAAGGGGGACTTCAAAACAGGGAAATGAAAAAGAAAAAAAGGCGCCCCGGATTCCGGAGCGCCTTTTTCGTGTGCTTGACGTCTTTCCTACTTGAGCAGCGGAACGATCAGCAGGGAGACGATGTTGATGATCTTGATCATCGGGTTGACCGCCGGGCCGGCGGTGTCCTTGTACGGGTCGCCGACGGTGTCGCCGGTAACGGCAGCCTTGTGGGCTTCGCCGCCTTTGCCGCCGTGGTAGCCGTCTTCGATGTACTTCTTGGCGTTATCCCAGGCGCCGCCGCCGGTGGTCATGGAGATTGCCACGAAGATACCGGTGACGATGGTGCCGACGATCACGCCGCCCAGGGCCTTGGGACCGAGGGTGAAGCCGACCACGATGGGAGCGGCGATCGGGATGATGCCCGGGATGACCATCTCCTTGAGGGCGGTCTTGGTGACGATGTCGACGCAGGCCGCGTAGTCCGGCTTGCCGGTGCCTTCCATGATCCCCTTGATGGTGCGGAACTGGCGGCGAACTTCCTCGACGACGGAGCCGCCGGCTTTACCGACCGCTTCCATGCACATGGCGGCGAAGTAGTAGGGGAGCATGCCGCCGATGAAGAGACCGACGATGATGTAGGGGTCGGAGAGGTTGAAGGTGGACTCGATACCGCGCAGACGGAGCTCGTCCACGTAGGAGGCGAACAGGATGACGGCGGCCAGACCGGCGGAGCCGATGGCGTAGCCCTTGGTAACGGCCTTGGTGGTGTTGCCGACTGCGTCCAGCGGGTCGGTGACGTTGCGGACGGAATCGTCCAGCTCGGCCATCTCGGCGATGCCGCCGGCGTTGTCGGTGATGGGACCGTAGGCGTCCATGGCGACCACGATGCCGGTCAGGGAGAGCATGGAGACGGCGGCGATGGCGATGCCGTAGAGGCCGGCGCACTGGAAGGCGACGATGATGCCGGCCGAGATGACGATAACCGGAGCGGCGGTGGCCTTCATGGAGACGCCGAGGCCGGCGATGATGTTGGTGGCGTGGCCGGTGGTGGAGGCCTGGGCGATATGCTTGACCGGCCCGTATTCGGTGGCGGTGTAGTATTCGGTGATCCAGAAGATGGCGCCGGTGACGACGAGGCCGACGATGGCGGAGATGAAGATGTTCATGGCCGCCAGGCCGGTCGGGTTGCCGGCCGGGAACATCTGCACGGTGACGAAGTAGAAGGCGATGCAGGCCAGGACTGCCGAGGCGATGAGCCCTTTGTAGAGGGCCGGCATGATCTTCTGGCTCGGTCCCAGCTTGACGAAGAAGGTGCCGATGATGGAGGTGATGATGGAGATGCCGCCCAGGATCAGCGGGTAGCTGACGGCGCCGCTGAAGTTGTTGAAGGCGATGGCGCCGAGCAGCATGGAGGCGATGAGGGTGACGGCGTAGGTCTCGAACAGGTCGGCGGCCATGCCGGCGCAGTCGCCGACGTTGTCACCGACGTTATCGGCGATGACCGCAGGGTTGCGCGGGTCGTCCTCGGGGATGCCGGCCTCGACCTTCCCCACCAGGTCGGCGCCGACGTCGGCACCTTTGGTGAAGATCCCGCCGCCGAGACGGGCGAAGATGGAGATGAGCGAGCCGCCGAACCCAAGCCCCACCAACTG
>DATFAB010000108.1:0-5493 GCA_035255025.1 Geomonas sp.
TGGACGAAGAGCGTGTTGAGCCGCGTGTATTCGAGGCGCATCTGGCGGATCGCCTCGAGGAAGGGGAGGCTCTCGATGTCGCCCACCGTCCCGCCGATCTCGACGATCGCCACGTCGACCTGCTGGCGGAGGGTCGGGGCCAGCATGCGCGCCTTGATCTCGTCGGTGACGTGCGGAATGACCTGCACCGTCCGCCCGAGATAGTCGCCGCGGCGCTCCTTCTGGATGATCGAGTCGTAGATCTGCCCCGCCGTGACGCTGTTCGCTTTCCCCATCGAGACGCCGAGGAAGCGCTCGTAGTGCCCGACGTCGAGGTCGGTCTCGGCGCCGTCGTCGGTGACGAAGACCTCGCCATGCTGGAAGGGAGACATGGTGCCGGGGTCGACGTTGATGTACGGATCAAGCTTCTGATGGGTGACCCTGAGACCGCGCGCTTCGAGAAGAGCGCCCAAAGAAGCGGCGGCGAGTCCCTTGCCTATCGAGGAAACAACGCCGCCGGTAACAAAGATGAATTTTGTCTTCACTAAAAAAACCTCCGAGAAACGTTTGAGATCAAGATCGGGACCAAGATTGAGATTAATAAATCACAACCTCGCACTGTACCTGGTGACCTCAAGCTGCAAGTTTATACTGAATCTACACCTCTTGTAAAAGATAATCGGAGAGAATTGACAATAAGATTGAGGCATTACTTAATCTCAATCTTATCTCAATCTGCTTTTATCAATCCGCTTTGCTTATTCTGCCTTTTTAAGCCGAGCCAGCACCTTGTCGAGGTCGGCGGGGGTATCCACTCCGATCGATTCGAACTGGGTCTCCACCACCTTGATGCGGTGCCCGTTCTCCAGTACCCGCAGCTGCTCCAGTTTCTCGGCCAGCTCAAGGTAGGTCGGCTGCAGGGAGGCGAACACCGGCAGGAAGTCGCGCCGGTAGACGTACAGCCCCACGTGCTTGTAGCAGAGGAGCTTGCCGGAAACGAAAGCGTCGTCCTTGAGATCGTTCCACTTGTCCCGGAAGAAGGGAAGCGGCGAGCGGGAGAAGTACAGCACGTTGCCGCACAAATCGGCCACCACCTTCACCACGTTGGGGGACAGGAAGTCGTGCAGGTTCTTGATCCTGGTCTTCAGGGTGGCCATCGGCAGGGTGGCATCCTCCAGAAGCGGCGGGATAGCCTGGTCGATCATGCCCGGATCGATCAGCGGCTCGTCCCCCTGCACGTTCACGATGATGTCGGCGTCCAGCCGCTGGGCCACCTCGGCCAGCCGGTCGGTGCCGGTCTCGTGAGAGGCGGAGGTCATCTCCACCCGTCCGCCAAAGCCGCGCACGCAGTCGGCGATCCGCTCGTCGTCGGTCGCCACGATGACCTCGGATACCAGGGTCGCCTTGCAGGCCCGCTCGTAGACGTGCTGCACCATCGGCTTGCCCATGATATCGACCAAAGCCTTACCTTCAAAACGTGTCGATGCATACCTGGCGGGAATTACCGCAGTAATCTTCATTGGCTTCTCGGTCGGGAAGCTCCAGCCGTAGCTGACGCTGAACCCTTTTGCGGTTGTTTTCTGGAGATCTCGATGGCTGGCTGTCGTGCGGAGCCGGTTGGAGGCGCCATTAAAAAATGAACGCTCCGTCCCTCATTGGCGGGACGTAACACGTTACATCAAAAGAAAGCGCCCTGTCAAGGAGTGAAATCAGAGGGATTCGCTCAGACGCCCGGACCAGGCGATGGTCTGCAGCTGGGCGGCGAACAGCTGGTTCAGGGTAAGTCCGCAGTTTTCCATGTGATGGTTGAGGCCGACAAAATCGGTCTGCTCCAACTTCTCGGTGAGCGCCAGCAATTCTCCCAGCACCCCGCTTCGTTGCAGAAGCGCCGCCCGCACGTCCTCCACCAGGTTGAGCTTTTCCACCAGTTCGTCCATGGAGACTTCGAACAAGACGTCGATCAGGGACAGGATACCGGTCATGAAGGCGCGATCCGAGTATTCCTTGCCTGAGGAGGAGGTCTGCGCCTGCACCAAAAGCTCCATCATCTTGCCGCGGCTGGCCGCCATTTCCAGCAGCGGAGTCTGCATGCCGCTTGAATGGTCCGTCGCGTAAAGAGCGAGGGTAATCCATCTTTTCAGCTGCTCCAGCCCCAAGACCATCAGTGCGTGGCGCAGCGTCTTGATCCTGACCCGCAAACCGATGGCCACCGAGTTGACCAGCCTGAGCAGGTTGATGGTAAGTCCCGGGTTCTGCTTGAAGGTCTCCTCTATCTCGGAGATCTCGGTTTCCGCCATCACCTGCTGCATGAGCTGCAGCATGGCGACCTTGCCGACATCGACCCGGTTCTGTTTGAGCACCACCGGGCGGGCGAAGTAGTACCCCTGGAAGAGGTCGAAGCCAAGACCGGCGCATAAAGCGTACTGGTCCGCGCTCTCCACCTTCTCGGCCAGCAAGGTGAGCGGCCATTCGCGCAGCCTGCCTACGATCTGCGGCAACTCCTCGGCTGCGATCGCCAGCACGTCCAGCTTGACGATGTCGACCAGGGCATAGATGGGATGAAAGGAGGGGGAGTAGACGTGATCGTCCAGGGCGAGGGTGAAGCCGAGCCTTTTGAGGTCGCGGCAGCGGGCGACCACCTGCTCGTCCGCCATGATGGTCTCCAGAAGCTCGATGACCACCTGTTCCTTGGGGAGGAGTTCCACCGCGTCGTTCATCAGCATCTCATAGGTGACGTTGAAGAACCCCTTGTGCCGGCCGACCACATCCTGGAAGCCGAAGTCGGAGAGGGCATTGAGGATCACCGAGGCGCTGGCGAACTGGACGTCGCAGATACTGGCAGCGGAGAGGCTCTCCGCCGAGCGGAACAAAAGCTCGAAGCCGACGATCTGCTGGCTTTTGTTGAGTATGGGCTGGCGCCCGAGGAAGAATTTTTCACCAAGCATGAGAAACCTCGAAAAACGCACCCGAACGCCCCGTCCTCACGAACAGAGCCTGAGCACTTCCCTGCTGATCGATTCCAGCGGGCGCACATAGTCGACGCCACCCAGTTTGATCGCCTCGTTGGGCATCCCGAACACGATGCAGCTTGCCTCGTCCTGGGCGATGTTGACGGCGCCGGCCTGCTTCATCTCCAGCATGCCGCGGGCCCCGTCGTCCCCCATGCCGGTCATGATCACCCCGACCGCGTTCTTCCCGGCGTAGCGCGCAGCCGACCGGAACAGCACGTCGACCGAAGGGCGGTGGCGGGAAACCAGCGGGCCATCCTTGATCTCCACGTAGTAGCGGGCGCCGCTTCTTTTCAAAAGGATGTGGTGATTGCCGGCCGCGATCAGGGCCCTTCCCCGCACCACGGTGTCGTTATCGGCCGCTTCCTTGACGGTGATCCTGCAAAGACCGTCCAGCCGCTGGGCGAAAGCCCGGGTGAATCCCTCCGGCATGTGCTGCACGATGACGATACCGGGGGAGTCGGCGGGAAGCGACTCCAGAAACACCCGCAGAGCCTCGGTCCCCCCGGTGGAGGCCCCCACCACCACGACCTTTTCGGTGGTCTGGATCATGGCCTGGCTGTTCGGCTTGTCGATGATCACGTCCGCCGTCAGCTTGGGAGCCACCGCGCGCGGGGCTGCTGCCGATACCTTCCTGACCCGCGCAAGACTCGCCGCCTTGACCGCCTCGCAGATCCGTACCCGCGAATCCTCCAGGAACCCTTTGGTCCCCATGCGCGGCTTCTGGATGATCTCCACCGCGCCGAACTCCAGCGCCTTGAGCGCCGTCTCCGAACCACTCTCGGTAAGGCTCGAACACATGACCACCGGGATCGGATGCTGGCTCATGATCTTGTGGAGGAAGGTGATGCCGTCCATGCGCGGCATCTCCACGTCCAGCGTGATCACGTCGGGAACCTCCTGCCGGATCCTGTCCGCGGCGATGAAGGGATCGCCGGCGGTCGCCATCACCTCGATCTGCGGATCCGAGGAGAGGATCTCTGCCATGGTCTGGCGAACGACTGCGGAGTCGTCGACGATGAGGACCTTGATCTTCTTGGTCATGGCTGCATCTCCGTTTTCCTCAGCCGCTTCAGCAGTACTTCCCCGGTTCCCGTAAAGAAGACGATCTTGCGGCCGCGCTTTCCGCCCAGGTCCCGGGTCACCACCCTGATCGATTCGGATTCCAGCGTGCTCAGCGCCATCTCGATGTTCTGCCTGCCCACGCTGTTACGTAACATCTCGGAATCGAACATGTCCGCCCCCCCGAAGATTTTAGCCTCAATCTCCCCTCTCGTCACACCGAGTGCGGTCATCTCCTTCAGCATTAGGCCAATGGCACAGGGCACGAACTTCCCCGCTTCCTGGCAACGGTCGCAATCCCTTTCACGTCTGCACACCGGCAGCAGAACGTGGCAGATGCCGCCCAGCTTGAGGCGGGGGGTGAACATGGTTACCGCAACGCAGGAACCGAGCAAGGTGGTGATGATGGTCGGGGAAACAGCGACCATCACCTCGCCGGGCTTGAGGAAAATGGCGGGATCGTCGTTCATCTAAGTTTCCTGTACACGGTCGGGTAGACGCTGACCAGCGGGACGTCCAGTCCGCTCAGGGTTTCGGAGTGCCCCATGAAGATGAAGGAACCCGCTTTCATGTTGCGGTGGAAGCGCTGCAGGAGACGCTCCTGCGTCGGCCGGTCGAAGTAGATGATCACGTTGCGGCAGAAGATGATGTCCAGCTGCTCACGCAGCCCAAAGTCTTCGTCCATGAAGTTCAGGCGGCGAAAGCGCACCTTCTGGCGCAGCCCGGGAACGATGCGCACCGTCCCGGAGCTGCGGTCCTTGCTCCTCAACAGGAATTTTTTCTTCAGGTTGACAGGAACCGGTTCGACCTGAGGCTCCTGGTAGATCGCCAGGGTGGCCTTCTCCAGCACCCGGGTGGAGATGTCGGTGGCCAGGATCTGGAAGTCGAAGCCGGGGTTATGCTCGGCGAATTCGGAAAGCACCATGGCCAGCGTGTAGGGCTCCTCGCCGGTGGAACAGCCCGCACTCCAGACGGAGAGAGTAGCACCCTCATGGCGCTTGAGCCACTCCGGGAGGACAGTCTGGGTCAGGTAGTCGAAATGGTCGGGCTCCCTGAAGAAGTCGGTCTTGTTGGTGGTTACCATGTCCAGCATGTGCACCAGTTCGCGCTCCAGCCCGTCCGGGGCGAACAGAAAGTCGCAGTAGTCGGAGAAGTTCCGCATCCCCAGCACCCGCAGCCGCTTCTGCAGGCGCGCTTCCAGCATGGTCTTTTTCACCTGCGGCATCTTGATGCCGCAGGTGTCGTAAATGAAACGGCTCAGCCTGCCGAAATCCCGTTCCGAAAGGGTAGCCGGCTGTTCGAAATTACTCGCCAAATCTGCCATCATGCAGCTCCCGAGTGAAAAATTTCCTGCTGCGCGCCCGCCCGGCCTCCGGCAAGCGTCCCAACCCTCTTTTCAACGCACTCACCAGCATCCCCTCGCCCTACGGGAGAATTGGTTGCC
>DATFAB010000109.1:0-57656 GCA_035255025.1 Geomonas sp.
TTTCCACTCCCATGCCACCCCTGCAAGCCGGTTCTCTTTGGTCAACTGTCCCAAAAAAACGCCCACTCTCTGCCGAAAGTGGGCGCTAAACTCCCCCGGCGCCCGGAAGGCGAGAGGGAGGAGAGATCCTCTGTTTCGGCAGCCCGGCTATCCCGAGGGGACCCGTGGCTTTGCGTCACCAGATTGCTCTGGTTTTGCTATTGTCGATCGGACCACAGCTGACTGCACAATCCTTTGTCGCAAATCAAAAAAGCCCATCTTCGCTTGAAAATGGGCATCTTCCAGACGGCCGGCTGGCGGTCGGCGGATCGCTCGTTCGCTACCCGGCTATCCCCGTGGGACCCGTGGCTTTGCGTCGCCAGATTGCTCTGGTTTTGCCCATAAAAGTCTGAAACTGAAACAGACTTGGCCGCAGTATTAGATAAAAACAGGGCACAGTCAACGATTATTTCAGAAGTAGCGAGACTCTCCCGACGGGTTTCCTGTACTGCCGCGGGGGCGGTTTTCTCCGGCCCGCATTTGCTGTGCGGAGTGGGGCGTTTGGCACCCCCGGTTCGTTCATTGCGCGCGTACCCCTGACAAAAAAACAAGGGGCCGGAAAAAGTTCTGAAGTTTTTTTCCTGCCGGGCGATACCAGCCAGATGAATATCCATATCTAAGGCGAGCGTATCGGGGTCTTGCATGACGAACGGTTTTAACGGGAACTACGGGGCAGGGGGCCGCTGCAGGGCGCTTCTGCGGCGCGGCTTGCTATGGGCCATCTTCGCTGTCAGCCTTTGCTGCTGGGGCAAGCCGGCACTCGCCCAGGAAAAGGAGAGCGCGCACAGTCAGCAGACAGCGGGCGGTGCCGCACAGGAAGAGGACGGATCCCTGGCCGCCAACCCGGCAATAGCGGCAACCGATGCCGCCGACTCGGCAAGCGCCGCCCCCGATGCAGCCGACCGTGACCTGCTCATGTTCTGGGAGGAAAAGGAGCTGTACGTCCAGACCGCGACACGCACCGCAAAGCCCATTTCGCAGGTGGCGGAAAACATGGAGGTGATCACGGCCAAGGACATCGAGGACATGAACGCCCACACCGTGGATGAGGTGCTGAGCAAGGTGCCCGGCGTCTTCGTCGATTTCGAAACCAACGATTTCAACAGCCCCGGACAGCTGCATATCCAGGGAAGCGCCTCCCGGCATGTGACGGTGCTTTTGGACGGCGTGGTATGGAACTTCGTCTCCGACGGGCATGCGGAGACCTGCAGCATCCCGGTCGGCATTATCGACCGCATCGAGATCGTCAAGGGACCCGCCTCCTCCACCTGGGGGTCCGGGCTGGGCGGGGTGATCAACATCATCACCAAGAATCCCGGCGATACCGTCATTCCCAAGGGGATGGCGGTCACTTCCTACGGCCAGGCCAATTCCCGGGACCTCAATGCCCAGCTCTACGGCAGGGGGGGCAAGCTTCGCTACTTCCTGTATGCGGGAAGGCTTGCCTCCGACGGACTGGCCAGCCAGCGAAACTCCACTGCTGACAGCGTCTACGGGAAGTTCTCCGTCTCGCCGCTGCACGACCTGGAGATCACCTTGAGCGCCGGTTACAGCACCTCCAACCTGGGGGCGGGCAGCACAATCCAAGCCCCATCGGGGACCTGGACACCGACGGCGAACTGGGCCTGACCGCTTTCCACGCAACCGGCTCCCTCGACTACCGCTTCTCCCCGCAGCTGGAGCTGAAGGCGGAGCTCAATACCCTCCGTTACGACTTCAGGTCCGAGACCGATTTCACCAGCTCCAACGACATCATCTCCGTCTCCAGCGGCGACATCTTCAGGAAAGCCACCCTCAGGGACCGGTCGACCAGCGGAAACCTCAGGCTCGTCTATACCGGTGAGGTGCAGACCGCCGTGGCCGGGTTCGAGGCAAGCGACGGCTCGGAAAGCTCGCAGCTCACCATGCCCTGGCGGAGACGGACCAGCGACATCTCCGGCAATGTCACCAAGTGGGCTCTGTTCTCCAACGACACCCTGACCCTGGGGGATTTCGCGGTGACCCCCGGCATCAGGTTCGACCACGACAGCGTGTGCGGCAACTACGTGAGCCCCAGCCTGGGAACCACCTACCAGTTGAGCGAGCACAGCATCGCACGGGTCTCCATCGCCAAGGGGTTCACGCGCCCGACCTTCGCCATGACCTCGGGAGGCGGCGTTTTCTGGATGTCGAACCCTGGGCTGACCGCCGAGCAGGGATGGTCCTACCAGGCCGGGGTGGAATCGGCCGTTTTCGATCGCGTCAACGTGAAGGGGACCCTGTTCCGGCACGATATCGACAATGCCATCAGCAACGATCCGGACAGCACGGTCGGCAAGTACGTCAACGTTGGCAAGATCGTCCGCCAGGGCTACGAGGTATCGGCGGAAAGCGCACCGGTATTCAACACCAGCCTGAAGGTCTCCAACAGCTTCGTCCACATCCGTCCCGACGCGCCTTTCCGGACTACCAACAACTACTCCTACCAGGCAGGCATCAAGTACGACGACCGGAAATCGTGGCTGGGGCAACTGACGGGAACCTACATCAGGTGGGACCTTCCCGAGGGGACCGGCCGGGATGGTTATTTTGTCTGGGACGCCAACCTGAACAGGCGGTTCGACATCGGCAACGACAGGAGCGCGGAACTCTTCTTCACCGTCCACAACCTCTTCGCCGCTCCTTACACCACGCTTACCTCGCAGGTAAACCCTGGCCGCTGGGTGGAGGGGGGCGTGAAGTGGCGATATTGAGTCCCAGGTGAGCTCGGCGGAAATAGCAGTACGGGATGCAACCCCTTCGACAGGCTAGGCGGGACGCTTTGGACGAGGATGAAGGGTTTTGGTCCAGGTTAAACGGCTTTGGCTCTGGATGAAGGGGAACTGCCTGCGGCCTGGCCCGGTCAGCGCTTTGCCTGCCGGGCAGCCAGATCCTGCCTGATCATGGCCTCCAGGGTCGCGTCATAGTAGCCCTTTCGGCAGTCGATCTCTTGGATGGCGCCGGTGCGGGTGAGGGTCAGGTAGCGGCATCCGCCGAAGCAGACCGGCAGGTAGGGGCAATCGAGGCAGCCGTCGTTTTTCCAGAGGTCGAGATTGTGAGAGTCACGGTACTCTGCGATGCCGTCACTGAGGGTGCCTATCCTGAGGCTTTGCGTCCCCATGAAGCCTGGGCATTTGTAGAGGGAACCGTCGTAGTTGACGATCAGGTCGCTTTCGTATTCCACCGCGCAGCCGGACATCTTCAGCCTGGTAACCGGGAAGCCCCGTTTCAGGCTTTCCTCGCGCAGGTAAAGGCTTGCTTCCATTACCCACGGTTCCTGGCTGCACAGACACTCCCCCTGGAAGCCGGCCGGCTCCTGGCCGCCTGTCCTGCCGAGCACCGGCGTGAAGGTTACCTTGTCCAGCTTCTCCGGTGTGATCCCCCGGGAAAGGAGGTCGTCCAGCAGGAGGGGAAAGAAGCGGAAGTTGTCCCTGGTGAAGTTCCCTCCCAGGTGGATGGCGACCAGGTCGCAGACCTCGCCGAGACGGTCAACCACCACCTGGTAGCTGCCGCTCCCCGAAGCAAAAGGGCGGCTTTGGTCGTGAGTCTCACGGGGGCCGTCCAGGGTGAACTTGGCGCTGATCAGCCCCAGCGGCAGGAGTTCCTGCACCAGTGCCCGGGTGAGGATGGTGCCGTTGGTGATCAGGGAGAAGGTGAAGCGGGTGGCCGTTTGGCGGGCGGCGGCCCCGATGCGCCCGGCGATTGCCCGGATGAGGCCGGTCGACAGCAGCGGCTCGCCCCCGTAAAAGGTGAAGTGGACGCGGTCGGCCTTGCCAAGCTGCTCCCTCACCACGGTTTCCACCAGCAGGTCGGCCGTTTCCTCCGACATGTAGAAGTTGCCGCGGAAGTTGTCCTCGTAGCAGTAACTGCAGGCGAGGTTGCAATCGAGGTTGAGCACCAGCAGGGCGTTGAAGAGCCGCCGCTTGCCGTTGGCATGGAGGAAGATGTCGCGCATCTCCAGTCGCTCGGCATCCGGGTCGGGCACCAGGAAGCCGAGCGACGCCAGGGTGGTGAGGTTAGCTCCGGCAAGGTCGCCGTTTCTGGCCGCTTCCACCAGTTCATCGGGGACCACGATGACCGAGGACCTCCTGGTCGAATAGAGCATGCTCTTCCCCGGCTGATCGGGGCAGGGATAGATTTTCAGGTAACGTGAAAGCTTCATAGCTGTCTTCCTGGAAAAAGCGGGGGGCAAGAGCCCCCCGATGCAATGGCAGATCCGCCGACTAAAAGAAAGTAACCATGATGGCGAGGCAGCAGGAAGAGTCGGCAGTCAGATCCGTCTCGGCCCCTTCATCCAGTACTTCGATAGTAAAAGCGTCCATTTTCTCACCTCCTTGCTGTGATGATCGCTTCCTTATCGGAAAAGGCTGCTGGATCTTTAGATTGAAAGATTGACCTGACAGGTGCCCAGCTTCGGCTGTGAAGTCCCCCTTTGAAAAAGGGGGATTTAGGGGGATTTGCAGGTGGTTCATGTTGGGAGAAATCCCCCGGTCCCCCTTTTGCAAAGGTTCATCGGGCAATACCGGGGAGGAGAGAATCCGGGCTGCACTTTCGACGCACCAAGCTCACCACCCCGGCCAGGATGCTCGCCAAGGTCCCCCGGAATTCCCGGAGGAACCATTACCAAGGGGGGCTTCAGCACAAACGATTAGTACTCAAGATTCGCAGCCGGCCGCCGATTAGCAGCAGATCGGGCACTCCCTCATGAGAAGCGTGGTCCCGGCAGTCGATTCCAAACGTCAAACCAGGTTGAAACGTGACCGTTGCCAGGCGAGTTGTTTTCCTCACCACCGTTCTTGTCTATTTTTTTGCCTGCCTGGGCTATGCGGCCGATGTCCTGATCGTGGGCGACACCAACCTCAAGCCGGTGATGGAGACCATTTCCGGGATTGAGAAAACGCTCAGGACGCCGGTGAAAATCATTTCGCCTTTGCGGGTGAGGAACAACTTGAACGCGGTGGTGGCCGAGGAAGAGGCCAGGGTTGTCGTGGCCCTTGGCAAAGAAGCCGTGGCCGAGAGCCTGCGGCTGCCATCCTCAGTGCTCGTCATCTACGACCTCGTGCTGGTCCCCCCGTCTACCTCAAGGCCGAACACCACCGGTTTGTGCATGGCCACTCCGGCCAGCGACTACCTCTCACTGCTTGCCAACCACCTGCACGACATCGGACCGCTCAGCGTGGTCGGGAGCCGCGAACTGATCGGTGTCCTGGCCGGCAGCGACTCGCCGCGCCTTTCCACCCACAGCGTCAGGGATCCTTTCGAAATGGTCTCCACCATCAAGCAGCTAAACGGCGCGGGCGCAGTCCTGCTCCTGCCGGATGTCCACCTGCTCACCTCGGCGGCGTTGGAGCAGATCTTCCTGTTTTCCTTCCGGAGGAGGATCCCGATCCTGGGCTTCTCCGAAAAGAGCGTCAAGGACGGGGCCCTCCTCGCCCTGGTGGTCGACACCTTCCAGGACGGCAGGCTGATCGGGGAATGGGCGCGCAGATCGCTAAGCGGCGGCGATTCCGGAAAATTTCTGGCTGCCACCTCCAGAAAGCTCGACCTCTTTCTCAACCTGGACACCGCACGCCGGATGGGGATCCGCATCCCCGACGAACTGCTGCGCCGTGCCAAGAGGTGCTACCCGTGAGAGGGCGCATGACGTTCAAGATGAAGGCCCTCCTGGTGACCAGCCCGGTACTGATCGTGGTCTCGCTGGTCTATACCTGCATCTCGATCCGGACTGAGCAGTCGCTGGTGCGAAGCGAGATCGTCAAGCGGGCCGAGACCATCACCACCCTGGCCACCAAGACCGGGGAACTGCCAATCCTGTCGGGAAATCCCGAGCTTCTCAAGGAGGCGGTCGCCTTTTTGAAGCGAAACGCCGAGGTCTCCTCGGTCACCTTTTACGACCAGTCGCAGCGGGAGCTGATCCACGACGGGCCGGCGGTCTCCCTGCGGCTTCCGGCCGCCTCCTCGAACCGGGCGATCTCCATGTTCGAAGAGAAGGAACAGATCGTCTACGTCGCCCCTGTCTGCACCGAGCGCAACGCCGACGAGTTCGCCATCGTCCAGGAGCCCGAGCAGGTGAAGAAGGTGAGCGAGCGGATCGGCTGGATCAGGCTCGGCTTTTCCAAGCAACCGATGAGGGAGCGCGAGGAGGCCATCCTCACCCAGGGGATCATCCTGGCGGCGGCCTTCACGCTGGCGAGCAGCGTGCTGGTCTATTTCCTGATCAGCCTGGCGACACGTCCCTTGCGGCGGATCGTCACGGTGGCAAACGGCATAGCGCACGGGGACCTCGACCAGGAACTGGAAGTAGGCGGCAACGACGAGATGTTCACCCTTTCCCTTGCCTTCACCACCATGAAGAACACCATCCAGCAGGTGTTGCGGGAGACCGAAACGCTGATCCTGGCGGTCAGGGAAGGGGACCTGGGCGTGCGCAGCGACGCCGGGGCCTTCCAGGGGGAATGGTGCAAGCTGGTTGGGGGGGTGAACGAACTGACCGACGCCTTCTCCAACCTGCACGGCGAGCTGCGGGAGGCCAAGGACGCGGCGGAGGCGGCCGACCGGGCCAAGAGCGAGTTTCTCGCCAACATGAGCCACGAGCTGCGCACCCCCCTGAACGCGATCCTCGGTTACGCCCAGATCCTGGGGCGGCAGGATAACCTCTCCGGCCAGCAGGCGCGGCAGGTCGAGATCATGCGCTCAAGCGGCCATCATCTGCTGACGCTCATCAACGACATCCTCGACGTGGCGAAGATCGAGGCCCGCAAGATGGAACTGGAGGAATACCCCTTCAACCTCGATTCGCTGCTGCAGCAGGTGCTCGACATCACCAGTCTCAACGCCGAGCAGCGGGGGCTTCGCTTCAGCTACCAGGCCGCTGGGAATCTCCCGGAGTACGTGATAGGGGACGAGCGTAAATTGCGGCAGGTGCTTTTGAACCTGCTGAGCAACGCGGTCAAATATACCCCGAAGGGTTCCGTCTCCGTCAGGGCCGGCTATTACAGCGCGGGGAGCCTTTTCTGCTGCGAGGTGATCGATACCGGCATCGGCATAGCCAAAGAAAGGCAGGAAAGCATCTTCGAACCGTTCATCCAGCTTTCGGCGAGCCGGCGGGTGAGCGAAGGCACCGGCCTCGGACTGACCATTACCAGGCGGTTGATGGCACTCATGCACGGCCGGGTGGAGTTGGAGAGCGAACAGGGGAGGGGGAGCGTGTTCCGTATCGAGCTGCCCCTGCCGCCGGCAGTGGTGCCGGAGAAACGGCCGGTCGAGGCGAGGGCGGCTCAGCCCCGCCTTTTCACCACCGGACCGGAAGACGGGGGAGCGGCTGCCGGTCCTGCCGGGCAGGAGGCGGCGGGCCCGCCCTGTCAGGCCCCGCCGCGGGAGGAACTGGAGGAACTGCATCGCCTGGCCCTTTTGGGAGACATGCGCAAGATAGCGTCCTTCGCGGCAGAAATGGAGATAAAAGGGGAGTACCGCTCCTTTGCCGGCCTGCTCTCGGAGCTCGCGGCCTCCTTCAGAACCAGGGCCATCCTGCAACTGGTGAAGCGGGCGCTGGCAGGCGAAGAGGACCTTGCCGACGGGTAGGGAGGTTCTTCTCAGAAAGCTTCCGCGGGGCCTGATTCCCTGGCGGGGACTGGGCTGGGTGGGGGCGCAGCAGATCCATTGGCAAATGCCGGGGGTAGATGACAGCAGGCCGGGATTCGCAAGTGAGCAGTAAGGACAGCGGGGAGATTTCCGCGCGCGGTGGAGAGCATGGAACAAGGAGAGAGGTAATGGGATACGCAGGTAAGACGCCGCCGGTTTCGATCAGGGAGGATATTTTCATGGCCGAGGCGGAGGCACTGTCGGCGGCCAGGCAGGAGGGCTCTCAGCCTGTCCCGCGCAGCACGGCGGAAAGCCCGGAAAGGCCGCCGGTCGTGCTGGTGATAGATGACGACCCCCATAACCTCGCCATCATGAGCTATTTCCTCCAGGGGTACCACTACACGGTACTGGCCGCCGAGGACGGGGAAAGCGGGGTGCAAAGGGCAGCCTACGCCCGCCCCGACCTGATCCTCCTGGACGTGATGATGCCGGGGATGGATGGCTACCAGACCTGCCGCAGGTTGAAGGAGCAGGACGCCACCCGCGAGATCCCGGTGATCTGCATGACTGCGCTGGCCGAGACCGGCAACAAGCTGAAAGGTTTCGAGGCCGGCGCCGTCGACTACGTGACCAAGCCGTACCAGAGGGAGGAGGTGCTGGCCCGCGTCGACGTGCACCTGAGGCTCAGGAGAACGACCCGCGAGCTGCAGGAGGCCCGGGACCTGCTCGAGGTGCGGGTGGAGGAACGTACCCGCGAACTGGAGACGCTCAACCGGCAGCTGGAAAGGGAGGTCGCCGAGCACAGGCGGACCGGGGAGGCGCTGCGCGGCAGCGAGAGGAACTTCCAGGCCATCTTCGACAACGCCTTCCAGCACATGGGACTCATGACCCCGGAGGGGACCATCCTCGCCTGCAACCGGACCGCGGTCGCCTTCAGCGGGTGCGACGAGCGGGAGGCGGTGGGGAAAGCGCTCTGGGAGTCGCCCTGGTTGAACGACGATCCCCAGATGCAAGAGCAGGTGAAGGAGGCGGTGGCCAAGGCAGCGGCCGGCTCTTTCGTCCGTTTCGAGGTCACCCGGCGCTATCCCGATGAGCTCTCGCGCCATTTCGACTTTTCGATCAAGCCTGTGAAGGACGAAAAGGGGAGGGTGGTGCTGCTGATCCCGGAGGGAAGGGACATCACCGACAACCGCAACCTGGCAGAGCAACTGAGGCAGTCCCAGAAGATGGAAGCGATCGGCACCCTGGCCGGCGGCATTGCCCACGACTTCAACAACATCCTGACCGCCATCATGGGTTTCGGCAGCCTCCTCGGCATGAAGATCGGGGAGGACAGCCCCCTCATGGAGTACCTGAGCGAGATCCTTTCGGCGTCGGAGCGGGCGGCCAACCTGACCAACAGCCTGCTTGCCTTCAGCCGAATCGATGTGGTGGAGCCCGGGGCGGTGCAGCTCAACGAGACAGTCAGGAAGATCGAAAAATTCCTGCTGCGTATCATCGGCGAGGATATCGAGCTCACCACCGAGCTCTCTGAACAGGAACTGGTGATCTGCTCCCACCGCGGCCACCTGGAACAGATCCTGATGAACCTGGCCACCAACGCGAGGGACGCCATGTGCAACGGAGGGAAGCTGGTCATCAGGACGGAGCGAGTGGAGATCAGCGAACCGTCCCCCGCTTTCGAGCTGGGGCCCGGCAGCTATGCGGTGCTCTCGGTTTCGGACACCGGGGAAGGTATGGCGGAACCGGTCAGGCAGCGGATCTTCGAGCCTTTTTTTACCACCAAGGAAGTGGGGAAGGGGACCGGTCTCGGCCTCGCCATCGTGTACGGCATCATCCAGCAGCATGAGGGCCAGATCAAGGTCTTCAGCGAGCCCGGGGTGGGAACCACCTTCAAGATCTTCCTGAGACTGGCGACACCCGAGACCGCCACGCGGGGGGCGGCCGGTTTTCTTCCGGTAGAGGGGGGGACGGAGACCATTCTCTTGGCCGAGGACGACAGCGAGGTGATGCGTTTTTTGACGCGGACCTTGAGCGAAAAGGGGTACACGGTGATCGAATCCTGCGACGGCGAGGAGGCGGTCCGGCAGTTCCAGGCGCACCGGGACGAGATTGACCTGCTGATTTTAGACGTGGTCATGCCGAGGCTGAACGGCAGGCAGGCCTACCAGCAGATCTGCCAGTCGCACCGGAAGGTGCCGGTCATCTATTCCAGCGGCTATACAGGCGACATCATCGACCAGAAGGGAATCCCCGAAGATGGCGCCCTGTTTCTCGCCAAGCCGATGACCCCGCACGACCTGCTCAAAAAGGTGAGGGCCGCCCTTTCCTGAGGGGGGCGGTCAGGCTCGCCGGGATACAGGCACCCGGCGAGCCTCCCGCCTGCTTATTCCGGGGTGACTTTCTCGCGCCGGTATTTGATGCCAAGTTTGTCCAGACGCCACCTCAGGGTACTCGATTTTATGCCGAGTATTTCTGCAGCCCCGCCAGGCCCGTAGATCTTTCCATTGGTCGCTCTCAGCACATTTTCCAGGTGCGCGGCGATCAACTCGTCCAGCTTCACAAGCCCAGGCTGGCTGGCCGGGCCTTCCAGCTTCTCCTTTGCGACCGCCGCCTGCCTTTTCCCCGGCGCCAGGGAATCGAACTTCAGGCTCCCGCCGCGGTGCAGTATCAGCTCGCGCTCCACCAGGTTCTCGAGTTCCCTCACGTTTCCCTGCCAGCAGTAGTTCTTGAGGCGTTCCACCGCGCCGGGTGCGATATCCGGGAGCTGGGGAAGCCCCAGCCGCTTGCTCTTCTGCCTGATGAAGAAGCGGGTCAAGGGGATGATGTCCTCCTTGCGTTGCCTTAGCGGCGGCAGGACGATGGGGAAGAGATTCAGCCGGAACCAGAGATCCTCGCGGAAGTCGTTCTGGGAAACCATCTGCTCGAGGTTTCGGTGGGTGGCCGCAATGATGCGGATGTCGACCGGGATCGGCTTGTTGCCGCCCACCCTCTCGATGACCCGGTTTTGCAGCACCCGCAGCAGTCGCACCTGGGCGCGGGCTGGCAGTTCCCCGATCTCGTCCAGGAAGATGCTGCCGCCGTCCGCACGTTCGAAGCGGCCGCGGTACTCGGTGGCCGCCCCGGTGAAGGCACCTTTTTCGTGACCGAACAGTTCGCTGTCGATCAGGCTTTCCGGGATCGCTCCGCAGTTCACTTTGATGAAGGGACCGTTTTTCCGCTTGGAGGAGGCGTGGATGGCGTTAGCGATCACTTCCTTACCGGTCCCGGTCTCTCCCAAAAGAAGCACCGTGTTGTCGAGCGGGGCCACCTGCTGGACCAGTTCCATCACGTGCCGTAACCCCAGGGTCCCCCCGACAATTTCTCCCGCCTGGGCGGAGAGCTCCTTGTTGAGGAACTGGTTGTCGTCGATCAGCCTGTCCCGGTATTTGACCAGCTTTTCGTAGGACAGGGCATTGGCGAGCGCGATGGCGAACGGGTTGGCCACCGGTGTCAGCAGCTTCAGATAGGAGGCGTTGTACCTTCCTTCCCCTCGCGTGCAGAGGATCAGCGATCCCAGCCAGTCGTCGTCCAGCAGCAACGGCAGCGTTATCATGGAATTGCCTTCCAGGCTGATGTACGGCGCCAGCATGTTGAAATATTCGTCCGTGTCGGAGCGGATCACGGTGGGCACCGGCTTCCATGCCTGCATCCGCTTCCAGACCGTCTTGGGGATGTTGACCACCTCGTCGAGGTCCTCGTTCTCCGGCGCTATGTACGCGATACGCCTGATGGCCGTCAGCTTGGCGTCGCGGATGCTCAGGCTGAGGCTGTCCAGCGGAAGCTTCAGCTTCATGTAGTCGAAGGTGTTCCTGAGAGCGGCTTTAATGTCCAGACTGCCGCAAATCCTGATGGTCACTTCTCTGAAAAACTCGTCTCTATCCACGCCTGAACCCCCTCCTGGCGGCCGATTGCTATCCGCCGCGCCAACCGCATTTGGCAGCATTTTGCCAATATACCCAAATTGGCGGTATTTTGCAAAAAGAAACGCAAGATACTGCCAAACAATAAATCCACCACGCTAACCTGCTGGAATATTCCTTTTTTTAATATTGGCATGGTTGTCGCTGTATGGAAATGCAAGGAACGTGCGTGGCCCTTCTGAAGCCGCCATCCGCGCTGGTTCCCGGGGGCAGCTCCTCCGCCTGAGATGACCTGATCCCCCGCTGGCTGTTACCGAATATCCCTTCACCGGCCCGACACCTGTCAGGGCCGGCATCTTTAATTTGGCAGCAACCACAAGGAGAGAACATGAAAAGAAAAACGGTCCTCATCTCAGCCCTCACCCTTGTCCTTGCCGGACAAAACACCTTCGCCAAAACGCTGGAGGACGTTCTTAAGGAAAAAGGGGTGATAACCGAGGACGACTACAAGGCGGTTACCAAGAGCAAGCCGATCAACTACACGCTGGGCAACGGGTTCACCCTGACCTCCCCGGACGAGAAATTCAAGCTCACGCTGGGCAGCATCATGCAAGTTCGCTACTCCCTCACCGACCTGGACGACGTCAACAACAAACCGACCAAGCAGGCGCAGGATTCCAGCCGGTTCGAGCTGCGCCGCATCAAGCTTTACCTGAACGGCTACGCCTATTCCAGGGACCTCACCTACAAGGTCATGATGAACTTTGCCAATCTCCAGGGGGGATCGGTTAAAAACGGCGGCCTGCTCGAAGAGACCTACCTCAATTACCGGCTGCTCGACGAACTCCAGTTCAGGTTCGGACAGGACAAGGTCCAGTTCGGCAGGCAGTTCATCACCTCCTCGGCAGCGCAGGAGTTCGTCGATCTTTCCGTGGCGACCAACGCCTTCGCCCCCGGGTTCGACACCGGCATCATGGCGCACGGCAAGATCGCCGGCGGCCTGGTCAACTACAACGTCGGAGGATACGGCGGAGCCGGGCAGAACACCTACCGCAGTTCCACCAACAATGCCTTTACCGCGAGGGTGACCGTCAACCCGCTGGGCGACATGAAATATTCGGAAAGCGATGTCGAGTACAGCGAGAAGCCGCTTTTGTCGGTGGGGGGCAACTATTACCGGAACAGCCTCAACCCCAACGAGATGAACACGGCCACCGCCACCAACAACAACCTGATGTTCACCAACCTGGCTACCGGCTGGTACGGCCTGGGCAACCCGCTCTCCCCGGCCGGCAAGCAGGTCAGCGCCACCGAGACGGTCGACTTCAACACGGCCGGCGCCGACGTGGCCTTCAAGTGGCGCGGGTTCTCCGCCCAGGGCGAATACTTCTACGGGCAGGCCGACGGCCAGACCACCCACAACACCACCCGGGCCGAGGGCTTCTACGCCCAGGCAGGCTACTTCGTGATCCCCAAAACGCTGGAAGTGGCCGGACGCTACTCGTACATCGACCCCAACAAGGCCGTCGCCAACGACCGCTGGGTTGAGAGCACCGGTGCGGTCTCCTGGTACATCAACAACCACAACCTCAAGTTGCAGGCCGACTACACCAACATTCACAAACAGAGCCTGATCGCCTCCACCAACAAAGGTGCCGGCGCCAGCCCGACCGACGACCACCAGGTACGGCTCCAGGCCCAGATACTCTTCTAATCGGAAACCTGCCCGGCATCTGCGCCGGTCACCCTGCGCAGATGCTGGCCGGGACTCATTCTCCAGCCGAAACGAGCAGGCACCGATGCGAGCTGGCCTGGGGCCGGTTTCACGGCTGGAAACCAGCAGCGCTGTAAAACGGCGCTCACAACCAAAAGGAGAAGACCATGAAAAAAACCGCTCTGCTGTTACTCGCCCTCGCTCTGGCGGCGCCCATGACCGTTTCGGCGCAGGAGACCGCTGCCGCTTCCGGGAAAAACCTCTGTCTGCTCGACTCGGAAAACTGCCCCCAGTCGGCGCAGACCCCCACTATCCAGGAGCAGATTGCCAGGCTGGAGGCCGAAACCCAGAAGGGGACCGCTGTCTACACCGCCGCGGAGCTGAAGATCCTGCAGGCCAAGATCGAGGACTACCGCAACCTGCTGGCCGAGATCACCCGCCCGTAAGGGAAGGAAACGACAGGTGGCCGGAACACCGGAAACGGAAGGCCGGCCGCTGCCTTGCCACCGGCAGCAGAGGAGGGGGAGGGACCGGTTCCGGCAGCAGGTCGACGGGCGGCTCTGAGATGGCGACCTTCCCGTAGCCGTTGACGTTACCCGCAGTTACCGGATGGTCCGGAAACTGGCCAGGAGATCAAGTGTCCACCTCGTACATCCACACAACCGCATCCCGCCTGTTACGGCTCCTGCTGATGGTTTGCCTGGGCGGCTGCGCCAGTTTCACGCATACGACGGTACCCGTGTCGAAGCCGCTCGCCACCCGCCAGCTAAACGCCGGCAGCGCGTTGCAGGCGCTCACCAGGAAGCCGGGACCCTGGCCTTCCCAGCGGTGGTGGCGGGTTTTCGGGGACCCCCAGCTTGACCGCCTGGTGGCGCAGGCTACCTCCGGAAGCCCCACCCTGCGCATGGCGCAGGCGCGTGTTGCCCAGGTCAAGGCGCTGGGCGGCGTGGCGAGATCCAGCCTGTTCCCCGCCCTCCAGGCAGACGCGAGTTTCAGCCGGGACCGGTTCACCGAAAACCAGTTCATCCCGCCGCCTTACGCCGGAAACTGGTCCTGGAACAACCAGGCCGCCTTGGGCCTGAGCTACGATCTCGACCTCTGGGGCAAGAACCGCGCTTCGCTGGCCGCAGCCCTCGATTACGTCCAGGTCGCCAGTGCCGAGGAAAAGGAGGTCCAGCTTGCCCTGGAAACGGCGGTGGTCCGCAGCTACCTCGGGCTGGCGCTCCAGTACCGGCTGCTGGAGATCGCCCGTTCCACCCTGCACCAGCGCGAGGAGATCCTCGCCATCGCACGCAAGCGGCTGGCGGCCGGTCTGGGCAGCGAGCTGGACGTGAAGCTCGCCGAAACGCCGATCCCCTCGAGCAGGGCCGATATCGAGCGCGCCCTGGAGTCCATCGAGCTGTTGCGGAACCAGTTGAGCGCCCTGGCCGGCAAGGGGCCGGGCGACGGGGAAACCATCTCCCCCCCCTCGATCAAGCCGGCCCGGCCGATCGGGTTGCCGGCCGCCCTGCCGGCGGACCTGCTCGGACGCCGCCCGGACGTGGTGGCCCAGCGCTGGCGGGTGGAAGCGGCGGGGAAGGGGATCGAGGTGGCCAGGGCAGCCTTCTACCCGAACATCAACCTCTCCGCCTTCGCGGGATGGCAATCGCTGGGTTTCGACAAGTTCCTGTCGCCGGGTTCGCTGATGGCAGGGTTCACGCCGGCCGTCTCGCTGCCGATCTTCGAGGGGGGGCGGCTGCGCAGCCTGCTGA
Source organism: Geomonas sp. (assembly GCA_035255025.1). GTDB lineage: Bacteria > Desulfobacterota > Desulfuromonadia > Geobacterales > Geobacteraceae > Geomonas. The sequence continues at coordinate 15,006 of DATFAB010000109.1, forward strand.
ACGCCTCCAACGCCGAGTACGACATCGCCGTGGAGTCCTACAACAGCACCCTGGTGCGGGCGCTGCAAGGCGTTGCCGACCAGGTGGTGACCCTGCGATCCCTGGCCGTCCAGCGCACCGAGGCTGGCCTCTCCCGCGCCCTTGCCGACCGCAGCTACCAGATCGCTTTGCAGGGGTTCAAGGCCGGCTTCACCGAGTACCTGAGTGTGCTCAACGCGCAAAGCCAGACTTTCGAGGAGGCCCGGCGCGACGCCGCTGCCGAGGCGGGGTGCCAGGATGCCTATGCGGCCCTGATGGAGGCGCTGGGGGGAGGAGTGCCGGTTACCACGCCTCCCGGAACCGGGGCAGGGGGGTGATGGTGGAGAGCTCCGCCACAAAGGGCGGCAGCCGGTGGCCCGCCCTGCGCCGCGAGATCATCGCCTGGGGGCAGCAGCACATCTTCGTCCTGAAGACCCCTCTGGCAGCGCTCATCGCGATGCTGATAGCCATGCGGCTCGAGCTGGACCAGCCGCGCACCGCCATGATCACGGTATTCGTGGTGATGCAGCCGCAGACCGGCCTGGTACTGGCCAAAAGCCTGTACCGGATTGCCGGCACCCTGGCCGGAACCTTCGCGAGCCTGGTGCTGGTCGGGCAGTTTGCCCAGGAGCCCGAGATGTTCATCGTGGGGCTCGCCTGCTGGGTGGGGCTTTGCACTGCGGGTGCCGCTTTTTACAGGAACTTCAGATCCTACGCCTTCGTTTTGGCCGGCTATACCGCTGCCCTGATCGGACTGCCGGCTGCCGTGCAGCCAGCTGCCTTTTTTTCCCTGGCCACTACCCGGCTCTCCGAGATAGCGCTCGGCATCCTGTGCGCAGGTATCTGCAGCGACGCTCTCTTTCCGAGGCGGCTCTCCGATGCAGTGATCCGCAACGTCGAGAGGCGCTACACCGATTTCATCGCCCTGGTCCGGGGCGCGCTTTCCGGCTCGGCCAGCAGGGAGAAACTGGCAAAAAGGCAGCTCAGGCTCATGGAGGACGTGATCGGCCTGGAGTCGATCCGCGAGGCAGCTGCCCTGGACGATGCCGAAATACGGGCCCGCGATTTGAGGCTGCGCAGGCTCAACAAGGAATTCATGGCGGTCTCGGCCACCTTCCATTCCTTCCACCAGCTCTTGCGCCGGCTCACCGAGAACGCTACCCCGGCGGGGCTTGCCCTTGGCGCCCTCTACGAATCGCTGGGCGAAACGCTGGTGCAAAAGGCGCCCGCTCCGTCCAACGCGGCCGCCGCACGGCAGGCAGCGCGCAGCATCGCCCTTTTCCGCCGACAGCTGTCGCGGCGGGTCGACCGGGTGCGGCTCACCGTGCTGGGGCTAAACGACCCGCGGACCCTGATGGATTTCGAGACCGCCGTCGAGCTTTTGTACCGGTTCGTGCGCGACCTGCACCTCTATACCTCGACCTATGCGACGCTTTCCGGGCGGGAAACGGAGGCCAAGCCGCCGGACGACATCCGCTTTGCCTCCCGCACCGACTGGCTGCTCGCCTTCGCTTCGGGGTCCAGGGCTTTCCTGGGGATCCTGCTGGTGGGAAGTTTCTGGATCGCCTCCGCCTGGCCCTACGGCATCAGCGCGCTGACCTTCGTCACCATCGTGAGCGCCCTCTGCTCGTCGGCCCCCGATCCGTCCCAGACGGCGAAGCAGATGGTGCTCGGCTTTTGCTGCGGTTTTCTCCCCGCGCTGGTTTTCAAGTTTTTCATGCTGCCGGCCCTGGACGGCTGGCTCCTTTTGGCCGCCACCATGGCGCCTTTCCTGATCCTCGGTTCCTATCTCTCCAGCACGGCGAGATGGTCGGGCATCGGCGCAGGTTTTCTGGTCTTTTTCACCTCGATGACCTCGCCGACCAACCCTGCGCTGTTCGATCCGGTCGACGTCATCAACGACGGCATCGGCACCATCATCGGGGTGGCCGTGGCCGGGATACTGTTCGCAACCCTGGTGCCGTCCTCCGGTGCCTGGTTCAGGCGCCGGCTGGCCCGCCTGCTTCGCCGGCAGGTGGTGAGGGCCTGCAGCGGACCGCTCGAGGGGCTGTCGCACCGCTTTGAAAGCGGCACCCACGACCTTTTGCACACGCTGACCGCCATCCGCAAGGAAGGCGACGGCAAGGACGCATCGCTTTTGGCCTGGGTATTCCCGGTCATCGAGATCGGCCGGGCCATGATCAGCCTGCGCAAGGATGCCGCCTTTCTGGCGACGGGCGAGCCCTTGGCCGGCAGGGTCCGGGAAAGCATAGCCTCCATCGGCCGGCTGTTCGACCGGCCGTCCGAAGCACGCCGGTACGCGGCACTTTGCCGGGTGACCGAGGCGATCAGGGCGGTTTCCCGCGAGGCACAAGCGGCGCAAGGTGGCGGGCCTGCCAAAGAGGCGCTGCGACGTGTGCTGACCTCGCTGCACCTGATCAGGACCGTGCTGCGGGAAGAGGAGCTGGTGCTCGCCTCCGCATCCCCCGGTCAGCAAACCACTATTTCAGGAGAACTCATCAATGCCGCGTGAACTACCCCTGCTGGACGCGTTGATTCCCACCATGTTCCTGGCCTTTCTGCTGGCCGTGCTGCTGCAGACCCTGCTGGACCGGCTGTTCGGCGTATGCGGTATCTACCGGCATGTCTGGCATCCGCCGCTTTTCCGCCTTTCCGTCTTCGTCTGCATCTTCGGCGGTTGCGGTTTACTGGTCCTGCACTAGCGGGGGCAAGGGAAAACGGCCGGCTCCAGACGAGGAGGAAAAGATGACCTATGCAGCTTTCGTGGTGGGCGCTTACGCATGTACCTGTGTCGTGGTCGTCATAGCCGCCCTGTGTAGCAAAAGTGACCGATAAGCCGGTCCGCCGGTGCCGGCGGACCCTACAAAAGATTCCTCCGGAAGGTACGGAAGAACCATCAAAGGAGCCTGACATGAAAAGCAATCACCTCGCTGCCATCGTTACCCTCTCTGGCCTTTTGCTGACGGGCGCTGCGTGCGCCTCGGCCGAATCCTACTGCCAGCCTGCCAACCCGCAGGCCGTCCAGCAGTTTCTCAGTGAGACCTCCCAGCTGACCATTGCCTTACGGGTAAAAGAGGGGGAGCTCAGCGATCTCAACGCCTACAGCATGAGCGATTCCCGCCTCGACCAGGGGCCGGACATCAGAAGGATCAACGCGCTGGAAGCCGAGATCGAGAAGCTGAAGGACACCATCCAGACTGCGGCCCGCAACAACGGGATCGTGGTGCTGCCGTAGAACCACACGGCAAAGGGCATCTGTACATGAAATTAAGGCAGGTCACCAACTTCCTGATAACCATGGCCATCATGGCGGCCGCCGTCTTCCTGAGCCGGGCCTTGTGGATCCGGTACATGGACTCCCCCTGGACCCGGGATGGAAGGGTGCGTGCCGACGTGGTCAATGTCGCCGCCGACGTCTCCGGCATCGTGGTGAACGTCGCCGTGAAGGACAACCAGCTGGTCCGCAAGGGAGAGCGGCTTTTCACCGTCGACCAGGAGCGCTACCGCCTGGCACTGGAAAAGGCGCAGGCCACGGTGGCGGCCCGCAAGGCGGAGATGGTGATGCGGCAGGAGGAATACCAGCGGCGAGCGCCCCTGGAAAACGTGGTGGTTTCCACCGAGATTCGCGACAACGCCAGGACGCAGGCCGAATCAGCCGCAGCCGCCTACCAGGAGGCCATGGTGGCGGTGGATACTGCCCGCCTGAACCTGCGCCGCACCGAGGTGTGCGCCCCGGTGGACGGCTACATCACCAACCTGAACGTCCATCCCGGCGACTTCGCCACCGCGGGCGATGCGAAGCTGGCGGTGATCGACAAGGATTCCTTCTGGGTTTACGGCTACTTCGAGGAGACCAGGCTCCACCTTTTGCACCGGGGTGACCAGGTCGAGATCAGGCTGCTGGGGTATGAACCGGTGGTGAAGGGGCACATAGAAAGCATGGCCCGGGGCATTTCGGACCGCGACAACCCGACCAGCAAGGAGCTGCTCTCCGATGTCAACCCGGTTTTCAACTGGGTGCGCCTGGCACAGCGGGTGCCGGTGCGCATCAGGATGGACAGCATCCCGCAGGACGCACAGCTTGCGGCCGGCATGACCTGCACGGTCATCGTGCAGCCGCCTGCCGGTGCCAAGCGTCCCGCTTTCGCCCAGGCGCCGTCCGGCCTCCTGGCCACGGCACGGGCCCTTTTCCAGTCGGCCAAAGATGGCACACACGTTTTCTGACAGTTTCAAGCTAACCGGCCAGCACCTCCTTACTTTTGCCTGAAGCCTGTACACCCTCAGAGCTGGCCGGCTTCCCGCAAGGGAAACATCACTGAGGGTGCTACGTGGTAGGGGCGGAATCTGCGCCACGGCGTTCAAGGTTCCAACCGGGAAGACAGGTCGGCATCACCCCTGGCCTGTCTTCCCTGCTTGTTCCCTCAGGTCGTCAGCCTGAAGGGATGCGACGGGATGGAAGCCCCATGTCGAGGTCGTCATGGGCATCCGTTCCGGTCTTCGAGGTTATCTTGTGACAGCAGTCGTTCAAAGCATCGGCAAACATACCCTGCGCCTGGTTAGTGCTGTGGGGAGGATGGGGCGCTTTCTCCTGTACGCCTGCTACACCATAGCCCGGCAGCCGGACAGCCCCCTGCATATCCTCAAGCAGATCAACTTCATCGGGGCCAAGTCGCTGTTCGTCATCCTGCTGACCGCCGCCTTCTCCGGCATGGTGCTTGGCCTGCAGGGCTACTACACCCTGGAAAGGTTCGGTTCCGAGGGGATGCTGGGTGCCGCCGTGGCCCTGTCGCTCATCCGCGAGCTGGGACCGGTCCTGTCGGCCTTGATGGTCACCGGCCGGGCCGGCAGCGCCATCACCGCCGAGATCGGCATCATGCGCATCACCGAGCAGATCGACGCGCTGGAAGCGATGGCCATGAACCCCTTCAAGTACCTGGTTGCCCCCAAGCTGATCGCGGCGGTGATCGCCCTGCCGCTTTTGTGCGCCATCTTCGACGTGGTCGGCATCTACGGCGGCTGGCTGGTGGGGGTAAAACTCCTGGGGGTGAATCCGGGCGCCTACTTCTACGAGATGAAGAAGGCGGTCATGCTGCGCGACCTGTACTCCGGCTTTGCCAAGTCGGTCTCCTTCGGGGTGATCATCGCCTGGGTGGGCTGCTACAAGGGATACTTCGCCGGGCGCGGCGCCGAGGGGGTCTCCCGCGCCACCACGGAAGCGGTGGTGCTGATCTCGGTGCTGATCCTGGTGTGGGACTACTTTCTTACTTCGGTGCTCCTGTGATGATACGCCTTACTGACCTGCACAAATCATTCGGCTCCCAGCGCGTGCTAAACGGTGTGAACCTGGAGATCCCTTCCGGGGAGATCACCGCCATCATCGGACCCAGCGGCGAAGGAAAGAGCGTGCTGCTAAGGCACATGATCGGGCTTCTGAAACCCGACCGCGGCGACGTCGCGGTGGAGGGGGAGAGCATCGTCAACCTGGGCCGCTCTAAGCTCAACCCGATCCGCGAGAAGTTCGGCGTGCTGTTCCAGAACGCGGCGCTCTTCGATTCCATGTCGGTCTTCGACAACGTGGCCTTTCCGCTGCGGGAAAAGACTGCGCTCTCCAGGGAGGAGATCGCCCAGAAGGTGCGCTCCGCCCTGGAGTTGGTCGGGCTGAAGGGGGTGAACGGCAAGTTCCCGGACGAACTCTCCGGCGGGATGAAGAAAAGGGTGGGGCTTGCCCGGGCGCTGCTGCTCAATCCCAAGATCATCCTCTTCGACGAGCCGACCACCGGCCTGGACCCCATCATCAGGCGGGCCATCCATCAACTCATCAGGGACAGCCACGCGCAGTTCAAGTTCACCGCGGTGATCGTCTCCCACGAGATTCCCGAGATCTTCGAGGTCGCCCAGCACGTGGCCATGCTCTACCAGGGGAAGATACTCCAGTTCGGGACCTCCGCCGAGATCCGCAATTCCGCCCATCCGGCGGTGAAACAGTTCATCAACGGCAGCCTGGACGGACCGATCCAGCTCCTTTAGAGGTCAGCTTCTATGAATACGGCAAAGTTGGAACTAGTGGTGGGCGTCTTCGTGCTCATCGGCGTTTTCTGCCTGGGATACCTCTCCATCCGGCTCGGCAAGGTGGAACTGATGGGGAGGGATTACTACAACCTGTGGGCCCGCTTCGATTCTGTGTCGGGGCTCAAGTCCGGCGCGCGGGTCGAGATCGCCGGGGTGGAGGTCGGCAAGGTCGACGCCATCGGGCTCGATCCCCAAAATGGCGACCGCTCGCTGGTGGGGCTCAAGATCAAGCGCGAGGTCAGGGTCTCCGACGACGTGATCGCCTCGGTGCGCACCAGCGGCATCATCGGCGACAAGTTCATCCTGCTGAAGCCGGGGGGCTCCGACCGCTGTCTCAAGAACAACGGCACCATCAGGGACACCGAGTCCTCCATCGACATCGAGGAACTGGTCGCTAAATTCATCCACGGAAAGATTTGACCCGAGGAAACTGCCATGAAGAGCACAATTTTCGTGGTGGCGGCCTGGGCGCTGGTATCCCCCATTTTTGCCGCAGCCCACGCCGCGGAGCGGTCGCCCGCCGCCACCTCCCCGCTTACCCTGGAACAATGCACCCGGCTTGCCCTGAAATCGGCACCGGAACTGGGCGAAGCCCAGGCCGACATCGAGCAGACCGCGAGCAAGCTCGACGAGGCGAAATCCTACCGCTTCCCCCGCCTGGAGGCCACCGCGCTGTTCGGTCCGGCCCCCAGGGCCCATAAAGACGAACTCTTCGCCACCGACAGCAGCAACGTCAGGCTGAACAACCTCACCTGGTTCACCAGCGCCGACGCCACCATCATCCAGCCCCTGTACACCTTCGGCAAGATCTCCGAGAACATGAAGGCCGCCACCCACGGCATCGAGGTCGACCGCTCGCGAAAGGAGCAGCGCGCCCAGGAGATCGCCCTCAAGGTGCAGGAGTACTACTACGGCCTGCTGCTGGCCAGGGAACTGAAGGAACTGGTGCTGGAAGTGCTGGACGACCTGGCCAGGGCGCACCTGGCTGCCCAAAAACTGCTGGAGCAGGGCGCGGAGAGCGTGGATGAAAACGACCTCTACAAGCTGGACGCCTTCTCCGGGGAGGCTTCCAAGTACCTGGCAGAGGCGGAAAAGGGGGAACAGCTGGCCCTGGCGGTACTGAAGGCGCGCCTGGGACTGCCGCCCGAGGCGGAGCTCGAGATCAGCTCCAGGCGGCTCTCCATGGGGGAGGGGGGGATTGCGGACTACGACACCCTGCTGGCCAGGGCGCGCGAGAGGCGGCCGGAGTTCAGGCAGATCGCCGAGGGGCTTAAGGCCAGGGCGGCCCTGGTCGAGGCGGCCAAGGCCGACTACTACCCGGATCTCTTCCTGGGGGGGCTTTTTTCCTGGGCCTACGCAGCCGGCCGCGACCGCGTCGACAACCCCTACATCGCCGACCGCTTCAATCACGCCAGCGGCGGCATCGCGCTGGGAGCACGCTGGAAACTCGATTTCGGCATCACCGCCGCCAAGGTGGCCGGCGAACGTGCCCAGTACAACCGGCTGCTCAGCACCCGGCAGTACGCCGAAACCAACATCCCCCTGCAGTTAAGGAAGTTCTACCTGGAAGCGAAAGAGGCAGAAAAAAGCGTGGCCGACACCCAGAAGGCCTACAGCAACGCGAAAAAATGGGCGGTGAGCGCGCTCGCCAACTTCGATTTCGGGGTGGGTCCGGCCAAGGAGATCTTCGATGCCCTGCAGGCCTATGCCCGCATGCGCGCCGACTACTTCCAGGCCATCTACAACTATCGCATCGCCAAAGCGAACCTGGACTATGCCTGTGGCGAGTCGCCATGGGCGAACGGGAAATGACAAGGAGAATCCCATGCTCAAACGTATAGCTCTCATGACCCTGGCCGCAGTGCTGGTGGTTTCCAACGCCTTTGCCACTCCTACAGAAGACGTGAAGAAGACCGTGGACGAGGTGGTCCGCATCGTCACCTCCAAGGATATGAAGATGCATGAGCAAAAGCGCCGGCAGTCGCTGAAAAAATGCATCGGCGCCATCTTCGACTACGGCGAGATGGCCAGGCGCTCCCTTGGCAAGAACTGGAACCAGCGCAGCGCGGCGGAGAAAAAACGCTTCACGGAACTCTTCGCCACCCTGCTGGAAAATTCCTATGCTGGCAAGATCGAGTCCTACAACAACGAGAAGATCATCTACCTGAAGGAGACGGCCGACGGCGACTTTAGCGAGGTGAAGTCCAAGGTGATCACCCAGAAACGGGACGAGTACTCGCTCGACTACCGCCTGCAGAAGGAAAACGGCAGGTGGATGGTGTACGACGTGGTCATCGAGGGGGTGAGCCTCACTGCCAACTATCGTGGCCAGTTCAACAAGATCATCTCGGCCAGCGGTTACCCCGAACTGGTCAGGAAACTGCAGGCCAAGAGCAATGAACTGAAGGTCCAGTGACCCGGATGTCGTAGAGATAAGGTGAGTTTCAGGAGGATCAGGTGAATCAGGCACAAAGAGGCAGTTCGACGGCGGGTAGCTTCGGCGCCAAAAAGATGTTGACCACGCTAGGCTCCGGCATGATCAAGGGGCTCAACATGATGGGGCGGCTGGCCCTCAACGACGGCCGCTTCCTGGTGAAACTCGACCGGGACTGGCTGTTGTACAAGAGCTGCCGGATGACCGGGCTGGACGATTTCGGAGAGTGGGATTTCCTCGAACCGCTGGATATCCTGCTGCGATCCTTCGAGGCAGACGCCGATCTCAACCTGCTGGGGCGCATCACCGTGTACTCGGAGATACTGCGCATGCTCTGCAACAAGCTGACCATGCAGCACGACCGCACCATGAACCCCGGCATCGGCGAGGAGCAGATCGTCCAGCCCATCTTCATCACCGGCCTGCCCAGAAGCGGCACCACCTTCCTGCACGCGCTTTTGTCCAGGGACCCGGCCAGCCGCGCTCCGCTGGTCTGGGAAGTGATGCACCCTTCGCCGCCGCCCGAGACCGCCACCTACCAAAGCGATGCGCGCATCGGTCGCACCCGCAGCGAACTTGCCTGGATCGACGTCCTGATGCCGGATTTCCACAAATGCCACACCATCGACGCCACGCTGCCGCAGGAGTGCATTTCCATCACCGATCACTCCTTCCTAAGCTACGTCTTCGAGTCGATGTACTACGTCACCTCTTACCGGAAATGGCACGACGAGCAGGACAAACGCCCCGCCTACGAGTGTCACCGCAGATTCCTGCAGCACCTGCAGTGGCGCTGCCCGGGGGGGCACTGGGTACTCAAGGCCCCCAGTCACCTCATGGCCCTGGACGCCCTGTTCGAGGTCTACCCGGACGCCCAGGTCGTAGTCACCCATCGCGATCCGCTGAAGGTGCTTCCTTCCTGCGCGAGCTTCGCCAAGGTGCTGCGCCAGCCCTTCACCGGCCCCATCGACCTCAAGGTGCTGGGGGCCGAGGTGAGCAAGCGCTGGGCCGACAGCGCGCGCTCCCTCACCCGCCTGCGGGCCGAGGGAAGACATGAGCGGCAGTTTTTGGACGTGAGCTACCAGGACCTGGTGCGCGACCCCATGGCGACAGTGGAGAAGATTTACCGGTATTTCCGGCGCGAGCTCACCGACGAGGCGCGCCAGGCCATGCGTGCCTTCATAGCCTCCCACCCCAAAGACAAGCACGGCGTTCATCGTTACTCGCTACACCAGTTCGGCCTGAACCCCGTCACCGAGAGTCGCAATTTCAATGAGTACGCCGCATATTTTAATGTCATCCCCGAACTCTGACCGCTCAGCCAGTAAATCCGCCCTCGCCATGCGTCGCATCAATCTGGCCATGGTCGGGGTCGCTTCCTGCGCGCTCTTCCTGATCTTCCGGGGGATCGACTGGTCGGCGCTCTCCAACTCGCTCAAGGTGGCGAAATGGTACTGGGCGCTGCTGGTGGTCCCCTACGGTGTCACCTGCTTTTTCTGGACCCTCGCCTGGCGCTTGCTGCTGGTTGCCGATACCGGGACTCCCCGGCTGCCCCGCATGTTCTTCCTGAGGCTTGCCGGCGAATCCCTCAACCAGCTGACACCCACCGTCTCTTTGGGCGGGGAGCCGTTCAAGGCCCTCCGTCTCAAGGCGGACGGGGTGCCCTGGCAGCAGGCTGCCGCCTCCCTGATCATCCACAAGGCAGTGACGGTTGCCAGCCTGATCCTCTACATCCTGACCGGGCTGGCCTTCATCCCGCTCACCCTGCAGGGGCTCTCGCCGCGCCTTGCCCTGTTCGGTTGCCTGGGCGCCACCCTGCTGGGGGGGGGCGGCCTGCTCTTCGTCATGCTGCAGCGCAGGAGCCCCTGCCTTTCCTTTCTGAAGCTGCTGAAGCGGACCCGGCACTGTCCCGCCGCGCTGGCGGCCCGGGAGCGCGAGCTGGCCTCCCTCGACGAGGTACTCACCGCTTTCTACCGCGACCACGCGGGGAGGGGCTTGCTCGCGCTTTGCTGCCTTTTTCTCGGCTGGCTGGTGCACGCGGGAGAGGTCTCCCTGGTCTTCTGGCTCTTGGGTCACCCCATCCCGGCCGGCGTGGCCATCTCGCTGGACGCGCTGTCCCAACTCGTGGCGGGGCTGGGCTTCATGATCCCCGCTTCGCTGGGGGTGCAGGATGCCGGCACCATCCTGCTCACCCTGGGGTTCAAGCTGGGCTCCAGCCTGGGCGCCGGTTTCAGCATCGCCCGGCGCGTCCGGGAGGCGTTCTGGCTGCTGCTGGGGGTGCTGGTCGCTGCGCGTGAGAAGTGATGCGCACCTGTAAGGCATCCATCAGGGATGAAGGTGATGCAAGGGATGTTGGACGCGGTCAGACCTCCTCTGTGCTGGTTTGAATGGTTCACGTAACAGTCGAGGTGTTGTTTCCATGTATCGAATGATGATGTTCTTTCTGCTGTTCGGCTTTTTCTCTGGCTGCGCCTATGAGGTTCCCAGGAAGTACCTGCCGGCTCCCATCTCCAATGACAGCTTCGCGGATCCCACCAAGACGGTGGCCATCCCCCTGCCGGTCATCGCCTCCAGTCCCAACGAGGGGATCACCTACGGTGCGCTGGTCGCCTTTTTGCTGCATAACGCCAGGGACGAGGTAAGCACCCTGATCGTCCCCCAGGAAAACTACAACAGCTACTTCGGGGTCACCAGCACCCTCTACGGCGCCTTCTACCCGAGTCCCGGCCAGGACCTGAAGGTCAATATCTCCAAGGCCACCAAGGTCAACGAGGAGTTCCGGGCGAGGTACACCAGCCAACGGCTCTTTTCCGACCGGCTGGAAGGGTCCCTGAACGTCTTTGACTACACCGACGGGGCCGCCCGCTTCTTCGGGTTCCAGTCCAGTTCGTCCAAAGAGAACGAAACCAATTATTCCGACCAGGAGACCGGTTTCACCGGGGCGCTGGGATACCGGCTGACCGACAGGGTCGAGCTGCTGTTCGGCGAACGGTTGAAAAAGGTCAGGATAGGGCAGGGGGCGGTCAGCTCCATTCCCTTCATCACCGATGTTTTCCCGGCAGACACCGTGCCCGGTGTCAATGGCTACGGCGTCCATGCGCAAAAGGTTTCCCTTGTCTACAACACCCTCGACTCCGCCAGCCTGCCCACCACCGGCACCTATGCGCGACTCTCCCTGGAAGAGAGCGCCAGGGCACTGGGGAGCGGCTCGAACTTCCAGTCCTACGAGTTGGAAGCCAAACGCTATACCCCTTTTAGCGACGGCCGTTTCATCACCGTGACCCGCTTCGCCTGCGACCAGATGGCCGGGGCCGGCATCCCCTTTCTCGAACAGGCCACCGTCGGGGGAGAGAACACCCTGCGCGGATACGGGCAGAACCGCTTCATCGACAAGAGCTACCTGCTGCTCAACCTGGAGGAGCGGATCAGGCTCTTCCGCTGGGAGATCTTCCACGTCACCGCCGATTGGGAGCTGGCACCCTTCATCGACTTCGGTTCGGTGATGAAGTCGCTGGTGGAGGCGACCGGCAAGAGCTTTCAGTTCAACCCGGGAATCGGTTTGAGGACCGTGGTGCGCCCCAACATCGTCGGCCGCATCGACGTCGGGGTAGGGAAGGACGGTCCCGCTGTCTTCGTGGGGCTCGGCTACCCCTTTTAGTCCCTCGCTAAGGCCCGCCGTTCAACCCGAAGCGCCCCAACGTCCCTGCCCGCCATTCACACTCATCTACAAAAAGTGACCGCCACACAGTGAAGACCCCGGGCATCTGTCAACTTCAGCCTCCCCAACACAATGTGAAACGGAACGCGTCTGTCTCTGGATCGGCTTGACTCTCTGTTTTTGAGGGTTTAACCTGACTTTTATAAAGCGCTACTGAATCAGCGGACAGGAAAATCCAGGGAGAATCAAATGAAGCTGTCACGAGAACACGCCTCACTGTTCGAAACACTCTTCGAACATTCTCCCGATCCCTGCCTGCTCATAAAAAAGGACCGATTTGTCGCCTGCAACCAGGCCGCTGTGACAATGCTGCGCGCCAGTTGCAAGGAAGAGATCTTCAATACCCACCCCTATGACCTTTCCCCCGTCCGCCAACCCGATGGCCGTCTTTCCACCGAAAAGGCTGCCGAACTCCTCGCTGCGGCAACCCGCCAGGGGGCGCTCCGCTTCGAGTGGACCCATAAACGGATGGATGGGGAGGAATTCCCGGCCGAGGTGTCCCTAACCACCATCATGGATGGCCAGGAGCCTGTCATCTACACGGTCTGGCGTGACATCTCCGACCGCAAGCGGGCCGAGGCGAAGGAGAGGGAACGGACGGCCCAGGTCAAGATGCTGCTGAAGTTTACCGCTGAAGGGATCTATGGCTGCGACACCGATGGGATCTGCACCTTCTGCAACGACGCCTGCCTGGAAATGCTCGGCTATCACCACAAGAGCGATCTGCTTGGCAAGGATCTGCATTCCCTCATTCACCACACAAGGCCCGACGGGAGTAACTACCCCTCCGGGGAATGCCGGGCTTTCAATGCCTTCCGGCATGCCGTCAAGATGCATGTGGACGACGAGATCTTCTGGCGGCGTGACGGCAGCAGCTTCGCGGTCGAGTACTGGTCGCATCCCATCGTCATAGATGGTGTCTACCAGGGGGCAGTGGTGGCATTTGTAGATATAACGGCGCGCAAGCAGGCGGCCGACGCGCTGGTAAAGAGCGAGAATCTTCTGCAGTCGATAATAGAGACCCAGCCGGCCTGCATCAAACTGATCGATGACACCGGGCACCTGATCATGATGAACCGTGCCGGGCTGGCAATGCTCCAGGCCGACACGCTGGAACAGGTACAGGAGGTCGAACTAACCTCCTTTATCTCGCCTCCTTACCGCCAGGCATTCGAGGAACTCGCCGGCCGGGTCTTCCAGGGGGAAACCGGAACCCTCGAGTTCGAAATAGTCGGGCTGAAAGGAAGGCGGCTTTTGCTGGAGACCAGCGCGGTCCCCTTCCGCAACGAGAAAAACGAGATACGGGCGCTGCTTGGCATCACCCGTGACATTACCGAACAGCGAAAGCTGGAGGAACAGCTGCGCCAGTCGCAAAAAATGGAGGTGGTAGGCTCGCTGGCCGGCGGCCTTGCCCACGATTTCAACAACGTACTGTGCGGCATCCTGGGCATGACCTCGCTTTTGCGCGCGCAGCTTGCCGAGGGGAAGCAGTTCACCAACGAGGAGCTCTGCGCAAGCCTCGACTCCCTGAGCACCTTGAGCGGCCGCGCCGCCGATATCGTTTCCCGGCTGATGGTCATTTCCAGGAAACACGAGGCGTCCCTTAAGCCGGTCGATCTGCGGACCGTGGTCGGTAACGTCATCAGGATCTGCCAGAACACCTTCGACAAGTCGATCAATATCGCGCTGGAGATGCCCGACCAGCCAATCATGATCCAGGCGGACTGCGTGCAGATCGAACAGGTGCTTTTGAACCTGTGCGTCAATGCCAGCCACGCCATGACCATCATGAGAAAGCCCGGCGATCTTTACGGCGGGACGCTGAGCATCTCGGTGCAGGAACAGGCCGCCGGGAGGGGGCAGCCGGCTGTCGCGGAGGGAACCCCTCTTTGGGTGCTGACGGTAACCGATACCGGCGTCGGCATGGACCGGGAAACCCTTTCCAGGATCTTCGATCCCTTCTTCACGACCAAGGAGAAGGGAACCGGTTTGGGGCTGGCGATGGTCTACAACATCGTGCAGCAGCATAACGGCTTCATCAGCGCGGAATCCGAGCCGGGCAGGGGGACGTCCTTCCAGGTATGGCTGCCGGCCATCACTTCCGGGGGCGTCGTCGGTGATACCGGTTGCGCCACGGAGACGGTTACGGGCGAGGGGGTGGTGCTGGTTGCCGACGACGAACCGTTCATCAGGGAGGCAGCCAAGTCCATCCTGGAGCGCTGCGGTTACCAGGTGCTGGTGGCCAAAGACGGCGAGGAAGCGGTGGCGGTGTTCAGGGAGCACGCTGCGGAGATCAGGATAGTGGTGATGGACATCATCATGCCCAAAAAATCCGGACTGGACGCCTACCTTGATATAAAGAAACTGAGGCCGGACGTGAAGTTCCTCTTCGCCACCGGGTTCATGCAGGATGAACGGATCGCTGCCCTCAAGGAAAGGGGCGCCAGAAACTTCCTCGCCAAACCCTACTCGTTGCAATCCCTCGCCAGCTCCATTGCTCACCTGCTCGACTGATTAGCCCTAAACCTCGATGCCAGCCGGCTGCCGGCTAAAGACCCACTTACTAGGATTTTGCTTGACGGTAAAACGGTAATAGAGTACCACTATGCTCCAATACGGGTACTGCCGGTAATTCTCCTCTACAGGGACCAGCATGAAGAACGTGGTGCGCAGATACGACTTGCCGTTGGCGCTGGCCGCCGTCATCGCCGTGACCCTGTGCGCCTTCATTTACATCGTCAATACCAACGACGCGGTACGGGCGGAGGCGCGGGCGCGCTTCTTCGAACAGTACAACCGCCAGCAGTACCTGGTCGCGCAGCTGACGGCCCATTCCCTGGACGAGCTCTTTGCCAACTTCGACCGCAACCTCGACCTCGCCGCCAGTCTCTTCCAGGAGAGGAAGCTGGACCAGGAAGGGGTTGCCAGCGTCCGTCCCATCCTCGGCAAGATCTTCGGCTCCCTTTCGGGGACGCCGGTCATCGACCTGGTGGTCTTCGATCCCGAGGGTACGGCGGTTGCCATAGAGCCCAACGATCCCTTCACGGTGGGGCGTAGCTACGCCTGGCGGGAGTATTACCGCTGGCTCAGGTCCGAAAAAAAGCCCGGCCGTATGTACGTTTCCCCGTTCATGAGACTGGCGGGGGGGCGTAACCGCGGCGTGAAGGAGATCATCGTCGCCAAGGGGATCTACGGAACCGACTGGAAGTTCCGCGGTGTGGTGGCCTGCACGGTCGACTTCCAACTCCTTGCCCGCAACTACATCCTGTCGGTCAGGATCGGCAAGCATGGCCAGGCCTGGCTCGTTGACGGCAGCACCAGGCACATCCTGGTCGATCCCAACGGCAGGATCGAGGGGCGGACCATCGAGGAGGCGGCCAAGGAGAAATGGCCGCAGCTCTACGGCCTGATGTGCCGTGCCGCTCGCGGGGAGGCCGGCAGCGGCTGGTACGATTTCGAGGACCCGGAGGATCCCGACCGCACGGTGCGCAAGCTGGTCAGCTACCACCCGGTCCGCCTGGAAAATAGGATCTGGGCGGTGGGCGTCGCCACTCCCGAGCGGGAGGTCTCCGCCCTGCTCGCCTCCTTTCTACAGCGCCAGGAGTACATCTCGACCATGCTCCTGTTCACCATCACGGCCGGGGCCGCCTTGCTGCTGGCGGTGCTTTTCAACTGGAACCGCTCGCTCTCCGCGCAGGTCGCGCTGCACACCCGGGCTCTCGGCGACGCGCACGAACGGCTGCAGGCGACCTTCGACGAACTGCTGGTGACCCAGAAGGTGGCCGCGGTCGGCCAACTCGTACTGGGGCTTGTGCACGAGATCCGCAATCCCCTTTCCGCCATCCAGATGAACCTGCAGATGATCAGGAAGAAGATCGCTCCCTCCGGGATCCTCAGCGAGAACTTTTCCATTGCCGACGGCGAGATCCAGCGGCTTAACCGTCTATTGAAGGACATGCTCGACTTCGCCCGCCCCCGGCCGCTGAGGCTCCAGCAGATGGCGGCGCCGGCGATGGTGCGGCGCCTTCTGCAACTGGTCGCTCCGCGGCTTGCCGGCAGCTGCATCGAGTCCCGGGAGGACGTCGATCCCGCTCTGGTCCTGGTCTGTGATCCTGAGCAGATCCACCAGGTGCTGCTGAACCTCGTCTTGAACGCCTGCGAGGCGATGGAGCAGGGCGGGGGGGAAAGGGTGCTGACCATCTCCGCGCACGCCGCCGGGGCGCAGGCGCGCTTCATCGTCAGCGACACCGGAGGCGGGATTCCGCCCGAGCAAGCGGCGCGGCTGTTCGATCCCTTCTACACGACCAAGGCGGCCGGCGGCGGGCTCGGGCTTTCCACCGTGCACACCATCGTGACCAGTCACAAAGGGTCGGTTTCGGTGCTCAGCGAACCGGGGCAAGGTTCCTCCTTCACCGTCACGCTTCCGCTGGCCGGACCACTGGATCTGGAGGTACTACGTGAAAACGATTCTGATCGCGGATGACGATCTTGCCATTCGGCGGACCCTGGAGCTTCACCTGGGCGAGGAGGGCTACGCCGTGGTCACCGCGGCCACCGGCCCGCACGCGGTACAACTCGCGGTCGAGAAGGAGATCGACCTGGTACTCCTCGACCTGCGGCTGGAGGGGGCTGACGGCTTCCAGGTGATCGGCCTGATCCGGGAGCGGCGCCCCGAACTGCCGGTGGTGATGATCACCGCCTACGACGACATGCAGACCGCCATCGAGGCGATCCGCCTGGGGGCGGTGGACCACCTGGGAAAGCCGATCGACCTCGACCATCTGGACGAGGTGATCGCCAAGATCTTCAAGACCGGTGCCGATTCCCGCAAGGGTGTGGCTTTCTGCGACGTGCTGGGGGCGAGTTTCGAGCGGCACACGATGGTCGGGCGTTCCCGGGCGATGAAGGAGGTCTACAAGACCATCGGGGCGGTGGCCGATTCCCGGGCGACCGTGCTCATCCAGGGGGAAAGCGGCACCGGCAAGGAGATGGTTGCCAGGGCGCTGCATTTCAACAGCTCCTTCCGGGAGCGCCCCTTCATCGCGGTCGCCTGCTCAGCGCTGGCGCCCACCATCCTGGAGAGCGAACTGTTCGGCCACGAAAAGGGCTCCTTCACCGGGGCCATCCGCACCAAGCCGGGGAAGTTCGAGCTGGCCAACGGGGGGACCCTGTTCCTGGACGAGATCTCCGAGACCAGCCAGGAGATCCAGGTGAAACTCTTGCGCTTTCTCCAGGAGAGGGAGTTCGAGCGGGTGGGCGGGGTGGAAACCCTGAAGGCGGACGTGCGCATCGTGGCGGCCACCAACAAGGAACTGGCGGGCCTGGCAGCGGCCGGCGAATTCCGGAAGGACCTTTTCTACCGGCTGAACGTGGTGACCATCAACCTCCCTCCGCTTAGGGAGAGAAAGGACGACCTCCTGCTTCTGGTGAAGCTGTTCCTCGACAAGATCCGGCAGGAAACCGGCAAGAGCGTCGACCTGGTGGCCCAGGAGACGCTGGACCTGATCCTGGAATACCACTGGCCGGGGAACGTGAGGGAGCTGGAGAACACCATCCGCCGCGCGGTACTGCTGTCGCACGGCAACGTGCTGCTGCCGGAATCGCTCCAGCTTGCCGGGGCGAGAGAGGAGGAGCGCTTTCCCCTGATGATCAAGCCGCTGCATGAAGTGGAGCGCGAGCATATCGCCAACGTGCTGCTCTTTACCAATCATGAGAAGAAGAGGGCCGCGGAGATCCTGGGTATCTCCAGGCCGACCCTGGACCGGCGGCTGAAGGAGTACGAAATGGAGTGAGCCCGGGCGGGTGCTGTTGGCTGGCAGGTTGCCGCCGGATACCTGTGCGGGGGGGATGCCTTTCAGCACACTTTAGTCCGGTTGGGATGTTGCCCTGGCTCGACCCGCATCCTGGCAACTCACCCTCTCCCTCCGGCAGAGGGGAGGGGTGAGGGAGGCTTCCATGAAGATGCGAGGCTTCCCTCACCCCAACCCTCCCCCGTGGGGGAGGGAGTGATCTGTCCTGCTAGTCGATCATGGCCTGTGCCGGCACCGCTTTGCCCTCGGGGACCGGCTCCTTCGCCCTGTCCGGCGCGCTGGAGACTTGGCGAACCAGCGGCCACTTGTCGAAGAAGGTGTTCAGGAACAACAGGGTCATCAGCGGGGCGAACTGGCCAGCAAGGATCCCCATCGGCGGGACACCCATCCCCAGGTCGTTGGCGCCGAAGGGGATGGACTTGAAGTACGTGAGCCAGAGCAGGCCGTAGATGGCGCCGCCGCCAAACCAGGCCGTGGCCCGGCAGGCGATGCGCAGGAAGGTGTTCGGCACCAGGCGCGGGCCCGGGTAGTCGTCGAAAAGGTGGTGCCAGGCCAGCATGAATACGATCACCGAGAGCTCAAGGGAGGCTGCCACAGCGTCGGGAGGAAGACCCTTTCCTATGCCCAGACTAACAGCGGCGGCTTTAACGAGCGGCGGCATGATAAAGCCGGCCGCCAGCGCAATGGTCACCCCCGCGATCCCCATCAGGGGCTGTTTCTTCGCGAAGAGCTTCATCGGGTAGAGTTCCCCACCTTCGACCGGCATGATGGCGAAGATCACGTACGCCTGGCAGAAAGCGGCGAAAGCGGGCCAGCCGCCGAACGGGGCGGTGACTGCAGGGTGCTCGCCCAGGGAGAGTTTCAGCCAGCTCGGGACGATCATCGCCATCCAGGCGAGCAGGGTGAGCGCGGTACCCAGTGCCAGGGTGGCGAAGCTCTCCATCGGCTTTTCGGCCCGGCCGGCGAAGGGCCATTTCTGGAACAGCGATACCAGTGGGATCTGGGCCACGATCACCGCCAGCGCATAGAAGTTCGAAGCCTCCCACCCCTCCAGGGCGAGCTTTACCTCCGCGGCGTTGCCGGGGGTAAACATGACTGCCGCGCTGAAGGGGGTCCACCAGAGTCCTAAAAAGCCGATCAGGGCGAAGAAAGCGGCCACACCGGCGCCCAGGGCAAGGAAGGTGTACCTGATGCCTATCCACGGCTGGCGCGTGGCCTGGGCGTTCTTGCCGTGGTTACCCATGACCAGGGTGAACCAGATCCAGGTGTTGATCACCATCCAGAAGAAGGTCCCCCTGGCTACGGCGGCGGTGAGCTGCCCGGCAAGCTTGGGGTCCGCGGCAGCAAGGCCTTGCGCCGCTGCTGTCTGGTAGAGCGCCTTGACCGCCAGTGACCAGGCCGGCCATAGCACGGCGGCAGCGGCGAAACTCAGCGCGAGCGCCGCACAACCGGTTCCGATCTGGCCCTGGAAGGTTCTCCTTGTCTCGAGATGTTCCATTTGGTACCTCCTGTTCGGGCGTAGAAAGCCCTTGCGCCGTCATGGCAGCATTTCCTCGAGGATGTGCTGGTGCACGCTAGAAGAAGTAGAAGAGCGACAACCGGTAGATGTTGGCGAAGCCCGCGGGGGCGGTCCCCGGGGTGTTGTTGCCGTAATCGGTGTTGACGTGCTGGTATTCGCCGGCCACCCGGATCGCGGCATTCAGGTCGTAGGCGACGTTGGCGAAGATCTGGGAGCTTGCCTTCTGGAAGTTCTCGCTGCCGGCGTAGGTGCCGTAGTTGTAGGCGTTCCTGGTGCCGTAGCCAGCGGTGAAACCGAGGTTGTTGGTCGGGTAGAAGATCGCCTGCCCGAACAGCCCGTACCCCTTGGCGCCGCTCTTCTGGCCGGCAACCCCGGTGAGGCTTGCGGCAGTGGCGTAGTTGAAGGCCATGTTGTCTGCCATGTACACCTGGCCCTCGAAGCTAGCCGTCATCGCACGGCTCTTGCCGTCCTTGGCGCGCAGGATCGGCACGAAGGCATAAAGGCCGTAGCCCCAGGAGGCGGCCGGATGGTTGTTGCCCCCCAGGTTCTCCTTGCCGTAGAGGCCGAAAAAGCCGGTCTGCAGCGAATTCATGGAAAGCCCCCAGAATCCGGGTGAGACACCCAGCGACTTGCTCACCAGCATCGCCTGGCCCGCCACGTTTACGGCGCCGCTCCAGGAATCGTTGGCCGCTCCGGTCTGCAGGTTGCTGTCCTGGACCGGGTTCTGGACGGCGAGGGCGAACCTCAGGGTGTTATCTTCGGTGAGCCTCACCTTCTGGGTCCCCCTGATCTGGGCGACCCGGGGCTGCTGCGGGGAGCCGGCGGTCGCCCCCAGGCCGAAGTCGAGGGTCGACGCGGTAGCCAGCCCGAAGGCGTCCCAATACTGGCCGAACAAGAGCTGGGTGTTCTCCCAGTCGAGCGTTCCGTAGGCGTGGCGCATCCTGAGGTTGCCCGACTCGTTGTTGCCGCCCGAGCCGTAGAAGTCGGTCTCCACCAGGGCGGAGCTCTTCGCTCCCAACAGCGAGGGGCCTACCACCTTGAACCAGAGGCGGGACTGCCGGGCGGTGAAGAGGGACTGGTCCTGCTTGGCGGCCGGCGAGCTGGCCTTGGGGATGCCGGCCGGCTGCAGGGTCGCCAGGGCGCCGTTAGTCCCCAGGTTCTCGGAGTTGTGGACGTAGTCGAGTTTGACGAAGCCGCCGATGCTGAGGTTGAACTTGCTGAGCACGTTGGACCCCATTTTCCCGTACATGCCGGGTGCCACCTCGCAGTCGGGGTTGAAGTCGCAGTTGTACTGGTTGGCGGAGCCAGGGGCGAGTTCCTGCCCGAGCGCGGGGGCGGCAAGGAGCAAAACGGTGACGATGTTGAGCGCGGTTTTCTTGAGCACGGGGCCCTCCTTTGGAAACGGTAATTTCTGCATGCAAAGACTCAGGCGGCCTGCTCCAAGAGCAGGTTCCTGAGTTCGAATCTCTTGATCTTGCCGGTCGCGGTCTTGGGAAGTTCGTCGATGAACCTGATCCAGCGCGGGTACTTGTAGAGGGCGAGCGAGGATTTCACGTACTCCTGCAGCTGGGACTCCATCTCGGCGCTGGCCTGCTGCGGCTCGTTCAGGACCACGAAGGCCAGGGGCTTCACCAGGTTGTCCGTGTCCGGAGCGCCGATCACCGCGCACTCGAGCACGTCAGGGTGCTCGATCAGGCAGGCTTCCACTTCGTAGGGGGAGACCCAGATGCCCCCCACCTTCAGCATGTCGTCGGAGCGCCCCGCGCAGTGGAAGTAGCCGTCGCGGTCGCAGAAGTACTTGTCGCCGGTGTTGATCCAGGGGCCCATCATGGTGGCGGTGGTCTTGGCGTGCTTGTTCCAGTAGCTGGCAGCGGCGGAATCCCCTTTCACCAGCAGGGTGCCGATTTCCCCTGGAGGGAGGTCGTGCAGGTCTTCCCCCACGATGCGTGCCTCGTAGCCCGGGACCACCTTGCCTGAGGTGCCGGCGGCGATGTCGCCGGGACGGTTGGAGATGAAGATGTGCGCCATCTCGGTGGAGCCGATGCCGTCCAGGATGTCCACCTGGAAGCGCGCCTTCCAGCGGTGCAGGTAGGCGGGGGGGAGCGACTCGCCGGCCGAAACGCAAAGCCTCACGCCACCCAGGGCTCCCTCCTCCTCGAGCATCTGCCCGTAGAGGGTGGGAACACCGAAGAAGAGAGTGGGGCGGTGGCGGCGGATGGTCGCGTACACCGCTGCCGGCGTAGGCCTGGCGGGGAGGTAGACGGCGGTAGCCCCTACCGAGAAGGGGAAGTAGATGCCGTTACCGAGGCCGTAGGCGAAAAAGAGCTTGGCGGCCGAGAAGCAGACGTCATCCTCCGCGATGTCGAGCACCTTGACCGCGTAGGTCTTGGCGGCGTAGACCATGTCGTGCTGCAGGTGCACGGTCCCCTTGGGGGAGCCGGTGGAACCCGAGCTGTAAAGCCAGAAACAGGCGTCGTCGCGGCAGGTCGGCGCCGTCTCGAGCTCTGCTGAACTTCCGGTTAAAAGCTCGTCCAGCGAGAGATCGGGAGTGGTGGCGGGTCCGTTGGCGACCACGATCTGGGTGAGGAAGGGGAGGTTGGAGCGGATCGGCTCGATCTGCGGCATGAGCTGCGCGTCGACCACCAGGGTCCTGGCCCGGGAGTCGTTCAGGTAGAACTGGAAGTCCTGGGGGCGGTTCATGGTGTTCAGGCAGACCGGAACCGCGCCGATCTTGATGGCGCCGAAGAAGGCCTGCGGGTAGACCTCGGTATCCAGAAGGAGCAGGGCGACCCGTTCCTCCATGCGTGTGCCGAGCCCTTTGAGGGCGTTGCCGAACCGGTTGACACCCTCCTGGATCTGACGGTAGCTGAAGGAGCGCTCCTCGCAGAGGACCGCCGTCTTGTTGCCGCGCCCCTCGCGGATGTTGCGATCGATGAAGTAATCTGCTGCGTTGAACGTCTCGGGAAGGTTCAGAGTGTATGGCATGGTGACCTCCTTTTCGATCGACAGTCTGGAATTGCTCTAAAACTAAAATCATGTTTTGCAGCAGGCGAGCCAACTGCGCCGGATGGGTCTGCCTATCTGGTAGAAAAATTGCAAGTGTTCGAATTGACGCGTGACAGCATTCTTTATTTGGCGAAAACATCGTTGGTTTTTAATCGTTATTGCTCCGCTCGTGTAACATTTTGCAGGTAGCTGTAAAAAGTTGAGGGGGGTGGGACACCGGGAGCCGGCAGGGAAGGGGGAGCGTATGGAAGGGAATCTGACGGGGGAACTGTTGACGATGTACCGGCAAAAGCTCGCCTCTGCGGATGAGGCGGTGTGCCGGATCCAGTCCGGGTGGCGGGTGTTTTTGGGATCGGGGAGCTCGGTGCCGCAGCAGCTGGTTGCCGCCCTGGGAAGAAACGCCGCGCGGTTTCACGACGTGGAGTTGATCCAGCTCCTTGCCTTCGCCGCCGGGGAGGAGATCGCCTCGCGCTGTCCCGGCCGCTTTAGGCACAACTCGTTCTTCATCAGCGACAACATCCGGCAGGCGGTTTGCGACGGCCGCGCCGACTACACCCCGATCTTTTTGAGCGAGATCCCGGAGCTGATCCGGTCGGGGCAGCGGGGGAATCAGGCCGCCCTTTTGCAGCTCTCCCCGCCCGACAGGCACGGCTACTGCAGCATGGGGGTAAACGTCGACATCCAGCGCGCAGCCCTGCAGCGGGCCAAGCTGGTCATCGCGGAGGTGAACCCTTCGATGCCGCGCACCAACGGGGAGACCACGGTGCACCTGGGCGAGATCGACCTGATCGTGGAGAGCGACTACGCTCTGCCGGCCTCCGAGGCGAAGGAACCGGACGAGGTGGAGCTGCAGATCGGCTACCACATCTCGACCCTGGTGGAGAGCGGCAGTTGTCTGCAGCTCGGGATCGGCACCATCCCTGGCAGCGTGCTCCGTTTTCTCTCCAACCGGCATGATCTCGGCATCCACACCGAGATGTTCAGCGACGCCATCATCCCTTTGGCAGAGGGGGGGATCATCACCAACCGCCTGAAACAGGTCCTACCCGGGAAGATGGTGGCCAGCTTCGCCATCGGCAGCCGCCGGCTGTTCGACTTCGTGGACGGTAATCCCGGCGTCGAATTCCACCCCTCCGATTTCGTCAACGACCCCAGGGTGATCTCCCGCAACGACCGGGTAGTCGCCATCAACTCGGCGCTGCAGGTCGATCTCACCGGACAGATCTGCGCCGACAGCATAGGCTACCGCTTCTACAGCGGCATCGGCGGCCAGGTCGACTTCGCGCGCGGGGCGGCCATGAGCCAAGGAGGCAAGCCGGTGATCGCCGTCCGCAGCACGGCCAGGGACGGCAGCATCAGCCGGATCGTGCACCGTATCGACGACGGGGCGGGCGTGGTGACCAGCCGCGGCGATGCCCACTACGTGGTGACCGAGTACGGCATCGCCTACCTGCACGGCAAGACCATCCGTGAGCGCGCCCTGGCCCTCATCTCCATCGCCCACCCCGACTACCGCCGGGAGCTGCTCGATTTCGTGAAGAAGAAACACTACGTCTACGAGGACGAAGAGGTCTGGCGGCAGGCGCTCGACCTATACCCGAGGGAGTACGAGGAGACACGCTCCTTCGGCGGGGAGTCGCTCCGGATCCGGCCGCTCAAGGCCACCGACGAGCGCGCCCTGCAGGAGTTCTTCTACAGCCACAACCCGGAAACCATCTACAACAGGTACTTCGGACCCAAGCTCCAGCTTCCCCACCGGGAGGCGGCCAGGCAGGTCTGCGTGGACTACCAGAACCGGATGGCCCTGGCTGCCTTCACCGGCGAGGAAAACTCAGAATCGATGGTGGCGGTGGCGAGGTACGCGGTTAATCCCCGCAGCAACCTTGCCGAGACGGCGGTGGTGGTGCACGAGGAGTACCGGCGGCGGGGGCTGGCACGTTATCTCCTTTCCCAGCTGGAGCGCCATGCCCGGAGCCGCGGGCTTGCCGGTTTCACGGCGGAGATCCTCCCAGGCAACGAGGCGATGCTCCGCTATCACCGCGATCTGGGCCATTCTCTGCTGTTTTCTCCCGACACCGAGATCCACCACATGGAATACCGCTTCGAGAAGGGGTAGCCGAAGAAAAAAATAGAAATCGGCTTGACAGCTAAAATGGTAATGTGGTACCTGTTTGCATAAAATAACGTTTTAGAGAAGTGGTCACTATAACAATCTAAGGAGGAAGGGTTATGACGAAGTCAGCGTATCAGTGGTCCATGACCGCGGTCGGCGAGCCGATGGTAAGAAACCAGTTCACGCCTGCGGCGGGCGCCGGGGAAGTCGTGGTGGAAGTGGCAGGGTGCGGCGTCTGCCACACCGATCTCGGCTATTACTACAGCGGTGTCCGTTTCAACCACCCGGCGCCGCTCACGCTCGGCCACGAGATCAGCGGCCGGGTCATCGCAACCGGCGCCGGCGCGGAGAAGTGGCAGGGTAAGGCGGTGCTGATACCGGCAGTGATGCCCTGCGGCGAGTGTGATCTCTGCCTCTCCAGCCACGGCACCATCTGCCGCGCCCAGAAGATGCCCGGTAACGACATCCATGGCGGTTTCGCCTCCCATATCGTGGTCCCCGCCAAGACCCTTTGCCCGGTCGACGAGTCGCGTCTCGCCGCAGCCGGCCTGACCCTGGCCGACATCTCGGTGGTGGCCGACGCGGTGACTACCCCTTACCAGGCTGCGGTACAGGCCGAGGTGCAACCGGGCGACGTGGCCATCGTGATCGGCGTAGGCGGGGTCGGCGGCTACGCGGTGCAGGTTGCCAACGCCCTGGGCGCCACCGTGGTCGCCATCGACGTCGATCAGGTGAAGCTCGACAACATGGCTCAGCACGGCGCAGCACTCACCCTGAACTCCCGCCAGTTTGGCGGCAAGGAACTCAAGAAGGCGATCAACGACTTCGTCAAGCAAAACGGGCTGAAGAGCACCTGCTGGAAGATCTTCGAGTGCTCCGGCACCGCACCCGGCCAGGAGACCGCCTACGGCCTGCTCACCTATGGCGCCACCCTGTCGGTGGTTGGCTTCACCATGGACAAGATCGAGCTGCGCCTCTCCAACCTGATGGCCTTCCACGCCAGGGCCCTCGGCAACTGGGGCTGCCTGACCGAACTCTATCCTGCCGCGCTCGACCTGGTCCTGGACGGCAAGGTCGCCCTGCTGCCTTTCATCGAGAAACACCCCCTGGACAACATCAACCAGGTCTTCGCTTCCGCACACGCACACCAGCTGACCCGCCGCGCCATCCTGGTGCCGGGTGCCCAGGGAGGTGCCTTATGAGCAACGCCGCAACCGCAGCACAGACGGCCCCGGAAGTGGTCTCCCCGCTGAAGGTTTCCCTTGAGCGGGATGGCCGCCTGCTCAGGCTGACCCTGGCCAGGCCCAAAGCCAACATCATCGACGCCGCCATGATCGCGGCCCTCCAGGCTGCCCTGGAGGAACACCTGTCGCAGCCAAAACTGCGCTGCGTTCTGCTGACGGCCGAGGGGCCGCACTTCAGCTTCGGCGCCAGCGTCGAAGAGCATCTCCCTGACTCCTGTGCCCAGATGCTGAAACAACTGCACGCCCTGGTGCTGACCCTCGTGGAGAGCCCGGTTCCCGTCCTGGTGGCGGTGCGCGGCCAGTGCCTCGGTGGCGGCCTCGAGGTCGCCGCAGCCGGGCACCTGATATTCGCAGCACCCAACGCCCAGCTCGGACAGCCGGAGATCAAACTGGCCGTCTTCGCTCCGGCCGCCTCGTGCCTCCTTCCCGAGCGGATCGGGCAGACCAGGGCGGAAGAGCTCCTCTTCTCCGGCAGAAGCATCGGTGCCGAGGAGGCCCTGAACATCGGGCTGGTAAGCATGGTCGCCGAAGATCCCGATCAGGCCGCACTCGATTACTTCGACAAGCACCTGGCAGGGCTCAGCGCAAGTACTCTGCGCTATGCAGTCACCGCGGTCAGAAAGGACGCCATGCAGCGCATCAGGGCGAAACTGGCCTTCGTTGAACAGCTCTATCTCCAGGAGTTGATGGCCACCCCCGACGCGGTTGAGGGGCTCACCGCCTTCATCGACAAGCGCCAGCCGCAGTGGAGCGACGGCAAGTAGCACGGCTGCCGGGAGGGGGCGAACCTCCTCCCGGCTACCTGCACCGGGTGCGGGGCGGGTTTTGCCGCCCGGGCACCTGGAGGTAGGGATGTGACCCGTGAGGGTTAAAGGAGCGGAAATGACAAGCTTTCTGGATCTTAAAGGGCGCGTCGCGCTGGTCACCGGTGGTGCGCGCGGCATCGGCCTCGCCATAACCAGGACACTCATCAGGCACGGGGCCAAGGTTCATGTCTTCGATGTCGCCCCGGGTGAAGAGGGGGACGCATACCAGTTCCACCAGGTGAACATCGCCGATTCGGCCAGCGTGGCGGCTGCTGTGGCCAGCCTGCCGGAACCGGTCACCCTGCTGGTGAACAACGCCGGCATCACCCGCGACCGCAGCGTCCTGAAGATGTCCGACGAGGAATGGGGCGCCGTCCTTGGCGTCAATCTCACCGGTGCCTTCAACGTGGTGCGCGCCCTGGCCCCCGGCATGCGCGAGGCGGGCTACGGCAGGATCGTCAACATCACCTCCATCAACGGGATACGCGGCAAGTTCGGCCAGGCCAACTACGCCGCCTCCAAGGCCGGCCTGATCGGCCTCACCAAGACGCTTGCCCGCGAACTCGGCTCCAAAGGGGTGACGGTGAACGCGGTCGCCCCCGGCATGGTGATGACCGAGATGGCACAGGCGCTTCCGGAGGAGATCCTTGCCAAGGCGAAAGGGGAGTGTCTGCTGCCGGAACTGGCGAAGCCCGAGGACATCGCCAACGCCGTACTCTTCCTGCTCTCCGATGGGGCGGGCAAGATCACCGGCGAGGTGATCAGGGTCGACTCGGGGCAGTACATCTAGTCGACCCCATCCTCACCCCGGCCCTCCCCTTGAAGGGGAAGGGGATGACGGAGGAGCAGGGAAGGGAGTCGGTTACATCGAAAGATACCGATTAACCACCTCCTTCCGCCACACGTCCCTTCTCCTTCAAGGAAAAGGACAGGATGAGGATGGGGCGCCCCAGCCGGCAATTTACCCCATCCTCACCCCGGCCCTCCCCTTGAAGGGGGGGGATGACAGGTAGCGGGAACGGGAGCCGAACGAACAAAAAATGACAGAAGAACGCTAACCTCCGCCACCGTCCCTTCTCCTTCAAGGAAAAGGACAGGATGAGGATGGGGTTGGAAAGCATAAGTGTCCCCGCAGGAGCTGCGGCTTCGCGGGAGGGGAGGTTCATGTGCGTGAAGCGGTGATTATCGATGCGGTTCGGACGCCGGTCGGCAAATTCGGCGGTGCCCTGAGCAAGGTGCGCCCGGACGATCTGGCGGCCCTGTGCATCAGCGAACTGGTGAAGCGAAACGGGCTCGATCCGGAGCTGATAGAGGACGTGGTGCTGGGATGCACCAACCAGGCGGGGGAGGACAACCGGAACGTGGCCCGCATGGCGGCGCTGCTGGCAGGCCTGCCGCACTCGGTGGCAGGGCAGACCATCAACCGCCTGTGCGGCTCGGGGCTCAATGCCATCAACGCGGCGGCCCTCGCCATCAAGGCAGGGGAGGGGGATGTCTTCATCGCCGGAGGCACCGAGTCGATGACCCGCGCCCCCTTCGTCTTCGCCAAGTCCGATTCTCCGTTTTCCCGGGACATGAAGGTGTTCGATTCCACCATCGGCTGGCGCTTCACCAACCCCAGGATGACCGAGCCCTACGCGAAGGAGGGGATGGGGGATACGGCCGAAAACGTCGCCCGCCGCTACGGGATCACCAGGCTGGAGCAGGACGAGTTCGCCCTGGCCACCCAGAAGAAATGGGGGGCGGCGCAGGCGGCCGGCAGGTTCGCCGACGAACTGGTGCCGGTGATCATTCCGCAGAAAAAGGGGGAGCCGGTCGTGGTCGAGCGTGACGAGTTCCCGCGCCCCGAGGCGACCTTGGAGCAGCTCGCCAAGCTCTCGCCGGCCTTCGCCAAGGACGGCACCGTCACCGCCGGCAACTCGAGCGGCATCAACGACGGCGCTGCCGCAGTGCTGCTCATGGAAGGTGAGCGTGCCCGTCAGCTCGGTTACCGGCCGCTGGTGCGGGTGGTGGCGAGCGCGGTGGCCGGCTGCGACCCGTCCTACATGGGGCTCGGACCGATCCCCGCCATCGGCAAGGCCCTCAAGCGTGCGGGGCTCGGCATCGGGGACATCGACCTCTTCGAGCTGAACGAAGCCTTCGCGGCGCAGGCGATCCCCTGCATGCGGGAACTAGGCATCGACCCCGCCAAGGTCAACGTGAACGGCGGCTCCATCGCCATCGGCCACCCGCTTGGCTCGACCGGGGCACGCATCACGGCGACCCTGGTGCACGAGATGAAGCGGCGCGGCGCGCGCTACGGCCTCGCTTCGCTCTGCATCGGCCTTGGCCAGGGGATTGCCACCATCGTCGAGCGCATTTGACAAACATTGCCAACAGGAGGAGCCCATGCCGTCCAGTTTCAGCGAACCGGGGCCCCGCCCGCTGCGGGTGGACTTCCACGTCCACCTCGCCCTTTACGACGCCTACATGCACCCCTGGGTTTCCCAGTGGATCGCCTCGTCGCAGCCAGCCGGTTTCGACGAGTACCTCGCCCGCTACACCGACCCGGGCGCCTTCGAGGAACTCCTCGATGCGGAGGGCATTGACTACGCCTGTGTACTCGCGGAGTTAAGCCCGATCACCACCGGGGTCTGCAGCAACGAGGCGGTGCGCGACTTCTGCCGCGACAGGTCTCGCCTGATCCCCTTTTGCGACCTGAACCCCTCCCTGCATACCGATCTCCCCGCTGCCCTGCGCCGCAAGGTCGAGGAGGAGGGGTTCAGGGGACTGAAGCTTTATCCCACCTATCACCACTACTACCTGAACGACCCGCGGCTCTATCCCCTTTACCAGGCGGCGCAGGAGCTCGGCATCCCGGTGCTGATCCATACCGGCTCCTCGGTCTTCAAGGGGGCGAGGCTCAAGTACGGCGATCCGCTGCACCTCGACGACGTGGCGGTCGATTTCCCGGAGCTGAACCTGGTCATGGCCCACTCGGGGCGCGGCTTCTGGTACGACCGCGCCTTCTTCCTCTCCAAGCTGCACCCAAACCTCTACATGGAACTCTCCGGCCTGCCGCCGGCCAAGCTGATGACCTACTTTCCGGAACTTCCCCGCAACACCGGCAAGATCATCTTCGGCAGCGACTGGCCTGCAGTGCCGCAGATCCGCCGCAACATGGATGCCATCGGCGAGCTTCCGGTCACGCCGGAGGGGCTCGCCGCCATGCTGGGGGGGAATGCCGCGAGGATTCTGAAATTGCAGGGCTCGTAAAAGAGGGAGGTGTCCGTGGCACTCATCGATTCCTTCGGCAGGCGCATCAACTATCTTCGGCTCTCGGTCACCGACCGCTGCAACCTTCGCTGCCGCTACTGCATGCCGGCCGAAGGGGTGCCACTCATCCCGCATGACCAGCTTTTGAGCTATGGCGAGCTTTTGCGCATCTCCCGCGAGGCGGTCGCGGTCGGCATCGAGAAGATCCGGGTTTCTGGCGGGGAACCGCTGGTAAGGAAGGGGATCGTCCCGTTCCTGGCCCGGCTCGCGCAGGTTAAGGGGCTAAGGGAGCTGGTGCTGACCACCAACGGCATCCTCCTGGAGGAGATGGCCCAGGAGTTGTGCGAGGCAGGGGTGCACCGGCTGAACATCAGCCTCGACTCGCTGAAACCCGAGCGGTATGCGGCCATTACGCGCGGCGGGGTGCTCGCCCAGGCGCTGACCGGAATCGAGGCGGCCGAGCGCGCCGGATTCCCGGCACCCAAGATCAACGTGGTGCTCATGCGCGGCGTCAACGACGACGAAATCCTCGATTTCGTGGAACTGACCCGGAGGCGCCCCTTCAGCGTCAGGTTCATCGAGTACATGCCGACCTGCAACGGCAGTGACTGGCGCGAGCTGTCGGTGCCGGGGGATAGCGTGCTGGAGCGCGTTGCCCGGCACTACCCCGTGGAGGAGTTGGGGAGGGGGGAGCGTAGCGGCCCGGCCAAGAACTTCCGGATTCCCGGCGCGGCAGGAAGTTTTGGAATCATCACGGCGATGACCGGGCATTTCTGCGATTCCTGCAACCGGCTGAGGGTGACCTCGACGGGGCTCGCCAAGGGATGCCTGTTCGCTGAGGGCGGCGTGGAGCTGAGGCCGGTGTTGGCCCTGGGGGATGACGCGCTGCTAAGGGGCGAGCTGAAACGGATCGTGCAGGCGAAGCCGGTGGGACACAGTTTGACGGAACCGAAGCACACAGGGCGGCAGTTCGCCATGTCCGGCATCGGAGGGTGAAAAGGCCAGGGGAGGTATGCCATGACGTCGATCTTCAAGTACGAGAAAGGGACGGTGAGAGCGGAAACGAGGACGGTGGTGGACGAATTCCCGCTCCTGCTCAACGTGAACGGCAGGGAGCTCGCGACCCTGATCGCATCACCGCACGACCTTCGCTTCCTGGTCGCCGGCTTCCTGCGCCTGCAGGGGCTCGTGGCGCGGGTAGAGGACTTTGACCTTCTCTTGGTCTGCAACGATTTCGGTATTGCGCGGGTGCAGATCAAGGGGGAACTGCCGGAAAAGATGAAGCCGGTGCTGACCTCCGGCTGCGGCACCGGCATCAGCTTCACCATCCCGCAGGCGCAGCTGCAAAAGCCGGCGCGTGAAAGGCGCACCTTCACACCCGCCGCCGTTTTTTCCATGATGGATGCCATGGCGAAAGGTGCAGCGGGATACCGTGAGCACGGCGGCATGCATTCCGCCGCGGTCGGAGAAGGAACTCCCGTGCTCATCTCCGAAGACCTGGGGCGCCACAACACCATGGACCGCATCGCCGGCGAGGCTCTTCTGAAGGGGATCGAGCTGGCCGGCATGATGCTGGTCACCTCGGGGAGGGTCTCCACGGAACTGGTGGCGAAGGCGTCGATGCTCGGTCTGGTACTGGTCGCCTCGCGCACGTCACCGACTTCCATGGCGGTCAGGATGGCGGAAGAGGCGGGAATCACCCTGATCGGCTACGTGAAGGCCGACCGCTTCGAGGTCTACACCCATCCGGAACGGCTGGAATGGCTGACACCGGCGCGGCCGATTAATTAATTGACACACCGTCTCATTCTGTATACACAATAAGGCCTGCAGTCCAAATGCCGGGAAAGGGAAGGTCGCGGAAGCGCACATGACAGAGCTTACCGACATAGCGGGCGCTGAGAAGAGCGGGTGCGGCACCGTGAGAGTGGATGCCGGACTGCGCATCTTGTCGCTGGACGACGCCGCGGGCGCCCTGCTTGGGAAGGGGCCGGACGAACTGGTCGGTGCGCTGCTGACCGACGCGGCCGACCTGGGGGGGCTCATTCCGCTCATGAAGAGCGGCGTGGCCTTTGTCAACCAGAACATCACCGCCGCCAACAGAACGCTCGCCTGCGATTTCGTGCCCCTCACGGAGGGGGAGTCGATGGTGGGCGGCGTGCTGCTCCTGAGGCTTCCCCCGCACGAGGTCACCGGCCACCACGAAGACCTGAGGGAACTGGTCCGCTCCGCCTCCGCCTATCTCAATCTCGACTACGACGGCATCATCATCGTCGACCGCCAGGGGGTGGTGCTGATGGTGAACCAGGCTTTTGCCGAGATCATGGGCACCGTTCCGCAGGCCATGATCGGCAAGCATCTCTCCCAGGCCTACACCAACTCCCAACCATCCCGCCTCCCTGAAGTCATGGCATCCGGTCTCCCGCAGATAGGCATCGTTCACTACCTGGACGGCAAACAGGTATACGCCTCCCTCTATCCGCTGCGCCAGGACGGCGAGGTGATCGGCGGCATCGGCAAGATCCTCTTCAAGGACATCCGGGAGATCACCCTGATCGCCAACCGGCTGCAGAGTTCCCCGGAAACGCGGGCCCTGGCGGGAAGCGTGCCGCGCAAGGAGTCCACCTCACGCTACGACATCAACAGCATCGTCGGGCAGAGCTGCAAGATGCTGGCGCTCAAGGAAACCCTGCTGCGGATCGCCGGCCGCAACTCGAACGTGCTGCTGCGCGGGGAGAGCGGCACCGGCAAGGAGCTGTTCGCCCATGCCATCCACGCGGCAAGCAGCCGGCGCTACGGACAGTTCGTGAAGGTCAACTGCGCGGCGATCCCCGAGCACCTGCTGGAGTCCGAGCTGTTCGGATACAGCGAGGGGGCCTTTACCGGCGCCAAAAAGGGAGGGCAGATCGGCAAGTTCGAACAGGCCCACAACGGCACCATCTTCCTCGACGAGATAGGGGACATGCCGCTCTACATGCAGGCGAAGATGCTGCGGGTTTTGCAGGAAAAGGAGCTTACCCAGCTGGGGGGCGGGCCACCGAAGACCATCGACCTCAGGGTGGTGGCCGCCACCAACTGCGATCTCGAGGCTCTCGTCAAGGAAGGAAAATTCCGCGAAGACCTCTACTACCGGCTCAAGGTGGTGACCCTTTTCATCCCGTCGCTGCGGGAGCGGAAGGAGGACATCCGGGCCCTGGTCGAGAGCTTCATACTGCAGTTCAACCAGGAGTTCGGGCTGGCTGTCGAAGGGCTCAGCCTGGAGGCGCGTGAAATCCTGATGCGCTACGACTGGCCGGGAAACGTCCGCGAACTGCGCAACGTCATCGAGAGTGCCTTCAACCTGGTGAACGGTCCCTTGATACTCAAGGATCACCTGCCGGTCCAGCTTGCTAACCCGTTGCCGGAACAGGAAGGTGACGGCGGATCGGTAGACGCCTTCATACGGGAGAGGCTGGGACGCAAGTCGCTGTGCGAGATGGTCGACGAGTTCGAGAAGCGGCTGCTTGCTGCTGCCATCGAGCAGTGCTGCGGAAACAAGCTGCATGCCGCGGAAATGCTCGGTATCTCCCGGCAGTGGCTCTACAAGAAGTTGCACAAAAGCGAGGGCGACTCCGGCCCCCCCGAATCCGAATAATTCACCCGTGGCAGTATCTGGACGTCAACCGGACTCTTCCCTTTGTTGAAAATATATCCGTGTTTTAAAGCATCCCCTCCAGCCTTCTTCTCCACCCTTTTCTTCCCGTTTCCTGTCCTCCCCGGCAATCCACCGCTCCCAGGCAACTGTCAACATTCCGGAATATCCGGCTTGCTGGTGTTTACAGTTGTAACGCATTGATAATACGTGTTGTTTTAAACGGTGCGTCGTTTGGTCCTGCTGTCATGTCAATGATCGTTTACAGCGCCCGGCCAGGGTGTGAGGCCGCTGGAGACTTCCGCTGCAGGGCGGTACTGTTACGTTACAGATAGTTATCTGTGTTGTGGTGATTTTTATTTTTGTAACAATGTTTTGGTATTGAGTTTGCTCTATACAGGACCAAACGACCTGTATGCCAGGCGCCAATCTCAACATGATGGAGGTTTCACCGTGAAAAGTGTCGCACTAGCAAAAAGCAACTTCGAGCAGGAATACCGGCAAAAACTCTGCACGGCGTCCGAAGCTGCCACGATCGTCAAGTCGGGAGATCACCTCTGCTTCCCGCTCGGCGTCGGTGAACCCACCCTGTTCGTCAAGGCACTGGCCGCACGCAAGCGCGAGCTGGAAGGAGTGGTGGTCAACCAGCAGCACCATCTCTGCCCGGACTACTTCACCGAGGACTCGGTCCCGCACATCAGGGTGAACGCCTGGTTCACCAGCCACGTGTCGCGGGAGGCGGTGCAGAAGGGGTGGGCAGATTTCGTCCCCAACCA
This sequence comes from Geomonas sp., assembly GCA_035255025.1. Taxonomy (GTDB): domain Bacteria; phylum Desulfobacterota; class Desulfuromonadia; order Geobacterales; family Geobacteraceae; genus Geomonas. The sequence goes on from DATFAB010000109.1 coordinate 49,405, forward strand.
CTTCCACGAGGTCCCCAAGCTTTTGCGCGAGTACTGGCCGGTGGACGTGGCGGGAACCGTGGTGTCGCCGATGGACGAGTACGGCTTCTTCACCTGCAGCCTCTCGGTAGGGTACACGATGGAGGCGGTGAAGAAGGCGGGGAAGGTGGTGGTGCAGGTGAACCCGCACGCGCCGCGCACCCATGGCAACTGCCACATCCATATCTCGGAGGTCGACCACATCATCGAGTGCGACGAGCCCTTGAAAGAGCTGGCCGCCCCGGTGATCACCCCGGTGGAGGAGGCGATCGGCGGTTACCTGGCCGAGATGATCCCGGACGGCTCCTGCCTGCAGCTTGGCTGGGGCGGGATACCCAACGCGGTGACCAAGGCGCTCTTGCACAAGAAGGACCTCGGCATCCACACCGAACTGATCTCGGAGGGGATCGTCGACCTGATGCTGGCCGGCGCCGTCAACAACTCCCGGAAGAACATCCACCGCGGCAAGGCGCTGGGCACCTTTGCCCTGGGGACCAAGCGGCTCTTCGAATTCATGAACGAGAACCCGATGATCGAGATGCACCCGGTGGATTACGTGAACGACCCGGCGGTGATCGGCAGCATCGACAACATGGTGGCCATCAACGCGACCATCCAGGTGGACCTACTGGGCCAGTGCTGTTCGGAGTCCTTTGGCCACCTTCAGTGGAGCGGCACCGGCGGCCAGGCGGACTTCGCCAGGGGCGCCAACCGGTCCCGCGGCGGCAAGGCGTTCATCACCACCGCATCTACCGCCAAAAACGGCACCATCTCCTGCATCGTGCCGACCCTGACACCGGGGGCCTCGGTCACCACCAGCAAGAACGATGTGGACCACGTGGTCACCGAGTACGGGGTGGCGAAGCTGCGCGGCCAGACGGCAAAACAGCGCGCCATCAACCTCATCAACGTCGCGCACCCGGCTTTCCGTGAGGAGCTGATGGCGGCGGCCAGGAAGATGAACAGAATCTAGGTGAGGTAAAAGACTTCGGGCTCCCGAGAAAAGGGAGCCCGATCCCGGGACAAAAGAAGCCTGCGGCAGGGAGAAAAAGAAGCACGAAGCCCGAGAGGTCAGGGGGGGAGGGTGGCCCGTTTATAGAAGTCCCCCTTTGAAAAAGGGGGATTTAGGGGGATTTAAAGCTGTGCGAGGCACGGCCAAATACACCGCCCCCCTACTCAAGGGCGGGTGCAGCGTGGGAGGTATTGCTCCTCAACGGTTAGCCCTTCGCGCTGAGCCTGTCGAAGCACCGTCGCACCTGTGAACCCTTCGCCACGCGTCCCTTCCCCTTCAGTTGAAAGGCCGGTAACCCATCCTCACCCTAGCCCTCTCCTTGAAGGAGAGGGAAGTTGGTCTCAGCGGATTGAGTGTGAGGTGGCGGGAAACAAAATGGGGTCTTTGCTCCTGCTGCTAGCCTGCCTTGGACCGCTCCTTCTGGGCGGCAAGCTGCATGCGCAGGCGGGTGTTCTTGATGGCGGTGGCCAGGGTGACGGTGTCCAGGATGGCGCGGGTCATGATGTCGATCTCGTTGGTGATGCTATGCAGCTCCTCGACGACCGGGTCTCCCGTCTTGCTCCAGTGGGGCAGGTCGAGGTCGGACTCCATGGTCTCGAACAGCTGGATGATGTCGAGCAGGGTGGTCCGGTTCACGTTCCCGGCGAAACGGTACCCCCCTCCCACGCCGCGCACCGCCTGGATCACCCCCTCGTGCACCAGGTGGCGCATGACCTTGGCTAGGTGATGGCTGGAGATGTCGTGCTTGTCTGCGATGTCGCCGGTGGACATCTGCCGCTCCGGGTTGGCGGCCAGTTCGAGAACGGAGATCAGGGCGAAAAGGCTTGCTTTGTTGAGCTTCATGGTGGTCTGGCTCCAGTTGGGGCGCTAGGGCGCCGTCAGTCGATCTCCTTCTCCAGCTCGATGTATCGGCCGCTACGCATCCCCATGCTGCGGAAGAAAGAGAGGGTGAGCTTGTTGTCGAGGTCGACCATGGTGCGGACGGTGTCGACACCGGACTGCTTGAGCCGCTGGCAGATCTCGTTGAACATCATCTTGCCGATGCCGCCTTCCCGGACCGAGGGGGAGACGGTCAGGGCGAAGACCCAGCCGCAGGGGGGAGAACCGAACTCCCAGGCGCGCACCTCGCCGATGATGAACCCCACCAGGGCATCCCCCTGCTGGGCCACGAGAAACACCCGGTTGGGGCGGCCGCTGGTCACGTAGTGCTCGAAGATGCCACGCCAATAGCCGATCTTGTCTTCCTTGAGGCCGACGCGGTCGAGGGCGATCGCCTGTTCCAGGTCGCTGGCAACTGCGTCTCTGATGGTTATCTGCTTGCTCATGGTCTGCTCGCTTGGCCGGATCCCAGCGCTTCGGGAACCGGCAGGGGTGGTCGAGAGGTCCTGGCGGACCTCTCGAAACTAAAATTGGTAATTTAGTACCATGAAAGACGCCGGTTGGCAAGCCAGCAAAAAAAAATGTTTTCAGCGTCATTTTTTTTCTTGACCTTAAATCGGTATAGTGATACCAATTTACCAACATTGTAACGCCGTTCTGTCGGCGGAACAATGAGACCGGCTCCTGGAACCCGGGTGCCGCCCGGGAGGCCGCTTCGGTGGGTCCCCCAGAGACGAGGTACACCATGATCGAACAGTTTCGCTACTTCCTGAGGGTGCGCGACTACGAATGCGACGCAAGCAATGTGGTCTGCGACGGCAGCTACGCCAACTATGCACGCGTGGCTACCTCCGAATTTCTCCGGGCCTTGCCGGGGCAGGATCTGCTGCACGGAGAGCTCGACTTCCAGCTGGCCAAGCAGGAGATCAAGCTGCACGCGCAGGCGAGGTACGACGACATACTCGAGATCACGGTATGGGTGAGGCGGTTGGGAAGGAGCAGTGTGGCCTTCGCCACCGAGTTCCGGATAGCCGGTTCCGAGACGCTGGTTGGTTTTGCCGAGACGGTCCGTGGCGTGGTCGATGCCGCTACCAGGGAGAGGAAGGCACTTTCCCACAGCGTCCGCGAGATCCTCAAGAAAGGAGGGGAGGGACTGATCGTAGATCACGCCGGCTACCTCCCGCTGGACGACTACCTCTTCTCCTGAACCGAACAAATTTTTTTAGCCATAAAATAGTAAAGCAGTACCAAATAACTAAATAACCGACACTAAGCAATCATCTACCTGACAAAGAAGGGGGAAACCGTGGCCACTACAGACGAAATAATCAAGAGAACCGCGCCGGCACACCTGATCGATCACAACCTGATCGACCGCGAGGTTGAGAGCCTGTGCGACGGCATGGTCCGCTACGAGAAGCGGCCGGCCAAGCGCAGGGACGGCAGCGTGGTGGAAGGGCTCTACAACGCCTGGATCATCTTCAACAACCCCAAGCAGTTCAACTCCTACACCACCGACATGGTCAAGGCCACCATCCTCGCCTTCAGGCGCGCCTCGGTCGACCGCGAGGTCAACGCCGTGGTCTTCACCGGGGTGGGGGAAAAGGCTTTCTGCACCGGCGGCAACACCAAGGAGTACGCCGAGTACTACGCCGGCAACCCGCAGGAGTACCGCCAGTACATGCGGCTTTTCAACGACATGGTTTCCGCCATCCTGGGCTGCGACCGCCCGGTGGTCTGCCGGGTGAACGGCATGAGGATCGGCGGCGGGCAGGAGATCGGCATGGCCTGCGACTTCAGCATCGCCCATGACCTCGCCAACTTCGGCCAGGCCGGTCCCAAGCACGGTTCCGCCGCGATCGGCGGCGCCACCGACTTCCTCCCCGTCATGATCGGCTGCGAGCAGGCCATGGTCTCCGGCACCCTGTGCGAGCCCTTCTCCGCCCACAAGGCCGCCCGCCTCGGCATCATCGCCGATGTGGTCCCCGCCCTCAAGGTGAACGGCAAGTTCGTGGCCAACCCGACCGTGGTCACCGACCGCTTCCTGGACGAGTACGGCCGCGTCGTGCACGGTGAGTTCAAGACCGGGTCCCAGTTCAAGGAGGGGCAGGCACTCATCAAGGAAGGTGAGATCGACCTTTCCCTGCTGGACCAGAAGGTGGAGGAGCTCTGCGCCAAGCTGATCGAGACCTTCCCCGAGTGCATGACCAAGAGCCTCGAGGAGCTCAGGAAGCCGAAGCTGCAGGCCTGGAACCAGAACAAGGAGAACTCCAGGGCCTGGCTGGCGCTCAACATGATGAACGAGGCGCGCACCGGTTTCAGGGCCTTCAACGAGGGGACCAAGGAGACCGGCCGCGAGATCGACTTCGTCAAGCTGCGCGAAGGCCTGGCCAAGGGGACACCCTGGACCGAGGAACTGGTGAACAGCCTGATGCCGGGGGCGGGTAACTAAATGGCGAGTCCCTGCCGTGGCAGCCACGGCAGGGAGTACCAGGGGCAATCCGGTGGGAAACGGTCACCCGGGATCTGCCGAAACAAGTGCTGGACCGGCCCGCTAGCCGGAGTCCGAACCAAGGTAACCAACCAAGGGGTAACGATATGAGGTATGCAGAGACAGGATACGTGCTGGAAGTCGACCTGACCAAGGGGAACATCGAGAGGGTGGCGACCGATCCCAGGGACACCGAGCTTTATCTCGGCGGGCTGGGGACCAACGCCAAGCTTCTGTGGGACAGGGTCCCTGCCGATGTGGAACCGTTCTCGCCGGACAACCTGCTGATCTTCGCCGCGGGTCTTCTGTGCGGCACCCCGGCCACCGGGTGCAACCGCACCATCGTCTCCACCATCTCGCCGCAGACACGGCTGATGGCCTTCTCCATGATGGGGGGATTCTGGGCGCCGGAACTGAAGTACGCAGGCTACGACAAGGTGATCCTGCGCGGCAAGTCGCCGGAGCTGGTCTACCTCTGGATCAACAACGACAAGGTGGAGATCCGCGACGCCTCGCACCTGAAAGGGAAGGGGGCGATCGAGACCGCCGAGATCATCAAGAAGGAGCTGAACGAGCCCAGGGCGCAGGTGGCCGCCATTGGCCTGGCCGGCGAAAACCGGGTCTTCTACGCCTCCATCGAGCAGGGGCGCTCCTCCGCCTCCCGGGGTGGCATCGGCGCCGTCATGGGTGACAAGGGGGTGAAGGCCATCGTGGTGCGCGGCACCAAGGACCTCTGCGTGGCCAAGCCCCAGGAGTTCATGGACCTCTGCGGCGAGGTGCTTGACTACATCAAGCACCGCGAGGAGAACCCGATCCCCGACGTGATGCCGATCCTGGCCGGCCTCGGCTCCCCGCAGGAGATGAAGGTCCACGACGAGAAGTGGCACACCGAGAACTTCAACTGGGGCAACGCCCGCACCCGCCGCAAGGACTTCTGGACCGACGAGATCCACCATCAGTGGACCGAGACCATGGAGAAGGCGAGGACGCGCCTGATCAGCTGCTACAACTGCCCCATGAAGTGCGGCGCCACCATCTCGATGCCGGGGCTCCCCACCTACATGATGAAGTGCTTCACCAAGCTCACCTACACCATGGCCGCCTTCTCTGACCTCGACTTCGGCCTGAGGATCGCCCAGAAGGCCACCGAGTACGGCCTGGACGGCTTCTCGGCTCCCCAGGTGATGGCCTTCGCCCTGGAACTCCTGGAGAAGGGGATCCTGACCGACGAGGACTTCCCCGGCATGCCCGATGATAACGAGGGGCGTTTCTTCTACCTCTTGGACAAGATCGTCAAGCGCGAGGGGATCGGCGACATCCTGGCCAACGGCACCTACTGGGCGGCCAAGGAGATCGGCAACGGCGCCGATGAATTCGCCCACAACAACATCAAGAAGACCGAGCAGCTGCCGCTCAAGCTCTCCATGCTGAACCCCATCTACTACCTCATGTACTGCACCGGGGAGAAGATCAACATCACCCAGATCGAGGGCCAGTTCCCCCAGGCGCCGTACCCGAAGCTCGAGCAGCGCGAGGAGTTCGTGAAGGACTGGATCCAGGTACCCGACCAGAAGTTCAAGGACATCTTCCTGCAGTGGGAGCCGCGCGGCGAGAAGTCGATGCCGCACTTCCCGACCGTGGACATGTGCTGCGACATCGTGGACTGGCAGGAGATGATGCACTACATCGACGACGCCCTCGGCCAGTGCGCCGGGCTCTCCTCCTTCCCGCTCAAGCCGCCGTACCACATCCACAACTACCCGAAGTTCATCTCGGCCGGCGCCGGCATCGAGATGGACAAGGATAAGCTCACCAAGGCGGCCAAGCGCTACCGGACCCTGGTGCGGGCCATCAACATCAGGCGGGGGATGCGCAGGGCGGACGAGGTGCCGCCGGCTAACCACTGGAAGAACCGGTTCCCCGAGCTGGAGAAGGAACTGCTCGATGCCTACTACCAGCTCAAGGGGTGGAACGAGGACGGCATCCCGACCCGCGAAACCCTGGAGGACCTGGGGCTCGGCTACGTTGCCGAGGAGTTCGTGAAAACCGGCGTCCTGAATGCCTAATAGATAGTTGAAAGCGGAGGGTGACACCTTGAACAGCGAAACCAAAAAACGAATCGTCAGGACGATCAACATAGACGCCGACAAATGCAACGGCTGCCGGGCCTGTGAAGTGATCTGCTCCTCCTTCCACGCCATGCCCAAGTACAGCAGCAACAACCCGGCGCGCTCCAGGGTCCGCGTGGTGCGCGACCCGCTCAGGGACATCTACATCCCGCTCTACGCCGGCGACTACACCGAGTCGGAATGCATGGGGCGCGACAAGTTCATCATCGACGGCAAGGAGTACGACGAGTGCGGCTTCTGCCGGGCCTCCTGCCCCTCCCGCGACCTCTTCAGGGAGCCGGATTCCGGTCTTCCCCTGAAGTGCGACCTGTGCGACGGCGAGCCCGAACCGCTCTGCGTCAAGTGGTGCCTGGTCGGCGCCCTCAGCATCAGCGAGCGGGAAGTGGAAGAGCCTGCGGTCGAGACGAAGCAGCAGGAACTGGAGACAGGGCTTGCCTCGCTGGTCAGCAGGTTCGGCGCGGACAAGGTGGCTGACACGGTCGCGCAGATCAAAGGCGCCAAACGCTAACTCGAAAAACAGGTAGGTGCTATCGTGGAAACCGTGACTCCGTACAAAGAGATCATCGACGTTATCAAGGAAAAGGGTGGCGAATCGGTCAAGTACTGCTACCAGTGCGGCCTGTGCGATTCGGTCTGCCCCTGGAACCGGGTGCGCGACTTCAGCATGCGCAAGGTGGTCCGCCAGGCCCGCTTCGGCCTGACCGAGATCGAGCAGGAGGAGATCTGGCGCTGCAGCACCTGCGGCACCTGCCCGAGCCGCTGCCCCCGGGGTGTGAACCAGATCGAGGCAGGGGTTGCCTTACGAAGGATGGGCGCCGAGTACGACGTCTACCCCGGCCACGTCGGCACCATCCGCAACGTGGTGGCCAACCTTACCTCCGAGGGGAACTCCCTGGGTGGCGAGCGCGGCAACCGGGGCGACTGGGCGAAGGACCTCCCGGTCAAGCCCTATGAAGAGGGGATGGAGCTCCTCTACTTCACCGGCTGCTACCTGAGCTACGATCCCAGGATGCGGAAGGTGGCCTCCGCCACCGCGCAGATCCTGAACAAGGCCGGGGTCTCCTTCGGGATCCTGGGCTCCAAGGAGAGCTGCTGCGGGGAAAGCATCCGCAAGACCGGCAACGAGGAGCTCTTCAAGAAGCTCGCCCGGGAGAACATCCGCCAGTTCATTGACCACGGGGTGAAGAAGGTGCTGGTCTCCTCGCCGCACTGCTACCACACCTTCAAGAACGAGTACCCCGAGTTCATGGTGAACTTCGAGGTGGTCTTCATCTCCCAGTACATCGGCGAGCTGATCGAGCAGGGGAAACTCACCATCAGCAAGGAGTTCCCGAAGACCGTCACCTACCACGACCCCTGCTACCTCGGCCGCCACAACGGCATCTACGACGAGCCGAGGAACGTGCTGAAGCGGATCCCGGGGCTGGAGTTCAAGGAGATGGCGGACAACCGGGAGGCGAGCCTCTGCTGCGGAGGGGGCGGCGGCCGGATCTGGATGGAGACCCCCAAGGAAGAGCGCTTCTCCGGGCTGAGGATGAGGCAGGCGGTCGACGTGGGGGCGCAGGTGCTGGCTACCTCCTGCCCCTACTGCATCACCAACTTCACGGACTCGAGCCTCGACCTGGAACCGCACGAGGCCGTCGAGGTCAAGGACCTCACGGAAATCATCCTGGAAGTGATCTAGCCGGGCAACCGACCACTCAAGTCGAAGGGTAAAGAGCTA
>DATFAB010000110.1:0-16470 GCA_035255025.1 Geomonas sp.
GTTGCCTGATTCCGGATCGGGAAGGATCAGCCCGACGTCGCCGTTGAAAAGGCCGAGATTGTAGTCGTTGCAGGTGATCATCACCGGCGCCCCGGCGTACCAGCGCTCTTGCGGATCGATCAGCCCCGCCCTGGCCAGCCGCTCCCGGACCAAGAGGTTGATGGCCTCCACCCCGAAGGGCCCGCCCCGCATGGCGCACAGGATGCGGAACTGCCCGAAACGTTCGAAGGCCTCTTCGGGGGTGGCCGCCTGCAGATACGCCTGGTAACCAGCAAGGACCCTGCCGGAGAGCGCCTCGGCAAGGCCCTCCGCGCTGGGGATCCTCGACAGGGCGATGTCGGGATAGGCCCCGTTTCCCAGGGCGGCAAGAGCAGCCGGACCGTCGCCCGCGTTGACCAGGGCGCCCACGATGCCGATCCCGCTCGACGAGGAGAAACGGTAGCTTTTCTTCAAAAGGACGACGGCGTCTCCCAGGGGGCCATGCGAGCGCTGGATCGGTATGGCGTCGCCGGCAAGCCCCAGAACGAGCGCGGCAAACTCGGGGGAGAAGCCTTCCGCGCCACCGGAGTTGCAGATATCCCCAAGGACAGCACCCGCCTCGACCGAGGCGAGCTGGTCGCGGTCGCCCAGCAGGATGAGCCGGGTGTCGTGGCGCAGGGCGTCGATCAGTTTCGCCATCAGCGGCAGGGAAACCATGGAGGCCTCGTCCACGATCACCAGGTCATAAGGAAGCGGATTGTCCCGGTTATGCCGGAAGCTGCAGGATCCTTTCAGGTACCCCAGCAGCCGGTGCAGGGTGAAGACGTCGTCCGGGATCAGTGCCTTGACCTCGGCCGAGCAATCGACCCCGCCCATCATGGATTCCTTGAGGCGCGCGGCAGCCTTGCCGGTCGGAGCGGCCAGGGCGACCCGGCAGCTGTCGCCTCCCTGCTGCTCCAGGAGCAGGGCAAGCACCTTCACCACCGTGGAGGTCTTTCCGGTCCCGGGGCCGCCGGAGATGACGCAAAAACGCCGGCTAACGGCGGCGATGGCAGCCACCCGCTGCCAATCCGTCTCCCCCGTGCGGCTCGGGAAAAGTCGCTCCAGCCCCCGTTTCAGCAGCTCCGGATCGAAGTGGGCCGGGGCCCCCCGTTCCAGGACGGCAGCCGACAGTTCCTGCTCGTAGCGCCAGTAGCGATGCAGGTAAAGGCGGCCGGAGTCATCCAGGATGAGCGGCTTGAATTCGCCCGGCGCACCCACCACCGAAAAGGAGCGAAGCCTCTTCACCCAGCCATCGACGGTCCTGATGCCGAAGCAGTCGGCAGCGCCCTCTTTCAGCGCGTGGGCAAGATCGAGGCAGACGTCCCCCGCCACTACACCCTTGCTGAGCAGCGCCGCCGCAGCCTCCAGGTACAGGTCATCGCAGCCCGCCTGCCGGCAGATGAACGCTGCGAAGTGCCTGTCGATGTCGTTTAGCTGAACTCCATCAGGAGTCATAGGTTCACCCTGTCATTGATGGTACTGAATTAATACCCGACGCCTCTTTCGGACCAGGCACACATCCCCTCCCAAAACGGATGAGGGTCAGGGACGGGGAACCAGGCCTGGAAACTCGTGGGCGGCTTCGCCTGCACTGCCACCAGCGCTCCCCCTACCCAGCCTCCCCCCGTTCGGGGGGAGGGGCGTAAAGAACTAGGCCACCAGCACCTTGGCTAGTTGGGCGATCAGCTCTTTTGCCGGGCGGTCCGCGTAAATCCCGTTCCCCTTGCCGTCCACCCCGCGCAGGAAGACGTAGAAGATCCCGCCGAAATGGCGGTCGTAGTCGTAGTCGGGAATGCGCAGCCGCAGGTAGTTGTCGAGGGCCACCGTGTAGAGGAGGTACTGGAGCTGGTAGAAATTCTGCTCCATCTCCTTGTGCATCCCCCGCCGGTCGTAATCCTCCACCGAATTGCCGAGGTGGTTGGACTTCCAGTCCAGGATGTAGTAGCGCCCGCCCTGCTCCACCACCAGGTCGATGAAACCGCGCAGCATCCCGCGCACCGGTGAGAACGAGAGGCGGCTGAAAAGCGCGGAGAATTCGTTATCAGCCATCTCTGTATGGACTGTACCGGCCCCTGCCAACTCTCCCTCCCCTTCCTCGGGAGGGCTGGGGTAAGGGACGCCTGGCATCTCCGTGGAAGTTTCCCTCACCCCGGCCCTCTCCCGGGGGGAGAGGGGGAGCCGGCAACGTGGGGATTGCATGGACGCGACTGCCTCCCGCAGCCTCTCAGAGGTCACCGCGGCCAGCGGAAAGAAGAACTCCAGCTCCGTCAGCCGCCGCTCCATACCGACCTGCGCGAGGGTGAAGGGGTCATCCCCCAGCGGCGCATGCAGCACATTGTGCACCATCAGCGAGACGTCGTCCTTCAACTCCGCCCCGAAGCCATGGTTGCCCAGCAGCGTGCCGACCAGGGCGTCGAGGGACGCCTTGTCGCCGGTGAAATCGTGTTCCTCAAAGATCTCGTGCAGGAAGATACCGGCCTTGGCGCCGCGGGGGAAGGCAAAGATGCCGGCTGGCTGGTTTGCGGTGAAGGGCTGCGGCTCGCTCACATGCCCTTCGTCGCGGTCCGGTAGCTCCGCCGCCTGGTGATGGTGGCTGGCAAGCGAGGTGAAGCTCGCGACTCGCCAGTCCCGCGGGATGGCCCCATGGAACTGGCAGCACTTCAACTCTGAGTAATCCTGCGCTGCCGCCACGAAGCGCTCCCGGTCCGCCTGAGGCAGCGGGAGCACCTCGATGGTCCCTTGCGACTCGCCCGCCAGTTCGGTGAGTTCCGAGAGCATCGCCTCATCGGTGAGCGCCACCTGCCCCCGGGCGGGCTGGGCCTGACGGTGCAGGAGGTAATGCATGGCCGAATCGCCGGCATCCTTGAAGGCGCCCCAGACGAGGTAGGTGCGGTGCTTGCCGCGGGTGAGGGCCACGTAGAGAAGTCGCAGGTTTTCCGCCAAGGCTTCCCGCCGCGCCAGCGCCTTGTGGGCGCCCAGCTCGGGCGAGCCGATATCCAGCACCACCCGCCCCTTCTCGTCATGGAAGAGAGCCCCCTCTTCACGGCCGCCGAACTCGGACCAGCAAAAGGGAAGGAAGACGATGGGATACTCGAGCCCCTTGCTCTTGTGGATGGTGACGAGCTGCACCGCGGCCTCGTCCGTCTCCAGCCGGATCTCGTGCTCCTCCCGCTTGGGCTCCTCGGTGATGCGGGTGACCAGCCAGGCGAGCACCCCCTCCATTCCCAGGCGCCCCTCCACCTGCGCCTGGTGCAGCGTCTCGATCAGGTGCAGGAGATTGGTGAGGCGGCGCTCGCCCATCGGTGCCGACAGCAACCGTTCCCGCACGAAACGGCGCTCCATGAAGCGCAGCGCCATCGCCATGCAGCCGTTCGCGCTCCAGGTCTCGTGGTAGCTGCGGAACTCCTCCAGCACCTGTTCCCAGCCGTTCTCGTCGGCCATCAGCAGCGCCAGGTCGTCACCGGAGACACCCATCAGGTCGGTAGCCAGCGCCCCCCGCAGCAAGGCCTCATGGGCCGGCTCGGCGACCGCCGAGAGGATGCGCAGCAGTTCTGCCGCCTCTTCCGCCTCGAAAAGGTTCCCCGCACTGCAAAGGACGCTGGGAATCCCCCTGCGGGTGAGCGCGCGCTGCATGAGCTTGGCCTGACGGTTGGCCCGCACCAGCACCGCGATGTCGCCCGGTTCGATCTTTTTCTCGCCGGCGGTCAAAGTACCGGCAGCACCCTTGGTCAGCAGCCGGCAGATCTCAGAGGCGACCGCTTCCGGCAGGATCTCCCAGGCGTCTCCCTTGTTGATCGGCTTCCCCGCCTCCCTGCGCGGGGCGAACCAGAGCTTCAGCGGGGGAGAGGACTCTCCATCCTCGGTCAACGGCTTGCGTTCCTTGTGGGCCGCCTGCACCGGGGAGAAGGGGATGTCGTCAAAGACGAAGGGGAGCTCCTTGAAGTTGAAGATGCTGTTCACCGCCTGGATGAGCGGCGGGTCGGAGCGCCAGTTCTCCAGCAGGGTGTGCCGGGCGGGTGTCGCCTTGGCCGCCCCCATGTAGGCGAAGATGTCGGCGCCGCGAAAACTGTAGATGGCCTGCTTGGGGTCCCCGATCAGGAAGAAGGGGGCGGGATGGTCCGGCGGGTAGATGGCGTTGAAGATGGCGAACTGGGTGGGATCGGTATCCTGGAACTCGTCGATCAGGGCCGCCTGGTAGCGGTCCGCGATCAGCCGCGGCAGCGGGGAACCCTTGCGGGACAGGGCCGCATGCAGGTCGAGAAGCAGGTCGTCGAAAGAACGGACATTCCTGACCTTCTTGCGCTTGGGAAGTTCCTCCGCCAGGTAGTCGAAAAATCCCCGCCGCAGCGCCAGCAGCCAATCGTCCAGCCCGACGGTCTGCTTGGGCAGGGCGGGGACCACGCCGGCAAAGGGATCGCCGCAGACCTTTCTGGCCATCGCCAAAAGGGAGCCCGGAGTAATGCCAGCATCGTTGGCCGCAGCCACCCTCTCCCGGGGGGCGTTATAGCAGTTGATGCGCCAGTAATCCTGGGCGATCTCCCTGAGGATGGTACCTTGATCGGTCAAAAGTTCCGTGTCGCACAAAGAGCCGCTCTCGAAGGGGTTCTCCTGGAGTGTGTGCTGGCAGAAGCCGTGGATGGTGAAGATGGCGGCCTCGTCGAAGGAACGAAGCGCGCTGGTGAGAAGGCGCCTGGCCTCAGCGTGGTCCTCAACCTGCCGGAGGATGCCGGAAAGCAGCGGATCCTTCCCTTCCCCCCGCAGGAAGGCCTCTTCCGCTTCGCGCAGCCGGTTCCGGATCCTCTCTTTTAGCTCCTTGGTGGCGGCCTCGGTAAAGGTGACCACCAGGATCTTGGAGACGTCCAGGCGCAGCTCCAGCACGAGCCGCAGGAAGATCCCCGCGATGGTGAAGGTTTTCCCGGTCCCGGCGCTCGCCTCGATCAGGTTTCTGCCGGCCAGCGGCGTATGCAGGAGGTCGAATCTATTCATGTTCCTCTGTCAGTTGACACGCAACCACGATAAAACCATCTTCGACTCCCCCCTTTGACAAAGGGGGACTTGTACAAAACTGGGACTTGTACAAACTGGGTGCCCGGCGTCCCCTCCCCTTCAAGGGGAGGGACAGGGTGAGGATGGGTTTACTTTTTCTGCCGATCCAAGAGCGGCTCCCACACTGCCAGGGCGGTCTCCACGAATTCCTCGTCGAGCGGCTCGCCATCACCGAAGAAGCGGCGGCAGTGCTCGTCCTTGCACTCCCCGGGATAGAACTCGCTGCCGTACCATTTACTCCTGGCGTCGGAGAGCGCCTTGAAGGCCTTCTTGGGGTCGCGCGCCTTCTTGGCGTACTCGAGCGAGGTCTCCGGAAAGAATTTCACCGGGTATCCCATCCCCTTGCGGTAGAGGGCCAGCAGCCGGTCAAGGAGCTCCGCGCAATCCTCGACGGGAGGCAGGTTGACGGTCGCATCGGCGGCCAGGAAGGTGGAAGAGCGCGGATAGCCGGCGGCGTTCATGCAGTTCAGCGCCAGGTGCTCCACCCACAGCCGCAGCTGGTCCTTCGCCTTTATCTTGGTGTACCGGTAGAGCACCATGCGGTCGGCCCTGAGCGAGCCGATCCGCCCGATGATCCTGCCGCCCGGCAGCTTGACATCGATGTCCAGCGGCGGCAGCGGATCAGCGGTGGAGAGCTCGGCGACCTTGGCCGCGAACTCGGCGGCCGGCCCGCTCAACTCCTGGAAGAGCGCGGCGCCGCACTCCCCCGGCGGCAGGTCGCCACGGCCCCGCGCGACGGCGAAGGGGGCGGAGACATCTTCTCCCCGCAAGACGGCGGCGACGATTTCCTGCTCCAGGTTGTACTTGACCAGGGCCGGCAGGCAAAACGGCTCGCACTCGTCAAGCGGCTCCACCCCCTGCTCGATCCGCACCTCGAACCGGCGGCGCAGCAGTTCCCTGGCCGGACTGCACAGGAAATCGACCAGCGCCTTCAAGGTGACGGTGGAGTCGTCATCGGAGGGGAGAAGCGGCGTCGTCATGAAGGGAGCCGGCAAAAGCTCGGGGGTGAGTTTCGCCACGGCACCCCGGAAATTCTGCCTGGAGTAGCTGAAGAGGTGCGGGTGGTCGCGGAAGTACTTCGGGCTGAACGGCTGCAGCGGGTGGCGGACCAGCAGGGAGCAGGGTTCGCCGCCGGCGCCCTGAAAGCTCGCCGCTGCGTATTCGGCCAGCTCGCTCACCAGCACGCTGGGAGGCATCTCGCTGTTGTCCTTGAGACTCTGGCCGAGGTAGCTTATATGCAGCCGCTTGCGCGCGGACAGGAGCGCCTCGAGGAAAAGATAGCGGTCCTCGTCGCGCTGGGAGCGGTCGCCTCGGCGCGGGCTCTGGGCGATCAGGTCGAATCCCTGCGGGCGGTCGCGTCGCGGGAAGGCGCCGTCGTCCATGCCGATCAGGGCCACCACCGAAAAAGGGATGCTGCGCATCGGCAGCATGGCGCAGAAGGTGACGCCGCCGGTCAGGAAGCCGAAGCCCCGCTCCGACTGGCCGAGCCGCGTTTCCAGCCAGTAGCGCACCACTTTGATGCCGACTTCCCCGCTGAAGCCTCCCAACTCCCCGCACTCGCCGAGCTTGCCGGCCAGTTCGGTCAGCGAGTGCAGTTCCCGCTCGCCGTCCTGACCGGCCTGGATGAAATCATCCAAGAGCTCGCGGATGGCCCCCACCCAGGCGGCGATGCCGCGCGGCCTGGCCAGCGCGCGAGTGCGGGAGAACAGTTTCTCGCAAAAAGACAGGAAGCGTCCAAGCACCAGGACCACGCCCCCTTCCATGTCGTCGAAGGGGAGGATGCCGTTGAAAAAGGCGCGCCCTTCGCCGTTGATCGCGTAGCCCAGGAGAAGCCGGTCGAGGCCTGCCTCCCACGAGTTGTCCCGGAACTGCGGCACCCCCTGCTCGGCCCGCTGCTGCGCGTCGATCCCCCAACGGATGTTGGCCAGCCGCAGCCAGTCGCGCACGGTCTCCAGATCCTCATCGCTCAGGGCGAAGCGCCTGGCGACCGGCGCAGACTCCAGGACGTCCAGCACGGTGGAGACGCCATACCTGCCGCCGCACAGACGCAGGATGGCAAGGAGCGCCCGGGCGGCCTCTCCCTCGCACTTGAGGCTGCGGTCGGCGATGGAGTAGGGTATCCGCTCGCCCCCCTCTTCCGGCGTGTCGAAGACGGCGGAGATGTAGGGAGCGTACTTCTCGATGTCGGGGGTCATCACCAGCACGTCGCGCGGCGCCAGGGATGGATCCGCCTGGAACATGGAGAGCAGCGTATCGTAGAGCACTTCCACCTCGCGCATGGGCGAGTGGCAGGAGTGTACCAGGATGGAGCGGTCGTCGCAGGAAAGCTGGCGCGCCGGCTGCGGGGCCGCGCGCAGGTCCAGGATGTCCCCCTGGAGGGCATGCAGCAGCGAACCGGCCGGCAGCTCCAGGAAGGTGTCGTCCCGGTCGCACTCGCCGCAGTTATCGATGATGGATTCGAAGAAGTCCCTGCCGAGCTTTCCCCAGGAGGCAAGCAGCGGGTTGCCCGTCTCGAACCACTCCTCCGGACCCAGGCCGCGCTTTTCCAGCCTGGCGAGCTCCCGCTCCGAAACGATCTGCCCCCAGTACTCCCGGCAGGGGTTCAACAGGAACAGGTTGACCTCGATCTTCTCCGCCACCCGGGTAAGCACCTCCAGGTGGAACGGGGGGAGCGTGGGGATGCCGATCACCGAGATGCGGGGCAGTGCGGGAACGGCCGCCGAGGCGATCGCCCCGCGGAACTCGGCAAGCAGGCGCGCCCGGTGCTTTTGCTGCACCCCGGCGGTGAGCTCGCGCCAGAGCTGCGCCTGCCAGTGGTCCCCCTCGCCCGCTTCCCAGCCGAGCACGAGCTCCGGCCGGTAGACGGTGTAGCGGTCGAAGGTGTCCGCGATGCGCTGGGCGAGCTGCATCCTCTTCACCCCGTCGCGGTCGTCGACCAGGTAGCCGGCGATTTCCGAGAATCCGGGGCGGCCGGCAACCTCCTTAAGCAGACCCATGAGCTTCCAGGTCATCACCTCCGGCTTGAAGGAGGGGGTCTCCGCGGGACAGCCGGCAAGCACGTGCGAGAAGACGGTCTCGACGATGTTGTTGGGAAAGGGGAATTCGCAGTTGGCCCAGACGCCTATCCGGGAGGCGAGCTCCATGGAGAGCCAGCGCTGCATGCCTTTGCTCTGGACGACGATGACTTCCTTGCTGAAGGGGGTAAACGGGGCGGGGCGGGGGGAGCGGACGACCTTCTCAAGGCCGTCCACCAGCCGTTCCATGCTATTGCTGGTGTAGATTTTCAAAGCCATCAGCACTCCGCCCCGGGATGAAAAATGTTAGAAAGATACCACATCCTCCATCCGGTGTCTTGGTGAAAAAAAGTCCGGCTCGCAGCGGCCAGGCGGCGTGGTCAGCAGGAGCCGTCAGCAGTTGGTGCCAGGATTGTCGCGGGCAGCGCGTTCCTACCGCCGCAGGCGAGCCGCCTTGCGTACTCCCGGGCCGGCTTCGACAGGCTCAGGGTGAGGCGTGAACGCGCCGCGCTGCCCGGCATCGAAAGCCCCAATCAACGGGGATTTGGCCGCTTCAAACGAACGTTCTATTTGCAGTTTGGCGGTATGCGTGATAACGTGCGTTATTAGCCCAACGCAGGGAGTTTGCACGATGCTTATCCTTACTCTCAATTGCCGCAGATTTTCGATACAGTACCAGCTCTTCGACTGGAAGAGCCGCACAGCTTTGGCTAACGGGAAGGTGGAGAGGGTCGTGGTCGGCGACTCCTTCATCACCCACAAGGCTTTCGGCCGCGAGCCCAAACACTTCAACGCGGAATGCGCCGGCCATAAGGACGCTCTCCAGCTCATCCTCTCCACGCTTACCGATCCCAAGATCGGGGTCATCTCCCATACCGGCGAGATAGGCGCCGTCGGCCACCGGGTCGTGCATGGAGGGGAGAAATTCACCCACTCGGTGCTGATCGACGATGAGGTGACGGCAGCCATCAAAGAGGTTGCCAACCTGGCCCCGCTGCACAACAACCCGAACCTGGCCGGCATCCATGCCGCCCGCGAACTGCTTTCCGAAGTACCCCAGGTCGCCATTTTCGACACCGCCTTCCATCAGACCATGCCGGAACACGCCTTCATCTACCCCCTTCCCTACGAATGGTACAAAAAGCACGGCGTTCGCCGTTACGGCTTCCACGGCCAGTCCCATCTGTACGCGGCGAGAAGAGGTGCCGCCATGGCCGGCGTCCCCCTGGAGAGTGCCAACCTGGTGACGGTGCACACCGGCAACGGCGTTTCCCTGTGCGCGGTGCAGGACGGCAAATCGGTCGACACCAGCATGGGGCTCACCCCTCTGGAAGGGGTGATGATGGGTAACCGCTGCGGCGACATTGACGCCGGCATCGTTCCCTTCATGCTGAGGGAGGCCGGCATCTCCGCGACCGAACTCGATCTCTTCATGAACCAGAAAAGCGGGGTGACTGGCATCGTGGGGCGCTGGATGACCCGACGAGACCTGGTCGACGAGGCGGGTCAAGGTGACGAACGCTGCCGGCTGGCGCTGGAGATGGAAGCGTATCGGCTGAGGAAGTACCTGGGGGGGTACCTGGCGGTAATCGGCAAGCCCGACGCCATCGTCTTCACCTTCACTCCGGGCTGGGAAGACTGGCCGGTCAGGGGAATGGCGCTGCAGGGGATGGAGCAATTCGGCATCAAGGTCGACCGGGAACGTGACGGCAAGGCGCTCCGCGCCGGAGCCGAGATGCTGATCAGCGCCGACGATTCCCGCGTCAAGGTTTTCGCAGTCCCGTCCGGGGAAGACATGGTGCTCAACGAGGATGTCGCCTGCATCCTCGGCTGGGATACCAGTACCAGCACCGGCACATTCGAGTATCCCGAAGTCCTGGCCGCTGTCTGACCCCCTCGCCCCGATCCTTCGGTCCTCCCTTCCGAAATTCCACCTTTGGTGAACTCCGTTAAGGCCAGCCCCGCTCGCTGTTCCGATCCGGCTCCCTCGCAGAAAGCGAGAGCCGGATCGGCAGCATGGAAAAAGAACAGGGGGTGCCGTTGGAAGCGCACGCCGCCGGAAACTCCGGAACCCGCTCTTCAATTTACGTTGTTTATTGAAACTTTTCTAAAAACTTCGTATAGTCGGCGCGGCCGTGGTCAAAACTTCTTCTGCGGTGGCTGGCAGTGCACGGAGTTACCGAGTTGATACGGTGAAAGCATGGGAAGTGAATAGGTATAGAGGAGGGGAATCATGACTCTTTTCAGCCTCGACGGTTCCAGACAACCGGCAGTCGGCCAACGGCCATGGTGGCGGCTTTTTGAAGTGTTCCAAGGAAGCGAACTGCATTCCGAGTTTCGCACCCGCATCCTTTCCTACTCGCAGTCAGCAGCGTACATCGACTCGGCCAAAGTCGGCGCAGACATCCTGGCCGAGCTCGGCAAGGACCGTCCGGCGTTGCTGGAGACCCTGCCGGCCAGCCTCCTGCCCCCGCTGTTCGGGATGACCCTGTGGAATCTCCTGGCGTCATCGGAAAGATCAGAGTGGCTTTTCAAGATGCCCGCGGCCGGACAGCATGAGTTTGATGGCACCGAGTACTTTGTCCGGCCAGCGAACGAGGGGATAGCCGGCAGGGAAACCGGCACCAGGCAATGAAGTCAGGTGGCCGCCGTAGAATCGAGCCCCGGCAGGGAAGATTTGCGGAAAGGACCGCTTGATCCGGCGCCCTCCCGCAGTACTTCACGGATGGACTCCAGCCCGACTCTCAAATCATGCTCCGTTACCCCTGCCGTTACCACGGGATTCGGCGGCCATCGCCCGTTCAACTTCTCCGTTGCGATAAAGAAACCGGTTTCGTCGATGGCGTGCACGGAAATCTTGATGGAAGATTCGGAACGGCGCCCCGTGAGAATCCCGATCGGGGCGTCACAGAGGACCCATCGGCCTCTGCTGAAATAGACACTGTAATTTTTTTTGAAGAATCTCCTCCCCCATAAAGACTCACCCAGTTCAGTCAGGACATCCCTCACGATTGCAGCCTTTTCGCCGTTAGATGATGTGTTCATTTGAGCCTCCACGATAGAGTTACCGTCTTTTACTCCTTTTTCTCCTAATTAACATCACAAATTGAAAACCCCTTACAAAAGCCCGTATCGACGCGGCCAAGCGGCCGGGGGCATGGTCGAAACGGCAACAATACCGGACGCTTTGCCAATAGCCACTCCCCCCCTGCCCATCATGTTTCAGGCATTTCAACGGCTGTCCTGCGCTGATCAAAGCAGCTGCTTTTCCTTCCATCCCGCAGCATGATATAATCCGCCGGAACCGGTGCATGCACTACCCCTGGAGGCCCACGTGGAAGACAACGACTTGAGACGGATGACTTCGCCACCGCAGGCGGGCGCGTCCCCCTACATAAAGGAGCTGACTCCCGAGCATGAGAGGGCAATCCGTCAGCTTCCGCTGCTAAACCTCGACGCCTTGCAGATCCCGTCCCCCTACGTGCTCGACAAAACCATCGACATCGACTACCAGCACAGCTTCGTCTGGGAGGAAAAGGGGGAACTGCTCGGCTACATCCTGGTCTACGCGACGGCGGACCGCAAAAAGTTTCACATCTACCGTCAGGCGACCAGCCCGTTCGGCAGGGGCAAAGGCATAGGGACCGCCCTGGCCGGCCACCTTGCCCAGCGGGTCGCCCCCGATTCCCACATCTATCTCTACGTGTGGGAAAAACTGGTCAGTTCCATCGACTTTTTCCGCAGCAAGGGCTTCGCCATCGAGGAGACCATCGTCTACCGGAGGATGAAGTTTCACCTGATGTCGGTCACCGCCCGAACCCTCACGGAAACCGTTGCCATGACCAAGCGGCGCGACGTTTCCCAGGTGGAAGAGCTCTCCAGGGTCCGCCACGACGTAAAAAAATCCCTGAAGGTCCTCTTCGATATGGCCTCCATGATGTCGGTGGACAACTTCAACAAGGTGGTCGAGGACATCAACCGCGAGAACACCGCCCTTTTGAATACCCTCAACATGTACGAGGACAAGCTCCACCTTTCCCACAAGGTTTCCCTGAAGGACCTGCTGACCGAACGAGTGATCCCCTTTGTAGAGGCGGTCGACAGCAGTTGCGAGCTACGGCTGGTCCTCAGGTCGAAAATCGAGCCGGTTGATGGCAGCTACACGAGCTTCAGCCGGGCGTTGATCAACATAGTCTCCAACGCACTCGATGCCATCAAGTCGGCCGGCGTGCGCGGTCTCATAGAGTTCGAGCTGAACCAGGAAAACGACCAGGTCACCCTGGCGATTTCCGACAACGGCGCGGGAATCGAGGAAGAAAGGCTGCAAAAGGGGGCGGACGGCGTTCCCCTTTTCGTCGGCAGGTCGACCAAAGGCAACGGCGAGGGGATAGGGACCAGGCAGATCTATGCCACTTTCGGCACGGACCGGATCCAGGTCGAGAGCCGCGCGGGAACGTTCACGCGCTGGACCATCTCGCTCAGGGTGAGCCACTCACGGGAGAAGATGCTGCTGACCGATCTGTGGACCAGGTACATCAGGTTCATAAAATCGACCCAGAAGATCGGACTCACCCCGGACAGCAGCAGGACCGAGATCTCCGCTTTTATCTGGCAACTGAGGCAGATGGAGGTTTTCAGCTTCGATCTCATCTATCACTTCAGCAGGTACAACAATATCCGGGACATCTTCCAGAGCGTGCTGCTCTACCGTTTCGGGGGGAGCTCGTTCGACGAACTCAAGGATGAGTTGAGGAGGTGCCGCATCGAGACCCCCTCCATCCGCTCCTGGCTTCTGGGGATAACGAGGCGCATCAGCAGAAACGAGGCGTACCTGAGGGAGCACGTCCCCTTCCAGGAGTACAAGGGGGTGCTCTTCGAAAGCTACGGCCAGGCGATCGGCCGGACCATGATTTTCACCCTCGACCCCGACAGCGGCAATTTCTTCGTGACCGACCGCAAGTTGGCCGAGCACCTCGACTTCGTCCCCTTGCTTGGCCGCGACAAGGACGAACTCTTGCGGGGAGAACTGATCGGGGACGCCAGAAATCTCAACAGCCCCATCTACCTCGGGGTCTGGTCGGTAAAGGACGCCGACGACCTGAACGGGAAGCTGCGGCTGATCCGGAAGGGAGCTGAACAACTGTTGCGCATGGGGCTCGACAGGAAGAAGCCGATAGCCTTCTACAACACCACCTACAACACCTGCGACTACGAGTTAGACACGCTGAAAACAGCGACTATCGGGGAGCTGGCCTCCCTGGAGGAGGCAGAATTCAGCCGCTTCATCCGGCAGGCAGACAACGAGATGAGCGGCCTGCTGCTGGCCACCTGACCAGGCCGGCACCGTGCCCTGACGCGGAGGCCGGCAGCCGCTTCGCCGCAAAAAAGGCCTTCTGCCGAAAACAGAAGGCCTTTTTGCTGCTGCAGTGCCGGATTTTCCGTTACTCCGCCTTCTCAACGCAACTGATCAAGCAGCGTCTTGAACTCGTTGTCATCAAAAAGCCGGTGGGTGCGGGTGCGGACATACCCCTGCTTCGCGATGGCGAGCGCCATTTCTCCAGCTTTTTTCTCGTCGGGGGCTTCCATGATGAACAAGGTGTCGAACTCGCTTCCCATGCTGGCGTAAAAAGCCAGCACCTCTCCCCCCTGTTCGCGGATCATCCTTTTTGCCGCCTCGAACCGGGCCGGGCTCTCCTTGATGTTTTCCACCCCCTTCTGGGTGAAGCTGAACTCGATCAAGTACGTTGACATGCTCTTCTCCTTTCCCTGATTGTTTTGGCCAGTTGTGCCGGGGACCAAAAAAAAAATGGCCGGGCTACCCGAAAAATCGTGGTAGCTCGGCCATCTTCTATCAGGAAGACCCGCCGCTTTCCGCACCCTTCTCGCGAAGGGATAGGCTTTGTCACGGTGATCTTACGTTTTTTCCAACTCTATTTGTACTGTGAACCGTCCGTTTGTCAAGTGAGCCCCCAAAGGCGCCCGGGGAACGGGGAAGCGCCCTGCTGCTTTGCTCAGTATTGCACCTTATCCAGGAATTCCTGCACCATGGGGGTGAAAGTCTGGTGCTCGAGCAGGAAGGCGTCGTGGCCGTAGGAGGAAGTGATCAGGTGGTAGTCGACCTCCTTGCCCAGCCGCTTGAGCGCATCGACCATCTCCTCGGTCTGCGCGGGGGGATAGAGCCAGTCGGAGGTGAATGCGAAGAACTGCATGGAGGCCGTCACCGGCTGGAAGGCTTCGTCGATGGATTCCACCCCCGAGGAGACGTCGTAAAGATCGAGCGCCTTGGCCAGGTAGAGGAAGGAATTGGCATCGAAGCGGTCCACGAAGTTATAGCCGTTGTAGCTCAGGTAGCGTTCCACCTCGAACTGGCCGAAGAAGTCGAACTGGCCGTCGCGGGCCGAGAACCGGCGCCCGAACTTGGCGGTCATCGACTCGTCGGAGAGGAAGGTGATGTGGCCGATGCCTCGGGCAAGGGCGAGGCCGTCCTTGGGATTTTTCCGGTACTCCCCCTTTTTCCAGTTGGGATCGTTGAAGATCGCCCAGCGGGCCACGGCGTTCAGGGAAATGGCCTGCGCGGAGGGGCGCGGGGTGGCGGCCAGCACCACGGCGGACGCGACGCGATCGGGATACTGGGTCGCCCATTCCACCGCCTGCATGCCCCCCATGCTCCCTCCCAGGACGCAGAAGAGCCTCTCGATGCCGAGCCGGTCCATCAAGAGCGTCTGGGCCTTGACCATGTCGCGCACGGTGATGACGGGGAAGCTCAGGTTGTAGCGCTTGCCGGTCTTGGGATTGAGCGAGGTCGGGCCGGTGGAGCCGAAGCAGGAGCCGATCACGTTGGAGCAGATCACGAAGTAGCGGTCGGTATCGAGCAGCCTGCCGGGGCCGACGATTTCGTCCCACCAGCCGGCCCTCTTCTCCTCCAGGCTGTAGCGCCCGGCCAGGTGGGCGCTGCCGGTCCAGGCATGGGTAACCAGGATGGCATTGGAGTGATCGCTGTTCAGCGTGCCGTAGGTCTCGTAGGCGATCTCGATCGGCCCGAGGATACGGCCGCTCTCCAGGCGGAGTTCGGTATCAAAGGTGGCAATCTGTTCTGTGACTATGCCGATGGACATCAAATCTCTCTCTTAAAGCTGAAAAAAAGCTACCTCGAAAAATCAATCCCCCTGTCCCCCTTTATCAAGGGGAGACCCAAAGGCGGCCACTCGTCCTGGTAGAAAGGAGGACAACACCCCCTCCCCTTCAAGGGGACGGGCAGGGGTGAGGATGGGTTTCTCAGCGGGTAAGCGAAAAGCCCCTTCTCGGATGTGAGAAGGGGCTTTTTGGGTGTACCAGTTACCATCAAAGCACCTTTCTCATCTTCGCCTTTCGGCAGGATTTAGCACCTGGCGCCCATTACGGACCGGTTGCTGTGGCTTCACAGGGCCTTTCCCTCCACCACTCTCGATAAGACGTGCTATCTATTCGATTGTTATCAGCAGGATACGGAAGGGGGGGATGTTTGTCAATGTCAAATCCTCTGAAACCAGGCAACAAGGCGGATCGTGAATGATGCTGCGGTTTGACTTTGGTCCCCCCCGCTGGTAAGCTTGCCGACAGGCTCGGTTCCGGCTTTGGCGGATCTGGTCCAGATTTTTTACGAAGGAGGATTGTATGGGGAAATTCATGCTCCGGTTGGCCATGCTGGCCATCTGTGCGGCCACCCTTTCCGGCTGTCTGGTCGGTGAGGGAAAGTATCTGAAGAAGGTCGAGGAGGCCGATGACCTTGCCAGGAACCTGGCCGGTCTCCAGAAACGATATGACGACCTGGCGAGCGATAATCGTAATCTGAAGGCAGAGGTGGATAAACTGACCGGTCAGGTGGCCGGGCTGACCACCGACAAGAACAAGCTGCTGGCAGATAAAAAGTCGCTGGATAGCGACCTCAAGTCTTCCAAGAGCGAATCGCTCCAGCGGATCGGCGAACTCCGCCAGAAGATCGGCGAACTGGAAGCGGAAAACGACAGGCTGAAGCAGGACGTAGCCACACTCCAGAAGGCCAAGGAGGAAAAGGTTCAGGAGGTGAGCAAGACCTACGAACAGCTTCTGGACAAGATGAAGAGCGAGATTTCCCAAGGGCAGGTGACCATATCCGAGCTGAAGGGGAAACTGACTGTCAATATGGTGGATGCCGTCCTTTTTGACTCTGGCAGGGCGGAAGTCAAAAAAGAGGGGCTTGAGGTACTCCAGAAGGTAATCGACATCCTGAAGAGCGTGCACGATAAAGCGATCAGGATCGAAGGGCATACGGACAACGTCCAGATCGTCGGCAACCTGACGAAGCGGTTTCCAACCAACTGGGAGCTTTCGGCGGCACGGGCCATCAATGTCGCCCGTTACCTGCAGCAGC
>DATFAB010000111.1:0-19867 GCA_035255025.1 Geomonas sp.
TGAGCGGCGCTAAGCTTGGCTATCTCGGGATTCATATTCCGCTCCTCCTTTCCGACAGGTTATCCTTCTCTTACATTTATAACAGAGCCGGCTCTGAAAGAAAACCATGTCATTCCATGGGTATGAATGACAGTCAGAGAGTGCTCTCAGTGAGTGTCTCTCGCGTCATCGATCAGCCTTCGCGAATCCACATGCAAGTAGAGATAGTGTGAGCGAGGCCGGGCCTGCCTCCTCATCCTCACCTGTTACCCCATCCTCACCCTGACCCTCCCTCCTCCTCCGCCAAGGCTTCGGCGGGCAGGCTTTGAAGGGGAGGGGACGCCCGGCGGGAACTTTCCCGCAGCTAGGCGCCGCTGCCGGAACCCTGTATCTTCAGGCGCTTGTTGAGGGTCTGGCGCCCCATCCCCAGGATCTTGCCGGCCAGCCCCTGGTTCCCCTTGGCCAGCTTCATGGCCTCCCGGATCATGTACTCCTCGACCTCGTCGATGGTGGGGAAATGCCCGAAGATGGCGGCCAGCGGATTTTCATCGGAGGAGGTGTCGTGGCTGGCGGCCGAGCGGGCCAGCCGCTCGTCGCCGATCACCGCCCGGAAGGTCTCCATGGAGAGGATGCCGGAGCGGTGCCTGAGCACGGCGTCGAAGACCAGCGCCTCCAGCTCGCGGATGTTGCCCGGGAAGTTGTAGAGGGCGAGCAGCACCGCCAGTTCGGGGGGAGGGGTCGGCTTCTTCTTGCCCAGGGAGGCGGAGGTGGTGGCGAGGAAGTGGTCGAGCAGCAGCGGGATGTCGTCCAGCCGCTCCCTCAGGGGGGGGAGGTGCACCCGGTGGCCGCACAGCCGGTAGTAGAGGTCGTTTCTGAACTTCCCTTCCTTGATCCGCTCCAGGAGGTCGCGGTTGGTGGCCATCACGATGCGGGCGTCGCTCTTTTTCAGGAAGTCGGAGCCGACCGGGTAGTACTCCTGCTCCTGCAAGAGCCTCAGGAGCTTGATCTGGGACATCTCGTTCAGGTCGCCGATCTCGTCCAGGAACAGGGTGCCACCGGCGGCCCTGGTGATCAGGCCGTCGCGGGCCTGGTCGGCCCCGGTGAAGGCCCCCTTGCGGTGCCCGAACAGGGTGTCCGAGAACATGTTGTCGTCCAGCCCCGCCACGTTCAGCGCCACGAATTCGCCGCTGCAGCCGGACAGCTCGTGGATGGCCCGGGCGATCAGCTCCTTGCCGGTGCCGGTCTCGCCGGTGACCATCACCGGCTGCCTGGTGCCGGAGATCACCTCCAGGTACTGGAAGATGGCGCGCATGCTCTTGTTGCCGGAGACGATGGTCCGGAAGGCCTCCGGGTGGTCGAGCCGGTCGGTGAACATGTAGTGCTTGAGCACGGTGAGCTCGCTGGAAAGCGAGCGCATCTCCAGCGCCTTTCTCACCGAGGTGATCAGCCGTTTCACCTCGATCGGCTTCACCAGGTAGTCGAAGGCCCCTTCCTTGATGCAGTTGACCACGATCTCCACGTCGTTGTTGGCGGTGGCCAGTATGACGGGGATCTGCGGGTGCTGGGAGACGATCTGCGGCAACAGCTCCAGACCGGTCAGGTGCGGCATGCGCAGGTCGAGCACGATGACGGAGACCTCTTCCCGGGCCAATAGCGCCATCACCTTGCGGCTGTCGTTTTCGGTGAGTACGTCGGGGTAACCGCTGTTCTTCAGGCAGCTTTGGCAGCTCTCCAGGATCTGGGCTTCGTCGTCGACCAGCAGGATCCGCTGCAGGTGCTTGTTCTCTAACACGTAGCTTCACTCCTTAACTGAAAGGACTTCGCCTGGGCGAAGGTAAGGACGGTCGGATCTTGGGTGCTGCAAAACCGAGAAAAGCAAATGCCTCGCCGGCGGTGAAGGTATCCTGCGTGGCGAACCTTGTAAAGGCCACTCCCCCTAGGGGATGATCGGTGGGGGACGCCTGGCATCTTCGTGGAACCTTCCCTCACCCCGGCCCTCTCCCGCGGGGAGAGGGAGTGTCGGCGGAGGGGGACTTGATTCAGGAGCAGCCCCGGGAAAGGGGGGCTAGACGAGCGGTGCCTCCCCGGGGTCCGCCGGGGGGGCCGGCGGAACGGTGAAGTAGAAGGTGGCGCCGCGTCCCGGCTCGCCCACCGCCCATACCCTCCCTCCGTGGCGCTGGATCACCCGCTGCACGGTGGCAAGCCCGATCCCCAGCCCGGAGAACTCGGCATCCGTGTGCAGCCGCTGGAAGGCGCCGAACAGCTTGTGCGCGTAGGCCATGTCGAAGCCGGCGCCGTTGTCGCGCACGAAATATGCACTTTCTCCCCCCTTTTCGTCAACCCCGAATTCGATGAGGGCTTCTTCTTTTTTTCCCGTGTACTTGCAGGCGTTACCGAGCAGGTTGTCGAGCACCACCCGCAACAGATCGGGGTCTCCTTCGGCCGCCACCCCCGGCGGAATCCGGAAGCCGATGCGGCGCTGCGGCTCGCGCATCTTCAACTCGGAGGCAATCTCGGTGGCGATCCCGGAGAGGTCGACCGGCTGGCGCACCAGTTCGCTCCTGGAGAGCCGGGAGAACTCGAGCAGGGTGTTGATGAGCCGGTTCATGGCCAGCGCCTCGGAGTCGATGATGTCGATGAAGCCGCGTCCCTGCTCGTCGAGGACGCTCCCGTAGAGCTCCTGCATCAGCTGGCAGAAGCCCGAGATCTTGGTGAGCGGGCTCCTCAGGTCGTGGGAGACCGTGTAGCTGAAGGACTCCAGGTCGCGGTTGGCCACCTCCAGCTCGCGGGCCCTGGCCGCCAGCCGCTCGTTCAACAGCGCGATCTCGCGCTCGTTCCGTTTTCTCTGGGTGATGTCCTCGTGGACCGCCACGAAATTGGCCAGTTCCCCCTGCTCGTCCAGGATGGGGGAGATGGAGACCGACACGCTGTAGGGCTCGCCGCTCTTCTTCACCCCCTCCAGGTCGCCGTGCCACTCGCGCCCCGCTTCCAGCACCCCGCGCGGCACCCCGGCGAACTGCTGCAGGTTCCAGATGCTGGAGCCGGAAAGCTCGGCATGAATGAAGCCGGTCAGCTGGGTGAAGCGCGGATTCACGTACTCCACCACCCCCTGACGGTCGGTGATCACGATGGCGCTGGCGCTCTGCTTGACGGCGCGGGAGAGCTTGCGCACGAAGGCCTGCTGCGCCTTGAGCCTCTTCTGCAGGGTGAGCGAGGAGAGGCAGTCGTCCATGGCCAAGAAGAGCTTGTCGGCCTCCACCGGCTTGATCAGGTAGCGGCTGATGCCGATCTCGATCGATTCCAGCAGGTAGTCGATGTCCGAGTGGGCGGTGGTCACGATGATGGCCACCCCGGGGTCGAGGGCGAGGATGCTCCTGGCCATCTCGATGCCGCTCATCACCGGCATCTTGATGTCGGTCAAAACCAGGTCGGGCTTCAGCGCCTGGTAGAGCCTGAGTCCCTCGCGCCCGTTGTCGACGCTGTGGATGACCAGCCCCGGGAAGCGTCTCCCCAGCAGGGTGCAGACGGTCTCCCTGGTGATCTCCTCGTCCTCCACGTACAACAGGGTGACTCCCTCGTATGTCCGCCTGTTCTCCACCATGTCAGACCTCGATCCTGAACTCGGCGCCCCCGCCCAGGTTGCGGGCCGACAGCGAGCCGCTCATGCTCTTTTCCACGATATTCTTGGCCATGAACAGCCCGATGCCGGTCCCCTTCCCCTGCTCCTTGGTGGTGAAGTAGGGCTCGAAGATGCGGCCGACGATGTCGTCGGCGATCCCCCCCGCGTTGTCGGCGATGGTCAAAACCGACCTCCCCTCCTCGCCGAACACGTCCACCTCGATCCTCGGCTCGTCGCAGCGCCGGCCGGCGAAGGCGTCCATGGCGTTGTTGAAGATGTTCAGGAGCACCTGGGAGAACTCGTTGGGGTATCCCTCGATCTTCTGGGGCTGCCGCACGTTGACCTCCACCTTGATCCCCTTGTTGGCCAGGCTGCCGCTGATCAGCGCCAGAGTCCGCTCCACCACCTGGCCCAGGTCGAACAGGCTCTTCTGCTTGTCGGGGGTGAAGAAGTTTCTGAAATCGTCGATGGTCTGCGACATGTGCCGGACCAGCTGCATGATCTTGGTGGTGGTCTGGTAGAGGTGGTCCTTGCTGAAGTTGCCGTACTCGTAGGAGAGGGTGAGATCCTGCACCAAAAGCCCCACCGCGTTCAGCGGCTGGCGCCACTGGTGGGCGATGTTGCCGATCATCTCCCCCATGGCGGCCTGGCGGCTTTGCTGCATGAGCACCTCGTCCTTCTTGCGCAACTCCTCCAAGGCCTGCAGGCGTTCGGCGGTCTCGCGGGTCAGGGCGGCGCTCCGCTCGGCCACCCGCTTCTCCAGTTCCCGGTTCAGGCTGGAGAGCGAATGCTGGGCGGCCAGAAGCTCCTGGTTCTTCTCGGCCGCCAGCTGGTAGGTGGAGAGGAGCAGCTCGATGATCTGGGCGCGCCCGGCCTCGATCCGGTAGGTGCGCTCGTGGAAGCGCACCTCCACCTCGCGGCCGTCCGCCCCCTCAAAACAGGCGTTCTCCCCCTGCAGGACCGAGGAGATCCTGGAGAGGAGCAGCCGGTTGGAGTAGGGCTTGGAGACGAAGTAGTCGGCGCCCGCCTCCAGGCTGTGCAGCACGTCGGCCGGGTCGTTCAGGTGGGTGAGCAGGATGATGGGGGTGTCCTTGATCTCCCCGCTCCCCCGGATGCGCCGGCAGAGCTCGAAGCCGTCCATCTCCGGCATCAGGATGTCGCTGATCACCAGCGCCGGGCGCCGCTCCACCACCTGCAAGAGCGCCTCGGCGCCGTTTTGCGCCACGCAGACGCGGTAGCCGTGCACGCTCAGCACCTGTTCCAGGAGCTTCGCCTGGGTCGGGCTGTCGTCGACGATCAGGATGAGGGGGGCGCCGGCTTTGGCGTTGTCAGCGTGTCGCATCGGTACTGCTCCTTATGGTTGGAGGGGGGGAGGGCTGCACCAGCCCGCACAGAAGCTTGAGGATACCCTGGGGGGGGAGCACGTAGAGGGCGGCGCCCGCCTTGACCGCGCTGCCGGGCATGCCGTACACCACCGAGCTCTCGCGGTCCTGGGCCACGGTGACCGCACCCTGCTCCCGCATGCACTTGAGCCCGTCCACGCCGTCGGTCCCCATGCCGGTCAAAAGCACCCCCACCGCCTGCTTGCCGTAGCGCAGCGCCACCGAGCGGAAGAGCGCGGAGACCGAGGGACGCAGCCCCTGGTCCGGCGGTGCGCTGGAGAGGTGGATGCGGCTGCCGGGGCCGGCCTCCAGGTGGCAGCCGTCCGGCGCCACGTAGACCCTCCCGGGGAGGATCGGGCTGCCGGCCACCGCCAGCTCCACCGGCAGACGGGAACCCTGGTTCAGCCAGTGGACGAACCCCTCGGTGAACCCCTCGGCCATGTGCTGGACCACCAGCACGGCGGCGTTGAAGTCGGCCGGCAGCTGCCCCATGAGTTCCCTCAAAAGGGGCGGCCCCCCGGTGGAGGCGCCGATGGCCACCACCTTGATCTGCTCCTTGGCGGCCGGGGCAAGCTGCGGCAGCTGAGGCTCCGGGGGCGGCAGCGGCGGGCGGCCGAAGTTGCGGCGCACCACCTTGATCTCGGACATCAGCTTGACGTGCCGGACCAGGTCGGCCACCGAGCGCTCGTAACCGGGGCTGCCGGGGGGCTCCGGCTTGGGGAGCACCATCAGGGCGCCCGCCTCCATGACCCGGAACAGGGTGCCCGAGGCCTTGGGGTCCATCTTGCCGGTCACGATCACCACCGGCACCGGGAAGCTGGACATGATGGCGCGGGTAGCCTCGAAGCCGTCCATCCCCGGCAGGTTCACGTCCATGGTGACCACGTCCGGCCTGAGCGAAGCGACCGCCTGCACGGCAGCCTCGCCGCTTTCCGCGGTCCCCACCACGCTTAACTGCGGGTCGGATTCGAAGACCGACACCAGAAGTTTGCGCACGGTAGTGGAGTCTTCCACCACCAGAAGTCGTATCACGTCGTTTCCCTTCACGTCAGTTTCTCGATCACCTCGAGCAGGCCGCCCTGATCGAAGCTGCTCTTGACCAGGTAGGCGTTGGCCCCCACCTCGATCCCCCGCTCGCGGTCGGCGCGCGATTCCAGCCCGGTCACCAGCACCACCGGCAGCGACTCGAAGCGCGGCTCCCTGCGCAGGGCGGCGGTCAGCTGGAAGCCGTCCATGCGGGGCATCTCCACGTCCGAGACCACCAGGTCGAAGCTGCCGGACTTAAGCTGGGTGAGGGCATCCATGCCGTCCACCGCGGTGGCCACCTCGAAGCCGGAAGCTTCCAGGATGTTCTTCAAAAGGGTGCGCGAGGTGATGGAATCCTCGGCGATCAGCACCGAGAGCCTCCTGGCCGGGGTAACCTGCGGGCGGACCGCCCCGGAGCCGGCGCTGGAGAGGGCGGAGCGGAAGAGATCCCCCACGTTGAGGACGGGGACCACCCGGCCGTTGCCCAGCACGGTGGCGCCCGCCACGTTCCGGACCCGGGAGAGCTGGCTCCCCAAGGGCTTCACCAGCACCTCCTGCACCCCCACCACCTCGTCCACCGAAAAGGCGATCCGCTTGCCGGCGGCCGAGAGCAGCACGTACTGGCGGACCGGCTCCTCCCCGCCCCGCTCGCCCAATTCCAGCAGGCGGGAGAGCGGGACCAGGGCGACCACCTCCCCGTTCACCAGCACCGTCTCCCGGTTCTCCACGCTCCTGATCTCGCCCTCCGCCGCCCGGGCGGTGCACTCGACGTTGGCGGCGGGGAGCAGGCAGGAGCGCCCGGCGGTTTCCACCAAAAGCCCCTCGATCATGGCGAAGGAGAGCGGGAAGGAGAGACGGAACGAGGTCCCCTCCCCGGGAGAAGAATGCACGGTGGCGTGCCCCCCCAGCTTCTCCAGCGACTCGCGCACGATGGCGAGCCCGATCCCCCGCCCGGAGAGCGCGGTGATCAGGGGGCTCGTGGAGACCCCGGATTCGAAAACGAGCTGCAGCGCCTCCTGGTCGGAGATGCGCGCCGCATCCTCCTCCGAGATAAGCTCCAGCCGGAGGGCGGCCTTTTTGAGCTGGGCGTGGTCGATGCCGCGGCCGTCGTCGCTCACCCGGAGCTCCGCCCGGTTGGCGTCCACCAGCCGCACCTCGATGCTGATGCTGCCCCGCTCCGGCTTCCCCTTGAGGCGCCGCTCGGCGGGCGGCTCGATGCCGTGGTCCATCATGTTCCGGATGATGTGTAGAAGGGGCTCCCTGAGCTCGGCCAGGATGCGCCGGTCGGCCTCGATCTCGCCGCCGGCGGCACGGAACTCAGCCTCCTTGCCAAGCTCGCGCCCCAGGTCGCGCACCAGCTTGGCGAGCGGCGAGCTGAGCGAGGAAAAGGGGAGCAGGTGCAGCTTCTTCAGGTCCTGGAGCAGCGGATCGACCAGGCCGCCCAGAGACCACAAGTGCCGCTCACCGGCCTTGGAGAGCTGCCTGAGCTGTCCGGAGAGCTCCCGCTCCCTGCGGCAGCCTGCCTCCAAAAGCTCGGCCAGCCGTGCCTCCCGGGAGTCCGGTTGCGCCCTTCTCAGTGCCTCGCGGGCGAGGTCGAGGGTACGGTAGCGCTCGGCCTCCCGCTCGGTCAGGTCGCTGGCAAAGGAGGCGGCCTGCTCGACCAGCGCGGAGGCGGCCAGCTTGGCGGAGGCAAGCTCCTCGGCCTGCAGAAGGAGCGACTCCAGAAGCCTGGTGGGGACCCGCACCGTGTCGCCGGCAGTGAAGCGCTCGGCCGCCGGGGGATGGAGATCCGCCAGGCCGGGTGGGAGGGAGATCGCCTCAGCAGCGGCAGGGGGCGGGGTAAAAGGCTCCCCCTCCGGGGGGAGCACTCCCTTTTTGCGGGCGTGTGTGTGTCCCGCTGCCGGCGGAGCTCCCCCACCCCGCCCATCCCCCTCCGGGAGAGGGGGTGCTTCGGGTGAGGCGGGTCTATCCTCGCCGCCGGCAGCAAACGGGGCCTGCGCCCCTTCGGCGACGGGAGCTTGTCCCTTCCCGCCGGCTGGAGCCTGACCTTTCTCGCCAGCAGGAGCCTGTCCGCTCCTGCCAACAGGAGCAAGCGCCCCCTCGCCGGCAGGAGCTTGCAGCCTCCCGCCAGCAGGAGCCTGGCCTTTCTCTCCGGCAGGAGCTTGCAGCCTCCCGCCAGCAGGGGCTTGCGCCCCCTCCCCTTCAAGGGGAGGGATGGGGTGAGGATGGGGTTCGCTTCCGAAGATCCCGGCGCTCACCGCGTCCAGTCCCGCGTGCAGCCGGTCGAACAGCGCGCGGTCCAGCTCCCGCTCCCCGCGCTTGAGCTCCGCCAGCAGGTCCTCCAGCTCCTGGCACCCCTCGGCCACCTCGACCAGGTTCACCGCGTGCGCCGCCCCCTTCAGGGTGTGCATGCGCCTGAACACGGTCTCCACCAGCCGCTTGCCCCCGGCCGCATCCTCCTGCCGCTCGAGATCGATCAGCAGGGAGCCGAGCGCGGCCAGATGGTCCTGGGCCTCGCCGCGGAAGACCTCCAGGAGTTCCTTCAAGAGGTTCTCGCCGTCACCCATCGAGGCTCCCGCTGCGCCACCCTGAGAAACGGGCGTTATCGGCCACTAAAGAGAACTTCATGCGACCTGGTACCGGCTGACCAGCTGCTGGAGCTTCTGGTTCAGCTCGTAGAGGTTTCTGGCCGCCGCCTCGATCTGGCGCGACCCCTCCACGTTCTGGCCGCTCGCCTGGTTGATGCTCTGCACCGCGATGGCGATCTGGTCCATGCCGATCGCCTGCTCCTGGGTGGAGGTGACGATCTGCAGGGTGGCGTTGGAGGATTCCTCGATGGCAGCAGCCAGAAGCCTGATCGCCTCGCCGGCCTCGCTGGACTGCCTGACCCCGGACTCCACCGCCTTGCTCCCCTGTTCGGTGGCCAAAACGGCTGCGGTGGTCGCCTTCTGGATGAAGCCGAGGATGCTCCTGATCTGGGAGGTCGCCTGCTTGGACTGGGTGGCGAGGTTCTTCACCTCCTGGGCCACCACCGCGAACCCCTTGCCGTGCTCGCCCGCCTTGGCCGCCTCGATGGCGGCGTTCACCGCCAGGACGTTACTCTGCTCGGCCAGGTCGTTCACGGTGGCGATGATCTCGCCGATCGCCTGGCTCTGCTCGGAGAGGTTGACGATCCGCTCGGCGATGAAGGCCATCCGCTCGTCGATCCCGCGCATGCCGCCGATGGCGTTCTCCACCGAGGTCCGCCCGGTCTGGGCGACCTGCACCGAGTTCTGCGAGCTCTCGTAGACCTGCTTGGACTTCTGGGAGGCCAGGTCGGTGGTCTGGCGGACCTCCTGCACGGTGGCGTTGGTCTCGGAGACCGAGGCGGCGGTCTCGGCCGAGCTGGAGGCGAGCTCGCTCACCGTGGTCATGATCTCGGCGGCCGAGCCGGCCAGCACGTTCACCACCTCGCGGATCTCCAGGTTGAGCTCGCGCAGGTTCCTGGCCATGATGGAGAAGGAGCTCCCCAGCTGGTCCTTGGGTGAGGCGGGGAGCACGTCGATGGTGAGATCCCCCGCCGCGATGCGGTCCGCGCTGGCGGCGAGCTTCCTGAGGGAGGTCACCATGTCGCGCATGGCCAGCCCGAACACGTCGCGCTCCGAATTGGGGACCACCTCGACCTCCAGGTCCCCCAGGGCGATCCGGTTGGCGGTCTCCCCCATCCGGCGCAGGGAGCGGACCATCTTGTCCATGGCGCGCAGAAGGCCGCCGATCTCGTCGGGGGCATCCGAGCCGACCTCGGCGGAGAGATCCCCCTGGGCCAGGCGGTCCGCGGTGTCCAGGGCTGCGGTGAGCGGCCTGGTGATGGAGGCGGTGATGGCCGAGGCGATCAGGACGGCGAACGCCCCCGCCAGCACCACCAGGATGGCGGTGACGGCGAAGGTGGTGCGGGCACCCTCCTTGGCTTCGGTCTCGAAACTCTGCGCCTTGTCGACCGTGAATTTCAGCACCTCGGCGATGGCGGCGTCGATCTTGGCGACCGTCTGGCGGGCGAAGGTCTTGTGGTAGAGGGAGGCCTCCCTGGTCTTGCCGTGGCGCACCAGCTCGATGGTCCTGGCCCGGACCGGCTTCCACTCGTCCATCAGCACCCTGATCTGGTCGATCCTGGCCTTGTCCCCCAAAAAGCGTTCCCTGGCCAGCGCCAGGTTGTCGTAGACCGTCTTCTCGTTGGCATCCACGTCCCGAAGCGCCACTGCGAGCTCCTGGGGGTCGTCGCCGTAGAGCGCCACGTCCTTCATGCTCCGGTGCATCATGATCACGTGCTCGTTCACCTCGTGGATGGCGTTGTTCACCGTGAAGGGATGGTCGTAGAACTTGGAGAACAGGTTGGCCTGCGAGGTCAGGTTCTTCAGGGAGAGCACGCCGACCAGGACCAGGAACAAGACGATGATGCCGAAGCCTGTCACGAGCCTCGAGCGGATCTTCAGATTACTCAGCATGGAACCCCCGTTTGCCGTTAGTTTTCCGTGTAAAGCGAGCTGCCGTCCCCACCTCAGCCGACCTCCTCGTGCACGATGACGCGCCGGTCGGCCAGGATCTTGGCCATGTCGAGCAGGGCCAGCCGGTCCGCGCTGACCCCGGCCAGGAACTCCTCCCGGATGCCGGTGAAGGCGTCGGGGGGAGGCTTGAGCGAGGCGGCCGCAAGCGAGGCCACCCCGTGGATCTCGTCCGCCAGGATGCCGAACTCCACGCTGCCGTTACCCACCACGATCACCCGGTTCAGGTCGGAGAGCCCGAGCGCGGGGAGCTCGAAGAAGCGCCGCAGGTCCACGATGGAGACGATGCGGCCGCGCAGGTGGGTGATCCCCAGCACAAAGGGAGGGGTGCAAAAGAGCGGCGTGTAATCGGTCAAAGGGAGCGTCTGGCTCACGTAGGAGAGCTCCACCGCGTAGCGCTCGCCGGAGAGGAGGAACTCCAGGCACTCCAGGCGGCGCTCGGCAGCCTCGCCGGCGGGTCGCCGGGCGAGCCGGGCCGCCCGGGCCAGCAGGGTCGCCTGCTCCTGTTCGGCGCTGGGGGCGTGGCCGGAGACCGCCTCGGCCGCCGCCTGCTGGCGCTTGAGCAGCTCGCTCCAGTCGGTGGCCCTGCGGCCGTAGACGGGGATCTCTTCTGCCATGGTTCAACTCCTCTTTGCCCTGAATCGGCCCTGAATCGGCCCCTAGCGGCCGCCCTTGCCCCGCCCATTCCCCGCGCCCGCCTTGAGCATGGCGCGGATCAGCTGGGCGAGTCCCCCGGCCGTGAGCCCCTCGGCATCCTCGATCACCTGGTCGGCCGGGCGCCGCTCCGAAATGGTGAGGGCGGTGGCGAACTGCCGCTCCGCCTCCTGCCACTCCCCCTTCAGCCGGTGCAGGTTCCCCAGGGCGAAGTAGGCGAGCAGGTAGTCGTGGTCGATGAAGAGGGCGTTTTTGAGCGAGCGGGCCGCCCCCTCCAGTTCCCCCTGCTGCTCCAGGATGACGGAGAGGAGGTAGTGGCCGGGGGCGAGAAGCCGTTCGCAGGCGAGCGCCCTCTCGCAGCACTCCCTGGCCGGCTGCAGGCTCCCCAGGTTCGCGTAGGCGCGCGCCGCCAGCAAAAGGGAGTCGGCCCGCCTGGCTGCCGGTCCGGCAACTGCCGCCCGCTCCCCCCTCTCGGCCGCATCCTGGTAGCGCCCGGCCCGGTACAGCCGCAGCGCCTCGGCGTGCTCCTCGCCCCAATCGGCGGGTCCGGCCCCGGCTGCCGCCCCCTCCCTGCCGTCATTGCCGGCGGGATGAGATGCTTTCGCGGTGCCGGCCGAGGCCGCCCCGCGAGCGGGCCTCCCGGCGGCAGGGCCCGCCGGCGCGCCCCCGCCTGCGGCGGGCAGACCGGCGCCGGCCGGATACCCTGCTCCGGCGGCCCCCCTGGAGAGTGCAGCGGACAGGCGACGGGGTGCCGGAGTGCCCTTTGGCCCCTGCGCGGCCGCCTGGGCCTCTCCGGCCGCTAGCTTCTGCAGGAGCAGGGCGCCCCCCACCTGGCGGCAGCAAAATCCCGGCACCTTGGCGTAGTTCAGCTCGGTAGCCCCCACGAACAGCCACCCCCCCTCGGCCAGCGCCTCGTGGAAGGCAGCCATGGTGGAGGCGATCCGCCGGGGATCGAAGTAGAGCATCACGTTGCGGCAGAAGATGATATCCATCCTGCCTGCCGCCGTCAGCCCGGCAACGGCCCCCGGCTCCGCCAGGTTCAGCTGGCTGAAGCTCACCATCTCCCGGATGCGGGACGAGATCTGGTAGCGGCGGTCGGAGCGGAGCGTGAAGTAATCCATCAGCCAGTCAGGCGCGTTGCGGAAGGACCACTGGCTGTAGACTCCCCGCCTGGCGCGCTCCAGGGCCTGCGGGTTGAGGTCGGTGCCGAGCAGGCTGAGCCGCCACTGGTCCAGGTCGGGGATGGCCCGGCTGAGCAGGATGGCGATGGTGTAGGGCTCCTCCCCGCTGGCACAACCGGCGCTCCAGATCCTGAGCGTTCTCCCTTCCGCGCGCCGGGCCGCCACCAGTTCCGGGAGCAGCCGCTCCTCCAGGGCCCGGAAGCTGTTGGGGTCGCGCAGGAAGTAGGTCTCGCCGATGGTAAGGGCGGAGGCCAGGGTGGCCAGCTGCCCGGGCGACAGCGGCGCCGCCATCAGCCAGAGCAGGTACTTCCTGAGCTCGGCGAAGCCCGCCTGGCGGCAGAGCGGGGCGAGCTTCGACTCCAGCTCCCCGAAGCGCTCGTCCGGGAAGTGCAGCCCGAGCGACCTCTCCACGAAACGGGCGAAGAGCCGGATGGTCTCGCCCGTTCCCCGGACGCTCATCCGCCCCCCTCTGCGAGCGCCTGCGAGAGCTGGCGCTCCTCGGACGGGAAGAGCAGGCTTTCCAGGTCGTGGATCAGCAAGAGCCCCTCGCGGGTGGCAGCCACCCCTTCCAGGAAGGCGGTGCCGGCCACCACCGACTCCGGCGGCACCAGTTCCAGCTCGCCCTCCTCCAGGACCTCGCCGGCGGCATCCACCGCCAGCGCCACGGTGAGTGCTCCGGCCTTGGCCACCACGAACTGGTCGTCGCTTCTCAGCTCCCGCTCGGGGAGCCTGAAGCGCCTCCTGAGGTTGATCACCGGCACCACCTGGCCGCCCAGGTCCAGGATCCCCAGTACCACCTCGGGGGCCTTGGGGAGCGGGGTGACCGCCGCCGCCCGGACCACCCGTTGCACGCGGTCAAGACGCAGGGCGTAGCGCTGCCGATCGAGGGTGA
This sequence comes from Geomonas sp., assembly GCA_035255025.1. GTDB lineage: Bacteria > Desulfobacterota > Desulfuromonadia > Geobacterales > Geobacteraceae > Geomonas. Next base: position 13,272 of record DATFAB010000111.1, read on the forward strand.
AGACAAGCAGGTAGGCACGAATTGGGTGAGACAGTGGCATGGCATCTACTCAGGGTTGGTTTCGCCAAATAATTTAAGGAAATTACCTAACAGCGGCCAACAATTCAAGCCTAAAATGTGCCGGGGACGGCGAATCCGGGGCGGGTGACCGGGAAGCGGGACCAGATCCCTGCCGGCCTGGACGCGAAGGGGAAGCGGATCGGGGATACGGGCAGCTGGCCCGGGCTCCCGGGATCCGGCAAAAAGCGGCCCGGGGAGGCGGCCGGAGACCGCGGCTTGCCGGCGGCAAGCGGGACAGGCGGCTCGCGGAGCGACTCCCCCCTGGCTCCCCTGGGACCCGGGCCCGAGCCCGCTAGCCGCCGGGGCGCAGGCTCAGCCAGCCGTGCACGGCCGCGAACAGCTCGTGGCGGTCGACCGGCTTCACCAGGTAGTGGCTGATGCCGATGTCGGCCGCGCTCCTGCGGTAGTCGGAGTGCGAGTAGGCGGTCAGCACGATGATGCGGGTGGCCGGGGCCTCGGCCAGGATGGCCCGGGCCATCTCCAGGCCGTTTAGCCGCGGCATGTTGACGTCGGTGATCACCAGCTCCGGGAGGTGGAGCCGGAACTGTTCCAGCCCCCCCACCCCGTCGGCGGCGCTGTGCAGGGCGACGCCGGGGAACTGCATGCCGAGCAGGCGGACCAGGCTGGCCCGGGCGATCTCCTCGTCCTCGACCAGCAGTATGGACGGCTCGCGGCGTCCTTTTGCTTGCGGGTGCCTCATCTTCAGACCTCGATGGTGAACTCGGCCCCGCGCCCGCGGTTACGGGCGGAGAGCCTGCCGCTCATGTTCTTTTCCGTGATGACCTTGGACATGTAGAGGCCGACGCCGGTCCCCTTGTCGGGCCCCTTGGTGGTGAAGTAGGGCTCGAAGATCCGCTCCAGGATATCCTCGGCAATCCCCCCCGCGTTGTCCCCGATCTTCACCACCGCGCGGCCGTTCTCCTCGGCCACCCGCACCTCGATGCGGGGCCGGCTGACGCGGCGCTCGGTGCAGGCATCCCTGGCGTTCAAAAGGATGTTCAGGACGACCTGCGAATACTCGTTGGGGTAGCCGTGGATCACCGGGTCCCCGCTGGCGGAGAGTTCCAGGTCGATCTGGTGCTCCTTGAGGCTTGCCTCCACGATGGAGACCGCCTTGTCGATCACCCGGCGCACCCGGAAGCTGACCTTCTCCTTCTCCGGCCGGAAGAAGTTGCGGAAGTCGTCGATGGTCTGCGACATGTGCCCGATCACCTGCATGGCGCTCTCCACGGTGGAGTCCAGGTACTGCTGGTTGAAGTCGCCGTACTCGTAGGACATGGAGAGTTCCTGGATCATGAGGCCCAGCGTGTTGAGCGGCTGGCGCCACTGGTGGGCGATGTTGCCGATCATGTCCCCCAGCGCCGCCTGGCGGCTTTGCTGGATCAGCATGCGCTCCTGCTCGCGCAGGGCCTCCACCGCCCGCAGCCGCTCCAGGGTCTCCTGCTGCAGGGCGAGTTCGGCCTCCCGGCGGCGCCGGTCGCGGCGGAAGTTGTCCAGCGCGAAGGAGAGCTCGTCCGCCAGCTGCTGCAAAAGGGCCAGGTGCTGGCGGTCGAAGAGGTCGCGCTCCGCGGCGTAGAGGGTCAGGGCGCCGATCACCCCCCCTTCCTCCTTGAGCGCGATGGAGGCCGAGGCCCGGATGCCGTGCACCCTCCCCGGCTCGTGCCAGCAGTGGGTCAGCGGGTCGTTCTGGAAGTCGTTGCAGATGCAGTAGCTCCCCTGGCTGATGGCGAGGAGGGTGGGGCCGGCTCCCCTGACCGGGCGGATGTCGTCCAGGTAGGCGGTCGCCCCGCTGGCGGCGGCGGTGATCACCCCTTCCTCCCCCGGCTCCCAGAGACCGACCCGGGCCAGCCGGAAGCCGCCGTGCTCCACCGCGATCCGGCAGACCTCGCCAAACAGGGTGTCGCGGTCGCGGGCCCGCACGATGGCCTGGTCCACCTCGCTCAACACCGCGTACAGGCGGTTCAGGCGCCGAAGGCTCGCCTCGGCCCGCTCCCGTTCGGCGATCTCCCCCTGCAGGGTGACCACCGTGGCAGCGAGCTCCTCGGTCCGCTCCCGCACCCGGCGGTCCAAAAGGTCGTGCGCCGTGCGCAGCGACTCCTCCATGCGCTTTCTCTCCATGGCGATGGAGAGGAGGTCGGCCACCCATTTCATGAGCGAGAGCTCCTCCTCGGCGAAGCGCCCGCGGCTGCGGGTGCCGAAGGAGAGGGTCCCCAGGACGCGTCCGCGCGCCAGCAGGGGATGGCAGGCGTAGGCGGTGATCCCCCAGGAGGCGAGCAGGGCGGTGCGCGGGGCGGGGTTGGCCGGGATCTCCTCGACCACCGTGCGGCAGGCGTCGCGGGCGGAGATCCCGCAGATGCCGGCCCCGAAGTCGAGCCACTCCACGGCCTGCGCCTGCTCCCTGTTCACCCCCGCATAGGCGTGCAGCCTCAGGCAGCCGGTCTCCTCGTCCACCAGGAAGTTGAAGAAGGTCTGGCACTCCAGAAATTCCATGACCTTGTGGCAGATGGCGTCCAGCAGCCGGCGCGGGGCCTCGGTGGCCAAAAGCTCGGCGGCGGTGCGGGCCATCAGGTTCAGGCGGAGGTTGCCGCGGTGCAGGGTACGCTCGCCGCGGATGCGCTCGGTGACGTCCGTGTTGGTGCCGAACCAGCGGGTGACCCTCCCCTGCTGGTCGCGCACCGGCAGCCCCCGGGTCAAGAAGGAGCGGTAGCTGCCGTCGGCCCCCTTGAGCGGGAAGGTCATGTCGAAGTCCTGGCCGGTGGCAAGCGACTGGCGCCAGCGCTCCAGCACCGCGGGGAGCAGTTCCGGGTCGTGCACCGACTGCCATCCCCACCCCTGCATCTGCTCGGGGCTCTTGCCGGTGTACTCGTACCAGCGCCGGTTGAACCAGTAGATCCAGCCGTCGGCGTCGGCCATCCAGGCGAGCTGCGGGATGGCGTCCGCCAGGGTCCTGAACTCCAGCTCGCTCCTTTTCAGGACCTCCTCGCTCCTTTTGCGCTCGGTGATGTCGCGCGCCACGTGCACCGAGCCGACCCGGCGCCCCGTTTCGTCCAGAAGCGGCGAGGTGGTCACCAGCAGGTCGGCGTTCAGGCGCTCCTCGTGGATCTCGGCCGAGTGCTGGAGGCCGTCCTGCATGCTGAGGCTGTGCGGGCAGCCCCCTTCTTCCGGGGGGGCGTGCACGCAGTGCCGGCAGATCGGCTCCAGGGACCCCTCGGACGGGATGCCCAGCCGCTCGCTCATGGCGCGGTTACTGCGCACGATGCGCTGGCGGTCGTCCAGGATGGCGATCAGGTCGGGGACCGCGTCGAAGGTCCGCTCCCACTGCTCCTTGGCCAGCAGCAGGGCGTCCTCCATCCGTTTCCTTTCGCTGATGTCGACCAGGGTGAGCACCACCCCCTTCACCTGGTCGCGGTCCCGGTAGGGATGTGCCTTGAGCAGGAAGTGGCCGAGTTCCGGGAGCGCCAGTTCGCGCTTAAGCGGGTGCTGGCCCTCCAAAACGGAAGCCGCCGCCTCGGCCAGGGCCGGGCAGCTTAAGAATTCGGCCAGCTCCGCCAGCGGGCGCCCCAGGCTGCCGGGGGTGAGCTGGCAGAGCTCGGCGAGCGCCGGGGTGTAGCGCTTCATCCTGAGCTCGCGGTCCAGAAAGAGCGAGGCGACGCCGGAAGCGGCCAGGAGGTTGACCATGTCGGCATGCGCCTGGTGGAGCTCGTCCACGGTCCCCTGCAGCTCCAGGTTCACCGAGGCGAGCTCTTCGTTGAGCGCCTGCAGCTCGCCGCGCGAGCGCTGAAGCTCCTCCAGGGCGAAGAGGTACTCCCCGGTGGCGGGGATGCTCCTGCCGCTGGCGCTGCAGCCGGGGCCGGGGCAGGGGTTTCCCGCAGCCGGCAGGGCGGCCGGGGTCCCTGCGGAGAGGGTGGGGCTTTCCCCCTTTCTTGACGGTTCTTCTGGGGTCATGATCTTCCTGGTCGGAAATGGTAGCTGGGGAGCTGCCGCAAACGGCAGCCGGCGGCCGGCTTCCCGCCCGAAAGGGGTGAAGCGCAAAAGAGCCGGAACGAAGCCTCGCCCTCTCCCCGGCAGGGGATCCCTGCGGCGAAAAGTCGAGCTGGCGTATGCGGCTCTTCAAGAGGTGCCTGAGGTTGGCGGTCCGCCTAGAACAGCGTGTAACTGCGTACGTCGGTTTCCTTGGTGAGTTGGGCGATGCAGCTTTCGATGGCGGCGAAGAGTTCCTGGACCTTGTACGGCTTGAGGATGCAGTGGCTGACCCCGATCTCGCACAGCCTGGCCAGCTGGCCGCGGTCGCTGCAACCGGTCACCACGATGAGGGGGGTGTCCTTCTTGAGCATCTTGATCTCGCTGGCCATCTGCAGGCCGTTCTTGCCCGGCAGGTCCAGGTCGGCGATCACGATGTCCTGGAGCCGTTCCCTGAACAGCTCGACCCCGCGCTCGCCGTTGTCCACGGTCTCCACCGTGAGGTGCGGGAACTCCCAGGCGATCATCAGCCCCATGGTCCGGCTGGTCACCTGGTCGTCCTCCGCGATCAGCAACGACAGGGGAGAGCCGGGATTTTTCAAGGCGTCCAGTCCCGTCCTGATTCCGTGGTGAAGGCGGGTGCCGGCCCCGCGGATCTTCCTGGCTTCTCCCATCTGGCTCGCCCCCGTTTACACCGCGCCCGCCCTCACCCGCGCCACGTCGTTCATCTCCATGAGCGCCCTAAGCTTCTCCAGGGCCTTGGCCTCGATCTGCCTGATCCGTTCGCGGGTCACCCCGAAATCGCGGCCGATGGTGTCCAGCGTCTGCGGCTCGCCGTCCTCCAGGCCAAAGCGCAGGGTGAGGATCTTCTTCTCTCCTTCCGAGAGGGTATCGAACCACTGGGAGACCAGCTCGTACTTGTTGAGGTCCTCCAAAAGGGCGGCCGGCGAGATGGTGGAAGTGTCCTCGATGGTGTCGATCAGGAAGTAGTCGTTGTTGTCGCCCAGCGGGCGCTCGATGGAATAGGTCTTCTTGAGGAGCACCATGAGCTTTCTGACGTGGGAGACGTCCACCTCCAGGGCGTCCGCCACCTCCTTCACGCTCGGCTCGCGGTTCATCCTCTGCACCAGTTCGCGGGTCACCCGCATCATGCGGTTGATGTCGTCGGAGATGTGCACGGGGAGACGGATGGTGCGGGACTGGTTGACCAGGGCGCGCTCGATGGACTGCCTGATCCACCAGGTGGCGTAGGTGGAGAAGCGGCACTCCTTGGAGAGTTTGAAGCGCTCCACCGCCTTGATGAGCCCGAGGTTCCCCTCCTCGATCAGGTCCAGGAAGGGGAGGCCGCGGTTCATGTAGCGCTTGGCGATCTTGACCACCAGCCGGAGGTTGGAGACGATCATCCGCTCGCGGGCGGCCTGGTCCCCCTTGTAGATCCGGGCGGCCAGTTCCTTCTCCTCGTCGGCGCTCAGGAGCTTGGTCTTCTGGATCTCGCGCAGGTAGAGCTTGATGGCGTCGTCGTAGTGTTCGACGGCGGCAGAGCGAATCTCCTCCTCCTCGACCTCGGCGGGCTCGATGGCATCCGCCGGTTCGCTTTCCTCTGCCTCGTCAAGGGCGTGCTCTTCGGAAAAGAGCGCTGCGGGTTCATCGAACAATTCATCACATTCCATTTCAAGACTCCTGTTGCTTGTCCAGCCATGGGAGCGGCAGGTCGGAGACCTTCCGGCGGGCAGATCGCTGGCGGTATCGGTAGGGCCCTAAGGGCGGCGGCTCGCCCGGGCGGGGAAGCCGGCGCCAGACTAGCCGAGGTGGCTGTGGAAGCTTCTCATCCTGTTCGCCAGGATGGTGGGGTCGACGATCTCGCCGCAGCAGATGCATTTCCAGGCGTCGAAGGACCTCACGAAGTCGTAGTATTTCTCGGCGAACATTTTACCTTTGCATTTAGGGCATGTCATGGGAGCTACCTCCTTGAAGCAGTTGGATTGAAGCACAGAAAAAAAAGCGAAGTGCGTTAGGGTGCTCTATCTCTATCAGGAAGTGTGCCAGCCGGCCCGCTTTCGGCTAACATCCCGGTTTGTCAGGATTTTGCCGGGGTTGTACAGATGTGCGACAACCAGCAAAGGGTGCAAAAAAAATGCAGCAGCCAGGCGTTTTTTACCGACAAGCTCTTGATTTTTAAAGCAATTGCGGGGGTGCCAAAATTTGGCGTCTGTCTCGCTTGACACACAGATTTTTGCGGGGGGGGGACAGGGGCAGATCGAGGGAGAAGCAGATTAAGATTAAGATTAAGATTAAGATTAAGATTGAGATTAAGACTAAGACTAACACTCCTCCCCCCGAACGGGGGGAGGCAGGGAGGGGGGAACACAGCCCCGAAGCCCTGAAGCCCCGAAGCCCTGAAGCAGCGAAGCAGCGAAGAGCCTCCAACCTGAACCAGCGATGGCAAGCTAACAGCTTGGTCGCCCCGCCATCCACCACTGCGGCAATGGTTCCCCGGTCTTCCACGCCTTTGCGGAGAGGAAGAGCAAAAACCTTTGCTCCTCCGGCGGCGATTGGGTATACTCGCCCATCCGGGC
>DATFAB010000112.1:0-7149 GCA_035255025.1 Geomonas sp.
GATCGGGATGATTCCCGGGATGACCATTTCCTTCAGGGCGGTCTTGGTGACGATATCGACGCACGCGGCGTAGTCCGGCTTGCCGGTCCCTTCCATGATCCCTTTGATCGTGCGGAACTGGCGGCGGACTTCTTCGACGACCGAGCCGCCGGCCTTGCCGACCGCTTCCATGCAGAGCGCCGCGAAGTAGTACGGCAGCAGGCCGCCGAGGAAGAGGCCGACGATGATGTACGGGTCGGAGAGGGAGAATTCTATTGACTGGCCGGCCAGTTTCAGTTCGTCCACGTAGGAGGTGAAGAGGATGACCGCAGCCAGGCCGGCGGAGCCGATGGCGTACCCTTTGGTGACCGCCTTGGTGGTGTTGCCGACCGCGTCCAGCGGGTCGGTGACGGCGCGGACCGAGTCGTCCAGTTCGGCCATTTCGGCGATGCCGCCGGCGTTGTCGGTGATCGGGCCGTAGGCGTCCATGGCAACGACGATGCCGGTGAGGGAGAGCATGGAGACCGCGGCGATGGCGATGCCGTAGACCCCGGCGCATTTGTAGGCGACGATGATGCCGGCGGCGATGACGATCACCGGCAGGGCCGTGGATTTCATGGAGACGCCGAGGCCGGCGATGATGTTGGTGGCGTGGCCGGTGGTGGAGGCCTGGGCGATGTGCTTGACCGGGCCGTACTCGGTGCCGGTGTAGTATTCGGTGATCCAGAAGATGGCGCCGGTCACCACCAGACCTACCAGAGCGGCAACGAAGATGTTGGTGGCGGAGAAGTTGCCGAGGCCGGCCGGGAACATGTTCTGGGTGATGAAGAAGAAGGCGATGGCTGCGATCACGCCGGAGACGATCAGCCCCTTGTAGAGAGCCGGCATGATCTTCTGGCTGGCGCCGAGTTTGACGAAGAAGGTGCCGATGATGGAGGCGATGATGGAGACGCCGCCCAGGATCAGCGGGTAGGCGACCGCAGCGCCGTTGCCGGCGAAGGCGATGGCGCCCAGCAGCATGGAGGCGATCAGGGTTACCGCGTAGGTCTCGAAGAGGTCGGCAGCCATGCCTGCGCAGTCGCCGACGTTGTCACCGACGTTGTCGGCGATGACGGCCGGGTTGCGGGGGTCGTCTTCGGGGATACCGGCCTCTACCTTGCCGACCAGGTCGGCGCCGACGTCGGCGCCCTTGGTGAAGATGCCGCCGCCCAGACGGGCGAAGATGGAGATCAGCGAACCGCCGAAGCCCAAGCCCACCAGCTGGTTCACCACTTCCTTCACCTTGTCGGGGCCTTCAGGAGTGATCTGGTTAAGGATGAAGTAGTAGCCGGCAACACCCAGCAGGCCCAGACCGACGACGAGCATGCCGGTGATGGCGCCCCCGCGGAAGGCGACGTTGAGCGCTTTCTCCATGCCGGACTTGGCAGCCTCGGTGGTGCGGACGTTGGCCCGGACCGAAACGAACATGCCGATGAAGCCGGTGAGGCCGGAGAAGATGGCGCCGATGCCGAAGCCGACGGCGGTTTTGATCCCCAGGGTGGCGGCGATGATGACGAACATGACCACGCCGACCACACCGATGATGGTGTACTGACGCTTCATGTAGGCGCCAGCCCCTTCCTGGACCGCGGCGGCAATCTCCCGCATCCGGTCACTTCCCTGGGGCAGCCCCAGGATCCATTTGGCCGAGATGAGGCCGTAGGCTACGGCCGCCACGGCGCAGGCCAGGGCGAACACTACTGCATACTGTTCCATTACAAGACTCCTCCTACGTTTTGTTGTGCCTAAAAAAGGCTTAATTCCGGAAGACGCAGACCAAAATAAATTGCAAAACAGTGATATAGAAACGGGTGATTGTTACTGGAAAGAGGTATCAATGTCAACCTATTTCCGAGCTAAAGGGCGTATACCTCGTAAAGTGTTGCGCTAATGAGGTCGAAAATGTATCATGCCAGCATGATTGAGCTTAAGTGCGGCGACCATAGCTACCCGCTGCAGATCGCTGCCGACCGGGTGCTGTCGGTGCTGCGCCCGCAGCTTGGCGAGCCTGAAGCCCCGCCGGAGGTGCTGGTCGAACGGGCGCTTGCCCACTGCGAAGAGGCGCTTGCCCGCTTCCGGCCCGGCGAAAAGGTGGTCATAGTCACCTCCGACGTCACCCGGCCGACCGGCAGCGAGATCTACCTGCCGCTCCTGGTCAAGAGGCTCAACGCTGCCGGGGTTGCCAACCGCGACATCGAGATCGTCATCGCCCTGGGCATCCACCGGAAGCAGAGCGAGGCCGAGCACCGAAAGATCGTGGGAGAGCTCTACGGCAAGATCAAGGTGGTCGACCACGACTGCGACGATCCGGGAGCCCTGGTCTACCTGGGCGACACCGCACGCGGCATCCCGGTCGAGATCAACCGGAAGGTGGCCGAGGCGGACCGGCTGATCCTGACCGGCTCGGTCACCTTTCACTATTTCGCCGGCTTCGGCGGCGGACGCAAGAGCATGCTCCCCGGCGTCGCCAGCCGGAAGAGCTGCATGGCGAGCCACTTCGCCGTCCTGAACGAGGGAGATGGAACGGGGAGGCACCCCAAGGCGGTGACCGGCAGCCTGGCAGGCAATCCCGTCCACGAGGCGATGGTGGAAGCCTGCGGCATGCGGCCGCCCGACTTCATCCTCAACACGGTGCTCACCCCCGACAAGCGGATCCTGGCCGCCTTCGCCGGCGACTGGCGGAGCGCCCACCAGGAGGGATGCCGCTTCTACAGCAAAACCTTCTCGTGTCCCATCGAGCTAAAGAGCGACCTCGTGGTAGTCTCCTGCGGCGGTTTCCCCAAGGACATCAACCTGATCCAGGCCCACAAGTCGATGGAGTACGCCAGCCGGGCTCTGAAGCCGGGAGGGGTGATGATCCTCCTGGCTGAGTGCCGTGACGGCTACGGCCACCAAACCTTCTTCAACTGGTTCCGCTACCCGAGCTGCCAGGAGCTGGAAGCAGCGCTCAGGAAGCGCTACGAGATCAACGGCCAGACCGCCTGGTCGGTCAAGGAGAAGGCGGAGCGTTTCCGGGTCTACCTGGTATCGCAGCTGCCGCCCCAAGAGGTGGCCGCCATGGGGATGATTCCGGTGGATACACCCCAGCAGGCGCTGGAACTGGCACTTCCGCTACTGCCGGAGTATTTCACCGCCTATCTAATACCGGAAGGCGGCGTGGTGCTGCCGGTGCCCAAAGTGAGCTAGCCCCGAAGAGAGCTCCATCCTCCCACGGTCCCTTCCCGCACCTGTGACGGAAGTCCCCTCCCCCGAACAGGGGAGGGTTAGGGAGGGGGAACTCAGCTTCCAGTTAGGGGCATCTTGCGCGGTCCGGGACGGCGCTCCCCCCTCCCGACCGCCCCCCCGTTCGGGGGGAGGAGATAAAAATGTCTTGCGGCAGAACTGCAAACATAAATACATATTGCAAACAGGTTGTAGATACCGAAAGGAAGATTTGATGCTCCAAGCACGCATTTTAGAGAAGCTGAAAGAGATCGTCGGTGCGGAAAATATTGCCACGGGCGTGCAGGAACTGGTCTGCTACGGCTACGACGCCACCCAGATGGAGTTTCTCCCGGACTGCGTGGTGCACCCGGATGGCGCCGAGCAGGTCTCTCGGGTCCTGCAATTGGCCAACGCCGAAGGATTCCCGGTCTTTCCCCGCGGCGCCGGCAGCGGCTTCACCGGCGGAGCCCTCCCCAAGGGGGGAGGCGTGGTGCTGGTGACCACCAGAATGAACCGCATCCTGAGGATCGATACCGACAATTTGGTGGCCGAGGTGGAGCCGGGCGTGGTAACCGAGGCGTTCCAGCAAGCAGTCGAGAAGCTCGGGCTTTTCTATCCTCCCGACCCGGCCTCCCTCAAGTTCTCCACGCTGGGCGGCAACGTCGCCGAGTGCGCGGGCGGGCCGCGCGCGGTCAAGTACGGCGTCACCAAGGATTTCGTGATGGGGCTGGAGGTGGTGCTCCCCACCGGGCAGATCATCAGGACCGGCGGCGAGACCGTGAAGGGGGTGGTCGGCTACGACCTCACCAAGCTTCTCTGCGGCTCGGAGGGAACACTGGGGGTAATCACCAAGATCATCTTCAGGCTGCTCCCCTACCCTGCCTCCAAGAAGACCATGCTGACCATCTTCGACTCCATCGACGGCGCCGCCCGAGCGGTCTCCACCATCATCAAGGGGAAGATCATCCCGACCACCCTGGAGTTCATGGACTACGCCACGCTGACCTGCGTGGACCGGCGCTTCAACCTTGGGATCCCGGAGAGCGGGCGCGCCGTGCTGCTGATCGAGGTGGACGGCGACCCCGACCTGATCGAGAAGCAGGCGGACGAAATACATGCCCTGATCAAGCCGCTTGGCCTCGTGCAGTTCCGGGTGGCCAAGGACGCGGCAGAAAGCGAGGAGCTCTGGAAGGTGCGCCGTCTGGTATCCCCCTCTCTGCGCGACGTGAATCCGGACAAGTTCAACGAGGATATCGTGGTCCCCAGGAGCCGGGTCCCCGACGTCATCAGGCGCATCGAGCAGATCCAGAACCGCTACGACATCCCGATCGTCAACTTCGGGCATGCCGGTGACGGCAACATCCATGTCAACATCATGATCGACAAGTCACAGCCGGGCCAGCAGGAGAAGGCGCACGAGGCCATCAAGGAAGTCTTCCAGGCGGCGCTCGACCTGGGCGGCACCATGTCCGGCGAACATGGCGTCGGGCTCGCCAAGCAGCCCTTCATTCCCATGGAGCTGTCGGCCGATCAGATTGGCGCCATGCGCGCCATCAAGAAGGCGCTCGACCCGAACAACATCCTCAACCCCGGCAAGATGCTGCCGCTGGAATAGTCGGGCCGGTCAGACCTGTCAGACAGGTCCGACCTCAGACACAAGCCTTAAAGGAAAGTTAACGTGAGCAAGAAGCAGACGACCCCGCTGGAGCGGGTGCAAAATGACATGAAAAAGTGCGTGAAGTGCGGGGCCTGCCGCGCCCACTGCCCCGCTTTCAGCACCTTCCAGAGGGAACCGGCCACCGCCCGCGGCAAAGTGGCGCTGGCCCAGCACGTCATGAAGGGGGACATCGAACTGGATGACGGCACCTACGCCGCCATGTCCAAGTGCCTGCTGTGCGGCAGCTGCGTGGACAAGTGCCCGAACAACGTCCCCACCGACGAGATCGTGATCGCCGCCCGCGAGGCGCTCGCCCAAAAACGCGGCCTCACCACCTTCCACAAGGCGGTCGGCCAGGTGATCAAGACCCGCAAGCTGATGAAGCTGGGCGCCTTCGCCGCCTCCATCCTCGGCCCGCTCTTCTTCAGGAAGATCCCGGCCACCTCCGGGCTGAGGCTCCGCTTCCCGATGCCCTTTCTGGGCGGCACCCGCCACATCCCCCAGATCGCCAAGGAGCCGTTCATGACGCGCTATCCCGAGGTGATCGAAGGGGAGCCCGGCAAGCCGCGCATCGCATTCTTCGTAGGGTGCATGACCAACTTCGTCTACACCGAAATCGGCGAAGCCACCCTGGCCCTCTTCAAGCACCTCGGCTGCACCATCATCATCCCCCAGGACCAGCAGTGCTGCGGTCTCCCCGGTATGTCCGGCGGCGACCTGGACACGGTCAGGGAACTCGCCGAACGAAACCTGGAGGCGCTGGAGAGATGCAAGGCCGACTACGTGATGACCGCCTGCGCCACCTGCGGCGGCGCCCTGCATAAGCTCTATCCCCTGGTGATCGGCAAGCGCAACCCGGAACTGCGGGACCGCCTGAAAGCGCTGGCGGACAAGACCGTGGACGCAGCGGTACTCCTGCAGCAGCTGGGACTGGCCCCGGAATCGACCGGCGCCGGGGAACAGGTCCGCATCACCTACCACGACCCGTGCCACCACCGGACCGCCGGCATCAGCAAGCAGCCGCGCGCACTCCTCAAGCAGACCCCGGGCATCGAACTCACCGAGATGGAGGGCGCCGACCGCTGCTGCGGACTGGGCGGCACCTTCAACGTCTACCACTATGAGAGTTCGCTCGACATCAACGCCGGCAAAACTGCCGCCATCCAGGCCACCGGCGCCGACTGCGTGGTTACCGGCTGCCCCGGCTGCATTATGCAGCTCTCCGACGGCCTTAAACAGGCCGGCGACGACCGGAAGGTTCTGCACACCGTGGAACTGCTGGCCCGCAAGCTCCGGCGCTGACAGGTTCTCCTCCCGCGCCGTCACCTTACCGTTGGGCGCTGGCAGTCACTGCCAGCGTCCTAGCCCCTCCATCCCGCCCCCATCTCCCGCCGCTGCTGGTCTACATCTCTTCACTATCTAACCAGCTGTTCCACCGCATTTTCCCGCGTATACGCCGTTTTTCTTATTGACTTTTGCCAAGCAAAACCTTATTTACTTTTACGTTCATGTGTAAACAGAAAATCCTGTTCTATTTTTCAGCATTTTCTCGGCACAAAGTGATCCCGGCGCAGCATCAGCCGTGCAAGTATCTGTTAATGCTACGGATACAAACGAACCGGGCATCAAACAGCGGGGTCTACAGCCTAATCTCCCAACCCTATTACCGCTAAACCTACCGCCAGAGCCTCCCTTTTCAGGCTTCGCGCTGCATTTGTGTCGCCGAAACGAGCTCCCCGGCGCCTTCTGCTACAAAAAGGCGTCCCAAAATAAAACAACCCTGCCGGCAGTTGAACCGCCCAGGGCCGCGCCAGCTAAACGGCCGTATACATTAAACTAATAGTCATCGGGATCTCAGCCAGCCAGATCAATCGCCACGGCGCCCTCCCGAAAACCTTTTCCCTACGCCCCAAATGCAACACTTTTTTGTTTTAATCAATAAAACGGGAGGATGGCAATGAGCTTAGCAGTAACCATGTACCAGCTGAAAAATCCCACTCGGAAGGATGCCCTCTATGTCCATTAAAATGATCAAGCCGTCACTGAAAAACCCCTTCGACCAGGCGGAGAAGGTAGAGTTCAACATCCCTGGCGAGATTTCCCGGGCGACCGGCGGCTACGAGGAGGCTATGAAGGAAGGTCACGACCTGATCCAGCGCCCCATCAAGTCGGTGAGCATCGACCAGATCGAGAAACAGCACTTCAAGAAGAGGATGACGGTCTGGGAGAGGATCCGCGTCCTTACCGAGGCAGAGCCCAACATCCTGTTC
>DATFAB010000113.1:0-8391 GCA_035255025.1 Geomonas sp.
TCCTCATGAAATTGCCACTTTTCCACAGGCTCCAGATGACCCGGCTGGCGGGCGGAACTCGCCTGACGGACCATCCTGGCGCTGACCTCGCTTACTTCTGTCTCAACCAGCACGAAAACCTCGACCGTTCCGGGTTGCCCATGCCGGCCTTTATGATTCCATCCACTCGGTTATCTTGACGTCGAACTCGTCTTCGTCGAGGGCGCGCTCGGAAATTCCGCCTTTGGCGCCTTTTCCTGTCTGCTGGCGCAGGTTGATGTGGCGCTGGATATCCTCCAGCGTGGCGTCGTCGGGGAGCTTGTCCAGGATTCTCCTCACTTCCTCTTTGGCTGCCATAACCTTTCCCCCTCATGCAAATTTCGACTCTTCTGCTGCCCCTCCACCCTCACTTTCCATGCACCGCTGCTACCTTGCTGATCTCCGGCCGGCGTTGGCTCCGAACAGGCAGCCTGTCAGCTCTGACTGCTGCCTCTCGTTGAAAACGGCAATCCCCCCTGTCCCCCCTTTCTCAAGGGGGGGACGTCGCTCGTGACGGCGGCGCCTAGGGGGGACCGGTATTGAAGGCTCCGACACCGGACTACTGCCGGCTGCTACATGACCTTGATCTCCACCCCGTTTTTGCGGGCTGGATCGAAGAGGTGGATGGCGCAGGCGAGGCAGGGATCGAAGGAGTGCACCGTCCTTAGCACCTCCAGGGGCTTTTCGGCATTGGCCACCGGCGTCCCCACCAGGGATGCTTCGTAAGGGCCGGGGGCCTCCTCGGCGTTTCTGGGCCCGGAGTTCCAGGTGGAGGGGACCACCGCCTGGTAGTTCTCGATCCTGCCGTCCTTGATCACCACCCAGTGCGACAGCACGCCGCGCGGCGCCTCGTGCAGGCCGACTCCCCGTACCTCGCCCTTGGGGAACTCCGGCTTGTTGAAGGTGGTGGTGTCCCCCTTGCCGATGTTGTCGATCAGCAGCTGCCACTGCTTTTTGAGGGTCTCGTAGAGCACCGCTGCGCGTATGGCCCGGGCCGCGTGGCGCCCCATGGTGGAGTGCAGGGTGAAGAAGGGGACCCGCTGGCCGGCGAGGCTCCCCATGCTCCGCAGCGCCTGGTCGGTGCATTTGACGGTGGCGGGGTCGCCTGCCGCGTACATGCAGAGGACGTTGGCCAGGGGACCCACCTGGGCTGGCTGCCCCTGGTAGGTGGGTGCCTTGACCCAGGAGTACTTGCCATGCTCCTGGAAGTCGGTGTAGTGCGGCTGGGTCTCTCCCTGCCACGGCTGCAGGTCCGCCTCTCCCGCGTACCAGGCATGCTTCACGCTCTCCCGCACCCCCTTGCTGAACGACTCGTCCTGGTGGCTCCTGATTTCGCGGAAGCGCCCCAGGTCGCCGCTGGGAAGGTAGCCTCCCGCGAGGGCGAAGACGGTACCCTTGCCATCCAGCGGGATGTCGGGGACCGACAGGTAGTCCTTGATGCCGGCGCCGTAGGCGGTCCACTCCTGGTAGCTGGCGGCGATCGCGCAGACGTCGGGGAGATAAACGGAGTTCACGAAGGCCCCCAGTTCGTCGATCAGGGTCTTCACGTAGTAGAGCCGCTCCATGGTCAGGGTGGAGGGGCTGTTGGTGTTGATCGGGTTGGCGACGCCCCCCACGGCCAGGTTCTGGATGTGCGGCGTCTTGCCCCCCAGGATGGAGACGATCATGTTGGCCCGCCTCTGCAACTCGAGCGCCTGCAGGTAATGGGTGGTGGCGATCAGGTTCACCTCGGGGGAGAGCTTCATGGCCGGATGCCCCCAGTAGCCGTTGGCGAAGATGCCGAGCTGCCCCGAACTTACCAGCCCCTTCACCTTGTCCTGGGTATCGCTGAACACCTTCTTGCTGTTGAGCGGCCAGTCGGAGAGCCCCTGGGCGACGGAGGCGGTCCTGACCGGATCGGCCTTCAGGGCCGAGGTGACGTCCACCCAGTCCAGGGCGGAGAGGTTGTAAAAGTGCACGATGTGGTCCTGGATGGCATGGGCGGAGATCATCAGGTTCCTGATGTACTGCGCGTTGAGCGGTATCTCCATCTTGAGGGCGTTCTCGACCGCCCTCACCGAAGCTATGGCATGGACGGTGGTGCAGACCCCGCAGATCCGCTGGGTATAGATCCAGGCTTCCCTGGGGTCCTTGCCTTTCAAAATGGTCTCGATGCCGCGCCACATCTGGCCGGAGGACCAGGCCTTGGTGACCCGGCCGTTGTCGATCTCGCAGTCGATCCTCAGATGCCCTTCAATCCTGGTCACCGGGTCGATGGTAATTCGCTTTGACATGGTGCTCCCTCCTTACGCCGCCGGGCGGCTCAGTGGTGTGTGGGAAACAGGTTCAGGTACTTGGCGCACAGCTTGAAGCCCAGGATGGCGAAGGCGATCATGCCAACGGTCAGCAGGAACTCCATGGCGGACGGGAAGTAGTCCCCGCCGGAGCGGGTGGCATACTCGGAGACGCCGAAGATGCCGACGTTCAGCCGGTTCAAAAGCACCCCCAGGATGACCATGATGTCGGCGGCGAAGACCCGCTGGGGATCCCTGCGCACCTGCCCGAAGGCGAGCAACCCCACCGGCAGCACCACCCCCACCGCCATCTCGATCAGCCACAGGTTGCCAAGCAGGCTGCCGTCGAAGACCGCACCAAAACCGATGCCGCTCGCGATGTGGCCCGCCTTCATGCAGAAGTAGAGGACGCCGGTGATCACGATGCCGCGCGACAGTCCCTCGATCACCTCCATCGGCACCTGGTGGTTGAAGACCTTGCCGGTGAGGATGGTCTCGAAGCTGACCATGGAGATACCCATCATGATGGCCGACACCAGGAACATGTAGGGGAGGTAGTGACCGTACCAGATAGGGGAGAGCTTGCCCGGGGCGATCAGGTAGACGGCCCCCAGCGACGACTGATGCAGCAGCGACAAAAGCACCCCGAAGAGCACGATCCCCACCATGCAGCGGTTCACCTTGTCGAGCGCCCCGGTCCAGCCGAGCTTTTCGAACAGCATCGGGCTCGACTCGGTGCCCAGGGTCGAGGTGTAGAGCACCACGTGGATGGCCACGATGAACATGATGGAGTTGACCTGCCACATCACCAGCGGGTGCCAGATCACGAAGGAGCGGCCGATGTCCAGGCAGATGGACATGGCGGCCAAAAGGTAGCCGAAGAAGGCGTTCAGGATGGAGGCGCGGGCGATGCACTTGTACTTCTTCCAGTTGAGGATGTAGACGGCGGCCGCGATCAGGAAGCCGCCGGCGGCCATGGCGACCCCGCCCAAGACGTCGAAGGAGATCCACAGTCCCCAGGGCCAAAGATCGTTCAGGTTGCTGGCGGCGCCGATGCCGAACCAGAGCCGGTAGCAGCCGACCACCGCAGCGATGCCGATCAGGGCGGCCAGCAGCAGCGTGAAGGGGGTGACCAGCCTGATGCCCAGGTACTCGCTGTGCGAATCGTCCAAAAGCCTGTTCACCACTCCGCCAAAGCGGGGGCCGAGATACTTGCTGGTGTCGATCATGGCTTGCCCTCCCTGTCGTTTCGGTGGGTCACCTTGTAGATGGCGGTCCCCCCCAGGAAGACCCCCAGGAAAACCCACGGGATCTTGGCGATGTAGGCCCAGGTCAGCGAGGGGAGATCGAAACGGGCGATGTTCTCGCGGAAGCCGAGCAGGTCGAAGGAGATCCCGGACAAAAGCAGGTTCTGGGTGCCGCCGGCCTCCTCCAGGCCGTAGAGCTGTTTCACATAGCGGGAGGCGGGCCTGAGTGTCTTCTCCTTGCTGTCCACCCTGTTCAGCGGGTAGAGGTAAGGCTCGCCCGGCTTGAGCGCGAGCCTGCGTTTTCCTTCCGCCCTGAGATCGGTCACCTTGCCGAAGATGGTGGCTCCGGTCGGGCAGACCTCGGCGCAGGCCGAGTATTTACCCTCCTTCAGCCGGTGCTCGCAGAGCTGGCACTTCCTCACTTCCGGCCAGGCCGAATCCCACT
Source organism: Geomonas sp. (assembly GCA_035255025.1). Taxonomy (GTDB): domain Bacteria; phylum Desulfobacterota; class Desulfuromonadia; order Geobacterales; family Geobacteraceae; genus Geomonas. Next base: position 3,984 of record DATFAB010000113.1, read on the forward strand.
CGTAGCGCGGGACCCCGAACGGGCAGGCGAGCTGGCAGTAGCGGCAGCCGATGCAGCGGTTGGCGAGGTAGATGACCGCGCCGGTGTCGGCGTCCTTTCTGAAGGCGCCGGCCGGGCAGACCGAGGCGCAGGCGGGGGAGATGCAGTGCAGGCACTGCTGCTTGAAGAAGGCGTAGCCGTCCTTCTCGCGATCCTTCACCTGTGCGCTGCCGTTTTTGTAGACCTTGATGATGTTCAGGGTCTTGCCGGTGAGCTCGCGCGGCGCATCCCACATGTTGCCGCCCGGCAGCGAGCTCTCGAAGGGGGGCTCGCTTCTTCCCTGCCGGTAGAGGGCGCCGCCCGGTACGCTGTTCTCCTTCTTGCAGCTCACCATGCAGCTCTTGCAGCCGACGCACAGCGTCGCGTCGTAGAGGATGCCGACCGCGTGGGGCGGCAGCTCCCTGGACATGGTGGCCCCGGCGTCCGGCAGGCGGGAGGCGATCAGCAGGGCTCCGCCGCCGGCAGCCCCTTGCAGGAACCGTCGTCTGGAGATGGCCATGGCTACACCTCCTTGTCGTGCGAGCTGCGGTCGTGCTTACCGTTGTCCTTGTCCCTGAATTTGTCCTTGCCGAGCCCGGTCAACAGGGCGACCCCGGCGGCCCCCACCACCAGGCCTGCCGAACCGGTCGCCAGCGAGCTGATGCCGGGGGAGACCCCTTCCTTGTTGGGGAAGGCCTCGCTGAAAAATACCGGCGGGGTGAGGTCCTTCAGCTGGGCCATCTGGTGCAGAGGCTCGTTGAAGCCCACCCCCTTCTCGGTGCATCCGAAGCAGGGGTGGCCGATGCCGACCGGCCAGGTGCCCGCACCCGTCTCGCCGAACAGGACACTGGGGCAGTTGGCGTAGGTCTCGGGTCCCTTGCAGCCCAGCTTGTAGAGGCAGCCGCCGCTTCTGTGCACCTCGTCGCCGAACTGCTGCGCGAAGCGCCCGGCGTCGAAATGTGGCCTGCGCTCGCAGTTTTCGTGGATCAGCCGGCTGTAGGCGAATTTCGGCCGCCCCTGGCCGTCGAGTTCCGGCAGCTTGTGGAAGGTCAGGTAGAAAAGGATCGTGGAGAGGAGGTTGTACGGGTTGGGGGGGCAGCCGGGGATGGTCACCACCTGGCCGTTGCCCAGGATCTCGGGGATCCCCTTGGCCCCGGTCGGGTTGGAGCCGGCGGCGGCGATCCCTCCCCAGGAGGCGCAGGAACCCATGGCCACGATGGCACCTGCCGAAGGCGCCGTCTCCTTGAGGATCTGGAGGGCGGTTTTGCCGGCGATCTTGCAGTAGATGCCGTTGTCCTTGGTGGGGATGGCGCCATCGACCACCAGGATGAATTTACCCTTGTTGGCCGAAATAGAGCTGGCCTTGGCCGCTTCAGCCTGGTGGCCGGCTGCCGCACTCAGGGTTTCCGAGTAGTCGAGCGATATGTGGTCGAGGATCAGCTGTTCGAGAGTTGGATGGTTGGAGCGGAGCAGCGATTCCACGCAGCCGGTGCATTCCTGGAAAGAGAGCCAGATGACCGGAGGCCGCTTGGGACTGGTGATCGCCTGGGCGATCCTGGCCCCCGCAGTGACGGGAAGACCCATGCCGACAGCAACCACGGTGCAGAACTTGAGGAAGTCCCTTCTGGAGACTTTGCCAAGGCCGGTTGTGACAGGAACAGTATCGTGCGTCTTCATGTTACCTCCGATCTTTACCACGTGCGAGAAGTAGAAATGGGCGGCCAAATCCGAAGCAAAACGATGACACTGAACCTTCGCTCCCCTCCTTTCCCTCTGCCGGAATACTGTATACGTTATTCCTAACATATCATCTGTTTCTAACACGTCTATCGCTGGTGCGGACAATAAGCCTGATGTATCAGGTAGATGGCTCACTGTATCTGCGCCGGCAGAAACTGTCGAAGCGAATTTCAAATTTCGTTTTGTGTAATGAAACTACCAGGAGCCGGATTGCAGTTACCTGCTACCCTGGTTTAGGATAAAAAGAAGGCGGGGGAAGGGGAGAGAAAGGAGACGCCTTTTACCAGGCGAGGCATTCGAGCAGATGGCAATCAGTGCAAAAGCCGCCGGGTTTATGGCAGGAGCTGGGAGTGTTAGCGGCCGTTTGCCAAGCGGGCGCCCTGGCAATGGGCTCAACCAAGCTGCCAGGGCGGCTGCCGCCTGCAAGCCGGTTCCGGCGCGAGCACCAAACGTTCGTTTGAAAAAACATAACGGAATTCTGAAATGCGCCAAATTAAATTATTTTTTGTTAATTCGTTGCACTAGAGCTGGCAAGAACTGTTACCGCCACCGAGAAACCGTGAACTACCACCCGTTCGGGGGCCTGCTTTGGGCAGGCCCCCATAACTTTTCCCGAAAGAGCTTAGACCACCAGGGATAATCGGTCCCTTGCCGGCAGCCGAAAGCCGCGAGGTCGCCAAAAGGTCCGGCTCTCAGTCTAAGCGCTCCCGCCTTTTCTCTGCTCTCTCGCCATCGAGGTTCAAAATAACGGCCGAATCTTTTTTCCCTTGCAATTGGCACTTGCTTGGTTTAAAAACATCACATTTGAAAATGCCAATATAAGCCCTCGGTAAGATGCCTGGACGGATGCTGTGGCCTTCGCCCGTCGCCTGGGTACTGCATGGGGGCTGGCCGTAGCAGGCTTTTTCTTCTAGCCAGTTCCGTCCCGCACGGGGCGGTTAATCCACTTCTGGAGGTGCGCCATGATTTGTCCTAGATGCAAAGCGAAGATCGGCATTGTCAAGCACGTGGTGGTTGTACACTCGGGATCGATCAACTGTGTCAAATGCCTGATCTGCGGTTACTGGGCGGAAACCGAAGGCTGATGCTCCCTCCCGGCGAAAGGTAGTGTGTTGCCGGCCGCTCTTCCCAGCTTTTCCCTGTTCCGGCGGGTAGTGGCGCTTCTCGAAGCGCTGCTACCCGGTCATCCTTCATCATCTTACCTGCAAGCACCTGCCGCCGAGACCGACTACCCATCGCACGAAAGACTTTGCCAACGAGACCGTTTCGGCGCTGCCGCGCTGCGGGTTCGCTACCTGCCGCTGTAGTCATTAATGGGTGGCTGCCGTGTCATCCCGCCGTGCTTTACCCAGAGTCAAAAAATTTACCGAAAATAAAACTTTGTGTTGACATTTATCTATGGTTAAACTATTTACCGAGAAGGAAAGCGCAGCAGGATCGCGCCGGACAGCAACACCCAAAATTTTGTTTTAAGAGGTCTAAGGTGCCGGAATATAACATTGGAGCGAAGATCAGGCTCCTGCGCCGCCAGAGAAAGTTGACCCTCCAGGACGTAGCGAAGGAAACGGGGTTTTCGCCGGCGCTCATTTCACAGATCGAGAACGACAATATCTCGCCCCCCATTGCAACACTCTCCAAGATTGCCCAATTCTTCGACGTGAAGATAGGTTATTTCTTCGATGACTCGGAAGAGGACCATCCTTTCGAGGTGCTGAGGGCTCACGAGCGGACGGCGGTGCCCAGGGTGATTTCCAAGGACGGCAGCGTGCATGGTTATTTTTACGAGTCGCTGTCGGTGCGCAAGAAGAACAAGAGAATGGAGCCCTTTCTGCTCACCCTGAACCAGAAGGTGGTCAATACCGACACCTACCGCCACAGCGGAGAGGAATTCCTTTTTGTCATGAAGGGAACCGCCAAGCTCCTTTTGGGCGACAAGGAGATCATGCTGGACGAGGGGGACTGCGTATACTTCGACTCCAACATCAAACACCGGCTTCTGTCGACCTCCGACGAGGAGGTCAAGGTGATCGCGGTGGTTTTGCGCTAGCCTTGCGCCTTCTCCATCCATTTTCATTTCATTACGGCAGACCGTCCCTTCTCCACAGTGGCAACTGTGCAGGTTGTCAGTTTTAAAGTCCCCCTTTGCAAGGGGGGATTTAGGGGGATTTGCTTATGGACGGCTTGAACTGCAAATCCCCCCGGCCCCCCTTTGCAAAGGGGGGAGGTTTTGTGCCTCCGCGGGTACTAAAGTAGCAAACGGTTGGGAGTCCTGCCGAAGTTGTCGAGAGTTTCTTGCTGCGCCTTTAGTGAAACTGGAGAAAGTTTCGAAGCGCTATAAACTTGTTGGTTGATGTCAATAAAGCCGGTGCATCCATTTCGAGGAGAAGGTGAAATTATGGCGAAGAACGCTCCGATGCCCATGTTGAAGAACCCATTCGATACTGCCGAGAAGATCGAGTTCAACATTCCCGGCGAGATTTCCCGGGCGACCGGCGGCTACGAGGAGGCGATGAAGGAAGGTCACGACCTGATCCAGCGCCCCATCAAGTCGGTGAGCATCGACCAGATCGAGAAACAGCACTTCAAGAAGAGGATGACGGTCTGGGAGAGGATCCGCGTCCTTACCGAGGCAGAGCCCAACATCCTGTTC
>DATFAB010000114.1:0-21124 GCA_035255025.1 Geomonas sp.
CGAACAACTCGCATGCGGTCCACGGATAGATGGCCGCGAAAGGAGAAAGAGACATGAGACAGATCGCGATCTACGGCAAAGGCGGCATCGGCAAATCAACCACAACCCAGAACACGGTGGCAGGTCTCGCCTCCCTCGGCAAGAAGGTCATGATCGTCGGCTGCGACCCGAAGGCTGATTCCACCCGCCTGATCCTCCACGCCAAGGCCCAGGCTACGGTCATGGACAAGGTCCGGGAACTGGGGACGGTCGAGGACCTGGAACTGGACGACATTCTGAAGGTCGGCTACGGCGATGTGAAGTGCGTCGAGTCCGGTGGTCCGGAGCCTGGTGTTGGCTGTGCCGGTCGGGGCGTCATCACCGCCATCAACTTCCTGGAAGAAAACGGCGCCTACACCCCGGACCTCGACTTCGTGTTCTATGATGTTCTCGGCGACGTTGTCTGCGGCGGGTTCGCCATGCCGATCCGCGAGAACAAGGCGGAAGAGATCTACATCGTCTGCTCGGGCGAGATGATGGCCATGTACGCAGCCAACAACATCGCCAAGGGGATTCTCAAGTACGCCACTTCCGGCAAGGTCCGGCTGGGCGGCCTTATCTGCAACTCCCGTAATACCGACCGCGAGGCAGACCTCATCGAAGCGCTGGCAGCCAAGCTCGGCACCCAGATGATCCACTTCGTTCCGCGCGACAACCAGGTGCAGAGGGCAGAGCTGCGCAGGATGACGGTCATCGAATACTCGCCCGATCACAAGCAGGCCAACGAGTACCGCGAACTGGCCCGCAAGATCTCCGAGAACAAGATGCTGGTGGTTCCCACCCCGCTCACCATGGACGAACTCGAAGAACTGCTGATGGAATTCGGCATCATGGAGGCCGACGACGAGTCGGTCGTGGGCGTGGCCGAAGCCGCCGCCAAGTAATCTTCCATCAGGGAGCGCTCCCCGGTCTGAAAGTTCCCTCTCCTCACGGGAGAGGGCTAGGGTGAGGGAGGCTTCCACGGAGATTGCGGCTTCCCTCACCCCGACCCTCTCCCGCAGGGAAAGGGGGACAAGTGAAAATAATTTACCGCCTAGTGCCACCGGCCTAGAGCCCGGAGGAATCATATGTCCGTTGAGATCAAGAAAGTTGAAGGGATCACCAAGGAGTCGACGCAGGAGATGATCGACAAGGTCCTCGAGGCGTATCCCGAGAAGGGCAAAAAGAAGCGCGCACCGCATCTGGGTGCCAACGACCAGGGGTCCGGCTCCGCCTGCGTCAAGTCCAACAAGAAAACCGTCCCCGGCGTGATGAGTGCCCGCGGCTGCGCCTATGCTGGCGCCAAGGGGGTGGTCTGGGGGCCTATCCGCGACATGGTGCACGTCTCGCACGGCCCGGTCGGCTGCGGCTGGTACTCCTGGGGCACCCGTCGAAACCTGATGAGCGGCATCAACGGTGTCAACCAGTTCGCCATGCAGTTCACCTCGGACTTCCAGGAGAAGGACGTCGTCTACGGCGGCGACAAGAAACTGGCCGTCCTGCTCAAGGAGGCCCACGAGCTTTTCCCGCTCGCCAAGGGGATTTCCGTCCTCTCCGAGTGCCCGGTAGGTCTGATCGGCGATGACATCAACTCGGTCGCCAAGCAGTCGTCCAAGGAACTGGACCTCCCGATCATCCCCTGCAACTGCGAAGGTTTCCGCGGTGTTTCCCAGTCGCTTGGCCACCACATCTCCAACGACACCATCCGCGACTACATCATCGAGACCCGCGAGTTCGCAGAGCCCATCGGCCCCTATGACATCGCCCTGATCGGCGAGTACAACATCGGCGGCGACGCCTGGTCAACCAAGCCGCTTCTGGAAGAGTGCGGCTTCAACGTCAAGTCGGTCTGGACCGGCGACGGCGAGATGGAGAAGATCGCGGCCACCCACCAGGTGAAGCTGAACGTCATCCACTGCTACCGTTCCATGAACTACATGTGCAAGGTGATGGAAGAGAAATACGGCATCCCCTGGATCGAGCTGAACTTCTTCGGGCCGACCAAGATCAAGGAGAGCCTCAGGAAACTGGCCGAACTCTTCGACGACAACATCAAGGCCAAGGTCGAGGCGGTCATCGCCAAGTACGATCCCCAGATGCAGAAGGTGATCGAGGAAGTCCGTCCGCGCCTGGAAGGCAAGAAGGTCATGCTGTACGTCGGCGGTCTCCGCCCGCGTCACACCATCAACGCCTACGAAGACCTCGGCATGATCTGCGTCGGTTCCGGTTACGAGTTCGCCCACAGCGACGACTACGACCGCACCGCTCCCGAGATGCCCGATTCCACCGTGGTGTACGACGACGCTTCCGAATACGAGATGGAACAGTTCGCCCACGCGCTGAAGCCCGACCTGTTCGCCTCCGGCATCAAGGAGAAATACCTGTTCCAGAAGATGGGCATCCCCTTCCGCCAGATGCACAGCTGGGACTACTCCGGCCCGTACCACGGCTACAAGGGCTTCCCGATTTTCGCCCGCGACATCGACATGGCCATCAACAGCCCCACCTGGAACCTGGTGAAGGCGCCGTTTTAGCCGGACGCTGGCACCACCTCACAGCCTCTCCCCTCTTTGCAAAGGGGGGCAGGGGGATTTGCCGTTAACGTAGGTGCGCTCGCGGCAGCATGCTTTATCACAGAGTAAGGAGCAAATCCCCCTAAATCCCCCTTCGCAAAGGGGGACTTCGAGGCAAGGCAGTCAATCAACCTGGTGGTGTGACGGATGAGTCTCCCACCGAAGGAGAAATGCAATGGCAAACAATCTTGGATTAGCAGTCAAGCCGGTTACCGAGATTTCTGAAGACGAGATCAAGAGGGTAGCGGCCTGGATCAATACTGAAGAGTACAAAGAGAAAAACTTCGCACGTACCTCGCTGACCATCAACCCGGCTCACGCCTGCCAGCCGCTGGGCGCCGAACTGGCAGCCCACGGCTTCGAAGGGAGCCTCCCGTTTGTGCACGGTTCCCAGGGGTGCGCCTCCTACTACCGCTCCACCTTGAACCGCCATTTCCGCGAGCCGGCTCCGGCGGTCTCCGATGCCATGACTGAGGACGGCGCGGTGTTCGGCGGCCAGAACAACCTGCACGAGGGACTGGAAAACGCCTACACCCTCTACAAGCCGAAGATGATACCGATCTTCACCTCCTGCATGCCGGAGATCATCGGCGACGACCTGACCGCCTTTATCAAGAACGCGAAAAACAAGGGGTGCATCCCCAAGGATTTCCCGACTCCGTACGCCAACACCCCGAGCTTCAATGGCTCCCACGTGCACGGCTACGACGCGATGCTCCTTTCCATATTGCAGACCCTGACCGAAGGGAAGCAGGTGGAAGGGCGCTGCACCGGGAAACTTAACCTGCTCCCCGGCTTCGACGCCAACACCGGCAACATCTGGGAGTACAAGCGGATCCTGGAAGCATTCGGGATCCCCTATACCGTGCTGGCGGATATCTCCGGAGTCTTCGATTCTCCCAACGACGGCACCTACCGCCCGTACCCGGGGGGCACCAAGCTGGATGACGCCGCTGATTCCATCAACGGCAAGGCCACCATCGCACTGGGCACCTACTCGAACACCAAGACCTACGGCTGGATCAAGGACAACTATTCCGGCAAGCACGTCAGCATGCCGATGCCCTTCGGCGTCGCCAAGACCGATGCCCTGCTGATGAAGCTCTCCGAGCTGTTCGACAAGCCGGTCCCCGAGTCGCTGAAGGCCGAGCGCGGCAGGGCGGTCGACCTGATGACCGACGCCCACCAGTACATGCATGGCAAGCGCTTCGCCGTCTACGGCGACCCCGACTACCTGCTGGGCTACGTTTCGGTGTTGCTGGAAATGGGCGCCAAGCCGGTGCACGTTCTCTGCTCCAAAGGCTCCAAGAAGCTGGAGAAAGAGCTGGTGGCCCTGCTCGAGTCTTCCCCGTACGGCAAAGAAGCAAAGGTCTACATCAACAAGGACCTCTGGCATCTCCGGAGCCTGGTGATGACCGACAAGGTTGATGCCGTCATCGGCGACACCCACGGCAAGTTTTTGGCCCACGACGCCAAGATCCCGCTGTTCCGCTTCGGCTTCCCGATCTTCGACCGCGTCAACCTGCACCGGGAGCCGCTGATCGGCTACCAGGGGGTCATGAACATCGTCTCCACCATCTGCAACAAGTTCATCGACATCGTCGACGACTCCTGCGACGAGCGTCACTTCGAAATGATGAGGTAGGACAAAACCATTGGCCACGGAGACACGGAGAACATCTGAGAAAGCTGAATCAACCAATGATTGACTGGACGTTCCCAGATTTTCTCCGAAGTTCTCCGTGGCTAATGGTTTTAAAAAGGTTCAACACCCTCAAAGGAGAGGAGCTCATGGCAAAACCTGATTGGTACGACGTTGAGGATTGCAAGACCAATGACGCGGGGGCGCCGAAGTTCTGCAAGAAGTCGGAACCCGGCGAAGGAACGGAAAGAAGCTGCGCCTATGACGGAGCGCGCGTGGTCCTGATGCCCATCACCGATGTCATTCACTTGGTCCATGGGCCCATCGCCTGTGCCGGCAACTCCTGGGACAACCGCGGAGCACGTTCCTCGGAATCCCAGCTCTACCGGCGCGGGTTCACCACCGAAATGCTGCAAAACGACGTCGTCTTCGGCGGCGAGAAGAAGCTTTACAAGGCCATCCGAGAGTTGGCTGTCCGCTACCCCGAGGCGAAGGCCATCTTCGTCTACGCAACTTGTGTCACTTCGATGACCGGCGACGACATCGAGGCGGTCTGCAAGGCTGCAAAAGCGAAGGTGTCCATGCCGGTCATTCCCGTGAACACACCGGGTTTCATCGGCGACAAGAATATCGGCAACCGGCTGGCCGGGGAGACGCTTTTAAAATACGTGATCGGCACCGCGGAGCCGGAGTACACCACCGATTACGATATCAACCTGATCGGCGAGTACAACATCGCTGGCGACCTGTGGGGGATGCTGCCGCTCTTCGACAAACTTGGCATTCGCGTCCTTTCCTGCATCAGTGGCGATGCCAAGTTCGAGGACCTGCGCTACGCGCACCGGGCGAAGCTGAACGTGATCATCTGCTCCAAGAGCCTCACCAACCTCGCCAAGAAGATGCAGAAGAACTACGGGATTCCCTATATTGAGGAATCCTTCTACGGATTAACCGACGTCGCCAAGGCGCTGCGCGATATCGCACGGGAACTGGACGACGTGGTGAATGGCCTGGAGAAGCGGGTCATGCAGGACCGGGTGGAGAAGCTGATCGCCGAGAGCGAGGCTTCCTGCCGTGAGCTTTTGGCCCCCTACAAGGAGAGGCTGGCCGGCAAGCGGGCCGTTCTTTTCACCGGAGGCGTCAAGACCTGGTCGATGGTGAATGCGCTGGCCGAACTGGGAGTGGAGATCCTCGCGGCGGGGACCCAGAACTCGACGCTGGAGGACTTCTACCGGATGAAGGCGCTCATGCACCAGGACGCCTCCATCATCGCCGACACCAGCACCGCCGGCCTTCTCTCCGTCATGTATGAAAAACTCCCCGACCTGATCGTGGCGGGCGGCAAGACCAAGTTCCTGGCTCTCAAAACCAAGACCCCGTTCCTTGACATCAACCATGGCCGCTCCCATCCCTACGCGGGCTACGACGGCATGGTCACCTTCGCCAAGCAGCTCGACCTTACCGTGAACAATCCGATCTGGCCGCTGCTGAACGCCAGGGCCCCCTGGGAAAAGGATTCGGCCGAACTGGAAGCGGACCTGCTTGCCGTGGCCGGGCTGGCCGAGCGGCTGGCGGCCGAGGAGATGAAATCTTCGCGGGTGAAAGTGCCGACCAAGACCGCGACGGTCAACCCGCAGAAGAACTCGCCGGCCCTGGGCGCCACCCTTGCCTACCTGGGGATCGACGGCATGCTGGGACTTCTGCACGGAGCGCAGGGATGTTCGACCTTTATCCGCTTGCAGCTCTCCCGTCACTTCAAGGAATCGATTGCCCTCAACTCGACCAGCATGAGCGAGGAGGCGGCCATCTTCGGCGGCTGGGAGAACCTGAAGATGGGGCTCAACCGGGTGATGGAGAAGTTCAAACCTGCAGTGGTCGGCGTGATGACCTCCGGTTTGACCGAGACCATGGGCGACGACGTGAGAAGCGCCATCGTCAAGTTCCGCCAGGCCCATCCCGAGCACGACGCCATCCCGGTCATCCACGCCTCGACCCCGGATTACTGCGGCTCGATGCAGGAAGGGTATGCGGCGGCTGTCGAGGCGATCGTGGAGACCATCCCGGAAGGTGGATCCACCGTGAAGGGACAGGTGAATATCCTGCCCGGCTGCCAGTTCACCCCGGCCGAGGTGGAAGAGATCGCAGAGATCTGCAGGACCTTCGGCCTGGATCCCATCGTGGTGCCCGACATCTCGAACGCCCTGGATGGCCATATTGACGAAACCGTCTCCGCGCTATCCGTGGGCGGCGCGAAGGTAGACCGGATCCGCTGGGCCGGCAGGAGCGAGGCCACCCTGTATTTCGGGGATTCCCTCGCCGATGCGGCGGAGACCCTCCTGAAGAAGTTCAACATCCCAAGCTACGGCTTCACCTCGATAACCGGACTTGCCGAGTCGGACTTGCTGATGGCAACGCTGTCGTCCATCTCGGGACGGCCGATTCCGGAGAAATTCCGGCGCTGGAGAAGCAGGCTGATGGATGCCATGGCCGACAGCCACTACCAGTTTGGCCTGAAGAAAGTTGCGCTGGCCCTGGAGTCCGACCACCTGAAGGCGATGACCCGCTTCCTGGCCGGTCTTGGCTGCGAAATCCAGGTAGCCATCGCCGCCACCAGGACCCGGGGGCTCGACAGCCTTCCGGCGGACAACCTGTTCGTGGGGGACCTGGAGGATCTGGAACAGACGGCGGCAGGGGCGGATCTCCTGGTTGCCAACTCCAACGGCAGGCAGGCTGCCAAGAAGCTGGGGATCAACGCCCACTTGAGGACCGGGATGCCCGTCTTCGACCGTCTGGGCGCTCACCAGAAGATGTGGGTCGGCTACCAGGGGACCATGAACCTGGTCTTCGAAGTCGCCAACATCTTCCAGGCCAACGCAAAGGAAGCGCAGAAGCTGGCGCACAACTGAAAAGGCAGATTGAGATTGAGATTAAGATTGAGAAAAAATTTTCCTTCTGGCCTCTGTCTCAATGCAACACACCAACACCAACGGCTGAACCAGATTTCTCTTAACCTTAATCTCAATCTCAATCTGGGGGTTAAACCATGAAAATCGCTTTTACGACCAAGACCGGTGAATTGATCGACATGCACTTCGGCCAGGCCGATTCCTTCCATATCTGGGAGGTGGGGCCCGAGGAAGCCCATTACCTGGAGACGGTCAGCGTTGCCGAGCACGGCAGCGACGAGGAGGACCGGATTGCAGCCCGCGCCGCTATCCTCTCCGATTGCGCCATCGTCTACACCATGCAGATCGGCGGGCCGGCCGCTGCCAAGCTGGTCGCCAAGCGGATTCACCCGATGAAGACCAACGTCGAGGTGAGCCTGAAAGAGTCCGTCGAGAAAATGCAGGAGGTCCTGAGAGGAAATCCTCCCCCCTGGCTGCGCAAGGCCATGAACAAGGAGGCGGCCGGATCCTTCCTCGACGAGGACTAAGCCTCATCCACTTATCTCCGGGCTTGTCCAAAGCAATCCCCGCTGTCCCCCTTTATCAAGGTGGGGACCTGAGGAGACGGAAGCCTGGGGGAGGCAGTCGATTCGTTTATAACCATCACGGTATATCCGGAACCACAAAAAGGAGAATCAAAATGGCGTACATCACCGGTTTGACCAAGGACAAGAAAGAGTGGACCCCCGAATTCATCGTTTCCATCGACGACGAGACCTGCATCGGCTGCGGCCGCTGCTTTAAAGTCTGCGCTCACGACGTGCTGACCTTCGAGGAAGTGGACGAAGACGACTCGGCAAAAATGTTCATGAAGGTATCCAACCCGGGCAACTGCATAGGCTGTGGCGCCTGCGGCAGGACCTGCTCCAAGAAGTGCTTCACCTTCGCCCCGGTGGAGGCTTAGGAAGGATCGAAAAGCAGATTGAGATTAAGATTAAGAGGTGAATCAGGAACACCTTCAATAAAATTTTCGGGGCTGCTTTTCTTAATCTTAATCTCAATCTTAATCTCGCTTTCAGGAGGTTGACCATGCTGATCGCTGTAGCTTCCAAGGATGGAAAAGAGATAAATCAGCACTTCGGCCACGCCGAGCGTTTCCTGATCTACGAGGTGGAAGGGGGGAGCGTCAAACTGGTCGACGAGAGGCCAGTTGAGCGCTACTGCAGCTTCGATCCCGACCATCCGCTGCGCACTCATACCCTTCGGGCGACCGCCGATGTCCTTAAAGGCTGCCGCGCCGTGGTCTGTTCGATGATGGGTGAGGCTCCCAAGATCGAGCTTGAGAAACTGGGCGTCGAGCCTTATGTCATCGAAGGTGAGATCGTCAAGGTTCTTGCCGACTTGTCAAAGGTTCTCTAACCCTTCCTGTCCCTGTCCGACCCCTTGAGGCAGGGGCTGTAGAGGATGCTGTTCCCGTCAGCGTCCCCCCCCTTGATAAAGGGGGGACCGGGGGGATTGCTCCTGTCTGTTCAAGGCTCGTGGATTTCTCAAGATCTTGACTCCGCACCCTCCCTCTGCAGGGAACGGTAAGTTCACAATGAGGTGAATGCCCATGGAAAACTCATCTTTCAACCACTGCAACCTTCCACCATGGGTCATCGCCTCGCGCCACTTCAACGACAATCCGCAGACCATTGAGATCCAGGGTGTGCGCACCGCCAATCGCTTCTTTTTCGACAAGCTTGATGCCACTGCCTCGCCCGAGGAACGTGCCGCCGTCTTCAACGACTACATGTCGGTCAAGTTCCAGTTGCACCAATGGCAGGAACAAGGCACCGCTGCCGCCAGGAAAAGCTTGAAGAACAGCTACCTTCGATTCCTGCGCGGCTGGATGATGGATTCCAATTCTCCGGAAGGGGCGGTCTTGAAAGGGTGGGTGGAGAGTCGAATGGGACTGGCTCCGACCTTCCACAACGAACGGATCGGCGGCATCCACGAAGAAGAGTACATGAAGTACGCCGTGGACCGGACCAAGGGGAGCGCTCGAACCTCCGCCATCAACTCACAGTTGGACCTCCTGTACGAGTACTGCCAGTACGAACTCGCCAAGAAGTATTCCGACCGGAACCATCTCACCCTCTACAGAGGAACTTTTGAACGAAGCGAGCACGATGTGCTGGAGACCGTCTCCAGGCGTGAGGAAATCGTGCGCCTCAACAACCTGAACTCCTTCACTACCGACGAGGAACGCGCCTGGGAATTCGGTTTTATCGTCTGGGAGGTGAAGGTCCCTCTCTCCAAGATCTTCTTTTTCAGTGAACTGCTACCCAACTCCATTTTGAAAGGGGAGGGAGAGTGTCTCGTCATAGGCGGTGAGTACAAAGTCAAACGTCTGCTTTGCACGGTCTGACGACTTCCGCCGCTGTCTCGCCAGAAATATTGAATATTTCAATTGAGCCTCCCTAATTTGCCATGATATCTTGCCATCCTGACCGAGCGGCCGATCAACGTCTTGTGAGTGATCCGGCCCAGGTCGATCAGTTTGGAAGGGAAGCGGAGGGGGCTTATGCGAGGCGGTTTGAGGAAGATGCCGGGAGTTTTTAAGGGAGCAGTCCTGGCAATGACGGCACTGCTGCCGTTATTAACCGGTCCCGTCTCTGCTGAGGCGAGAAGTTGCGCCGTCAAGGAGATCATCGATTCCGGCGGTTATACCTATATCAGCTGCGGCGATGTATCTGGCTCTACCTGGATTGCCGTCATGCAGACTGCGGTTGCCCAAGGGGAGACCGTCTTCTACCGCGATGTCCCGCCTATGATCAACTTTCGGACCAAAACCCTCAACCGCACCTTCCCCGAGATCAGGTTTGTCTCCGGTATCTCCCGCTCCGGCGATGGTTTTGTCGAAGTGCCCATAACTTCCGGCATGGCTACCAGTCCGGCGCCGGAGGTGGTAGTCATCGATCAGGACCAGGTGTTTTCCGGGGTCGACGATACCGGGGCGATGGTCTTCACCGACGATGCCTCCAAGGTACCGAAGAAAAAGGCAGGCAAGAGCGTGTATCAAAGGGAGAATGTGCCGCGAAACAGGACCATCCTGGACAACTTTAACAAGAGGGAACGTTCGGTAATCAGGAGCCTGCAGAATGTGCTGACCGCACAATGCCAGGGAAACCTGAAAGCGTATCGGGACGCCTCGCTTCCTCAACTGAGGCCATTACTCGATTCGGCTGAAAGCGGAGAATTGGTCAATGACTTGCGCCGTAGTTGTGTGCCTTACTTTACCGTCAACGAGGTGAGTTTCGGGAAGGGCATTCCGCAACTTCAACTGCAATCTGCGACTGCAAGGGTGCGCTTTGAGACCTATGATTCGCTGGCCGCTCGCGAAGGTGCGGAAAAAACAGAAATCGAAGCCTTTTTTGCTGCCTCCAGTAATTCCTGGAAGCTGGTAAATTTCCCCTCCAGGGTAGCCGGCAGATACTCCTACAAGGAAGATCTTCCTCCCGACGCCAAAGAGTTGCTTGGCCACTGAGGCACCTGTGTTAATTCCCCGTTTCCCGGGAGCTTGAGGCCGCTTAGCACCAACTGGACGAACCGGTCGTGCTGCCAGGCTCCGGGCGCCGTGGTGAGTCCGAGTCGGACGATTACCAGCTGGCAGGACGGAATGATGGTGACGAATTGCCCCTCGTAGCCTGTCGCATGGAAGGCGTCGTCCGGCAGTACGATGTCTGTGTCCGTGCTGGCGAAGTCCTGCCCGATCTTCAGCCAGAAGTGCGCTCCGTATTCCTTGCCGGCGGCAAAAGGCGCTGGTTTCCTGCTGAACTCCACCCACCCCTCAGGAAGTATCCGCTCTCCATTCCAGACGCCGTCCTGAAGATAGAGCTGCCCGAATTTCGCCCAGTCCCTTGCCGCAGCGTACATGAAAGACGAGCCGACGAAAGTGCCTGAGGCGTCCGGTTCCATGACCGCGCTGCTCATGCCGATGCGTTCGAACAACTCTTTGCGTGGAAATGCCCAGTATTCGGCATCGCCAAGGAGAGCCCTGATGCTTCGACTGATGATGTTGGTGCTGCCGCTGGAATAGCTCAACATCGTGGCAGGCTTGGCAACGAGCGGTTTGCTCGCTGCATAGTGAGCCGCATCGGGAACGGAGAACAGCATGGTGGTGACGTCCTGAAGAGGATCACCATAATCTTCGTTGAAGCGCAGACCGCTGCTCATATGCAGCAACTGTTCGAAGGTGATGGCGCCTCGGCGGTCATTGGGCCCCTGCCACTCCGGCACCTGAGCCGGGTCATCTAGACGCAGCTCTCCCTTTCTCACCATGATCCCCACCAGCGCATTCATGACACCCTTTGTCATCGACCAGCCTGCCATCGGGGTGTCCTTGCCGAAGCCCGCTGCATAACGCTCGGCGACGATCTTTCCTGCCTGGACTATGACGACTGCGCGGGTTCTGCGCATTTTTGCCGGGTGAGGCTCCGAAAACGCCCACTCCAGCGCTTCAGCCAGGCGCGCATCGATGGATTCCTCCAGGTTTTGCTGGCGTGATGGTGGGGGTAGCTTGAGGGCGGGGAAATGAGCTGCCTGCGTCTTTTTATAGCAAAGGGAGGAACCGAAGCCGGGGGTGAAACGGGCCGTTCTCTTGAAACCGCATACGCTGGCTGTTACCTCTCGTGACCGGTAGTCCACAGTAGCGGTGATGTAGCGCAGAATCCGGAACTTGCCGACGGAAAGCTCCTCATCGAGGAGGGAGGCGGGGCTGCGGTGGGCTACGAAAATGCCGGAGCATAGGATTTTGGCCTTGTAGGCGGCTCCGATGGAGGCGATGCGTGCGAGCCGGTAGGCGCCGGCTGTCGCGATAGCCAATGCCAAAGGTCTCGCTAGGAAAGCAAAGGCCCCTCTCAGTTTCTTCATGGCAGCAATCCTCTCAGACCCGGTTCGTCGTTCCTTCTACTCGCCGTGCAGGTGAAAGCTTACCCAAAAGATTTTTGAGGGGCAACAGGGTCCCGTCGGCTCGGCCTTAGCCGATGCCGCAGGACAGGAAGTGTTGTGCATAGCGGGAGTCGGTCACCAGGATGTGATTTTGCAGCCATCCCTTCAAGAAGTTCATGATCTCCAGGGTGAGTATGAATGCCTCATGGTCGGCGCGGTCCTTGAGGTCGAGCGCCTTTGCCGTGAACTTCTCGTGCTCGACCTGGTGTGTCTGGTACTCGGCGTAGTCGGTCCGTCGCATGTACCTTTCTTCGGTTTCAAAATGGACACGGGCGTAGCGGACCATGTCATAGATGATCTCCTTGTGGACTTCGCGTCCCTTGTTGGCCACCATGGCGCTGTATAGGGTATTGAGCATCGCCACCAGTGCTTTGTGTTGCTCATCGATTTCCTTCACGTTGACGGTAAACCTTTCTTCCCATTCGAAATACGCCATTTTTTTCCTCCTTATAATGCCGGTTAGCTGATTAAATAGTGTCGCTCGTGGCTTCAGTGTGTTCCGTTAGAAAGTCCCCCTTTGCGAAGGGGGATTAGGGGGATTTGTATTTGCTTCGTGGCACGGCAAAATTCAACCCCCCCCCGGCCCCCCTTTGCCAAAGGGGGGTGAGTCTCCATACTACTGCTGGTTTGTTACGGTCGTGCTACAAAGAAGATCGTTGTCACTTGAAGGCTGGTGACAGGACGATTAAACGTTCTGCCAGTTCCCTCAATTCGGCGACCAGTTTCTTGTCCAGCTTCTTCAACCACCTTGTCGGAATGTTCTCCTCACCGAAATAGGCTCCTGCCAGCGCGCCGGCGATGGCGCCGGTGGTGTCGGCGTCTCCACCCTGGTTCACCGTGTCGATCACACACCATTCGAAGCTTCTCGCCCTGAAAAAGCAGTGGAAGACGGTCTGCATGGTGTCGACCACGTAGCCGGTGGCCAGCCCTTTGTAGGGATCGAAGACGAAGGTAGGGTATCGTTCGATCAACATCTCGGCCTCGCGTCGCATCTGTAACTGGGAGCGCCCGCTGAGCGCCATGTGCAGCAGTTTGCCGAGGTAGATGGAGGCGGCATCGGAGAGCGCCTGGTTGTGGGTGATGTGCGCCTGCTGAAGCGTGCACTGCTCGAGTAATTGGTCGCTTCCCAGGGTGTAGAGAGCGACCGGCAGATTGCGCATGGCGGCGCCATTGCCGCCGTCCCATTCGTTGGGCGGCGTCTCCAGGGTTCCCTTCAGCATGTAATTCCTGATGCCGCGCCGGCAGGTATCGCCTACGTCGATCGGCTTGGAGCGAAGCCAGCTTGCGAAACTGTCAGCCACCGCAGTAAGGGACCACCCGTCAGCCTTGCTTATTGCCCTGGCTATGCAAAGGGACATATCGGTATCGTCGGTGACCTGGCCCGGTTTGAGCCTCAGCCACCCGCCTCCTACCATCTCCTTGAGCACTCCATACTTGGTCTCTATCTCGCCGCGGGTCATAAACTCGGCGGGAGCGCCCAAAGCGTCGCCAATGGCGAGGCCGAGAAAGGCGCCGCGTGCTCGTGAGAGGATGTCTTCTTTGGGGGACGGGATGGCCATGGTTGGACGGATGCAATAAATGTGCAACCTTTACTTACCCCATCCTCACCGGGGTCATCTCTGTAACGGCTGGAGCCATGGAAGGAAGGCCGGCCGCCTTGTTGAGGAGCAAGCAATAGCGGAAGGTGTGCTCTTTAACTATGCGGAATAACCCCATCCTCACCCTGTCCCTCCCCTTGAAGGGGAGGGGCCGTTGGGGCGGCTGTCCGTTGAACCAGCTGGGAACTTGCGGGTGACGGTCGTGGTTGGTGGACGAGAGCGGGATGAAATGAGTGGGCGGGGCGACCTGCTGGCGGAAGGGGATTGCACAAAAAATAGTCGTTGTCAGCGTATACAGAGGCAATGGCCGGCTGGCGCCTGTTTCCAAGACGGCTGCGGCATGCTCCTCCTTTTGGATGCAAAGACGTTAAATTCCCGCCTGTTCGCGTACGGGGTAAAGCCTCGTCCAAATCTGGCACAGTAAATGCTGAAGGGATGATGACTGATACAAGGACGTATCAATTGCGAGGCAACGATGCCCGGCGGAGACCACTCCAGCCGGGTTTTTTCGTTCTTGGCACCCGAACAGCGCAGTAAAAGGAGGAGATCATGGCTTCATCGTGCAAGACAATGCAGAAGATCCAGGGGCACCCCTGCTTCGGGGGGAATCATCACAAGAACGGAAGGATGCACCTCGCGGTGGCCCCAAAGTGCAATATCAAGTGCGGCTACTGCACGAGGCGTCACGATTGCGCAAACGAGTCCCGCCCCGGCGTCACCAGCCGGCTCCTCTCTCCGGCCGAAGCCATCACCCGGGTGCGGGAGGTAATGGCAAGCCCGGTGACCGGACCCATCATCAAGGTGATCGGCATTGCCGGCCCCGGCGATCCCCTTTTCAACGAGGAAACTTTTGAAACCTTCCGTCTGGTCGGCGCCGAGTTCCCGCACCTGATGAAGTGCCTGAGCACCAACGGGCTGCTTTTGCCCGACAAGATGCACCTTTTGAAGGAAATCGAGCTGCACAGCCTCACGGTGACGCTGAACGCGCTCGATCCACGGGTCGGCGCCAAAATTTACTCCCACGTCTACTACAACGGCACCAAGCTGACCGGTGAGGAGGGCGCGGCGCTGCTGATCATGAACCAGCTGGAAGGGATACGCCAGGCGGCTGAGCTGGGCTTCACCATCAAAATCAACACGGTGGTGGTGCCTGGGGTCAACGACAGTGAAATCCCCGCCATTTCCAGGAAGGTGAAGGAGTTGGGGGCATTCGTGATGAACATCATGCCGCTCATCCCGCAGGCCGACTTCGCACATCTCGAGCCGCCCACCCCGGAGAGATTGGAGGAACTCAGGAAGAACAATGAGAAGGTTATCGGCCAGTTCAAGCACTGCAGGCAGTGCAGGGCCGATGCGGTGGGGCTGATTGGGCAGGACCTGCAGCTTGCACCGGTGGTCAGTGAGGCAGCGGCAGCATCCCCGCCGCAGGAGTTGCTGTTCGCCCACAGGGACTAGCCATGGTCAACCCATTCCTTGAAAGCGATATAGCGTCGTTTCTGGCATTGGCTGAGGACGAGGGATGGCTGTGCGACCGGTGGGAATTCCAATTCCTGCTGCGGAATTTCCCCGAAGGGTGCTTCGTGCGCCGGGAGGCGGGCGTCGGCATCGGTTACGTCACTGCGGCGAAATACGGCAGCAGCGGTTGGATCGGCAACCTTCTCGTTCACCAGGAGGCGCGCAGGCGCGGGATAGGCAAAGGGCTCATGGAACTCAGCCTTTCTGCGCTTTTGGCCAGCGGAGTGGAAACGGTCTGGCTGACCGCCTCGGAACAGGGGGTGGGGATCTACCGGAGGCTCGGTTTTGTAGCGGTTGACCATATTCATCGTTGGACGGGAAAGGGTAAGGAAGCGACCGCGGGCGGATCGACGCTTCCGCCGCTGGATTTCGAACTGGTGACCAGGGTAGACAGGGGCGGCTGGGGCGCGCGCCGGGATGAACTGCTGCAGGCTACCTGTGAACGGGGGGAGCTTTACGGTGCTGCCGCCGGATTCCTTTGTTGCCAGCCCTGGGAAGGCGGCACCCAGATCGGTCCTTGGGGATGCCTCGACAAGAGCGATGCCGGTGATCTCCTTGAGCAGGCGCTGCAGGAAGCTGGCGAGCGAGTTTTCCTCGACGTTCCTGCGGGCAATCAGGCCGCCGCTGCTCTTTTAAGGGAGAAAGGGTTCACCGTAAAAGGGAGTAACGTCCTGATGTACCTGGGCGCCGAGCCGCTCTACCGTCCTGAAAAGATCTTTGCGCTCGCCAGCATGGGGAGCATGGGGTGAGTCGCTGCACCTGGTAAGGTGATAATGCGGTATGAGGGTAAGTATGATTGGAATACCCGAAACAAGTTCAGGTAGTAGTTTAGGTCTGCAGATGGAAATTATCGGACAAGGAGGGCAGCAATGATTGTGGTCGCCTGCATCAAGCAGGTCCCGGACACCACCCAGGTTCAGATCGACCCGGTGACCAACACTCTGGTCAGGGAAGGGATCCCCTTCATCATCAACCCTTATGACACCCATGCGCTGGAAGAGAGTCTCCGTCTGAAGGACCGCTACGGTTTCAAGGCGGTGGCGCTCTCCATGGGGCCGCCCAATGCCGAGGCCGCCCTTCGCAAGGCTCTCGCCCTGGGCGTCGACCGCAGCGTGCTTCTCTCCGACCGCGTGTTCGGCGGCGCGGACACTCTTTCCACCAGCAATGTCATCTCCGCTGCCATCAGGAAGCTGGCCGATGACGAGGAGGTCGGCATCGTCTTCTGCGGCAAGCAGACCATCGACGGCGATACCGCCCAGGTCGGTCCGGGTATCGCCGTCAGGCTCGGTTTTTCGCAGCTCACCCTGGTGGACCGGATAGAGAAAATCGACATGGCGAGAAGAACCATCACCGTGCGCAGGAAACTGGAGGGGCGCTACGAGATCGTCGAGGCCCGGCTGCCGGCCATGATCACCGTGGTGCGGGAGTTGAACCGGCCCCGTTATCCGACAGTTCCCATGCGTCTTGCCTCCGCTCGTGCGCAGGTCGAGTGCTGGAGCAACAAAGAGCTGCAACTTGACGTGAACAGCGTTGGCTTGAAGGGATCGCCGACCTGGGTAAGCCGTATTTTTTCCCCGGAGCGTGCCGAAGGCGAAATCATCGGTGACGGTATGAACGATCCCGTCTCGGCGGCGCGTCTGCTGGTCGATCGCCTGATCGATGGGGACATGCTGGCGGTGTAGTTCCTGGAAGGACTCAGGTAACGGAGCTGGGCTTCCGCCCCTAGCGGGTGGAACTATTTGTATCGCTGTGAAAAGGTGACCACATGAATGAACCACAGAAACTGAAGAAACCGCGTGGCAAGGCGCGGGTAATCACCGGCAAATGCGTTGCCTGCGGCGCCCGCTGCCAGAGCGCCTGCCCGGTGGACGGCGTCGAGATGAGCGTGGCCGGTGAACCCGTCATCACGGCCGAGAAATGCATCGGCTGTGTGAAGTGCGTGAAGGCCTGCCCGGCCGGGGCCCTCGAGATGTTCTATACCCCGGAGGAACTGGAGATCCTCGCCAGGCTTGCCAACCAGGGCGAGGATGACCTGGACGAAGAAGAGATCGAGCGGCGCCGCAGGGTAGCCGCCTATCGGGGCGTCTGGGTTTTCATCGAACAGAACTCGGGGGAAGTGGCGAGGGTGTCCTGGGAATTGACCGGTGTCGGACGCGAACTTGCCGACAAGCTGGGCGTTGATCTTACCGCCGTCATCATCGGCGACAAGATCTCCCATCTGTCCAACGATGCTTTCAGTTATGGCGCAGATAAAGCCATTGTGATCAACGACCCCGTTTTCAGGCTGTACCGCACGGAACCGTACCTGGATGCCATGTGCTACCTGATCGGCAAGCACAAGCCGGAGGTGGTCTTGATGGGTGCCACCGGCATGGGGCGCGACCTGGCCGGAGCGGTGGCTACCCGGGTCAAGACCGGCCTGACCGCCGACTGCACCGGGCTGGACATAGATGAGAAACGGAACCTGATGCAGACCCGGCCCGCTTTCGGCGGCAACATCATGGCTACCATCATGTGCGACCGCTTCCGTCCGCAGATGGCAACGGTCCGCCCGCACGTGATGCCCATGCCCGAGCGGCGCCCCCAGGCAGCCGGGGAGGTAATCGAGGAGCATTTCACCATCTCCGAGGCCTCCGTCTTCACCCGCGTTCTGGAAGTCATTACCGACAAGGCGGGCAAGGACAAGGTCGACGTGGCCGGTGCCGAGTTCATCGTGTCCGGCGGGCGCGGCTTGATGGCGAAAGAGAATTTCAAGATGCTGGAAGAGCTGGCCGACCTCTTGGGTGGCGTCGTCGGCGGGTCCCGCAGTGCCGTCGATGCCGGCTGGCTTCCGCAGGATCGCCAAGTGGGGCAGACCGGCAAGACGGTGCGGCCGAAGATCTATATCGCCTGTGGCATTTCCGGTGCGATTCAGCACTTGGTGGGGATGCAGGATTCCGACGTCATCATCGCCATAAACCGCGACCGGGAGGCGCCGATCTTCGAGGTCGCAAGTTTCGGTATCGTGGGTGACCTCTTCCAGGTGGTGCCCGCCCTCACTGCCAGGATACGGGAGCTGAAGGAGGCGCGGTAAGCCATCTCTTAACCCCATCCTCACCCTGACCCTCCCATTGAAGGGGAGGGGGCGTAGGGGAAAGGTGGCTTGCACCTGAGGTCGGAAAGGGCACTTACGCATCCCCTCTACTTGAGGGGGAGAGTGCGTCGCCTGCCGGAAACCTTGGCGGCAACTTTTAAAAACGGTCGGTGACTTTTGTCTTGTGATCCTCAATACCTGAGAGGAGTTTTTATATGCAACAACCGGTATTCGCTGTTCTGCTTCTGGGCTCTTTGGCTGTCTTTTCCTACAGTTGCTACCGTCGGCTTGGCCTGGTCAGTGTCGGCACGGATGAAGCCCGCTTTGATCAGCCAGTGAGTCGTTTGAAGGAGGTGCTTGTTTACGCCTTTGGGCAGAAGAAGGTGGTCAGCCGCCCCTTCGGCATCAACCACGGCGTAATATTCTGGGCCTTCCTGGTGCTTACCCTCGCCAACGGGGAGTTCCTGGTGTCGGGTATCTTTCCGTATCTCTCTTTTGGACTGCTTCCCGAGCCGATACACCGTGTGCTGTCGCTGCTCTTTGAAATCAGTTCGCTGGCAGCGCTTACGGCAGTCGTGGTGGCGGCGGTTCGCCGGGTCTTTAATCCTCCCTACGAAGGTTCCCGCACCTTCGAGGCATTCTTCATCCTCTCGATGATCGCCGGGCTGATGGTTGCCTATTTTTGCGTGCACGGTGCTGAAATCGCACTGGGCCTGGTGCCGGCGAGCGCAGCCATGCCGGTGTCTTCTATGCTTGGAAAGGTGCTGGCGAACGTGCCGCCAGGGGAACTGGAGGCGGTGCGGGCGGTGTGCTGGTGGGGGCACGCGGTGCTGCTTCTTGCCTTCATGAATTTTCTTCCCTACAGCAAGCACATGCATATCCTGACCGCAATCCCCAACGTTTTCCTGCGCACCCTCGGAAAGACCAACAGCCAGCCGCGTGAGGATTTCGCGGAAGGGAAGGCCTACGGCGCCACCAGCGTCGACCGGCTGAGCTGGAAGGATCTCCTGGATTCCTTTTCCTGCACCGAATGCGGCAGGTGCCAGAACTCCTGCCCTGCGACCAGTACCGGGAAGGCCCTCAATCCGCGGCTGGTGATTCATGCCATCAAGGAGAACCTGCTCCAGAACGGGGTGGCCGTAAAAAAGGGAAGTACAACCGGCTCGCTGATCGGCGAGGAAGGAAAGGGGAGTTGCGGCGAAGGCGCCCTCTGGAGCTGCACGTCCTGCGGTGCCTGTATGGAGGCCTGCCCCGTCTTCATCGAGCATCTCCCCAAGATCGTGAAGATGCGGCGTCACCTGGTGCAGATGGAGGCCCGCTTTCCGGAGGAGTTGCTTAACCTGTTCGAGAACATGGAGCAGCGCTCCAATCCCTGGGGGATGGCGCCGTCCGAGAGGGGCAAGTGGGCATCACAGCTTAACGTGCGCCCGTTCGAGGCGGGTGTCACCGAATACCTGCTCTTTGTCGGCTGTTCCGGGGCCTTCGATGCCAGGAACAAGCAGGTCACCACGGCGCTCACCCGGGTACTGCATGCTGCCGGCGTCTCCTATGGCATTCTGGGACGGGAGGAGAAATGCTGTGGTGAGAGCGTCCGCCGGCTGGGAAACGAGTACCTGTTCGACCTGATGGCCCGCGAGAGCGTGCAGCAGTTCCAGTCCAAAGGGGTCAGCAAGGTGATCACCCAGTGCCCGCACTGCTACAACACGCTGAAGAACGACTTCCGGCAGTACGGATTGGAACTGGAGGTCGTGCACCACAGCGAGCTCATCAAGGGGCTGGTGGACCAGGGGAAGCTAAAGCTGGAGGGGCAGGCGGCTGGCCTCGGCAGCGTGGCCTTTCATGACTCCTGCTACCTGGGACGGCATAACGGGGTGTACGAGGCGCCGCGCGAGGTGATCCGCATGGTGACCGGAACCCCGGTCAACGAGATGGCCCGGAGCAAGGAGAACGCCTTCTGCTGCGGAGCCGGCGGCGGCCGGATGTGGCTGGAGGAGCACGAAGGGACGCCGATCAACCGCAATCGCGTCAAGGAAGCCCTGGCGCTGAAGCCTGCCACCATCTGTGTGAGCTGCCCATTCTGCATGACCATGTTCGAGGATGGCATCAAGGAATACGGCGGAACTGCCGCACAGGTAAAGGATATTGCCGAGGTGGCAGCGCTAGGCTTGAAGTAAAGGCAAGGCTCAGTAAAAGCTTGTCGGGGAAGGTCCCTCCTTAACGATGGAGGGGCCTTTTCTTTTTATGGAAGGGGCCGATAGCTCCCTCTCCCCCGGGGGGAGAGGGTTTGGGGTGAGGGATGCATCAACGAAGATGATTGGCCGGGGTGACGTCAGGTTTAACTGCTGGCAAGGCAAATTCCCCCCGGCCCACCTTTGCTAAGGGGGGGAGTTGGTGTAAGTGCATAAAGCCCGGTCACTTGGCCTGCTCATGCAAAGTCCTGGCGATGAAGTCAGCCACGTCGGATTTCAGCTGCACGAGGGCTTTGCTGTCCAGGTACATCATGTGGCCGGAACGGTAGCGGCGCTCGCTGATGTTCCTGCGGAGCTCGGGGGTAACGCCGAGGTGGGCGAGGGTGTACTCGGCGGCGAAATGCGGGGTGGCCAGGTCGAAGAGGCCGGATGCCACCATGACCTTCATGTACGGGTTCTTGGCCAGGGCGTTTCGCAGGTTGTCGCTGGTGTCGGCGTAGCCGTTGTTGGCCTCCCAGTCCCAGTGCCCGATGCCGCCCCCCAGGGTGAAGTACTCCCGGTCCGACTGGTAGCCCAGTTCCTCGCGGAGATAGCTGTTCATCGCGGCGGTGAAGGGGGGGCGGATGGTGGTGACGGTCG
>DATFAB010000115.1:0-15548 GCA_035255025.1 Geomonas sp.
CCGTGCACCTTGTAAACCGTGGTGTCGGTGGAGAGGGAGGCCGTGTGCAGCGGAAAGTCGCGCTCCAGCTCCACCTCGATGCGGTGGAGGAGGGCCGGTGTCGCGGCCGCGTCGGGGCAGAGGAGGGCGAGCTGCCAGAAGAGTGGCTCCTCGGCCCGCCCGCGGGTGGAGAGGACCTCGCTCCGCACCACCCCCGGCCGCTCCATGATGACCTCCACGCCGGCGTCGGCGAAGCGGCGGAGGATGGCGGCCTGCAGTTCCGGGCCGTGGGCCGGGGCGTCCCGGGGGATGAGGAGGTGCCCCACTGCGAAGCGGGAGGAGTCGGCCAGCTCCGGGGCATGCCCCGCCTCGGCCAGAGCCTCACGCCAGAGGAGACGGGGGATGTCGGTCAGGATGCCGCAGCCGTCCCCCTCGCCGTTGATCTCGCCGGCCCGGTGCCCCATCTTGACCAGAGCCTCGATGGTCCGTTGCACATTGCCGTGGGTGGGGATTCCTCCCCGGTTGATATAGCAGATGATTGCGCAGGCGTCGCGTTCGGCGGGGACCAGGCCCGAGGGGTCGGGTTCGATTGTGTTCATGGCGGCTCCGGGGAAGGGGAAACTCCCCCGCGTGGGGGGGATTCAACAGAGGGATCGTGCAGGCTACCAGTCATCCCCAGTTCTCTCCGCCCCCCTGCGCCGGGGAGCAGAACATTCCGATGGCACTGACGAGCGAACAATAGTGAATAGTTATAGCAGAGGATACAGGCGAGGCAAGACTGGCTGCGGCGTGAGGGGGCGGTGAGCCGGTCACAGGTTGGCGACCAGCTGCTCGAACTCGTCGGGGGGAAGCGGCTTGCCGATCAGGTCGCCCTGGACCTCGTCGCAGCCGTGGCTCCGCACCAGGCTCAGCTGCTCGGCCGATTCGACCCCCACCGCGTTCACTTTCATGTTCAGGTTGTGGGACATGCAGATCATGGCGCTGACCACCGCCAGGTCGTTGGGCTCCTTGTCGATCTCGCGGATGAAGCTCTTGTCGATCTTGACCCTGCGGATCGGCAGCTGCTTGATCCAGTGCAGGGATGAGGAACCGATCCCGAAGTCATCGACCGAGAAGCCGACGCCGAGCTGGGCCAGCTGCCGCATGCTGCGGATGGAGTAGTTCGGGTTCTCCATGATGGCGCTCTCGGTGATATCCAGCTCCAGAAACTGGGGAGGCAGGCCGTGGTCGGCAAGCGCCCGCGAGGTCACCTCCAGCAGGTTCGGCTGGTGAAATTCCTTGTTGGAGAGGTTCACCGTCATCGAGAAGACGAAACCCTTGTCATGCCAGCTCTTCATCTGGGCGCAGGCGTGCTGGATCACCCACTCGCCGATGGGGACAATGGCGCCGGTTTCCTCGGCCACCGCCAGAAACTGCGAGGGGAGCAGCAGACCTAGATCCGGATGGTGCCAGCGCAAGAGGGCCTCGGCCCCGACGATGCCACCGCCGTTGACCCGCACCTGGGGCTGGAAGAGCAGCTCAAGCTCGCCGTTGGCGGGCGCCTCCCGCAACAGGCGGGCCATGGTCTGCCTGCGGCCGGTGCGGGAGTTGATCTCCTCGTTGTAGAACTGGTAGGAGTTCCCCTCGCTCTGCTTTGCCACGTACATGGCGCTGTCCGCCTTGCGCACCAGCTCCTCGGAGCTGTCGCCATCCACCGGGAACATGCTGACCCCCACGCTGGTGGTGGCCCTGACTTCCAGGTTGTCCAGCAGGAACGGAGTGCCGAAGACACCCATGATCTTGCCGACCACGGTCCCCACGTCGTCGGTCTGCGCCAGATCGGGCATCAGTACGTTGAACTCGTCCCCCCCGATGCGGGCCACGGTATCGGACTCGCGCACGCAGCGCCTGAGCCGGTGGGCGACCGCCTGCAGCAGCAGGTCACCCGCCTCGTGCCCCAGGGTGTCGTTGATCTGCTTGAAGTGGTCGAGATCCAGAAAGAGCACCGCGATGTTCTTCCGGTTGCGGCGGGCCTGGGCGAGTTCCAGGGCCAGAAAGTCCATGAAGAGCTTGCGGTTGGGAAGATCGGTCAGCGCATCATGCTGGGCCTGGTGGCGGATGGTCTCTTCCATCCTGGTGCGCTCGGTCACGTCGCGGGCGATGCAGGAGGTGCCCGCAAAGGCCCCGTCGCCGCCCTTGATGGCGGACATGGTGAGCGAGACGTTCAGCTGGCTGCCGTCCTTTCTCAGAAAGATGCTCTCCAGGTGACCTACCGGTTCGCCGTTTTTAAGAGCCTGGCCCATCTGGTGGATCTCGTCCCGGCGTTCCTGGGGCGCCAGGAAGGTGAGCGGTTTCCCCTTGGCCTCCTCGCCCCAGTAGCCGAGCATTTTTTCGGCACCGGCGTTCCAGCTCAGGATGCCCCCCTCGCTATCGGTGGCCATGATGGCGTCATCGGAGTACTCGACTATGGCGGCCAGCCTCGCCCGGTCCTCCTCGAACCGCTTGCGCTCGCTGATGTCCTTGAACAGGGTCAAAACCGAGGGACGCCCTTCGATCTCGATCAGCTCGGCCGAGAGCAGCCCGGTCAGCTCGCGCCCTGCCCGGTCCCGCAGCCGCACCTCGAGATCCCGCACCTCCCCCTTTTCGGTTAGCGCCGCTTCCATCTCTTCCCGTTCCTGCTGGTCGCACCAGACCGGCAGTTCGTGGCTGTCCTTGCCGATCACCTCCGTGCGCTGGTAGCCCAGGGCCTTCAGGAAGGCCTGGTTCACCTCAAGGTACTGCCGGTCGGCTTGGCCGGTGATGCTGAGCAGGTCGGGGGTGGCCTGGAAGATCCTGAAGAAACGCTGTTCCGAGGCCCGCAGGGCGGCCTCCGACCACTTCTGCTCGGTAACGTCGTGGCAGGTGCCGATCATGGCCAGCGGCTGGCCCGCCTCGTCATAGCCCACCTCCAGCTGGCCGCGCACGATGCGCAAGGTGCCGTCGGGTCGAACGATGCGGAAGTAGTGGGAGGTCACCATCTGGCGCGCCTGCAGGGCCTGCTGCACAGCCTTCTCCAGGCTCTCGCGCTCCCCTTCCGGCACCCTTTCCTTGAGGGCCAGGTAAGACGGGGAGACCGCTTCCGGTGGTAGGCCGAAGATACGGTACAGCTCGTCGGAAGCGGTGACCTGACCGCTGGCGGCATCCCACTCCCAGCTCCCCAGGTGGGTGACCTTCTGGGCCTCGCTCAGCTGCTGCTCCCGCCGCCGGATCCGCTCAAGTTGTTGGGCGACCACCCTCCGCAGGGCGATCTTCTCGATGATGCGGTCCAACACCGCGAAAAGATCGGTGTAGTTGACCGGCTTGAGCACGTAGTGGTCGATGCCGACCTCGATGGCCCCCAGAAGATAGGAGGTATCGCTGTGGGCGGTGACCGCCACGATGGTGACTTCTGGATCGAGGTCCTTCATGCGGCGCGCCATGACGATGCCGTTCATGACCGGCATATTGATGTCGGTCATCACGATCTGCGGCCTGAACTGGCGAAACAGTTCGAGGCCGACCGCGCCGTTCTCGGCGACCAGCACCTTGAGCCCCGGGTAGTTGAGCCGCAGCATCTTGGCCAGCATCTCCCGCGCCTCGTTCTCGTCCTCCACGAAGAGCAGCATGATGTCGCGGATGTCGTAGGAAACAGGTTCCATATCAGACCTCGATGCGGAATTCCGCACCCTCTTCCGTGTTGCGCGCGGTGAGGCTGCCGTTCATGTTCTTCTCGATGATGGTCTTGGACATGAAGAGCCCGATGCCGGTCCCCTTGTCGGGGCCCTTGGTCGTGAAGTAGGGATCGAATATCCTCTCCATGATTTCCGGGGCGATCCCCCCCGCGTTGTCGGCGATGGTCATCACCGTCCGGTCATGCTCGCGGAACAGGCGCACCGACACCCTGGGCTGCTCGATGCGCCTCTCCAGGAGGGCGTCTTTTGCGTTGACCAGGACGTTGAGGATCACCTGCGAGAACTCGTTGGGATAGCCGTACACCTCCAGCCCCTGGTCGGCCTCCACCCGGATGGTCAGTTTCAGTTCCCGGAAGGCCGCCTCCACTATGGAGACCGTCTTGTTGAGCACCTCGGCGACCCGGAACGATTCCTTCTCCTTGTCGGGTCCGAAGAAATTCCGGAAGCCGTCGATGGTCTTCGACATGTAGTTGATGACCTGCATGGCGCGGGCTGCGCTGGAATCGAGGTACTCCTTGTTGAACAGGTCGCGTCCGTACATCCTCGGCAACTCCTGCACGATGAGCCCCAGGGTGTTCAGCGGCTGGCGCCATTGATGCGCTATGTTGCCGATCATCTCCCCCATGGCAGCGAGCCTCCCCTGCCTGATCAGGAGCTGCTCCTGTTTGCGCAGTTCCTCCACGGTCCGCAGCCGTTCGGCGATCTCCTCCTTGAGCGCCTTCTCGGCCTCCACGATCTCAGTTATCTCCAGGCAGGCGCCCACCATGCGTCGAGCCTCGCCGTGTTCGTCAAAGGCAACCTTTCCCCGCGAGGTCAGCCAGCGAAGCTTGCCGTCGGAAAGCCCGACCGTGCGGTATTCCGCACTGAAGACGCCATCCCGGGAAGCAAGCGCATCATCGATGGCCTGTTGCAGGTGGACGCGGTCGTCAGGATGCACGGCCGACATCAGGAGCTGTTGAGTCACCTCCACTTCCGCTGGCAGCCCGTAGTGCGACTTGGCGATCAGGGACCACTGGTGGCGGCCGGAAAGGAGATCCCACTCGAAGATCCCCAGGCCGGTGGTCTCGATGGCCAGCTTGAGCGTTGCCTCGCTGGCCTTCAGGGCCTCCTCCGCCTTCCTCTGTTCGGTCACGTCGCAGATGACCCCGATGAACCGGCAGATCTCCCCGTTCCCCTCACACAGAAAGCGACCCATCACGTTTACCCAGAGCAGCCGGTTGTCATCCACCCTGGCGACCCGATGCTGGGAGCGAAAGAGGCTCCCTTCCTTCCTGGCCCGTTCGAGCCCTTTCAATACCTCGTCGCGGTCTTCGGGGACGATCCGGCCTTGCCACATGTCGATGGTGGCTGCCCCCGAAGAGGACGCCGGCGCGGGATAACCCAGAAGCAGGAAATGCCGCTGCGACCAGACCCCGCGGCCGCTTTTGACTTCCATGTCGCAGGAACCCATCTCCGCCGCATCCAGGGCCAGGTTGAGACGCTGCTCCGAGTCGAGCAGCGCCTTCACCGCTTCCTTTCGCCGGGTCACGTCTTCAAAGACGACCAGGGCTGCGACCATTTCGCCGGATGCGTCGCGCAGAGGGCTGCTGTTCACGCTAAGGTAGCCGCGGCAGCCGTCGCCGCTCTGGAAGCCGATCTCCTCGCGGACCACGCTCTCCCCCTTCATGGCACGCACGATGGGGTACTCGTCGACTGGCAGCCGGGAGCCGTCCGGCCGGAACAGCTGCCAACGATGGTAGTCCATGAGCCCGACCACCTCCCCCACCTCCTGGCGAAGGATGCGCTTGGACTCCTCGTTGTCATAGAGCAACCGCCCGGTGGGGGCCTCGACAATGATGACCCCCACCGGCATCTGCCGAACCACGGTCTCGAAACGCACCCGTTCGAAGGCAAGCTCCTTCAGCATCCGTTCCCGCTCTTGCTCCACCCTCTTGCGGCCGCCTATGTCCCGGGCGATGATCTGGATGGAAAGGCGTCCCTGGTAGTCGACCACCGATGAGGAGGCCTCCACGGATACCGACTCCCCGTTCAGGCGCAAAAGCCGGAACTCGCGCAAGGGGATTTCCTCCCCCTCCAGGAGCTGCCGCAGGCGCTCCTGAACGAACTGCCGGTCCTCGCCGTGCACCAGGTCAAGCAGGGAACGCTCCTTGAGATCGTGCAGGGAACTGGCTCCGAAGATGCCGAGTGCCGCGCAGTTCGCGTACACGAAGCGCCCGTCCTGGTGAACAACCACGGCGTCCGGGGCAAATTCCACCAGTGTGCGGTAACGCTTCTCGCTCTCCTTTAGACAGCGCTCCATCCGCCGCCGCTCCGTGATGTCGCGTGCGATGGAGGAAACTCCAACCAGCTTGCCGTCGACGAGGATGGGAGACAGGGTAAGAGAGACCCATACTTCCTGCCCAGCCTTGGTAACCCGTGCTGTTTCCAGGTTATCGACCCGTTGGCCGTCAAGTATCCGGTTTGTAAAACGGTCAAGCTCCTCCCGCCGCTCCTCTGGAACCAGGAAGGAAATGTGCCGTCCTACCGCTTCGGCTGCTGAATAGCCGTAGATTCGCTCGGCACCCTTGTTCCAGGTGGTCACCACGCCATCGGGAGTCTTGCTTAGAATGGCGTCGTCCGATGAATCGACGATAGCGGCAAGTTGAGCCCTGACCTGGGCCTCGGAGAGCATTTGTTGGGAGCAGCATTTCTCGGCCATGGCGCCTCGCTAGGTCGCAGTCAGCCGGTCGGCGGGTCCTCGATGAAGCTTCCCCCTTCCGGGTTGGGCTCGAGCGTGAAGTAGAAAGTGGCGCCCCGGTCGACCTCGCCCTCGGCCCAGATCCTGCCGCCGTGGCGCAGGATGATGCTGTGCACGGTGGCAAGTCCGATGGCGGTGCCGTCCCAGGTGTATTCGCCGGGGCTGTGAATGGTCTGGAATGGCTTGAACAGCTTGTCCACGTACTTCATGTTGAAGCCCGCACCGTTGTCGCGGATGAAAAAGACCATCCCCTCTTCCTGGTCATGACGGCCGAACTCGATGCGGGAGGACTCCTTCTTGGAGGTGAACTTCCAGGCGTTGCCGAGAAGATGTTCCAGGGCGATCTGCAACAGGCGCCGGTCCCCCCTGACCACCAGCCCCGGCGCGATGCTGAATTCCACCCTGCGCTCCGGTTCGCTTTGCGAAAAGGTGGCGGCGATGCCACCCGCCACCAGACTCAGGTCCACGTCCTCGATCACCAGCCTGCACCTGGCGTAGTGGCTCAGGTTGTTGAAGGCGTCGATGATGTGCTTGATCTGCTTCACCACCCGTTCGGTCCGTTCCGCGTACTGCCGGCACCCCGGGTTCGGGCAGTCGCCGCATTCCTCCAGAAGGGCCTGGCAGAACCCCTCGATCCGCGCCACCGGGGCGCGCAGGTCATGCGACACCACGTAGCTGAAACTCTCCAGCTCCCTGAGGCTCGCCTGCAGAAGCGAAGTGCGCTGGATAACCCGCCTCTCCAGCTCGTCAGTAAGAAGCCGTATCCTCTCCTCTGCCTCCTTCAGTTCGGTGACGTCGTGCGAGGTACCGATCATGAGAGAAGGGATGCCGGTGCCATCCAGCAGCACTTCAGCCTCCAGCCTGAGGATCCTCTGGCAGCCGTCCGAGCGCTCGATGCGGCAGAAGACAGCCCCGACCGGCTGCCGGTTCTCGATGGACTCCTTGATGGCGGTCTTGACCGTCTCCCGGTCCTGCTCGAGGAAGCGATCGAGGAAGCTCTGGTAGGTGACCTCGAAGGCACCCGGTTCGAAGCCGCAGATACGGTACATCTCGTCAGACCAGTTCATGCTGCCATCGGAGAGGTCCCACTGCCAGCTCCCCAGGTGGGCGATGCGCTGGGCCATGGCCAGCTGCATCTGGCTTTCCACGATGCGCTGGTTGACCTCGCCCACCAGGCGCTTCAGCACGATCTGCTCGAGGATCTTGTCGATGACCGCGAACAGTTCCTCGTAGTTGATCGGTTTCAGCACGTAGTGGTGGACGCCTATTTCGATGGCATTGAGCAGATAGGAGGTGTCGCTGTGGGCGGTGACCGCGATGATGCAGGCCTCCGGATTGGTGGACTTGATCTCCCGCGACATCCTGATGCCGTCCATGACCGGCATGTTGATATCGGTCACCACGATGT
Source organism: Geomonas sp. (assembly GCA_035255025.1). Taxonomy (GTDB): domain Bacteria; phylum Desulfobacterota; class Desulfuromonadia; order Geobacterales; family Geobacteraceae; genus Geomonas. The sequence continues at coordinate 7,814 of DATFAB010000115.1, forward strand.
CGGGGGTGTGTTCGCGGTAGAGGTCGAGGCCGACTGCCCCGTTTTCTGCCGCGAAGATCTTCAGCTTCGGGTAATTCATGGCAAGCATCCTGCTCACCATGTTCCTGGCATCCGCCTCGTCCTCGACGTACAAAAGGGTAGCGCCGCTTATGTCGTAGGAAAGCGGTCCCGTGTTCCACCCTTTAGCCGTTGCCTCTTCCATGTCTCCCGCCATTTTGACACCTGCCGCCGGGGAGTCACCGTCAGCCGCCCTCGCCCGACTCCCTCAGGGCGGGAACTGCCCTGGTTGGGCCCCCGGTGGCACCCCCGGGGGCTAACTCTTCAGCTTGTCGAGCGCCCTCTCCAGCCGGTCCACCGTCATCGGCTTGAAAAGATAGTCGATGACCCCCAACCCCCGGCAGCGTTCCTGATCGGCATCGTTATCCGAGGAGGTCAGCACCAGGACCGGCAATGCCTGCAGTTTCGGGTTGTTCCTGATGGCCTGCAGCACATCGAGGCCGTTCATCTTGGGGAGCTTGAGATCGAGAAACACCAGGGTGATCAGCTGGCAGCTGCCATCCTCGGCCATGCTGAGCAGCAGGTCAGTCGCCTCCTCGCCGTCGCGCACCACCACGATCTTCTCGGCACGGATCTTCCGGATGATCCGGCTGGCCAGGAAAGCATCGTCGGCGTTGTCCTCGATCAGCAGGATGCATGGCTCGGCCATCATCCCCTCCTCAAACGGCAAAAGCCGGGCAGACCAAAGGTACGCTCTTCGGCAGCTCGGCCGTCATACATCCATATGCTTCGGTAACTGCTGTCATCTACAACACATTTGCCCTTCATTCTATCCCGCCCCGCATCAATGTCAATAAGCCGAATGTGAATGCTCTAATTTTACTCCGGAGGGTTTCCAGGCTCCCTCTCAGGGCAGGCCGGTCTCACTGTCACAGTAAGGCTGTGCCAGTGACCACAGGCAAAGGGAGGGCAGCAATGAGTATGGCGGCAACTGCTTCATCCTGTGACCACGATTCCCGTGACAGTCCCGGTCTTACGCGGCGGCCTCGACTTCAATCCGGAACTCAGCCCCCTCCGGTATATTACGGACCGACAGCGTTCCCGGGATGTTCTTCTCAATGATGATCTTCGACATATACAGTCCGATACCGGTCCCCTTCTCCGGCCCGCGGGTGGTGAAGTAAGGATCAAAGATCCGGTCGATGATCGCCGGGGGGATGCCTCCGGCATTGTCGGCCACGGTAACCACCGCCTTTCCATCCTCCCTTCGAATGTAGATGGCAATAGTGGGCTTCGCTGTCTGCCGTTCCAAAAAGGCGTCCCTGGCGTTGAAGAGGAGGTTGAGGATCACCTGGGAAAACTCGTTGGGGTGCCCGTTGATGACCGGATCCCCCTCCACCCTCACCGTCACTTCGATACCGAGATGCTTGAAACTCTCCTCGACCAGGGAAAGTGTCTGCTCAACCACCGCCTGCACCAAGAAGGCGGCCTTCGCTTTGTCGGGCTTGAAAAAGTTCCTGAAGTCGTCGATGGTCTTCGAGGTGTGGGCCAGCAGCTTCATGAACTTGGCCACGCTGTTTTTCAGGTAGTCGCGGCTGAACCCACCCTTGTCGTAGACCATGGGGAGCTCCTGCACGATGAGCCCCAGTTCGTTGAGCGGCTGCCGCCACTGGTGGGCGATGTTGCTGATCATCTCCCCCAGGGCAGCAAGTCTGCTCTGCTGCAGCAGCATGCGCTCCTTTTCACTGAGCTCCTCCAGGGCCTTCAGCCGTTGCGCGGTCTCCTCCTCCAGTTCGAAATAGGTTCTCTCCAGCTCGTCGTGCTGCATCTGCAGTTTCTTGCGACTAAGCTCCAGGTCCTCGGTCCGCCTGGCAACCCTGAGTTCCAGTTCCTCGTTGGCCCTCTCCAGGGCGCCGATCAGCTCGCAGTTGAGGATGCTGATGCCGAGCATGGAGGCGATCCCCATCAGGAGGCTGATATCCCGCTCGACCAGGGGCTTTTTTACCTTGACGTTTTCCACCGCCAGCACCCCAAGCGAGGCCTCTTCCACCATGATCGGGCAGCAAATGAAGGCAAGGGTGCCGGTGGTCTGGGCGCAGGCGAGGCTGCGGGGTCCCAGGGTGTCCATGGCCTCCGCCAGGTCGTTGACCAGGAAGGGGCGCTTGCCGAGAAAGGAGTCGACGTAGACGTCGCGGGCACCGTTCGCCTCATCGAGCCGGAACGGGTAGGCGTTCAGGCAGAGCAGTTCCTCGCGGGAGTAGCCGTAGCTTGCCCGCACCTCCAGCCTGCTGCGGTCGATGCCGGAAAGCAGCAGCAGGCCCCGGTCGTAGTCCAGCCGGTGCTGCATGATGAGGACCACCTCCGGCAGCATCTCACCTACCTTGGTGAAGGAGCCGAGGGTCTGCCCGATCTCGTTGGTGAGCATGGCGTTGTTGTAGTTGAGATCGATCTGCTCCAGCAGGTTTTCCATGGACTCCTTGGTGTTGGAGAGGCTCGCCTTCAGTGCGCGTTTCTCCCCCTTTTCCGCCCCCACGGCCAGCACCAGGTAGAGGGCGAGGGAGGCAGGGAGCGTGCTCGCCAACAGGCCCCAGTGCGCGGTCAGCGCCAGGGTCAGGTTGAAAAGGGCCAGGAAGGATCCCGCCAGGATGCGCAGCTTCTTCAGGAAGACGTACAGGCTCTTTTCCCAGGTGATCAGGTAGCGGCAGACCCGGTCGCCGCGAAAGACGCATTCCGGGTGCTGGATGGTAGGCAGGTGCTGGATGTCGGGAACGTACTGCAGATCGGTCAGCTTGTGGTTGAAGATCAGCACGATCGCCTCGAAAAAGCCGATCCGGTTTTCGCACTGGTACTGCTTTTCCAGCCCCTCTTCCAGCGGGGTGACCACGATTTCCACCATGTTGGAGCAGAGCGCGCGCGATTCGTAGCTTGCCGACCTGGTGAAATTGGCGGTGGTCTTGTTGATGATCTGGAAGGTGCTGGAGGCGTCGACCAGCCCCAGGATATACTGCCGCATGGCTCCCAGCACATCGGGGGAAGCCGCATAGCGGCCTGCCTCGCGGGCGATCTTGGCATTGCCGGTCAGCTGTACCAGCTTCTCGTAGAAACGGTCGACCTGTTCCTGTTTGAACCAGTGCGCCTGGTCGGCCACCTCGTACTCCTTCATGCCGGCATAACTGAGCAGTTCGGAGACGTTGACGTAGCTGTACTTGTGTTTGATCAGCAGGATGAACGACTTGATGATCCTGCTGTTGTAGAGCGGCTTGTCGGCGAGTCTCGCTGCCATGTCAGCCCCGCTGGGCCGGCTGGGGCTCCTTCTTCATGAAGCCGAAGAGCCCCTGGCAGTATTCGAAATAGTTGTCGGTGTACTGGAGGTTGAGAATCCAGAGGACGTAGTTCTTCTCGTAGGAGACCGATCGCCGGTCCAGCCAGGAAAGAGGGTAGCCAAGCACCGGCATGCTCCCCTCCTCGTAGTGGTGGCAGACCTGCTGAAGAGAGAGCTCAGCCAGTTCCCGCGGGAGCTCCTCATCCAGAACGATCAGGGTCACGCAGTTGGTGAGCTCGGCCATGTTGAACCCGGCGTCGGTGCGGTTGACCAGCAGGAAAGCCTTCAGGCTCCCCTCCTTCTTCAGCGAGTAGTAAAACTTTTCCTTTGTGAACCCCAGCGCCCGGTATTCCCGCTCCAGCTGGTCGGCGTCCGACTGGGGCCCAAGCAGATCGAACGCCTCCAGCAGAAGCCCTCCCGAGTGGAAGCGGTAGAAGCTCCCCAACTCGGTGAGGTCGAAGTGACTGCTGGCAGCCAGCTGCCACCCTTCCGGCAACCGGCCTGGGTGAGCCTCTCCCTGAAAATGGAAATAGCCAAAGCTGTCCTGTGAGCAGACCCGGGGATCCTGGTTCCTTCTGGCGAAGCCGCCGAACACGCGGTTGGGAAACTTGTTGTCGGGCCGGTAGTAGCAGTAGACATGGCGCAGGTGGGCGAAGGCGAAGTTCTCCAGCTCGTTCAGATACTGGCTCACCTGTTCCAGGACGGCAAGCCCCGCCTTGATGGTGACCGACCTGCGGGCGGCATGGTGGTGGATCATCCAGGAGTTGCTGTAGAAGCGGACCATGGCCAGGTGCCCCAGGATGACACCCCGTTCCAGGTAGATGAAGTGGCGCGCGATCTGGGGGTTGTCTCCGTAGAGCTTCGCGTAGGTCAGCTTGATCTGCTCCTTGTTGCTCTGGAAATGGGCGTACTTGCCGGGATAGATGAAGCCGGTCTCGAAAAAAAAGTCCCACAGGTCGTTCAGGTCGATGTCGGTGCAGACGTAGGAGCGTTCGTTCTTCACCTGGTGCAGGATGGAAAGGAGCTTCACGTGGTCGCGGACTTCCATGTCCAGGATGACCAGGCCGCAGCGGACCGTCCGCTCCCGCAACTCTTCACAAACGGTGCGGGAGACCACCTGGGCGCTGCAGTTCATGCTGAAACCGTGGGCGAAGCTGATCCTCAGCTGCGGGATGACTAGCCCCACCATCAGCACGGAATCACTCTCACTCTCCTCCACCGAAAGCCCGGTCCCGGAGAGGTCGGCGACCTTGAGGTTGATCCTCTTGTCGATCAGGGGATGGTCGAAGACGATGTTGGGCGAAGGGAGCAGCTGCTGCCGGCTGTTGCGATAGCGCTTTTTCTTGAACCTCTGGATGGCGTCGTGGCTCTGCCTGAGCACCACCTGCTGGGTGGAGTTCCAGGCGTGATTTGCCATCCGGAAAGAGCCTGAGCAGAGGATGGAGCCGCCTTTTACCAGGCGCAGGGTGACCTCGGTCTCCGGGTTGAACCACTGGAAGGTGGACGGCGCAGTGGCAGCACCCGCCACCCGCAGCGAGACCGGCGTGAAATCGACCAGTTCCCCCTCGAATAAAGCGGCGTGCTGCAGCATCTGCACGAGGACCCCGCTGGCGGCATGGCGCTTGATCCTTCTGGCCTGGAATTCGCGGCAGGCCGGCGGCAGTACCAGGGAAAGCCGCTGTTCGTCTACCTGGACCGACTCGGAATTGACCACCAGGTAGCTTTTTCCGTCCGGAATCAGCAGATGGTCGAAGCGGTAGCTTCTCAGCAGTTCCCGCAGGCTCTCCCCTTGCTCCCACAGGCACTCCACCCGCTCGCCGCCGCAAGGAAGCGGTCGTGCCCTCAGGAAGACGGCGTTGTCGTACACCAGGTGGCGCAGGCCAACGAGGATGCTCTGGTCCTGGAAATTAAGGTAGTTGAGGCGGTTGACCAGGTGGCTCTTGCTGACGCTCCTGCCGGCTTCGGGCTGGGCGCCCCCCCCGGTCGCCATGCTAAAGGCTTCCCCCATGGTTTCCCTCGCTGCTTAGGATGGTGCCAAGTTCAATCCTGAACTGTGCCCCGCTCTCCACGTTTGCCACCGAAAGCCTTCCCCCCATGTTTTTTTCAATGATGCTCTTGGACATGAAGAGGCCGACCCCGGTGCCCCGGTCGGGCCCCTTGGTGGTGAAGTAGGGGTCGAAGACCCGGTCGATGATGTCGGCGGCGATCCCCCCGCCGTTGTCGGTGATCAGCAGGAGGGCGGTGCTTTCCCGGGCCTCGACCCGAACCCGGATCAAAGGCAGGGCAACCGTCCGGGACACCAGGACATCCCTGGCATTCATCAGGATGTTGAGGATCACCTGGGAGAACTCGCCCGGGTATCCGTGCACCACCGGGTCGGCAGCCGACTCCAGGATGACCTCAATCTGCGCGGCCTTGAACCCCTGCTCCACGAACTTCCTGACCTTCGCTACCGCCTCCAGCACCCGGAAATCGACCTTCTCCCGCTCCGGGCGGAAAAAGGTGCTGAAGTCCTCAATGGTCCTCGACATCCTGCGGATCACGTCCATGGTCTTTTCCAGGTTGGCGTCGATGAATTCCCTGCTGAAATCGCCGAGACGCTGGGTGAGTTGCAGGTCCTGGGCAAGCAGCCCCAGGGTGTTGAGCGGCTGGCGCCACTGGTGGGCGATATTGTTGATCATCTCCCGCATGAAGGTCTGGCGTCCCTGGATGAGCAACTGTTCGTCTTTTCGCCGCTCCTCCCGTACCGCCTGGCTAATAAGCTGCTTCAGGGTCGTCTTGAGGTCGGCATACTGCTCCTCGGCTTTGCGCCGCAATTCCCTCTCCCGGCGCAACTCCGCCACCTTCTGGTCGAGCATTCTCGCCATCGATTCCATCTGCATCCTGTCCAGCTCGGGACAGCCGGCCAGCGGGCCGTCGGGCACCGGCAGCTTTCTCTGCGCCCATTCGCGGATCACCTCGCCCACCATGCGCAGGAAGTCATCGGGCACCATCGGCTTGATCAGAAAGCGCGAAGCGCCGAGCTTCATGGCCAGGCGCCGGTCCTCTGGCGCAATGTAGGTGGCCGAGTAGAAAACGAAGGGAACTCCGCGCAGACGCTCGTCCGACTTCACCCGGCTGCAGAGCTCGAAGCCATCCAGCCCAGGCATCAGGATGTCCGAGATGATCAGTTCGGGAGGCGAATGACCGACCATGGCAAGCGCCAGGGAGCCGTCGGGTACACTCTCCACGCGGTACCCCTTTTTCACTAACTCCCGTTCCAGAAAGAGCCGGGAGTTCTCGTCGCCGTCAACGATCAGGATCTTCATGTCCATGTCGTTTTCCCCCGTTACTCGCCCTTCTCTCCCCGCCCTCTGCCGCGAGCGGGAGTTCGATCCAGAACCGGCTGCCGCTTCCCTCGCGAGAGTCGACACCGACCCGCCCGCCCAGCCTGGTTACCGCCTTGCGCACGATGGCGAGTCCCACCCCGGTTCCCGGGTAACTGTCCTGTGAGTGCAGACGCTCGAATATCTTGAAAATCCGCTCCTGCTGACCGGCAGGTATACCGATGCCGTTGTCCGCCACCAGCAGGCGGCAGCGACCGCCGGACTGCTCGGTCCAGACACGCAGGCTGGGGGTGACGCCGGCCGGCACGAATTTGATACCGTTTGTCATCAGGTTAAGGAGAACCTGCACGAGTACCGCCTGGTGGCCCACCACTTCGGGCATCCCTGCCGCCATCTCCAGGCGGTAGCGCTTCCCGCCGCAGACAAGCTCCAGCTGCCGGGCAGCCTCCCTTACCACCTGGTCCAGACTCACCGTCTGCAACATGATCTCCTGCCGGCTCAGCCTGCTGTAGTCAAGCAGGTCCCTGATCAGCCGCTCCATCCCCTGGGCAGTGCCGAGTATGCGGGTGAGGTACTCGATCCTCTCCGTCTCCTGCAGGGTGCCGTCCTCCACCAGGATGCCGGCGAACCCCTGCATGGCCCTGAGCGGCGCCCGCAGGTCATGGGAGACCGAGTGTGCGAAGGAGTCGAGTTCGGCGTTGATCTCCTCAAGCTGGGAGGTCCGCTCGGCAACCCGCGCCTCCAGCTGCTGGGCATCCTTTTGCAGTTGGGCCAGCAGCTGGGTGACCTCGGCCTGGCTCTGCCGCAGGGACGCCTCGGCACGTTTCGCCTCAGTGAGGAGATGCCGGAAGCCGGAAACACCATCGGGCGCACAAAGCGCGGCAATCCCCCCCTCGGCACGGACGATCCCGGTGGCTGACCGGATGAGATCCTCCAGGACGGCCTCGACCTGCAGGGTCGACTGCAAAGCCATGCTCAGGCTGCGCAGGGCCGCCAGTGCGCAGTCGGTCCGGTTGGGAACTTCCTTGCCAGGGTAGGCCTTGGTCCGCTGGTCGGTTACTGTTTCGCTGGTAGCCACGGCAGAATCCTT
>DATFAB010000116.1:0-18603 GCA_035255025.1 Geomonas sp.
CCCGGAGGGGGAGGGGAAAACGGTTTAACTCCCCCTTTCGCAAAGGGGGAGTTTGAAATTGTGAACAACAGTTGGCAGGAGAGGGGTGCTGGCCAGGTAAGCAGTACCTTCCCCCCGGCTCTTCGCCGTCTGAATTTTTAACCCTTCCGTCACAATTTCTCCACACTGGCGCGCTATTGGAGTATAGTCAGCGGTTGCCAGTAATGGCGGTGGCATTAGCGTCTGCGCGGTGGGTGTATGGTGGAAAATGGTGCGGGTTTGTGGAGCGGTGCACGGGATGGTGGTGTTGAAGTCCGGGCGGGAATGGTGTCGGGCAGAGTCGATGGACGCCCAAGTGGTTGCAGGGATGGAGGTTACGCCGTGCGGGTAGCCGCTTATCCGGGAGCCGTCTATGGCAGGATCAGGAAAACCGCCCTGGCCATTTTGCAACAGGGCCTCGCTCCTGAGCAGATCGCCCTTACCGTCTGCCTGGGAACGGCGGTGGGGACGCTGCCGCTCTTGTGGGGCACCACTTTTATATGCGTAGCGCTGGCCGTACGTTTCCGGCTGAACCAGGCCGCCATGCAGGCCGTCAACTACCTGGTCTATCCGCTGCAGATCGCACTGTTCATCCCTTTTTTCAAGCTGGGCGCCAGCTACCTTCCCTGGGGGCCTGCCATTTCCGCCGACATGCTGAAGGGAGCCCTGCATGGCCACTTCACGGCTGCCCTCTCCGTGCTCGGCTGGGCTACCGTCAAGGCGCTGGGCGCCTGGCTGGTCACCGTGCCTCCCTTGGCTGTCCTCCTCTACCCGTTGCTCGTTTCGTTGTTAAGGCGCAGACGGACCGGGTCCGATCCGAACCAAGCTCCCTGAGCGCGTCCTTTCCAGCGATTCCGATTCATTCACCGGCACATTTCCCGTGCGACTCCGGCCGACGCCTTGCAGCACCCCTGGAAGGGACGCGGTCAGGGTTCCCTTCCTATCTTCGTTGATGCTTCCTTTACCCCAGCTTTTGCTCACCCGCAGGGCGCGGGAGCCAGGGGGGCAGCTCTTCTCCCTGCCGCCGTTATTAACCCAGGATTCACCTGACGGTCACCTGATCTCCATAAATGTCGCGTAAATACCAGTGCCGTAGTCTGTATTAACGTGAAAAGAGGAGGTTGGCATTGTCCCGTCAACAGGGAAGTCCCCACGTCCCCCCTCAGTTGATCCCCCACGCTTCCATCACCGAGCTGCACCCCCGCTACTTGAACAATGTCATGCAACGGTTGCTGGAGCCGGAGAAGGCCGGGCTTTCCTTTCTGGAGCGGCTCCCCTTCACGCCGGGCGACACTACCGCGGGCACCGAGACCGAACTGCAGGCCGTGGTGCTGGGCGAGCGGGGAGAGGTGGACCTGCCGCTGGTCATCGAGGGGTCCGACTACTTCGCCAACATCGCCAAGCGCGCGGCATCCGGAGATATCCGCAAGGGGCGCCTTGCCTTTCTCGAGCGCTACCTCGGGAGCAACCGGGAGAACGTCTGGGAGAACAGCTGGGTACGGTTTCCGCGGCACCGGCTCTCCCCCTTCGCCCAGAGCGTGTTCGAAACCGACCTGCTGGCGGACAAGCGCAATCCCGCCGGGGGCTTAAGGAGCGACGCCGGCAGATTCTTTCTGAAAGGGGTGAACGGCGAGCAACTGCTGCGGCTGCCAATCAGCTATCTCCTGAAGCTCTCCCTGGCCGACCTGGTCGGCTCCCAGCGGCTCCCCGCCAGGTTGGCGGCCGCGGGCAAGGCCCTGATGGGGCACTACCTGAACGACAATACCTCGCCGGAGACCTTCTCATTTCAGGTGGTGCCGCTTACCAGGGAAGGGGGGATGGGGCGCGCCATCGCCCACGAAACCTCCAAGCGGTTCCTGTTCACTCAACTGCTGACCCAGTACGCCAACGAGAAGTTCGGTCTCTGGGAGAGCGGACAGCGGGCGCTGGTCCACTTCGCGCCGCATCCTCCCATCCGACAGAAGGAACTGAACGATCACATCGCCGACGCCTTCTACCGCGAGCTCTTCATGAGCCCCTGCCTTTCCGGCTGGGATCGCGGCGAGGATAAGTTCCGCTACATGCAGCTTTGTCATCAGGTGCTTTCCCGCAGTCAGTTGAACGCGGTGGCCAAGCTGAGGGAGGCGGGGATCATCACCAACAACCTGGTGGTACTCCCCAACGTCTCCAACGTCAGCCTAGCCAACAATGGCACCCACGTCAGCCTGGGAAGCCGCAAGCTGGGAAGGTTGCTGTCCGATCCCGTCTCCGGCTTCAACGCCTCCCACGAAAAGTACCTGGGCGATCTGACCATCAAGATGGCTGAGCACTTCCTCCCGCTCTTTGTGGGCACGTATTCGGCTGCACCTTACCGCCTGGGTTATACCGATTTCCATCCCGAGCGCGCGCTCGGCTACCTGCCGCACGAACTGGACTTCACCCACCTGAGGATGCTCTGGCGACGCTGGCAGAAAAAGGCGAGTCTCTCCGTCCTGGGGCAGCCGGTTACCCCGTTCGGACCGCCCTGGATCGACCGCATGGTGAGCGGCCTGTTCGGCCTGAAGGGAGACTTCATCCCCGATTACCGCCTGATCGACTACCTGATCTGCCTGCTCAGCACGCCACAAAGCCCGGCTCTCGATGGCCGCCCCGGCAACAGCGACAAGCTTAAGAAGGATCTCTGCGAGCTGGGAGTCTTCGACCGCCAGATGTCGCTTTACCTCCTCTACAAGCAGCGGGAATTCCACAGCATGGGATTTTCCGGCTTCGAAGGGCGGCACTACAGCCAGTTCGACAGCCTCGAGCACGACCTGGGAAGGGCTGCGGACCTGCAGATGCTGATCAACGCCCTGGCCTTCAAGTATCTCGCCGAGGGTACTCTCAGCCGGGATTGGATTCCGGACGGCCCGTCGCTGGAAAGCGAAAGACGGCAGATTTTCTTCGCCTCCGCCATCGGCATTCCCACCTTCTTCGTCCGGAAAAACAGCGAGAACAGATTCCTCATGCGGATCATCTCCAGGACCCGCGAGGTCCGGGGTAGCAGCCGCTATCCCGGCTACCTGAGGGTAAAGGTGAACCAGTACCGGCTCGCCCTCCTCGATGTGCTGAAGGAGGATGCCGCCGACCTGATCGAGATGATGGGCCTTTCCGAGACCATCTCCGACCTCAGGCAGCGGCTGGCTGTGCCGGAGGGGTTTTCGGCGGAAGGCAAACTCACGCGGGGCATCCTCGAGGAGGTCAACGCCAAGACGCCGATGAAGGTGAAGGCAGATGAGTTCAACCGGGGGGCGGAGCGCTATTATCGCGGCACCCTCCGGCGCCGCCACCTGGAGGAAGGGGTCCGCTTCCTGCGCCAGGATTTCCGGGACCTGGACGCCTGCGCGGCAGCTGGCGATACCTCCGTCCGCGGCATGCTCCATGCCCTTGGGGCACCCGAGGGCGCCCGTCAGTTCCTCGATACCGTCGCCATCGACTTCCTGGCCGACCGGCTGGAAGGGGAGGGGCTTTTGCGGCTGATGAACCTCACCTTGCTCTCCATCGCCAGGGATGCCGGGATATCAAGCCAATGCAAGGAAGGAGATATCGATGCAGCGCATGCAGCACCAGTATATCGAGCGGGATAGCGGCTTCGTCCGCAGCGAGCCGCTGTTCGGCGACCGCCTGGTCGGGCTTTTGTACCACCGCGTCAGGGAGCACGCCCCCAGCCTGTTCCGGATGGCCACCAGCCCGCGCATGACCGACCTGCTCGGCTTCCTCAACTACGATCTCCCTTTTGGTTCCCGCGGCTCTGCCTGCAGCAGGTTCCTGCGGGAGCTCAAGGTGAACCTGTCGGAGTGTCTCGCCCCCCCCGAGCAGCTGAACACGCCGCGCAAGGTTTTCGAGCGCCGCATCCGCTACCAGCAGTTCCGTCCCCTGCCGGGCGATCCCCGCTGTGTGGTATCTCCGGCCGACGCCAGGGTGCTGGTGGGATCCCTGCTGGACACCTCGGCGCTGTTCATCAAGGACAAATTCTTCACCTTTCCTGAACTGCTCGGTGAGGAACTGTGGCTGGAGGCCTTTGCAGAAGGGGACTTCGCCGTTTTTCGGCTAACCCCCGACAAGTACCACTACAACCATGCCCCGGTCTCGGGGACGGTGGTGGACATCTACCAGATCGACGGTGCCTTCAACTCCTGTAACCCGAACGCTATCGTGGCGGTGGCCACCCCTTATTCCAAGAACCGGAGGGTGGTGACCATTATCGACACCGACGTGCCGGGCGGGACCGAGGTGGGGCTTGTGGCCATGGTCGAAGTGGTCGCGCTGATGATTGGCGATATCGTGCAGTGCTACAGCGAGCGGGGATACGAAAACCCGCGCCAGGTCGAATCCGGCATGTTCCTGGAGAGGGGACAGCCCAAGTCGCTGTACCGGCCGGGAAGCAGTACCGATATCCTGATCTTCCAGAAGGGGCGCATCGCCTTCGCAGCCGACTTGCAGGAAAATCAGCGGCGCCTCGACGTGATGAGCCGCTTCAGCCAGGGGTTTCAAAAGGTCCTGGTGGAGACGGACATCAGGGTACGATCGTTGCTGGCGAGGGCGATGTAAAGCCGGATGAAAGAGGTCTGCCGGCCGGAATTTCGCCGGGCCCCTTGCAGAAGGGCCATCAGCAGCAAGCGAAGTGACCTCGATTGTGTTTGACGCGGTGGGCGGTGCCCACCCAAGGGAGGAATCATGGGCCAAGTGACTTTTATCGTTGTACTGAGCGCGCTTTCTTCGGTGTACCTGATCTGGGGGATGACCACACTTCCCAAAGAAAGATGGCAGATCGCCGCGACGGTGCCGGTTCGCAAGGGAGGGAACGGCCATTGGCAAGGGGTGAACCTGACCTGGTACGGAATCCTCACCGCCAACGCCTACCTGGCCGCAGTCCTGTTGGCGCTTATTCTGATGGGGGCTGCGGGGATCTCGCTGAGGGCGATCATGGCCCTGGTCATCCTGCTGCTGGCCTGTTGCGTTCCGGCCTCGCGACTGGTCGCGCAGGTGGTGGAGAAGAAGAGCAACACCTTCACGGTCGGGGGCGCCGTATTCGTGGGGACCTTGATAGCCCCCTGGGTGGTCATGCTGGTCAATAACATCCCGGTGGGGGACCAGGGGACACCCGTGCCGGTGCTTCCGGCCTTGGCCGCCTTAGCCATTGCCTACGCGTTTGGAGAGGGATTTGGCAGGCTCGCCTGCGTGAGCTTTGGCTGCTGCTACGGCAAGCCGCTTTCTTCCTGCCATCCCAGGGTAGCTCGCCTGGCCTCCCCCTTTGCCCTGGTCTTTACCGGCAAGACCAAGAAGATCGCCTACGCATCGGGACTGGACGGAGTGGCGGTCATGCCGGTGCAGGGGATGACTTACCTCCTTTACACGGTGACCGGTATCGTCTCCAGTTGGCTGTTCCTTCATGCCGCCTTTGGAGCCGCTTTTCTCACCGCCCTGACCGTCACCCAACTCTGGCGGGTCTGCTCCGAATTTCTGCGCGACGATTATCGCGGGGCAGGGAAATTCTCAGCCTATCAGAGCATGGGGGTTGTGGCGGTGGCATACGGAATATGGACGGTTCGCCATTTCAGTGCAGAGACGGCAGTCGTCAACCTTCCCGCAGGCATAGAGGGCATCTGGAACCCGGTGCCGCTGCTCATGATGCAGGGTATCTGGGCAGCCATCTTTCTTTACACCGGTCTCAGCAGGGTAACCGGGGCCAGGATGAGCTTCCACGTCCAGGCCAAAAAGATCTAGCCCCCGCCCCTTAGCGCCAACCCCATCCTCACCATGTCCCTCCCCTTGAAGGGGAGGGGATCTCTCCCTGCCGACTCTCCTTTCACCGTCCCCTGTGCGTTCTTGCTCCGTTGCGTGAGCTTTCCCTTTATTTCTGCCTGGATTCGCGCTATATTCTCCGCTCAACTAACGGCAGTCCGTCAAGGGAACGCATCCGCTATGTACTGTACATTTTTCGGATTCCGAGAACGCCCCTTCACCATCACGCCCAACCCGCGCTTTTTGTTCATGAGCGACCAGCATCGGGACGCCTTCGCGCACCTCTTGTACGCGGTCGAAAGCCGGGCCGGCTTCGTGGAGATCACCGGCGAGGTCGGTACCGGCAAGACCACGCTGCTGCGCACCTTCCTGAACCGCCTGGATTCCGAGGGGCACCGCACGGCGCTGATCTTCAACCCGTGCCTCTCCTCGCTGGAACTGCTGCGCAGCATCAACCGGGAATTCGGTATCGCCTGCGAGTCCGACAGCCGGGTGGACCTGTTGCAGGCGCTGAACGCCTTCCTGCTTGAGCAAAAGGTCGCCGGCCGCAGCGTGGTGCTGGTCATGGACGAGGCGCAGAACCTGGCGCCCGACGTGCTGGAGCAGATCAGGCTGATCTCCAACCTGGAGACCGAGACCGACAAGCTGATCCAGATCGTGCTCTCGGGGCAGCCCGAACTGCTCACCCTGCTGGCAAAGGAGGAGTTGCGGCAGCTGAACCAGCGCATTACCGTCCGCTGCCACCTGTTGCCCATGGACTTCGAAAGCATGGGGCGCTACATCGACCACAGGATGGAGCTGGCCGGCCGGTTCAGGGCGGCCGAGTTCTCCAAGCCTGCCCTGAAGAGGATCTACCGCTTCTCCGGCGGCGTCCCCAGGCTCATCAACGTGGTCTGCGACCGGGCCTTGCTGATCGGCTTCACCGAGGAGACCCGCCTGATTTCCGGCGCCATCGCTGCCCAGGCTATCTCGGAGGTGGCGGGACGGACTCCCTACGGTAGAGGCATGGCGTTTTTCTCGCGTCTGGCGAGGTTCCTGCCGCGCTAGCGGCCTGCACCCCATCGCCACCCCGCCTTTCCCTGAAGGGGGAGGGGAGAACTGACCGTCACCGGCAGATCTGTTTAGGATCGGCACTTTTTAGCTGAACAGACGAGGAACTGTATGAGTTCGATACTCAAGGCTCTGGAAAAGGTAGAGCAATCGCAAAACGCACGGCGCTCCAGCGGGCCGAGCGGCTTGTCCAAGTCCCGGCAGCGTCGTCCCGCGTGGGTCATGCCTGCCGGCGTTCTTGGCGGGGCCGTGGTTGCCAGCCTGATCACCTTCGCAGCCATGGGTGGCTTCAGTAAAAAAGCCGCTTCCACCGCCCATCCCGAGCTTGCGGCGAGCGCCCAGGGACAGCCCGCCGCCTCCGCTGCGCCCATGGCTGCCGCCACCGTTTCCCGCGCAGTGCCGGCCGCGACGCCGGCCCCTGTCGCCGTAACCCAGGCGGTTCCTGCTGCCAAGGTGGCCGCTGCCGCTTCCGCCAGCCCTGCCCCGGTGAAGAGTGGCAACTCCGTTTCGGCGGCTTCCGCTCACCCTGCTCCGGTGGTTTCATCCCAGCACGCTCCTGCTGCTGCCGCCAAAACCGCATCCGCTGCCGCAGCCAAAAAGAACAAGGTGGCCACTGCGGCAAAGTCGGCCTCTTCCGTCAAAGCGACGGCCAAGAAGGGGCAGGCAGTTCAGCACACGGTGGCCAAGAGCCCGGCCGCTGTGCATACTGCTTCTGCCAAGGCTGCCAAAGTGGTGCTGGTCGCTCCCGTGCGGAGCGCTCAAGCCGTGGCTGCCAAGCCGGTACGAGCCAGTCTGCCTCAGCCGGCAGCGGCTCCTCCGGCCGCGCGTCCTGCGGTTGTCCAGGCTACGCCGCCCCAACCGGCCCCGGTCAAGGCCGCCCCGCCAGTCCAGGTTGCCCAAACGAAGAGCCGCCCCGAAATCAGGGTGACCGGCATTGCCTGGCAAAACGACAGCCACTCCAGTGCTGCCATCGTGAACGGCCACATGGTCTCCCACGGCGGCACGGTCGATGGCTACCGGGTCGAGCAGATATTCGAGGACAAGGTCAGGGTCTCCGGCAAGAACGGAACCATCGATGTTCCTCTCAGCGCGGGGGAATAACGGGTAATGACAGACGGAACCTGCGACATGGATCAATGGGAGTCTCTTTGCGAGCAGTGCGGGCTATGCTGTTTCGAAAAGATCGAGGACGAGGATGGCAGGATTCTCTTCACCTCGACCCCCTGCCGCTATCTCGATATCACCACCCGCCGCTGCAAGGTCTACGACAAGCGCTTCAAGGTCAACCCCGAGTGCGTCAAGCTGACTCCGGAGCTGGTCAAGGATCTGAAGTGGCTGCACAGAAGTTGCGGCTATAAAAAAGCCCTCAAGCGATCCTGATTCACCCCAGCCGGCCAGGCATCACGTACCGCGCCGGTCCCGTCGGAAGCCATTTTACAAGCCGCTTTAGTCCGGCCTGGTAAACCCATTGCCATCCTCTCCCTTCTCTTGAGGGGGAGGGCGTTTTCATTACTTGAAAGGAGGAGCTTTGCCGCTTAGCGTGGCGAAGATCCCTGAAGTATTGCCATTTCGCCAGGTTTAGCCTTCTGCCCCCGTGGGGGCAGTTTTTGAAAAGGAGTTAGAGAATTGTCCATCGCAGAAAAGAACGATAACACCCTGGAGATACTGTCCCCGCGCGCCTTCCAGTCGCTGAGCCTTGCTGAGAAACGGAACTATCTAAGGCAAAGGCCTGCCAAGGAGAAGATGGACCTGCTGATCGCCGACCCGGATGGCAAGAGGGTTACCGCCTCGCTGGAGCCGCAGGAATTTTTCTGGCTGATGAAGGAAGTGGGGGAAAACGATGCCCTGGAGCTGCTGCAGCTTGCCTCGGCGGAGCAGTGCGTCTTCATCATGGATATGGAGCTTTGGGAGGGGTGGAGCTTTTCCCAGGAGAAAGCCTGCCACTGGCTTGCCCATTTCATGGAAGGGGGCGAGCCCCGGGTACATGAGCTCTTGAAGCACCTCGACCACGAGTTCCTGCAGCTCTTCCTGAGCCGCGAGCTGGTGGTGGGCGGCGGCATTGGCGACCAGTCCAACGACGAGGAGCGCCTGGCCGAATACGACCACACCTTCGACGGCGTCTTCATGCTGACCTTCAAGGACCCCAAGCACAGCCAGCTGATCGGTTCCTTCGTCTCCATGCTGATGAAGCTGGACAACGAGTTGTACACGACGCTCATGGAAGGGATCAAGGGCGATGTCGACGTGGAGATGGAGGAGCAGTGCCTGAGGTTTCGGACCGGACGGCTGGAAGACCTCGGCTTTCCTCCCCTGGAGGAGGCCGTCTCCATCTATGCGCGGGTGAATCCGGAAAGCTTCGAGCTCTTGGGCGGCAAGGAACTGGCGCCGGCGGGTGACGGGGGGAGCCTGGTGCCGATCCAGCAGCGGGAAGAAACCCTCTTGTTCCGCGCCCTCGCGCTGGCCGATTCTCCCACGCTCCTGCAGGAGCTGAACTACCTGGTGAACAGCGCGCTGGTGGCGGAGGGGAACGCACTGAAAGAGCCCGAGTCGATGGTCGGCATCCTGGACCGGGTCTGCGGCTACCTCAACATCGCCCTGGAGAAGCTCACGGCAGGGGACGAGCAGCAGGCGGCGGCCCTGGTCAAGGGGGAGCCGCTGAAAAGGCTGTTCCAGCTCGGCTTCAGCATCGTGCTGGAGTTGCAGTTCACCGCCCGCGACCTCCAGAGCGCCGATTACGCCTCCGGCAAGCTGATCGGCGGACTCAAGGCGAAGAGACCGCGCTACTACCGGGGGCTCGATGCCGATGGCATCGACGGTTACCGCGAGTTCAAGGATATGGCCGACGTGGAGCGGACTGCCGGGATGCTGCAGCATTTTCAGGGTTAGCAGCCCCCTTCTTCAGGCGTGACAATCGCCCTGCCAGGTTTGCTGCCAGGCGGGGCTTTTTTCGTTTAGAAGGTTATGGTCAGCAGGACACGCTGGATGTTGCCGCCCGGATTGTGGGTGAACTTGTCCCCGACGCTGGAAAAGAACCCTCCGCCGCCCCCCCCGGTCCCTCCGCCTGCGCTCCCTGTACCACCACTTCCGGTTGCCACGGTCGCGCTTTTCGAGGTGTCGTGGAGGGAGATGGGGACGAACTGGCCGAAGGCATACCTGAGTTCGGTGTTTTTCCAGCGGTAGCCGAGCCCGAGGGAAAAGAACAGCATCTGGACCCGGTCGAAGGTGAGGTCCAGGTTGCCGGCGCCGGTTTTGCCCAGCCCGAAGAGCACGCTGCGCCAGTAGTCGAGGTTTGCCTGCGGTTTTAGGTCGAGGTACTGCATCCCGAGGCCGAAGGAAAAGCGCTCCCCCCGGTACTCTCCCCCCAGGTGGTACTGGTCGCCGCTCAGCTCCGCAAAGTAGAGGTAGTTGTAATTGCCCAGCAGCAGCGACGGCCAGAAGCTCGTCACTGCCCGGGATGAGGCGACACCTCCCCCTTCCGAGGAGAAGTCCTGGTGCCGGTAGTTGGCCTCCACCGTCCACCGCTCACCCAGTACCGCGCCTGTTCCGACCCGGTACTCCTTCCTGAAAAAATTCCCTTCCACCTTCCCGCCCGCGCTGCCGTTGACGGTGATCTCCTCGTCGATGCCGGCATAGTCGCGCCTTGCGTAGTCGCCGGTCAGGTACAGTGACCACGGCAGGTACAGCTTTCCTTCCACCCTCCGGTTGGCACTCTCCTTCAGTTCGTTGGCGAACCTGAGGTAGATCACTTCCGGGTAGTCGACCACCAGGTACAGTTCGTTGATCTCTTCCAGGTCCTTGATGGTGAGGCTGGCGCTGTCGGTATCCAGCACTGCGTTGAAATTTGCCACCAGGTTGTCGAGGTAGGAGTGCTTGTAGCCGACCCTCAGGAAGGAAAGGGGGGCAACCTCCGCCTCCACCGGCACCTGCAGCCCCTGGCGCAGGTTGTCCGAGATGAGCGAGACCCCGAGGAAGAGCCGGTCGACCGCCTGGAGGTAGAGCCCTCCTTTCCAGCTCTCCAGGTTGACCTGGTCGGTGATCTTCAGCCGCTCGCCGTCGTTCTCGCCCAGCGCGTCCAGCGACCGCCATCCGTAGCCGGCGGCAGCACTTCCTTTCAGCCTGCCGTCGAAAAGCGAGAAGGGGGCGGCGGCCGCGCTTTCCAGGCGATCGGACCAGGCGTGGGTCCCGGCCCAGCGGCCGCTGTAGATGCGCACGGTCCGCTGGTGTTCGTAGCCGGTTTCGATCCGGAATTTCCCGTCGGAGTTCAGGAATAAGGGAGCGTTGAAATCAAGCGTCTGCTGGCGGCGGGGGAGTTCTTCCAGGCCGCCGCGCGCGAGGGCGGAGACGCCGTCGTCGATGAAGGCGCCGACCAGCAGGTCGCTGATGGCGAGGACCGGGGTAGGAAGCAGGAACAGGAGCAAAAAGAGGGTGACGACGAGCAGCGGTACTCGTTCTGCTGGCAATGAAAAACGGTAATCGGTGTTACTGTGCACGTTGTTTCCGAGTGTTGCGGAGGCTGAAAAGTGACCGGGGAATTGAGGGAAGGGTGGTTATCCTGGATCTCCCCGGTGGCCTTGAAAAGGGGGGCGGCCGCGTGGGCCGCCCCCGGTAACAGTGATGCCGGACTGCTAGAACAGCCTGCGCAAAAGGGTCGCCAGCTGCTGCGCTCCCCCGGCAGGAACGGCTCCGTATTCGATCACCTTGGAGTCGTTGACGCCGTAGAAGTTGCTTCCCATCAGCACGCTCCAGTCGAGCCCGGTGGTCGCATAGGAGGCCACCGTGTTGCCGGTCAGATCCCACTTCACGAGTCCTGTATTGTCGGAGTTGGTGAAGAGGTAGTTGCCGCTGACCGCCAGCTTCATGTAGGAGGAGTCGGCGGAGCTGCTGAACAGGAGCGTGGAGGCGGGCGATCCGGCGGCAACCCCGCTCATCTTGTAGAAGTCGGAGCGGTTGCTGTAGGTCATCAGGTCAAAGGTATTGAGGATGTAGTAGACGTCGCTGCCGGAGACCGCGACGGCGGTGACCCAGGTATTGTTGGAGCTGCTGAGCGGAGCGGTCGGGGCCGTAGACACCGTCCAGGGCGTGGTAGTGCTGTCCACCTTGTAAAGGGCGGCTTCGTAGACCTGGCTGGTCGAATTCCAGGTGTTCATGACGGTGTAGAACGATCCGTTAAGGATAATGGTGCTGTTGAAGATAGGGTACGAGTTGGGATTGCCGTTGCTCAGGTTCACGTCGGCGACTTTGCTGGTGGTGCCGGTCGCCGGATCGAGTTTGTTGAGGGCGTAGGCCGGGTTGGAATACCCCAGGTAATAGATGAAGGTGCCATCGGTGGTGTAGCCTGACATGGCGGGAGCCAGGGTGCCGCTGATCACCTTGCCGTCCACCACCGGCAAAATGGCGTTGAAGCCTGCCACGTTGTTGCCTGCGCCGTTGCCGGGGAGGATGCCGTTCAGCGTGTAGTCGGGGAGATCGGAGCTGGCAACGAGGTCGCAGCCGACCGGGTAGGTGACGGTCTGCATCACCGGTCCGCCCGGATAATAGACCTGGACCTGGTAGCTCTTCTCTGCGGCGACCGGCTTGCCGTACTTGGCGGAAAGGGCGGCGTCGCGCGGCACGTCGTAGCGGAAGGTCGGCAGGTTGTTCCGGGTGAGCGGGTTGGTGAACAGCTTGGTGGCGTCGATGGTCACCGAGCGGTTGCCGATGTTCAGGTTGACCGGGCCGGCCAGCCCTGCGCTGAGCTGGCTGAGCGCGTTGGTGAAGTCGGTGCGGTCGGCTGCGCTCCAGTTGCTGATGTCGAAGGCACCGACCCCGGCCGGACGGCTCTTGACCGCGTCATAGGCGTTGCCAGCCTTGGCGATGGCGGCCCTGGCGTTCAGGAGGGCGGCGTTCATCTTGGCGGCGCCATTGCTTTTCAGCGTGAAGACGCTGGGATCGTTGACCATGGCCAGCGGATCCTGGCTGATGGTGTCGTAGGTGTAGCCGCTGGGGAGATCGAAATTGTAGCTGGTGGCGACCCTGAACAGGGTCTGGAACAGGTTGAGGGCGGCGTCCAGGGTGTAGAATTCCGGATCGCTCAGCACCACCGGGGTTCCGTACAGCGGGTTGCCCTGCATGGCGGCGGTAACCGTGAAGCTGTAGCCCTGTCCCTCGATCTTGGCCAGGCGGGCCAGGATGGTGTTGATCCTCGGGATGATGACGTTGTCGATCACCGCCTGCATCTCGCTCACGGTCGGAGCGCTGGCCGGGGCCATGGCGTACTGCTTGGCCAGCGGGATAAGGCCGGTCTTCTGCTGCGGCAGCTTGCTCCGCAGGAGTTTGAATGCGTACAGCGCCTTCTGCGCGTTGCTCCCTTCGCTGGAGCCCTGGACCGTGGACTTGGCCGCCCTGAGTGCTACGTTGCTGCTCACCGGGAGGGAGGTCATGTTAGCGAAGGGGACCTTGATGGGGCTGGCACCCTGCACGACCTGGCTGGCGGTGGGGAGCACCACGCCCCACTTGTTCACCACGGTGGTCACGTCCGCATCCTGGATGAGCATGATGCCGCTGGTGATGGCGCCGCCGAAGTTGGCCTCCTTGTCGTTGGGATCGATGGAGAGCGCCTTCTCGTAGTTCAGGTTGGCATTGGCGATGTCCTGCGCCGCAAGGTACTGGGCCGCCAGGTCGTCGTAGGCCTTGGCGGTATTGGTAGGCGGTGTGTATCCCTGGGCCGAGTCGGTGAGGATAATGACGATCTCGGAATAGGACGGTACCTGCCAGGTCGAGGGGTCGGTGGAGGGCGGGGTGACCGTGTTGCCGGAGACCACGAAGATGGGGACTCCGCCGGTCAGGGTTTCGTGGCCGGCAAGTACGGCGGCCGGATCCTTGTTCTCGATCACTGCGCCGATCACCAGGTTCAACAGGTTCGCGAAGCCGGCGGTGCTGCTGGTAACGTTGGAGCTGCTCCCCGCCACCGCTGCCGTGATGGTCTGCTCCAGGAGTGCCGGCTTGATGGAGGCGTCGATTGCGGCCGACAGGGATGCCAGCGTGGTCCCGGTGGGAAGGGCGTCACCCAGGATGATGGTGAGGCTGTTGGCCGTCGATACCTTTTGGGAAGCGATCATGACGGCCGTAGTGGAAACCGCATCGATGGTCTGGCCTGAAAGGATGCCGGCGGCGGCCTGGGCCTTGCCGATCAGCTTTTTTAACAGGACCTGGCTTCCCTTCTTGACCTTGAGGATGTAGTCGGCGTTGGGGGGAAGGTCCTGGATGGAATAGGAGTAGATCCTGGTGGCGTCGTTATAGCTGGGGTGTACCGAGGCTACCAGCACGCCGTCCAGGGTGTAGGCCTCGACCGTTATGCTGGTGTCGACGATGGTCGTCCTGGCACGTTTGGCCCCGACCATGTCGGTTGAAGCAGGGAAGGAGACCACCCCGCTGACCGCCATCTTGTTGGAGACAACCGGTCCTCCACCGATGCTGCCGCCCCCGGAACTGCAGGCTGCAAATACGGCGATGCTCAAAACCATTAAAATCAACTTTGCCCATGTGCGTGCCTTCATCGTGCTTCAACCCTCCTTCCAAGGAAATCCGCGCTGCACTGATGCGCCGGCGGTCCACATTCTGTAAACGAAATGTATCGAAATGGCAAGTGTAATTTTATTAAAAGATATTGATATTGCTAGCCTTTACCGGCGCTATCGCAGGAAGCATGAAATTCGTCATCAGCCGGTGCAGCGACTAGGGGAATTGAGTGGGCAACGGAGTGATATCTGGTGGTTCGAGCAATGATTGGCGGGGGAGTCATTTGGCTGGTTGTGCAGGACGGGCATCGGGGCGGCGGGGCGAGTGGGTTTCACGCCCAAATGTCATCTTATGAGATATGCCACATATATAGGTTTGCCGGCCTGCAGGCAGTTGCATTTTTAGCTAGGCAAGCGCGCCGGTCACGCTACGACCCTTTCAACGATCTCCTGCTCTTCTGCTAGAATTCGGGCGAGCCTTGGGCCTGCACTGAACGTGCACGTCGTTTCTTCGATCTTCAATCCGAAATTCTCGAGCCCCTGGTTCAGTTCTGGAACAATGGGGGCTAAAAACTCGTTGATGTTCTCTGCCTCGGGCGCGGGAGCCAGCCAGACAACCTGGCTTGCGCTCTTGAAGAGCTGCCGCTTCACTTCCAGTGGCAGGCGGTCTTGGTGGCGGATGTAGCTATCATAGGCCCGCTGCCAACCCGTCAACTCCATGAGGTAACCGAGCTTTAGAGACAGGCGGCAGGCGTTCACTCCACCGTTTGCATCTGCGGAAAACATCTCGATCTTGAATGGCCGGTCAAGGATAGCGTAGCTGGGCAGTTCCACGATTTTCTGCTTTCGCGACACGAAATCGAACCTGTTTCGGACCTCTCTGCCGGGGATGAAGAAGACGACCTTGTCATTGCGTAGTACCACCGAATTGGGGCGAATCCTGATACGGATCAGCCCGTGGTACAAGACGAGGTAAAACAGGACGGAGAAAATGAGTGCGGCTATCCAGAGGTCGTTGGCGAGGGTATAGACCACGGCGACCGCAAGCGGCAATATCAGCATGTAGAATATCATCCGGTCTAAAAACCAGATCAATCTCTGTATCCACATAGTTACCTCCTGCGCAGCTCGGAATGCATACTATATCTTACCAACATCCCCTCGTCCTGCCGTAGTTTCTACTGTCCGCCAACAGAGTAACGCCTCCTGGCTACCAAGCCGCAGCGGTTTGACTGCACCAACCCTGTTGCTAGACTCTACGGGGGGTAAAAAACGAAACGAGGAGAAACGTCTATGAGAAGAAAGCTTTGTGCTGCGCTGGCCATCACTCTTTTGCTGATCGTATGCGGTTGCGGAGGAGGCGGCAGCCCGCCTGCCCCAGTCTTCTTCACAACGCAGATTGTAAGCTCCCACGCCAACGATGGCGACATTGAACTGGACAGCGGCGGAGTATTTCATGTCAGCCAGGGAGGGCTGCCCAGCGTCTTTGCCGGTATTGACGACATTACCGGTTCGGAATTCCGGGCCTTTCTTGACATACCTCTCACCGGGGCTGGCGGCGTCCCCGGCAGCGCCATCATCGACTCAGCCACCCTCGACATCTTCATAGACAGCTACCAATCGACCGCCTCCTCCATCCCGGTCCGCATCGAGCTGGTATCGTTTCCGCCCCAGACCCTGCTCGCCTCGGATTACGACCGGACCCTGCAGCCCCCGCTGGCCTCCATTAGCACCTTCATCCTGCCAGGCGACGTCAACCACAACGTCCGCATCGACGTAACCTCGCTGATGGTGCAGGCGCAGCGGCTTGGTCTCCCCGATTTTCAGGTCCGCATCCTGGAAGACCTCGGCCCGGTAACCGCTGGGCGCTTCGAGATCGAGGAAGCGACCGCAAGCCGCGCTCCGCTCTTGCAGGTCGTCTATCAATGACGTTGCTGGAATGGCCAGCCCGGCTGGCCATTCCTCCCGCCCACCTCCCAGCCCTTAGATCGCCGTCAGGCAGGCCGTGGGCGCTGACCTGAGGGCTATATCGGCCAGGTCTAGTGACCTTGATAGGCTTATGTTTCAGTGCTGTATGGCGAACCAGATGAAAAGTCCGAAATAAGTAACCGCCATGAGGCCTAAGAGCGCCAGATAGCTTCGATAGGTTTTTGGGTGACTCGACGGAGTTATTTTTATTCCTGACGCGTATACCTCTTGTGAGCTACTAGTATCTCTCACTTCACGACTTTTCTCGGCAGATTCCGTCAATGCCGCCCCCGCTAAGACTCATCTTCACCGTAACCTATCTTTTTTTCGGGTCCACATTTCCGTGAGGCTCTTCTAAACTCACTGTTTCTCCCCCTCCCGTTGAAATCGCACCCGCAACCCTCTCAACGGGTCAGCCATTGACCCGCCGGGCAGCGTTATCGTACGGTCAGTGTCTACCGTTGTGGTTGGGTGCTATTTCGGGGCTCGTCTGGTTCGGGCTGATGCTGGCCTTGCGGGAGGTCCTCGAAGGTCGCCGGCGGAGTCCTCAGCACATTGAAGAACCGTTCGGCCAGGCTGGGCGCGTGCTCGCGGGTGTACCGGAGTGAGACTCCCTGCGGCAGCGGGGTGCCTTCCGTTTTGGGTACCGCAATCCGCTGGGAAAGATAGATGCCGGTATGACCGCTGAACAGGTAGGCGAGGTAGCAGGCAACCGCGATGTAGACGATGGCATCGGCGCCGAACAGCTCGACCCCCATGATGGTGCAGGCCAGCGGCGCATTGGTCGCTCCGGCAAAGACGGCTACGAACCCGAGGCCGGCGAAGAGGTCGGTATGGGCGGTGGCCTCCAGCACCCGTGCGCAGACGTTGCCCAGGGCCGCCCCGATGAAGAAAAGGGGGGTAACTTCCCCTCCCTTGAAGCCGACGCCCAGGGTGATTGCGGTGAAGAGGATCTTCCACCACCAGCTCCAGTCGGTGGCGCCGCCGGGCTGGAAGCAGGAGAGGATGGTGACGGCGTGCGGGTCATTGGAGGTTACACCGAGACCAAGGTAGTCGCGGGTGCCTAACAGGTAGACGAGGGCGATGACCAGGCAGCCGCCGATGGCGGGACGAAGCAGCGGCCTGCGCACGAAGGTCTTGAACAACTGGCTGATGCTGTGCTGCAGTTCGGCGAACAGCACGCTGGCCAGGCCGAAGGCTACCGCAGCCAGCGCCACCTTGGCGAGCAGCAGCGGATCGAGGTGACCCGCGGGGGCGGCTCCGGCAGCACTCCGGAAGACAGTGGTGATCTGGTAGGCGGTGTGACGGATGCCGAGCATGCTGCAGGTTTGGTCGGCGACGATGCCGGCGATCAGGCCGGGGATCAGGGCTTCGTAACTCATGCGCCCGACGATCAGTACCTCCATGGCAAAGACCGCCCCGGCAAGGGGGGTGCCGAACACTGCGCCGAAGCCGGCCGCGATACCGGCGATGAGAAGGATGCGAACGTCGTGGTCGTCGAGGTGGAACCAGCGGGCAAAGGCGCTGGCGATGCTGCCCCCCATCTGCACGGCGGTCCCTTCCCGGCCGGCCGAGCCGCCGAAGAGGTGGGTGATCAAGGTGGTGACCAGGATCAGGGGCGCCATCCGGCGCGGCACTCCGCCGCCCGGCTGGTGGATCTGCTCCATGATCAGGTTGTTGCCGCCTTCGGCTGATTTGCCGTAGCGGCCGTAGAGGGCGGCCATGAGGACGCCGGCGACCGGGAGAAAGAAAAGCAGGTTGGGATTGTCCAGCCGGAAGCGGGTGACCTCCTCCAGGCTCCACAGGAACAGGGCGCAGGCGGCCCCGATGGCGACGGCCACGGGTGATGCGATGAAGAGCCACTTTAAAAAGTAGCGCCCTTCAGCGACGTGTTCTTTTGCGTCCCAGCGAAACGGCATGGATACCTCAGGACTTCAAATTCATAACAATGAGGGCGATACCTGGCCCGGGTGCGGCACCAACCGGAGCGCCCTGCTTGCCGGGTCACCAACGATAATCAATCTCTTTAATCTTGTCAAAATGATTATCTAAGGTCGGGGGGACACTGTTCGGACGGAGATGCTGAAACATCCAAAGCCAAAGGCAAATCCCCCCGGCCCCCCTTTGTCAAAGGGGGGAGGTTTGAGAATCCCTCGCCCTCCGGGAGAGGGTGGCCGGAGGCCGGGTGAGGGAAGATGGCGCGGGGGAGGCGGCCGGAGCGGGGACGTTGTCCAACCTGGCGTTACGCTGGAACCTGGAACCAATCAAAGTTAAAGGCAAATCCCCCCGGCCCCCCTTTGTCAAAGGGGGG
>DATFAB010000117.1:0-6854 GCA_035255025.1 Geomonas sp.
GCTGCAGTTCGCGCGCCTTCTGCTCGAGGCGGCGTCTGCGGCGTCCGCCCAGGAAGCTCTCCTCGATGACGATGGCGATGAACATGACGATGAACAGTGCGAAGATGATGCCGAGGATCTTGAAAAGGATCATGGTGGTGCGTTCTCCTACAGTAGTAACTGCTCGTTGTGCTGCTTTCCCGTTGGAGCGGGAAAATACTTCGTTCGGGATGACGCCCCGCCCTCATAAAGGGGTGGAAGAGCTCCTCCCCCGTTCGGGGGAGGGGACTGTCGGACGAGAGGGATCGGCTGCTGGCTCCCCGGCTTGTTAAAAGGGGGAGCGGGCGCTCAGCCTGGACACAGCCTGGGCAAAGGCCGGATCAGCCGGATCAGCCGGCTCAGGTCGCGATCTGGTTGCGCCCGCGCTGTTTGGCCCGGTAGAGCGCCTTGTCGGCGGCCTTGATCACTTCGGCGGGACTGTTCATGCTGTCCCCGGAGGCGGCCACGCCGATGCTGATGGTAACCGACACCGATTTGCCGCTGCCGGTCCCTCCGCGCTTGGCCTTCCCGGCCTCGGCGTCCTTGGGACGGTCGCTCCCCCTGATCCAGAGCTGGTAACTGCCGATCGCCTGGCGCAGTTCCTCGAGGTGCGGGGTGACCTCCTTGAGGTTGCGGCGCGGAAAGATCACGGTGAACTCCTCGCCGCCGTAGCGAAACGGTTTTCCCCCTCCCTTCACCGCGGCGATCTTCGCCCCCACCATCCTGAGCACCTGGTCACCGACGTCGTGGCCGTAGGTGTCGTTGAAGCGCTTGAAATGATCCACGTCCAGCATGGCCACCACGTAGCGCCGCCCGAGCCCCATCACCTGCTCGTTCAGGGCCCGGCGGGAGGGGAGCCCGGTCAGGTCGTCGGAAAAGGCCATGCTGTGGGAGTCCTGCAGGACGCCGATGGTGAGAAGCAGCACGGCCGCCGTCACGAACAGGGGGGGGACGAAGTCGTCGCCGATCCGGTTCAAGACGATGCCGAGCGCGACCAGCGTCCCCAAAAGGGCCACGTCGATCGGATTCTTCCTCTTCAGGACCCGGATGGAGATGAGCCCACCGCCGATGGCGAAAAAGAGCAGCCCCAGCTGCGGAATGGTCATCCCCTGCCAAAGAGCGGGGCCCGCGAAGAGCGGCCGGGCGATCAGCTCGGGGATGGCGCTGTAGTCCTGCGGGTAGCGGACCACCCAGAAGACCACCAGCACCTGCAGCGCCACAAAGCCCAGGCGCATCCTTCCCGAGTGAGTGAAGACGCCGCGCTCGCGCATGAAGCAGAACAGGAACAGGTTGCCGGGGATGAGCAGGGAGTCGAACAGGTAGATGGTGCGCGGCTGGTACGCCTCGGAAAGGGGGTAGCAGCGGGCGAACAGGTAGAAAAGGCCGATGACCGCGAGGGCGAAGAACACCCGCCCCCGGTTGAAGGCGAGGCTCAGCACCAGACCGGCGGAAAGGGCGAGCCAGGGGGCGAAGAAGGCCAGCTCCCGCTGGGGGGCCGAGAGGAGCTGCACCTTGTGCAGCGCCGCCCAGGTGGCCACCAGCAGCGCCGCCGGGAAGGCGATGGTGGTCACTCTTTTCATGAAAGCGTACGACAATAGAGTGCTCTTCCTGATGGGTTGCCAGCAATGCGCGCTAATATACCCGCATTAACGGTGCTGTCAATGGGAAACAGCGCCGTTGCCGGTCAGCCGCTTCCACCCCGCCCCGGCCAGTTCCAGCATGCCGTCCACCGTCCTCTGGTAGAAGCGCTTGACCGGCATCCGGTTGACCAGGATCTGCTCGCCCGAGCGCTCCAGGCTGACCCGGTCGCCGGAGCGGAGCCCCGCCACCTGGCCGTGGTGCTCGCCGGAGGTGCCGAACAGGAAGGAGTAACGCCCCCCGTTCAGCTCGCAGGAGACGATGATGACGATCGCCTCCGGTTCGCCGCTTTTGTAGTCGAAGCGGGTAGTGGCGGCCACGAAGCGCCCTTCCACCTCTGTCTCGCCGGAAAACAGCTCGCCCACCCGGACCTCCTTGGGCTTCATCTTGCCCAGCGGCGGCAGCCCCCAGGGGGAGATGGCGGGCCGGGCCCGGTTGCGGTAGTGGCGGGTGCGCTCCAGGAGGGTGACCACGTTGTTGTTGATCGGGCCGCCGATGGAGTGGGCGAGCCCCATCTCGAAGCGTCCGCCGGTGATCAGCCGGTGGTTCTCCACGATCTGGATCATGCCGGTCGCCCCCAGCGGGTGGCCACGACCCTTCAGGCCGCCGGTGACGTTGGTCGGGAAGGCTCCGTTCTCGCCGGTCAGCTCGTCGTCCAAAAGCCCCCGCACGATGCGCCGCCTGGAGACGAAGCCCAGGTCCACCATGTTGATGGGGCCGAAGCCGTTGAAGGGGTCGTGCATGTTGACGTGGATCTTGCCGGCGAAATCGGTGATGTTCCTGATGCCCGCCATGGCGTAGGCCTCGGCGGCCGCGCGCACGGTGGCCGGGAAACTGTGGAAATAGGGGCGGTCGGCGATGGTCGGGATGTCGGTGGCGCTCCCCACCCCCGCCACCACCACGTCATGCGGGGTGGCGGAGAGGAGCACGGCGGCCACCCCGTCCGACATGGGGCAGAAGTCGTGGTAGCGCAAAGGCCACCAGTAGCGGTAGTTCTTGCCGCTCACGATCTGGCGGTAGTACTCGTCGAGGGGGATCTCGAAGTTCAGGTGGGCGTCGGGGTTTCTGGCCGCGAAACGGTGGGCCCTCTGGGTGAGCAGCGCCGAGAAGGCGGTCCACTCCTCGTCGGAGAGCTTCAGCCGCTCGACCAGCGAGCGCGCCACCAGGGCTCCGCAGGCGGGCATGGTGAGGCCGTACTCCGCCTCGTCGCGGTCGATCACCCCCGCCACGATGCGGGTTGCCTGCAGGGTGGAGACGTCGCTCATCTTCTGGATGCCGATGGCCAGCACGTGGTCGCAGCGGCCGGAGGCGATCTGCAGGTAGGCGTATTCCAGGGCGGAGGCGCCCGAGGAGGAAGCGGTGTCGATCAAGACCGACTTGGCCCCGGAGATCCCCAGCACGCCGGCGATCTTGGCCGCCGTGTTGTCGACCCCGGAAAAGGCGACCGGGTTCTGGCAGCCCACCACCACCGCGCCGATATCGGAGCGCCTCAGTCGGCTCCCCGCGAAGACCTCCCCCGCCTTCTCGGCCATCTCCAGGAAGCTCAGCGCCTCCCGCTCCTTGCCGTTGTAGCGCCCTACCGGCGCCATGAAGGAGGAGGCGACGTAGACCTCCCGCGGCGAGAACGCATCTTTCACTTGAGCCCCCTTGGCTGGCCTCCCGGTGCGCGCGAATAGCGCTTGCCAGCCGGGGTCCACTCTGTTATCTATTAGAACGCTGTCACAACATAGCATCGAAGGCGGTTCACATGGTAGAAAAAATTAAGAACGTAGTGGTGTTCGTACGCGACATCCCGAAGGCCCGGCTCTTCTACCGGGAGTGGCTGGGGCTGGAGCCCGGTGGCGAGACCGAATACATGATGGAGTTCCTCCCCGGCCAGGGGACCACCCTGGGCGTCTCGCTGGCCATGCACGAAGCGGCCCAGAAGCTGGTCGGCCGCCACACCGGGATCAGCTTCAGCGTGAAGGGGCTGGAAGAGCTCTGCCAGAGCCTCACCGAGAAGGGTGTCCGCTTCAGCGAGCCGCTGGAGAAGACCCCCTGGGGCAAGATGGCGGTGGTCGCCGACCCGGACGGCAACGAGTTCGCCCTGGTCGAGATGTGAGGTGGCGGGCATGAAAGCGATCGGCAAGCAGGTGCTGGACCAGGTCTCGCAGGAGGCCCGCGACAACCCGCGCCTCAGGAAAAACTACAACCTGCACCCAAGCGACCAGAGCGCCTGCCACCGGCTCTTCAACGCCATCGAGCCCGGCTCCTACATCAGGCCGCACCGCCACCTCCCCGCCGAGAAGGACGAGACCTTCCTGCTGGTGCGGGGGGCGCTGGGGATCGTCACCTTCGACGACGCCGGAGAGGTGACCGGCAGCGCCCTCATGGAGGCTGGAGACCTGGTGGCGGTGGATATCCCGCACGGCCAGTGGCACGGCGCTGTTTCCCTGGAGAGCGGCACCATCTTCTTCGAGGCCAAGTCCGGCCCCTACCAGCCGCTCTCCGAACAGGAAAAGGCGCCCTTCGCCCCGGAGGAGGGGTCGCCCGAGGCGGCCGAGTACCTCAAGCGGCTGGAAGGGCTCTTCGCGTGATGGCCGAGCGGTACCGGAGCGGGGCCACCCCCATCCTCACCCTGTCCCTCCCCTTGAAGGAGAGGGGACGCCGCAAGGAGTCCGGTTCCCAAAGGGCCGAGGGGGCCGGCTCTCAAGATGCCTCCGCGAAATCTCACAATAGGAGACACTGCCCCCCTGTGCCCCCATTTCCCTCTTCCTCCCTCAACCGCCGCTGGGGCGTTGCCTTTCTGCTCGCCCTGCTCCTCTCTGCCGGGGCAGTTGCCGGTGCGGCACCTGCCGCGCCGCGCCCCCTGTCGGGGTGCGGGGTCCTGGAGCTGGAACAGCCCCTTCCCCCCGAAGGGGGGCCGCTGGTCCTCTACCGGGAGCCGGGGCTGGACCGGATCGGGGAGCGGCAGCTCTCCTCGCTACCCCGGCTGGCTGGCGGTGCCGGCGAGCTCTTGGTGGCGGTGACCGCGCGCAAAGGTGGCTGGACCCAGCTCTCCTACGACGAGGCGGGGCGCGAGGGATGGGTCCAGCAGGGACGCGCCTGGCGCTACCTCTCCTGGGAGGAGTTCCTGCCGGGGCGCCGGGTCAGGGTGCTGCCGGGGCTTAAGAAGGGGCTCTACGCGCTGCGGAGCGCGCCGGACGACCAGGCGCCCGAGCGGGGGGGAGTGAGCCGCGACCAGGCGGTGCGGGTGCTGGCCACCGAGGACGACTGGGCGCGGCTGGAAGCGCCGGCCGGCTGGGTCAGGTGGCGCGACGCCGACGGGCGGCTGACCATCTCCCTGCAGGAGTCCTTTTCCTCAGAAAACCGTTGACAACGAATCACCTCCGTGATATTCGAGTCTGCCATGTATACTAACAGCGTTACATCCGGTGGCTTCGACCACCTTGCAGCAGCGGCGGCCAGACCTTAACAGAGCCGCCACTGCTGATTTGGGAAAAACAAAAATTTCACCGAAGGCCGTGGGGGATACCTGCGGCCTTTTTGTATCAAGGGCCGAAAATTTCCAGACAGCAAATCTATCTTGAGCAGCTTTTAGGGGGAAACAGATGCGCAACGAGATTGTCGCTCCCGGCGCGGGAGAATTGACCTACGAGATCAGGAACATCGTTACGGTGGCCGAGAAGGTGCAGCGGCACGGGGTGAAGATCAACTGGGAAAACATCGGCGACCCGATCGTCAAGGGGGAGATCATCCCGGACTGGATGAAGCAGATCGTGGCCAACGCCGCCATGGAGGACGAAACCTACGCCTACTGCCCGACCCGCGGGGTGCTGGAGACCCGCGAGTTCCTCTGCGAGATCACCAACAAGCGCGGCGGCGCGCAGATCACCCCCGACGACATCATCTTCTTCAACGGCCTGGGCGACGCCATCGCCAAGGTGTACGGCAACCTCCGCCCCGAAAGCCGGGTGCTGATGCCCTCCCCCACCTACACCACCCACTCGATCGGCGAGGCGGCCCACGCCAACGCGAGCCCGGTCTGCTACCGCTTGAAGCCGGAGGACAACTGGTACCCCGACATGGAGGACCTCGAGTGCCACGTCAAGTACAACCCGCAGATCAGCGGCATCATGCTGATCAACCCGGACAACCCGACCGGCATGGTCTACCCGGTGGAGGTGCTCAAGAAGATCGTGGACATCGCCCGCACCTATGACCTCTTCATCATCGCCGACGAGGTCTACTCCAACATCGTCTACAACGACCAGAAGACCGTCCCCATCTCGGACGTGATCGGCGAGGTGCCGGCCATCGCCATGAAGGGGATCTCCAAGGAACTCCCGTGGCCCGGTTCCCGCTGCGGGTGGATCGAGGTCTACAACGCCGACCGCGACCCGCGCTTCAGGAAGTTCACCAACTCGATCCTCTCCTCCAAGATGAACGAGGTCTGCTCGACCACCCTGCCGCAGCGCTGCCTGCCGGCCATCATGAAGCACCCGAACTACCCGATCTACCTCCAGGAGCGGATCGCCCGCTACGAGAAGATGAGCAACATCACCTATGACGCGCTGAAGCAGGTCCCGGGGCTGGCTGTGAACCGCACCAACGGCGCCTTCTACATGGCGGTCCCCTTCAAGGAGGGGGTGCTCAACAACAGCCAGTCGCTCCCCATCGACAACGCCGAGGTGCGCGCGCTGGTGGAAGGGATCGTGGACGCCCCGGGTGTAGCCCCGGACAAGCGCTTCGTCTACTACATCCTGGCCCACACCGGCATCTGTGTGGTGCCGCTCTCCTCCTTCAACACCAACCTGCTCGGCTTCCGGGTCACCCTGCTGGAGCGCGACGAGGCCGAGTGCCGGAGGATCTACGGCACGCTCACCGACAAGATCGCCCAGTACCTGGCATCCTAGATCCTCGAAAAGCCCCGCCCGAAAAGGCGGGGCTTTTTTCATGCCCGCCGGTCGCCGGTCGCCATAGCCCTCATCCTCGTCTCCGGCCCGCATCCGAAGGTCCCCCTCTCCCGCAGGGGGAGGGGCAGCTAAGGGGGAACCCAGGTCTGCTGGGGGAGGGAGCCCCCTGTTTCCGGACTGGGCTGCCTGCCGCGGGATACCAGTTTAGGGCGCCGATATTTCCCAGCAATAGCAACCCTGATTGACTTTTCACGCGCAATTTGTTATGCACTTTTCATCGCCGGCCGTCTCATCTATCTTCAC
>DATFAB010000118.1:0-41021 GCA_035255025.1 Geomonas sp.
GCACCACCATGATCCTTTTCAAGATCCTCGGCATCATCTTCGCACTGTTCATCGTCATGTTCATCGCCATCGTCATCGAGGAGAGCTTCCTGGGCGGACGCCGCAGACGCCGCCTCGAGCAGAAGGCGCGCGAACTGCAGCAGAAAGAGTAGGCCCCACCACAGCGGGGGCGGCCGCCCCCCTTCCCATGAGATCGCCCGACCACTCCCTCCAATCTAAGCTTGACAGTCTGTAATTAATTGCAGTAATTTAGCTTTGTCTAATATCCGCAGCTTCGCTTGCCGCGTTTGTCCCGTTTGCCGCGCCGGCTTGCCTTTTCCCTTGAATTCAATGCGCTGCGGATCATCCACGATGAGCAGATGAAGGCGACCCCGGCACGCGTGCCGCAGTGAGCCGCCTTCACCGGGAGGCTTTTATGCTGGTGCAGGGGAGCTTGATGCACGTCGACGAATCGCTTACCTCCGGCCGTTTCCTCAAGTTTCTGGCCGACCAGGCCCCCGGCGCGCACTACTTCGTGGCTCAGCCGCCGCCCGGCATCATCATGACAGCCGCCATCGACTGGAGGGTGATCGTGCCCGAACTAGACGTGGTGGAGGAGCTCTCGGCCGCCCTGTGGAAGGGGTACGAAGCCCTGGTGAGGCCGCTGCAGGCGGACTCCCTGGGGCGCAACCCCCAGATCTTCGTGAAGATGAGGAATGCCAGGGGGGAGTATGACCAGTTCACCATCGGCAAGGATTTCAAGAAGAAGGAAGGGCTTTCCCACCGGATGCGGGAGACTGCCACCATCCTGCTTTCCAACAACCAGCAGGAGGCGGTGCAGCAGGAAATCGAAAGGACCAACGGCTCCGACTACTGGCAGCAGATCTCCTGATAGATCGTACCCTTACCGGCACTTCACAATGAAAAAAGGCCCCGGCGATTGCCGGGGCCTTTTTAGTTCAGCTCTG
The DNA here is from genome assembly GCA_035255025.1 of Geomonas sp. Lineage (GTDB taxonomy): Bacteria > Desulfobacterota > Desulfuromonadia > Geobacterales > Geobacteraceae > Geomonas. The sequence goes on from DATFAB010000118.1 coordinate 948, forward strand.
TCCGCTCAGATGCGGACCTTGCGCCACACCTCGACCACGGTGCCGATGGTGCGGGTGCCGTTGTCCGGCCGGAAGGGGGCATAGGCGGGGTTGTCGGGGGCCAGGTAGACCTCGTCGTTCTTGAGGCGGTACCTTCTCAGGATCGGTTCACCCCACCTGTTGTTGACCAGGATGATGTCTCCGCTGCGGCGCTCCGCATCCGGCTTGAAGATCACGATGTCGCCGTCCCTGATGGTGGGGGCCATGAAGTCGCCGTAGCAGATGATGGCGTAGCATCCCTGCGGGAGGTTGGGAACCGAGATGAAGCCGCGGATGTCGCCGGTGTTGTACGGGAACTGGTCGGGGATCACCTCCAGCAGCGGCGCCCGGCTGCCAATGCTGGAACCGGTCACCGGAGGGGACTTGAAAGGCTCCCCGCTGCCGTCCTTGAGCCAGTCGGCGTTGATGCCGTGGGTATGGGAGAGGGCGATCAGCAGCGTGTCGGAGGGACGTTTGCGCCCGGTCTCGATGCCGCTCAGGAAACCCTGCACGATCCCCAGCGAGGCGGCGAACTGCTTCTGGGTCAGCCCCAGCGATTGGCGGGCCTTCCTGATCCGCGTTCCTGTTTCCGCTTGATATTCCTCTGCCATTACCATATCTCCAAGTAATCGGACCGCGCCCGACTTCGTCTTCCCTGCCGGCGGCGATCGGCTCGTTCTATTCCACCGTATCGGCAACTTAGCAGGTTTCTGCCTTCTGTGCAACAAAAAATTCCTATGTGATATTAAAATCACGGAATATTTCACATCTCGGTACCCCTTTTGAACTCTTCCCGCAGAGGGAAGAGCTTGCTGGCCTGCCGGGACGCGGCGCGGAACTCCGTTTTCCAGCAGCCGGCTCGGCTGTCTCTTGAGGCGCAGCACGGCGTCCACGAATGCTGCCCTTTCGGTCACACTCAGCTCCTTGGCGTTTTTCCTGACTATCATCGCTGTCTCCTTCGCCGGTTGCCTTTCTCGGGCCGGGCTCCGGCTCCTTTTGCCGCTGCCGGTCAACCTGCCCTGTGCAGCGGCCAGATGGCGGTATCCTGCCGTTCGCAGTAATGCAGCAGGGGAGAGCCTGCCACACGCGGCAGCCCCTGCGCCTCGATCATGGTGGAGTGCAGGCTGTCCAGCCCCGCCCCCTGCAGCTGCCAGGGATGGTGATGGATGCGTGCCCGGTAAAGCCTCCCCCGGTCCGCAGCGTACAGGCAGTAGCGCTCCGCCAGGAAGAACTCCAGGGAGCCCTCCTTCGCCTCGCCGAGCAGCGGCCCCTTCCGCCAGACCGCCTCCAGCTCCGCGCGCGCCTGCCCGGCTCCCAGCCGGCGCAACCGGTAGCTGATCCGGTCTCCCTCCTCCCGCACGCGGGTGGCCGCGCTGAAGTAGGGGAGGTGGTAGCTGAGCCGCGCCCCCAGGACAGCCAGCGAACTGCTGGCGTCCAGCGAGAAGAACCAGACCCCCGGCACCCCTTGGTACTGGACGTAGCTGCGGACGTTCACCTCGTCGAAGTCGGAAAGCCAGGGGATGGGGGGAAGGAAGACCGGCCGGGCTTGGCGGACCGTGAAGGGGGCGATGGCGATGAAAGCCTGGCCGTCGAAGGTATCGATCTCCAGCGGCGGCGGGATGAAGGGGCGAAGCGCCTGCGGCGGCAGCGGCCAGTGCATGAACAGCAGCTTGCGCCACGACTGGTACATGACCGGCATGCCCTGCGGTCGCCTGGTGACGGTCAACCTGTCGATCACTTCCTTGCCCATGGGACCTCCCGTTTTCTCCGGTTGGGGGAGGCGGAACAGGAACTTTTCCCGGCCTGGCTGCCGAATGCTCCCCGAAAGCAATCAAATTAGAATAAACATAATCAATGCTTTTGCAATCAGGCTCAGTCGAGGCTTCAGCGGCCCGGACACTGAGTACAGCAAGAGAGGATGCTCACTGAAGGGGACGTAAGACTGACTGAAGGGATGGGAAGACTGCCTGAAGGGATGGTAAGACTGACTGAAAGGGTGGGAGACGCGGCCCACTAGGTTGGCCGAAGGGGGTGGAAAACGAGGCCCAGCTGAAGTCGCTGGCCAAAAGCGGGTGCTATGAGATACGGGATATTACCTGGGGATGCCGATGCAGGCGGAAGAGATAGCGCAGCTTTTGGATCGCTGCCGCGGGGTGGAGAGCCGGGCCGTGAGCCGCTCCGCGCGGAGCTGGGCTGTTGCAGCCGGACCGCTAGCGCGTTGGCGCAGGCTCCTGGCCGGTCAGCCCGCCAGCCGGGATGCCGGAAAGCCGCTTTTTCAGAGGTCCTCCCCTGCTCTTTTGCGCATGCGCACGCCGTCCATGAAGCGGCCGAACTCGGCGTCGGTTTCGCGGATGTGGTGGGAGACCCAGTTGCACAGGAACCAGACCAGCTCGATGGTGATCTTGCGGTCCTGCCTGAGGTTGTTCTGCAGTTCCTGGATCCTGCGGCTAAAGATGGCGTGCTCGTTTTTGTGCTGGGCGAGCTTTGGATAGCGCGTCTCCGCCATCAGCGCCTCTTCGAAGATGAAATTGCGTGAGGAGGAGGTGATTATCTCTTCCATTACCGGCAGGGTAATCTCGATGCCGTCCCGGAAACCATGGTAGGTATCGTTAAGCACCTGCACCAGTTGCTGGTGGTGCTTGTCGATCTTGGGAATTCCGAGCAGCAGCGTGACGTTCCATTCGATAATGGGCATGACATCCTCCAGAGATAACAATGGACGACATCGTCTGATTTTCTGTCAGGAAGGGGATGCTGCCAGAAAAAAAAGACGGGCCGCCAAAATATCAGGCAGATATTTCGGCGACCCGGCTGTCTCGGTGAGACCCTGTAGGCTTTCCGTCCCATCCTCGCGGATGGTTTAGTATTATCGTATATCTAAGTTATATGTGAACTGCGCCCAATACTAACCCAGTGATAGGGCGATGTCAATCGTATCGTACCCTGCCACACCACCGCCCGGCGGGAGCGGACGGCTCAGGGAAGGCCGCCGATGATCCCGCTCCCCAGCGCTTTCCAGTAGGCGTTCTTCCCCTTCTCCCTGCTGCGTGCTCCCTCCTCTTTGACCTTGCCCCAGTCGTACTGCGGGTCCGACTCCAGGTTCCTGGCGTCCTTGGCGTTGATCAGCTTGATGAAGTCGGCGTTTACCCGGTAGCATATCGACCAGTTGTAGTCGGGCTGTTTCTCCTCGGTGATGTTGATGAGGTCGGCTCCCAGGTAGCAGGCGTCGCGTTTTATCTTGTCCAGCACGGACTCGATGTCGCAGTCCTCGGCGCTCAGGTAGTGGTCGTGTGCTATCACCGTGCCCAGGGTCTTCACCTCCCCCTCCTTGAAGTGGGCCTTCAGCTTGATCGGGACGTTGCACTGGGGAACAGTGACCTGCGGTTCTGCGACGCTGTAGCCGATGCGGGAAATCCCCAAAGAACAGCCGCATAAGGCGACAACCAAGCAGCTGCCCACCCCACGGAAAAGTGCATTCATGGCTTCCTCCTCGCGAACCCGGGCCGGCAGGTCAACACGGCTGCTTGCTGCGGGGGTTTTTCTCTGTCAGGTCGCTCTGCCAACTGCCGGCTCTGTCATAAAAACAAAGGTAACAATAGCACTGAACGAGCCGCGGACAAGAGAGCAGGTTCGGCTATTTCCTTCATACATTGAGGTGCGCGCCTTGTGCCTTCTTGTTCCTGCCAAGCGGCGACGCGCACTCTATCAGACAATGGTGCACTTGATTCCCAGCCGCCCGCAATCCGTGCTGATCTTCCCGCTCGCCCACTCGAAGTATGCTTCGGAGCGTTGCTGCTCCAGGTGAAACTTGCGGTAGAGGTGGTCGGCGTAGTGATAGTTCATGCGGTCCACCAGGATATAGTCGACGCTGCCGGCCAGCATTTCCGCCAGGTTCTCCGCCCCCGGCAGGAGCGGGGCGATCATGGCGTAGGTCCTGATCCGCGAGACGTGCAGCTCGGCGAGAGCCCGCAAGCGAGCCGCTATCGGTGGGGCGCCCGGCTCGAACAGTTCCCTGATGCGGTCGTCCGCCGTGGGGACCGAAAAGCCGACCTCGACCTCCTTCCCTTTGCCGAGTATGTCCAGGTCCCGGAGGACCAGTGGCGAGCGGGTCTGCACCACTACCGGCCAGTCGTTGTCGATCAGCAGCTGCAGGCACTGTCTCGTGAGCTGGTATTTCGCCTCCAGGGGCTGATAGGGGTCGCACACCCCGCTGATCCAGACGGTCGCCTTCTTTTTCTTCCCGAGTTCCTTCCCGAGCAGTTGCGCGGCGTTGATCTTCACGTCGACGAAGCTGCCCCAGGGCTCGCTGTGCCCGGTGAACCTCTTCATGTACCTGGCATAGCAGTACGAGCAGGCATGCTGGCAGCCGACGTAGGGATTGATCACGTAGGGATAGATCTGGGAGGCGGAAAGGATACTCTTTGCCTGGACCTCACGCACCTTTAAGGGAGGCTGTCTTTCACTTTGATCGTGGTGTGCCGGCATCTGGTTCAGTCCCTTTTTCCATGGCGAGGCCGGCAGTTGTACCGGCCCGGCGCCCCGCTGCTGAAGCAGAGGCCTCTACTGGTCGTCCTCGCAGAGAGCCCGGTAGATACTGTCATTCACCGTTCCGGGATCCACGGTTTCGGTAATTGATTCTTTGGGGGACCTGACATAGACCGTCTCGCCCTGGAACTTGTAGGTCCCCTCGATGAGAGTGGTCTCCCGCTTGCCGCAGTAAAACTTGTTGAGGCTCTCCACGTAGTCGTACACCCACTTCCCTTTCACGTCGTCTGCGTCCTCGGCCAGGAAGAACCTCATCCAGACCGTTATTCCATCCCGTTCGGAAATGACATCTCCAGGCTTTATGTCGACGATCACCGATGGCGTCACGCCGAAGTTCTTCCACCCCGGCTCCAGCGGGATCTCCTGGCAGCCGCCCGCATACTGCTCGGTAAAACGCCGGTCCCCTTTTTTGTCGGTGCAGACGTAGCGTTTGCCTTCCTCGGCGGCAGCCTGAACGGTCGTTAGTATGAGGCACAGGAAGAGTATTCTTGCCATCGACATGTGCGGGTTCTCCTTCTCTTACTTGTGCCAAAACCGGCGGCGGGGCCACCCCGATCAACCCGGTGAGCTGCTCTGGTTGTGCGGTGGACAGTGCGGTTTTTGATGAATGGAATTCTATAGAGAATTATGAAAGGGGCAACTCAATTTTTGTTCATTTGATACTCATAGTGTTCCCGGCAGCAGTACCTGATCCGACTTCGAGGCGGGCAGGAAGTATCAGGTCCAGTAAAGAATCATGCTTTGGCATCATCTGGAGCAGAGTGCGACTTCCATTGCTGAACCGGACAGGCGCAGACGCGCGCGGCATAGCACTATCGATGAGCATTCTTCAATTTAAAAACATTGTCGGTACTGTTACCTATCCCGGTTTCCTGTTTTTTCTCCTTACTGCACCGGCCTGGATCCGGTGGCGAGGGAGAGCTTTGACAGTTGCCGCCCGGGATGAGGCAACTTCCTGACCTACAAGGCATGCTGCAGCCGGTATCTTCCAGAGGAATGAATTGATTTTTTGACGCCAAGTCCTGTATAGTGGCCCGATAGCCTCAAGCTAAAGGATGGATATATGGTACGCACTATACTTACCTATCCGGACCCGGAGCTTAAGAAACGCTCCAATCCGGTCACGGTCATCACCGACAAAACGCGCGAGCTGGTGCGTGACATGGCAGAGACCATGTACGCCGCTCCCGGCGTCGGCCTTGCCGCCCCCCAGATCGGGGTGCACCAGCGGGTCATCGTCATCGACGTCTCCACCAAGGAGGACTCCCCCGAACTGATCGTCGCCATCAACCCGGAGATCGTCCACGGGGAAGGCGAGGCCTTCGAGGAGGAGGGGTGCCTCTCAATTCCCAAGTTCTCGGCCAACGTCCGCCGGCATGCCCGGGTGGTGGTCAGGGCGCTCAACCTGGAAGGGGAAGAAATCACCTACCGCGCCGATGACCTCCTGGCCATCGCCTTCCAGCACGAGATCGACCACCTGGACGGCATTCTCTTCATAGACCACCTCTCCCCGCTGAAGAAGGGGATCTTCCGCAAGCGTTACCTGCGTGCGCAGGAAGAGGCAAAGGAGCTTCATAAATGACCGGTATGCGCATCGTCTTCATGGGAACTCCCGAATTCGCCTGTCCCACGTTGCGCACGCTGATCGAGAGGGGGGAAAAGGTGGTGGCCGTGGTCACCCAGCCGGACCGCCCGAAGGGGAGGGGACAGCAGATGCTCCCCCCGCCGGTCAAGGTGCTGGCCGAAGAGCATGGCATCCCGGTCATCCAGCCGCTCAAGGTGCGCCATCCGGAATCGATCGAGGAGATCAGGGCGCTCGACCCCGATCTGATCGTGGTGGTCGCCTTCGGCCAGATCCTCCCCAAGGCCCTGCTGGACATCCCCAAGCATGGCTGCATCAACGTGCACGCCTCCCTGCTGCCGCGCTACCGCGGGGCGGCTCCGCTCAACTGGTGCATCATCAACGGCGAGAGCGAGACCGGCGTCACCACCATGATGATGGATGTGGGGCTCGATACCGGCGACATGCTGCTCAAGCGCTCCACTCCCATCGATCCCGACGAGGACACCAGCTCGCTGCACGACCGGCTCTCGCAGATCGGGGCCGAGCTTCTGGGGGAGACCCTCGACGAGCTGGCGGCTGGCAGGCTGGTGCCGGAGAAGCAGGACGACACCCTTACCTGCTATGCCTCCATGCTCAAGAAGGAAGACGGGCTGATCGACTGGAGCAAGGACGCCGCCACCGTGAAGAACCTGGTGCGCGGCATGACTCCCTGGCCGGGAGCCTACAGTTACCTGGACGACAAGCTCCTCAAGGTGTATCGCGTGCAGACCGCCTCGGGCAGCGGCGCTCCGGGGGAGGTACTGAAGGCTGCCCGCGACGGCATCGAGATCGCCTGCGGCAACGGCAGCGTGCTGATCGTCGAGCTGCAGCTTGAGGGCAAAAAACGACTGCCGGCCGCGGAGTTCCTGGCCGGCTGCAGACTGGAACCGGGGCTGGTCCTCGGCAAGAAGGGGTAGTATTTCGATGCAGAACGCTGAACACCACAAGCCGCCCAAGAAGAGGCTGTTCGTGGCCCTGATGGGGGTCACCTGCATCCTGGTGGTCGGGCTTATCTACCTTGGCTGGTACATCCCCACCAAGGGTCTCGCCAACATCCATCCCGACCTGCCGCGCTGGACCGGCATGTTCTTCGTCATCATCTCCGGCATCGCTCTCTTCGGGACGGCGCTGCTGGTTCTGACCACCGCCCTCGGCAAGGACATCCTGTTCACCAAGTTCATGCGCGGTGTGGTCATCAAGTTCCTGCTGCCGCTCATCGAGCAGATCGGGCGGCTGTGCGGCATCTCCAAGGACACCATCCGCCAGTCCTTCGTGGCCATGAACAACTCGCTGGTCATCTCGCAGCGGCTGCGGATCAACCCGGACCGCATCCTGATCCTGCTCCCGCACTGCCTGCAGCTCTCCGACTGCGAGATCAAGGTGACCGGCGACATCAACAAGTGCGTGGGATGCGGCCGCTGCGACATCATGGGGCTTGCCCGCATCGGCAGGAAGTTCAACGTGGACATCTCGGTGGCGACCGGCGGCACCCTGGCCCGCAAGGTGATCATCGAGAAGCGCCCCAAGCTGGTCCTGGCGGTCGCCTGCGAGCGCGACCTCACCTCGGGCATCAAGGACTGCTATCCCCTGCCGGTCATCGGCGTCCTGAACGACCGTCCCTTCGGTCCCTGTTTCAACACCCAGGTCGACGTCGACAAGATCGAGGAGGCGCTCGCCTCGGTGCTGGTGTAGCAGCAAGGAACCCTCCCCATGCTGAAAAGCGGTTTTCCCCTGTTCTCCCTCCGGAACAATCCCGGCCGGCTTGCGAGCCGTCCGGGTACTCCTTTGCATCGCCCAGGTCTCCTTGACTCCACTTGTCCCGACTCCTCCTTCTCCCTCCGGGAGAGGGGCGGGGTGAGGGGATTTTCCACGCAGATGCCGGGCGTCCTTTTCCCCGAAGGGGAGGGGGCGTTTGCAGAGGCTCGCGGTTGTGGAAAAGAAAGGCAAATCCCCCCTGGCCCCCCTTTGTCAAAGGGGGGAAGCCGGATGAAGTTATCAAAGGGGGGAAGCTTGATGAAGTTGTCAAAGTATGGGAGCCGGTTGGAGCCGTTAGAGGATGGAAGTCGGTTCGAGCCGCTAAGGGACGGGAGCTGGTTCGAGCCGTTAAGGGATGGGAGCCGCTTCGCTGCTTTTGCACTGCTGTCGCTGCTGCTGGTTCTCCTTGCCGGTCCCAGTTGGGGGACGGAGATCACCGGCTACCGTGTCATCCGGCAACCGGTGACCGACGCGGCGGGGGGACTCAAGGTGGCGATCAGGAGCTTTCACTCCAACGGCGTCCCTCACCTGCTGGTGGTTGACCCCGCCTCCCTCAAGACCTCGGACCTGCCTGCCTCGGCGGTCCGGTCCGCTTCGGCGTCATCCGGCGCCAAGCTTCACGCCTCCCCATACATGAAGGCTCTCGAGAAGTACACGGGTGCACCCTACCGGCTGCAAAACGGCGGCGCTACCAGGGCGGAATCGGCGGCCGACGGCGTCTTCCTCACCGTGGATCTCTGCCCCTCCAAGCGTCCTTTCGAGTACCAGATGTTCGAGGCTGCGCAGGCGCTCGGTGAGGGGCGGCCGGTGCCGGTGGCCGTCTGCATCACCGGCATCTGGCTGATCAAGCACCCCGAGGAGCTGGCCTACCTGAAGAAGCAGGTGGCGGCGGGGAAGCTTGCCATCACCTGGGTCAACCATTCCTATCACCATAGCTATGAGCCGAAGGTTCCGCTGGAGCGGAACTTCGTGCTGACGCCGGGGACGGACTTCCGCGAGGAGGTGCTGGGACAGGAACGTGAGCTTCTGGCCCACGACCTGGTCCCTTCGCCGTTCTTCCGCTATCCGGGGCTCGTTTCGGATGCCAGAACCATGCAGCTTCTGCGTGAGCTCTCGCTGATCCCCATCGGCGCCGATGCCTGGCTTGCCAAAGGGGAAGTGCCGCACAAGGGGAGCTTCATCCTGGTGCACGGCAACGGCAACGAGCCGAAGGGGATCAGGCTGGTGCTGCCGATGCTGACCGGGAAAGAGCTCAAGCTTTTGCCGCTGCCGGCTGCCTTTACCTCCTCCGCTGCCTCCTCCTCGCCGTGACGCACCCCATCCTCACCCCTGCTCTTCCCTGGCAGGGGAGGGGGTGTTGCAGGAGTTCACAATGAGAAAAACGCTCTTCATCGTCATACTCTCCCTTTTTTCGCCCGTCTTCGCCTTTGCCAACGACACGCCCCGCTATGCAACGGCCATCTCGCCGGCGCCTGTCCTCAATACTCCCGACTTCCACAAGTTCTTCTCCGGCGGGTTAAAGCTCGATCCCTGCGTCGGGGTGCGTCCGGTCGAGTTCGTCGCGCTTACCGGCACGCTCTTCCGGATCGAGGGGAAACGGCAGGACCACGGCATCACCGTCTACAAGGTGACCAGCCAGGATTATCCTTACCCGTCGAAGACCGGCTACTTCGTTGACTCCCGCTTCGTCAAGGAGCTGGCGGGGGAGCCGCACGAGCGGACCCGGACCTTGCCGGAACTACCGGTAGTGCAGCAGAGGCTGTTGTCGGCGCTGGGAAAGCCCTACGTCTGGGGGGGGAACGTCAAGGACGGTGTGCCGCTTTTGAGGGAACTCTATCCGCAGGGGGACCCGCTAGCCGGGGTCGATTGCTCGGGGCTTCTCTACCAGGCGACCGACGGCTTCACGCCCCGGAACACCTCAGCCCTCATCTCTTTCGGGAAAGCCGTGCCGGTGGCGGGGCTCTCGGCGGATCAGGTCGCCCGACGGCTGCGGCCGCTCGACCTGATCGTCTGGAAGGGGCATGTGATGATCGTGCTGGATGACAGCTCCATCATCCAGAGCACCATGGGATGTAACGGGGGGGAGAGCGGCGTGCATGTCTCGGAGATAAAAGAGACGCTGCGTCACCTCATGAAGCGCCGGCAGCCTGTGGACGTCTTTCCCGCCAAAGCTGCCGGAGCAGGTTCTTTCGTGGTCAGGAGATGGTTCCCGCGCTAACGCCGGTCTGCTGCGGGTTGGTCATGGAGGAGATGGTCGCCTCCTTCTCGGCGGCCACCAGGTCGTTACGGGGGAGCAGGTCGTCGCTGCTGGGGAGCGGGCCATCCGGGACCACGTCCAGGAAGATCTCGACGATCTCGGGATCCAGCGACTCGCCTCCCATCTCGCGGATCATCCTCCTTGCCTCGGCGTGGGGAAATCCTTTGCGGTACGGGCGGTCCATGGTCAGCGCGTCGTAGACGTCGGCGATCGAGACGATCCTGGTCTCCAGCGGGATGTTGCTGCCGGAGAGCCCCTTGGGATAGCCGGTGCCGTCGTACTTTTCGTGATGGTGCTTGATGATGTTGCGGGCGATCTCCGAGAGGTGGGCCTTCTCGGCCAGGTCCGCCCCCCAGTGGGTGTGCATCTTCATGGTCTCGAACTCGTCGTCGGACAGCACGCCCGGGCCGTTCAGGATGAACTCGGAGACGCCGATCTTGCCGCAGTCGTGCAGCCAGCTGCCGTACTTGATCTGCCGCTGGGTCTCCTTGGGGAGCCGCATGGCGTCGGCTATCATCAAGGCATAGACGGCTACCCTGTCGCAATGCCCCTTGGTGTTGGGATCCTTGAGTTCGATGGTCTGGGCCAGGGAACGCAGCACTGACTCGTCCTCGCGCCGCATGGCGTGCATCATCCGGTAGCGCTTCAGCCCCTCCTTGACCACCTCCAGGATTTCCTCATTCTTCCACGGCTTGATGATATAGCGGAAAACTTCCGAAGTGTTGATGGCGGCCAGCGCGGTGGGCAGGTCGACATAGGCGGAGATCAGCACCTTCACGGTGTCGGGGGAGATGCTGCGCAGTTTGGAGAGAAACTCGAGGCCGGACATGCCCGGCATCTGGTTGTCGGAGACTACCACGGCTATCTCGTGGCCGTTGAACAGTTCCAGGGCATCTTCTGCGTTTCGCGCGGTGAGGATGGTGACGCCGATGGAGTGGAAGAGGTCTTGTGAGTACCGCAGAATCAGCTGGTCGTCGTCTACGAAGAGAATCTCTGCCGCCATGATAACCCCCGTTTGTGCTGCCGAGGGCTCTGGCTCCCGACTGCGCTGCTTTAATGGCAAAAGATATTATGGGCTCATGAAGTGATTGTCAATTTGAATGTTGCCGAGTCGCTCGTTTTAATGCCCCGCCAAGCGCCTGTCGCACTCCTCGCGGACAGCCTCCAGCTGCCGCTTGGTGAGCGATGTAGAGCTGCGCAGCGCCCTCAGGTCGGCATCGGGGAGTTCCGGCAGGAAGAGGGCGAACCATACGGCCGGTGTCTTCGGGTTGCGAAGCATGGTGAACCTGAGGTTGGGGCGGCTCCCCCAGCGTGGGTGGCGGGCGACGGTGGAGATGGTCTCGGCGGTGGCGGCGGGGGCGGTGAGGAAGGCATGCACCCCGGACTCCTTTAACTTGGGGTTGGCTAGGACCGCCTCGACCAGGCGGGGCTCCCCTGTCTTCAGGAGCGCCTCCAGGATGGCCGGTGAGCCGCGGCGGGCCAGGGCGATCTTGTTACCCAGTTCGGCCTCGGGAAGCCGTTTCAGGACTGCCCGCTCGGCGGCGAGCTTCAAGTCGGCTGGGGTGCCCGGAAGTTGGGTCAGGTTGACCAGTTCGAAGAGTAAGAGCTGCGGCAGGATCGCGGAGAGGACGGCTGGGGGCGTATCGGGGTGCCCGGCGAGGGCGATCAAAAGGCTGCGGCTGCGGCCGACCAGCGGCAGCTTGTGGAGGGCCTTGATGAGCGGATCGGGAAGGTTGCGCCGCTTCAGGAGCGCCAGCAGGTGTTGCTCGGTGAGCTGCGGGTTCTTGAGCGTGCTTTTCAGGACGTCGTGGTCGGCGTCCATCAGTATGGAGAAGAGTTCCTCCGCTTCCGCCGTGAGCGCCCGCCGCAGGCGCGCCACCTTGGCTGCATCGAGTTCATTCATCGTTTCACCGGAAAGAAAAGCCTTTTGCCACGGAGACACGGAAGAGCAGGAGAAAAAAGTTCTCCATCGCTTTCGCTAGCCAAGGAGTCTCGTGAACTTTTGTCTTATCAAAAAGAAGGCTGGAGAGTCAAGGCAAAGGGGTGGTTGAAGGGCCACTGGTTAACTGTTTCGGTGTTCTCCGTGCGCTCCCTGTCTCCGTGGCAAACGGTTTTATTCGGCGCAGCAGGAGAGTCGGTCGAGGTCGCGGCGGAAGGCCTGGGCGCAAAGGCGCAACCCCTCCCCGATCGAGGGGTAGACGTGCTGGGTCTCGGCGAGCTGGCCGACGGTCATCCCCATCTTGACGCAGATGGCCGCCTCGTTGATGACGTCTGCGCCGCGGTGCAGGCAGAGATGCACCCCGAGGATCCTGCCGGTTGCGTTGTCGGCAACTATCTTGATGGCCCCCCTGAGGTCGCCGGTCACGTGTGCCTTGGGGATGGTGGAGGCGTCGATGGAGTGGCTGATCACGTCGAAGCCGGCCTGGCGGGCGGCTTCTTCGCTGTAGCCGACGGTGCCGATTTCGGGGTCGGTGAAGATCGCCATGGGGATGCTCAGGTAGTCGACCGAACAGCGGCAACCTTCCAGCATGTTGTCGACCGCGGCGATCCCCTCCCTTGCCCCCTTGGTGGCGATCTGGTTGCCGCCGGTCACGTCGCCGGCCGCCCAGATGCCGGGCGCCGTGGTGCGCAGCTCGGCGTCGATCTTGATGAAGCCCCGCTGGTCGACCTCCACTCCCGCAGCTTCCAGCCCGATACCCTTGCTGGCCGGTGCCGTGCCGACTGCCACCAGCAGTTGTCTTGTGCGAAACCGACGCTGTTCGCCGCGGTAGAGGGTGTCGATAACGATGTCGTCGCCGTCTGGCGCCACCGAACAGACCGCGACCCCGGTCACCACCTGCATCCCTTCCGCTATCAGCGCTTCCTGAAGAGCCATGGCCGCTTCCGCCTCGACCGCAGGAAGCAGCCTGCCGCTGTGCTCCAGCACGGTTACCTTGACCCCCAGCCGCAGGAACATCTGCCCAAGCTCCAGGGCGATGACGCCTCCGCCGATGATGGTCAGTTGGCTGGGGAGCTGTTTTAGCTGCAGTGCGCTCTTGCTGGTGAGGTAAGGGACCCGCTCCAGTCCGGGGATGGCAGGCACGCGCGGGAAGCCGCCGGTGGCGATCAGGAAGCGGTTTCCCTTGATGACCCGCTCGCCGACCTGGAGTGTGTCGGGGGAGAGGAAGACGGCATTGCCACGGATGAGGGTCAGCCCGGGGACGTTCTTCAGGACGTTCAGGTACTTGGTGTGTCGCAGCTCTTCGACCACGGCGGTTTTATGGGCGTCGAGTGGGGCGAAGTTGACGTCGCCCAGCCGGGTGCCCAGTCCGAGCCGCTCACCCCTTTCCGCGCCGTGCCGCAAGAGGGCTGAATGGATCAGCGTCTTGCTCGGGATGCACCCCCAGTTGATGCAGGTGCCGCCCAGCACGCTCTTTTCGATCATGATCGGTTGGGCACCCTTCGCCTGGGCCCGCAGCGCTGCAGCAAAAGCCGTCGACCCGGACCCGAGAATGACGATTTCCTTTGTCCCGTTGCCGTTATTCATACCGGCCCCCTGGAGGTAGTTTACGTCATTGCCGGAGAAGCGTAAAGATTTCGGTGGATTATCGAATTCTCATGCAGTTTCCTCGTGCCACACCAGTCCGCTCCCTCGCATAGCCCGCCACCAGCAACTTCCAACCGGAGCGCCGCTAGTCCCATCCCCGAAACCCGAAACGGAGCGCTATTAGTCCCCTCCCCCGAACGGGGGAGGGTTAGGGAGGGGGACTGCTGCCGGCGTTGCCATGGCTGCCTGGTGGTGGTTCGAGACGGAGCTCCCCCCTCCCAGCCTCCCCCCGTTCGGGGGGAGGAGCCGTCGGACTGTCGGACTGTCGGACTGTCGCACGGTCGCACGGTCGCACTGTCGCACGGTCGCACGGTCGCACGGTCGCACGGTCGCACGGTCGGACTGTCGCACGGTCGCACGGTCGCACGGTCGTTACCCCCCAAAACGGCCTGTCGAGCAGGCTCAGGGAGCGGGTTTGCCAGCCTCCGTTCTTGGGAATGCAGTGCGGGATAATCCTTGACAGCGCTATTCCATGAATGTATTCTGACGAGCCTGTCTCACAGGATACCCATGCATTTTTGCCGATTCGGCAGCTAGTGAAATCAGTAAGTTAGCGGAGGCGGCGTGTTGACATTTCAGGACCTCATTCTCTCCCTGCAGGGGTACTGGGCACGGCAAGGTTGCGTGATCCAGCAGCCCTACGATACCGAAAAAGGGGCGGGCACTTTTAACCCGGCCACCTTCCTGCGCGTCCTCGGCCCCGAGCCGTGGAACGTGGCCTACGTGGAGCCCTCCCGGCGCCCCACCGACGGCCGCTACGGCGAAAACCCCAACCGGCTCCAGCACTACTACCAGTTCCAGGTGATCATGAAACCGTCACCGATGAACATCCTGGACCTCTACCTCGATTCCCTCAGGGCCTTCGGCATCGACCCCGGCAAGCACGACATCCGCTTCGTCGAGGACGACTGGGAATCCCCGACTCTGGGCGCCTGGGGGCTGGGCTGGGAGGTCTGGCTGGACGGCATGGAAATCACCCAGTTCACCTATTTCCAGCAGGCCGGCGGCATCGACCTGAAACCGGTCGCCTCGGAGATCACCTACGGTTGCGAGCGTATCGCCATGTACCTGCAGGGGGTGGACAACGTCTACGACCTCGAGTGGGTGAAAGGGGTCAAGTACGGCGACATCCACCACGAGAGCGAGGTGGAGTTCTCCACCTACAACTTCGAGGAAGCGGACGTCGACATGCTGCTCACCCTCTTCAAGATGTACGAGAAGGAGTGCGTGCGTCTGGTGGAGAAGGGGCTGGTGCTTCCCGCCTACGACTACGTGATGAAATGCTCCCACACCTTCAACCTGCTTGACGCCCGCGGCGCCATTTCGGTCACCGAGCGCGCCTCCTACATCGGCAAGGTGAGGAACGTGGCACGGCTGTGCGCCGAGGGATACCTGCAGATGCGCGAGCGGCTCGGCTTCCCGCTCCTGAAAGGAGGCCGCTAGTGGCAAAAGACCTTTTTCTTGAGATAGGATGCGAGGAGATCCCGGCCGGCTTCATCCCCAAGGCGATGGCCGACATGGAGCAGCTGATCAAGCGCGAGCTCGAAAGTGCGCGCCTGGAGTACGGCGAGATCGTCACCCTGGGCACCCCGCGCCGCCTGGCGCTGGCGGTGAAGGCGGTCGCCGACCGTCAGCCGGACGCGGAACTCGTGGCCATGGGCCCCTCCAAGAGCGTCGCCTTCGACGCCGACGGCAACCCGACCAAGGCCGCCCAGGGCTTTGCCCGCGGCCAGGGTGTCGACGTCAAAGAACTCACCATCGTCACCACCGAGAAGGGCGAGTACATCGCCGCCAAGAAGAGCGAGATCGGGCGCGATACCTCGGAGCTGCTGACCGAGATCCTGCCGCGCCTGGTGAACGCCATCCCCTTCAAGAAGTCGATGCGCTGGGGCGATATGGACGTCCGTTTCGCCCGTCCCATCCACTGGATCATCGCGCTCTTCGACGGCATCGTGGTTCCCTTCTCCTTCGGCAACATCGAAAGCGGTTCCGTGTCGCGCGGCCACCGTTTC
Organism: Geomonas sp.; assembly: GCA_035255025.1. GTDB lineage: Bacteria > Desulfobacterota > Desulfuromonadia > Geobacterales > Geobacteraceae > Geomonas. The sequence continues at coordinate 16,724 of DATFAB010000118.1, forward strand.
ATGGCCAACACCACTTTCCCGGTGCGCGACTTCGCCCACTACCTGGAAGAGTGCGAGCGCCATTTCGTGATTCCCGATCCGGAGAAGAGGAAAGAGATCATCCGCCGCGAGATCGCCCGGGTCGCCAAGCAGGCGCACGGCAACGTGCTTCCCGACGAGGCCCTGCTCGAGCAGGTCGCTTTCCTGGTCGAGTACCCGAGCGCCGTGCACGGCACCTTCTCCCCGGACTTCCTGGCCGTCCCCCGCGAGGTGCTGATCACCTCCATGCGCGAGCACCAGCGCTACTTCTCGCTGGTGGACGCCAGCGGCAAGCTTCTGCCGGGCTTCATCACCATCAACAACACCCTGACCGAGGACCCCGAGGTGGTGGTCAAAGGGAACGAGCGCGTCCTGCGCGCCCGGCTCTCCGATGCCCGCTTCTTCTTCGACGAGGACAGGAAGCACACCCTGGCCAGCCGGGTCGACGCCCTGAAGGCTGTGGTCTACCAGGCGAAGCTCGGCACCTCCTACGAAAAGATGGAGCGTTTCCGGGCGCTGGCCAAGGGGCTGGCCGACACCTTCAACCCAGCGGTGGGTGAGCAGGTACTGAAGGCTGCCACGCTGTGCAAGGCTGACCTGGTCACCGGCATGGTCGGTGAGTTCCCCGAGGTGCAGGGGATCATGGGCCGCGAGTACGCCCTCCATGACGGTGAGGACGCGGCTGTTGCCAACGCCATCGCCGAGCACTACCTCCCGACCCAGGCAGGCGGCGAGCTTCCCTCCTCCGACATCGGCGCCTTCGTTTCGCTCTCCGACAAGATGGACACCATCTGCGGCTGCTTCAGTGTCGGCCTGATCCCGACCGGCTCCGCCGACCCCTACGCCCTGCGGCGCTCCGCCATCGGCATCATCAACATCATCCTCGACAAGGGATACCGCTTGCCGCTGGATGGCTTCATTAAAAACTCCCTCGATCTCCTCTCCGCCAAGGCGACCCGCCCGCTGGAGGATGTGCACAGGGACGTGCTGGAATTCTTCAGGGGGCGCTTCGTCAACCTGATGGCCGACCGCTACCCCTCCGACGCGGTGGAGGCGGTGGTTTCCGTATCCTTCGACGACCTGGTGGACGCCGCCGCCAAGATCGCGGCACTGGCCGAGTTCAGGAACCGCGAAGACTTCGCGGCGCTGGCGGTAGCCTTCAAACGCGTCTCCAACATCGTCAAGGGTGGTGTGGATACCAAGGTCACGGAGGCGCTCTTCCAGGACGCCGCCGAAGGGGCGCTTTACCAGGCCCTGCAAGGAGTTAAGGGGAAGGTGGAGGCGGCCGTGGCCGGCGGCAAGTACCTCGCCGCGCTGACCGAGATCGCCACCTTGAAGGAGGCGGTCGACCTCTTCTTCGACAAGGTCATGGTCATGGCCGAGGACGAGAAGGTCAGGGAAAACCGTCTGGCACTGCTAACCGGCATCGCGCGACTCTTCGCACGACTGGCGGACTTCTCGAGGCTGTCGCCATGATGAAGGGGGCGACGCTGCGGATACGGAGGAGTACCTTCCTGACTGCGCAAGTGGTCAGCCGCAACACCGCTCAAACCAAACGCTAACGTAAACAGCCGATCGCGCAGAAAAAAGCCGACCGGCTGTTTGCATTTCCAGTTTACTTTGCGGACTAAAACGGTTAAAAAAGTTAAAAACCTTAAATTAGCATCACCACATCAAGGAGGAGCAAAATGGGATCGCAGAAGTACGTCTATTTCTTCGGCGCCGGCAAGGCCGACGGAAACGCCAAGATGAAGGAGCTTTTGGGTGGCAAGGGAGCCAACCTGGCCGAGATGACCAGTATCGGCCTCCCGGTCCCCGCCGGCTTCACCATCACCACCGAAGTCTGCACCGAGTACTACAAAAACGGCAGGAAGTACCCCGAGGCTCTGGCCGCCGAAGTAGCCGGCAACCTCGCCGCCGTTGAGAAGCTGATGGGCAAGAAGTTCGGCGACGCCGCCAACCCGCTGCTGGTCTCGGTCCGCTCCGGTGCCCGCGCTTCCATGCCGGGGATGATGGACACCATCCTGAACCTTGGCTTGAACGACACCACCGTGCAGGGGATCATCGCCCAAAGCGGCGACGAGCGCTTCGCCTATGACGCCTACCGCCGCTTCGTCCAGATGTACTCGGACGTCGTGATGGGGATGGACAAGGAGGCCCTCGAGCACCTTCTCGAGAAGCGCAAGGAGCAGAAGGGGGTCCACCTGGACACCGAGCTCACCGCCCAGGACTGGAAGGAGCTGGTGGTGCAGTTCAAGGAGAAGGTCCGTGCGACCCTGGGGGTCACCTTCCCGGAAGATCCGCAGGAGCAGCTGTGGGGCGCCATCGGCGCCGTGTTCGGTTCCTGGATGAACCAGCGCGCCATCACCTACAGAAAGCTGAACGGCATCCCGGCCGAGTGGGGCACCGCCGTCAACGTGCAGTCCATGGTGTTCGGCAACATGGGTAACGACTGCGCCACCGGCGTCGCCTTCACCCGCGATCCCTCCACTGGCGAGAACTACTTCTACGGCGAATACCTGGTGAACGCCCAGGGCGAGGACGTGGTGGCCGGTATCCGGACCCCGCAGCCGATCAATAAGGCCAAGGCCAAGCCGGGCGACCTGCCCGCCATGGAGGACGTGCTCCCCGACTGCTACCAGCAGCTGGTCAGCATCCGCGACATCCTGGAGCGTCACTACAAGGACATGCAGGATATCGAGTTCACCATCGAGAAAGGCATCCTCTACATGCTGCAGTGCAGAAGCGGCAAAAGGACCGCCAAGGCCGCCATCAAGATCGCGGTCGACATGGTCAAGGAGGGGCTGATCGACGAGAAAACCGCGGTGCTGCGCGTGGCCCCCAACCAGCTCGACCAGCTGCTGCACCCCTCGCTCGACCCCAAAGCAGCAAAGAACGTGATCGCCAAAGGACTTCCCGCCTCCCCGGGCGCTGCCAGCGGCGAAGTGGTGTTCACCGCCGACGAGGCCGAATCCGCCGCCAAGCTGGGGCTGAAGGTGATCCTGGTCCGCGTGGAGACCTCGCCGGAGGACATCCACGGCATGCACGCGGCGCAGGGCATCCTGACCGCCCGCGGCGGCATGACCTCCCACGCTGCCGTCGTTGCCCGCGGCATGGGCAAGTGCTGCGTGGCCGGCTGCGGCGACATCAAGGTCGACTACGCTGCCGGTCAGCTGGTGGCCAAGGGCGGCCTGGTCATCAATAAAGGCGACGTCATCACCCTGGACGGCTCCACCGGCGAGGTGATGCTGGGCGCGGTTCCCACCGTGGCCGCCGAGGTTTCCGGCGACTTCGCCACCCTGATGGGGTGGGTCGACAAGTACCGCAGGATGAAGGTCCGCGCCAACGCCGACACTCCGCACGACGCCAAAACCGCCCGCGACTTCGGCGCCGAGGGGATCGGCCTGTGCCGCACCGAGCACATGTTCTTCGAGGCCAACCGCATCGCCGCCGTGCGTGAGATGATCCTCTCCGCCGACCTGGAAGGGCGCCGCAAGGCACTGAGCAAGATCCTCCCCATGCAGAAAGGGGACTTCAAGGGGCTCTTCAAGGAGATGAAGGGGCTGCCGGTCACCATCCGCCTGCTCGACCCGCCGCTGCACGAGTTCCTCCCGCAGGAGGACAAGGACATCGATGCTCTGGCCGCCACCATGGGCGTTTCCGCCCAGACCCTGAAGCACAAGGTCGAGTTCCTGCACGAGTTCAACCCGATGCTGGGCCACCGCGGCTGCCGCCTGGGGGTCACCTTCCCGGAGATCTACGACATGCAGGTACAGGCCATCATGGAAGCCGCCTGCGAGCTCGTCAAGGAAGAAGGCTACCAGATCGTTCCCGAGATCATGATCCCGCTGGTCGCCGTCACCAAGGAACTCGGCATCATGCGCGCCAACGCCATCTCCGTCTGCGAGGACGTGATGAAGCGCTACGGCGTGAAGATCGAGTACCTGATCGGCACCATGATCGAGCTGCCGCGCGCCGCCATCACCGCCGACCAGATCGCCACCGAGGCCGACTTCTTCTCCTTCGGCACCAACGATCTGACCCAGACCACCTTCGGCCTTTCCAGGGACGATGCCGGCAAGTTCCTCCCCTTCTACGTGGAGAACGGCATCCTGGACGACGACCCGTTCGTCACCCTCGACCAGAACGGCGTGGGGCAGCTGGTGAAGATGGGTTGCGAAAAAGGTCGCCAGACCCGGGCCAACATCAAGCTCGGCATCTGCGGTGAGCACGGCGGCGATCCCGCCTCCGTGATCTTCTGCGACTCGGTCGGACTGGACTACGTCTCCTGCTCGCCGTTCCGGGTGCCCATCGCACGTCTGGCGGCAGCTCACGCTTCGCTGAGCGCCTAGCAGCCTGCCCGCCCCCGTACGGACCGGGGGCGGGCAGCTCTCCCTTTACGAAGGGGAGCTTTCGAACAATTCTTGACAGGCTGGCGGGAAACGTGTAATACGGGGAGCGTCATTCTGAAACATCGGCCACGGAGACACGGAGCGTACGGAAAAAGGCACAGCTGATCAAGCGGGTTTCGACCTTTTTCCGTGTTCTCCGTGTCTCCGTGGCTGAATGTTTTTGGACCAACGCAAAACGCAACACAGAAACTGTACGGGGGAAAGAGTAATGGCAAACGGTGTGGTCAAATGGTTCAACGACGCCAAGGGTTTTGGGTTCATTCAGCAGGATAACGGGGTGGACGTATTCGTTCACTACTCGTCGATTCAGGGCGATGGCTTCAAATCCCTGGCGGAGGGTGAGGCGGTCAGCTTCGAAATCGTGCAGGGGACCAAAGGTCCTCAGGCTGCCAACGTGACGAAGAACTAGGTAACCCCCCAGCTAGACGAGGCCCCGGAGCGATCCGGGGCTTTTTGCGTTTTAAGGGGCAAGGCTTGGGCAGCAAAAGGCAGGAAAGGGCACGAGACATGTGCCCTGCTTAACGGCCCCTCCCCCCGAACGGGGGGAGGTTGGGAGGGGGGAGCGCTCTCGGCAGATCTTGAACGGCATCCACGGTGAAGCGGTGTTCCCCCTCGCTAGCCCTCCCCCGAACGGGGGAGGGGACCGGTGTTGCCGGGTAAGGGGGGACGGGCCGGGCGTGTAGAGCGCGGAAGAAAGCTGGGTGAGTAGTTGAAGCGCCTGCAGGAGTTGTTATAAGAAGAGGGGTCTAACGAGCGCGAGTCCAATCATCCAGGCGGTGTATCATGCGAATCGACGAGAAATCGAAGTCCCGCAACATCACCAAGAAAGGGAAGGGCACCCCGGCGAGGAGCGTCACCAGTCCTACTGCCCCTCTCTTCGCTGCGCGCCTCACCCAGGTCGCCCGGAGCAACCCGGACTACGCCGGCGAGTTGCAGAGGCTGAAAGAGGCGATCGACAAGGCGGGAGAGACCTTGGAGCAGGAACCGACCATCGCCAACTTCAAGGCCTTCCGGGAAGTGGTCGGGACCCTGGCCAGAAAGGTTTCCTCCGAGGCCTACAAGATGGAGATGGTGAGCGGAGGTTTCACCGGCCGGACCCACGAGGTGATGACGGTGATCGACAAAGAGGCCGACCTGCTCTACCACCTGGTGATGCGGGAACAAAAGGACCACATCAAGATCGCCGCCCAGATCATCAAGATCAAGGGCCTGGTGGTGGATTTCCTGCTGTAGGCCGATGGTCTTCTACGCCTGCCTCTACTGTACGCCTCATGCGTCCGTCCCTCCTCCCCCCGAACCCTGAGGTCGGGAGGGGGGAGCGCTGCCCCGCTAATAGGAAAAGTCACCACCGCATCGCGGCTTCAGTTCCCCCTCCCTAACCCTCCCCCGTTCGGGGGAGGGGACTCGAGGACATGCGGCGCTGATAAAAAAAGGGACTCTCGCGAGTCCCTTTTTGCTTGTTGTTGAGCTGACTGTTCTTTCTCCAGCCCTAGGCTTTCCTTCTACCTCACCGACACGCACAGCTTGCCGACCTCGGAGATCTCGGCCACTACCCGGTCCCCGCTCTTGATCGGCCCCACGCCGGCCGGGGTGCCGGTCAGGATCAGGTCGCCGGGAGCCAGGGTGAAGATGGACGACAGGTAGCTGATCAGCTCCGGCATCCGGTGGATCATCAAGGAGGTGGAGCCGTCCTGGCGGGCCTCGCCGTTCACCGAAAGGGTGATCCGCACGTCCTGCGGGTTGGCAACGCGCTCGGCGGGGATGAAGTCGGAAAGGGGGCAGGCGGTATCGAACCCCTTGGCGATGTCCCAGGGGAGCCCCTTTTTCTTGAGATCGGACTGCACATCGCGCAGGGTCAGATCGATGGCCACCGCGAAACCGGCCACGTGCTCCATGGCCTGCCCGGCAGGGATGTCCTTGCCGCCAGTGCCGATCAGCAGCGCCAGTTCCGCCTCGTGATGGCAGTCGCTGGAGTAGGGGGGGATCACGATCTCTTCACCCTCGCCGATCACGCTGGAGGCCGGCTTGCTGAAGATTACCGGGCGCTCGGGCATCTCGTTGCCCAACTCCTTTATGTGGTCGACGTAGTTCCTGCCGATGCAGAGGATCTTGCCGATGGGATACTGCTGACCGGTGCCGATCAGTCGTGCGGTTTTCATGGGGGCCTCCTGCGGAAATAGATCTGCCAGTTACCAGTTGGCTGCCTTCACCTCGCCGCCGAAACGGCACCCCTGCCAGGTGCCGCGCCTCTTCAGCTCGTTTACCACCGCGAACCACATCTGGTTGTTCTTCAGGTCCCAGTTGGGTGCCACCCGGATGGAGAGCGGCGCCGAGCCGTAAAGCCTCTGCACCGAGACGCTCGGGGAAAGTTCTTCCAGGAAGTCGCAGGCGCCGGCAAGGTATTCGGCGAGGTCGATGGGCCGGTAGCTGCCGTCCAGGTACATCTGGGCGAGCCGCGTGCCGCGGACCGCGTGCAGCTGGTGGATCTTCACCGAGCTCATGGGGAGCGAGTTGATCAGGCGGGCGGTCTTCACGAAGCCGGCCCGGGTCTCCCCGGGGAAGCCGTAGATCAGGTGGGTGCAGAGGTCGATGCCGCGCCCGGCAAGGCGCTCTACGGTAGCCAGGTATTCGTCCAGGGTGTGGCCGCGGTTGATCCGGTTCAGGATACCGTCATCCATCGACTGCAGGCCGAGTTCCACGCAGATGTAGCGCTCCTTGGCAAGTTCGGTCAGCAGATCGATGGTCTTGTCGCTCACCGCGTCGGGCCTGGTGCCGATGGAGAGGCCAAGTACGTCCGGATGGGCGAGGGCGCGGCGGTAGAGGTCTTCGAGCTTCGCCACCGGGCCGTAGGTGTTGGTGAACTTCTGGAAATAGACGAGGAACTTCTCGCTCCCCAGCCGCTGACGGTGGTAGGCCATGCCGGCCGCCATCTGCTCCTCGATCGGGATGACGGAGACCGTTTCCTTGGGAGAGAAGGAGCTGTTGTCGCAGTAGATGCAGCCACCGGTGCCGCGGCTGCCGTCGCGGTTGGGGCAGGTGAAGCCGCCGTCGACGTTGACCTTGCTGACCCGGCAGCCGAAGCGCCGGCGCAGGTAGGCGCCGTAGGAGTTTATGTGCAGGTCTTTGTGAATCAGCTGGGAGGTCATCTCAGTCGCCGGCCTCCACCGGGGGTAGCATCGCCAGCAGGTCCTGGGTGGCCTTGCGCGGATCGGGGGCCGACATGATCGCGGAGATGAGGGCGATACCCCGCACCTGGCAGGAGATCACTTCGCGGCAGTTGTCGTGATTGATCCCCCCCAGTCCGAAGAGGGGAATTTGCAGCATCTCGGCCACCGTGCAGAGCTTCTCCACCCCGACCGGGTCGCCGTAGGGAGCCTTGGAGGGGGTGTAGTAGACCGGCCCGAAGGTGATGAAATCGGCTCCCATCTCCTGGGCGGTGATCGCCTGCACCTGGTTGTGACAGGAGACCCCGATCAGCCTGCGCTCGCCGATCAGTCGGCGCACCTTGTAGATCGGGAGGCTCTGCACCCCGACGTGGACGCCGTCGGCCTCCACCGCCAGGGCGACATCCACCCGGTCGTTGATGAACAGCTTGGCGCCGTAGCGCGAGGTGAGCTTGCGCAGCTCGTAGGCGGTCTCGTACAGTTCCTTGGTGGTCGCGGTCTTGTCCCTCAGCTGGACGGCGCGTACGCCACCCCTGAGCGCTTCCTCGACGACGAACTCGAGGTTGCGGCCCAGGGTCTCCCCGCGCCCGGTTACCAGGTACAGGTTGAAGTCTATCCAGGGGGATTGCAGCTCTTTCACGCGATCAGCCCGGTCAGCGGCGAGGATGCGTTGGCGTGCAGCTTCATCGGGATGCGGCCGGCCAGGTATGCGAGGCGGCCGGCGGCGACCGCGTACTTCATGGCGGCAGCCATGGCGACCGGGTCCTTTGCTCCGGCGATGGCGGTGTTCATCAGCACGCCGTCGCAGCCGAGCTCCATGGCGATGGCTGCGTCGGAGGCGGTCCCCACCCCGGCGTCGACGATCACCGGCACCTTGACGGTCTCCATGATGATGCGGATGTTGTAGGGGTTCCTGATGCCGAGACCGCTGCCGATCGGGGCTCCCAGCGGCATCACGGCGGCGCAGCCCAGGTCCTCGAGCTTTTTGCAGACGATGGGGTCGTCACTGGTGTAGGGGAGGACGGTGAAGCCTTCCTTGACCAGCACGGCAGCAGCTTTCAGAAGCTCCTCGTTGTTGGGGAACAGGGTCTTCTCGTCACCCAGCACTTCGAGCTTCACGAAGTCCGAGAGGCCGGCTTCGCGGGCGAGACGGCAGGTGCGGATGGCATCATCGGCGGTGTAGCAGCCGGCAGTGTTGGGAAGCAGGGTGTACTTCTTGAGGTCGATATGGTCGAGCAGCGATTCCTTGCTCCGGTCCGAGATGTTGACCCTTCTCACCGCCACGGTGATGACCTGGGCACCCGAGGCCTCGATGGCCTCCACCATCTGGGCGAAGTCGGCGTATTTCCCGGTGCCGACCATGAGACGGGACTCGAACTCACGTCCGGCGATGACAAGCTTGTCGTTGTTTTCTGCCATGTGCTCTATTCTCCAATCCTTGAGATAAAGATAGCGGGAACGGTACAGCGGTTAAATGCGGTAACGCGCAGGGCGCCAATTGATAAGGAAGCACCGGTCATCGTCCTGTCCTTCCCCTCGGGGGAAGGGGAGCTAGGACGGCTGGCCGGTGGCACCCGCGACTGTGCGGCTTCGCGTCGTTGCCTGGAAAGAACTTAAAAAGAAAAACTATGCTCCGCCGCCCACGAAATGGACGATCTCCAGGACGTCACCTTCCTTGAGCATGGTGTCCTGGTACTGCGCCTTGGGAAGGATGTCGCGGTTGAGTTCCACGGCGACCCGGCGCGGGTCGATGCCCAGGGAGATGAGGTAATCCTGGACGGAGAGCGGCTCGATGGATACGGCTTCGCCGTTGGTGGTGATGTTCACTGCGGCTCCATTGTGCTGGAATGAAAAGAGCCGGCGCATGGTGGCGGCCGGCGGGGGCGCTGCGGCGGGACTCCCTTGTATTTGGCGGCCCCGGCAGTCTTGGGATAGCCCGACCGTAAACTAGCAATATTGCCTCGCTTCTGTCAAGTTTTCTTTCGCAGGTTTGCGCCCTTGGAGGCGTCTGAAGGGCAAGGAGGCGGCGACCGCCGGGGGCTTGACGGAACGGCCGGGAAGCATGGAGTGCAAAGACGACGGGGGCAACGAGTCGGGATGAAAGAAGGACGGGAGGGGGACGGGACGGTGAAGGAAGTCGCCAGGTGGGCGCTACCACGAGATGCGGTCGCCTCTCGCGCTGAGCGCCGCAATCCCCGGGAGGATGCTTACAGGTGGGGCTCCAGCCGGGAGGCCAGCGCTATGGCCTCTTCTGAGCGGTGATCTCCCACGGCGCTGCTGGCTGTTGGCAGCTTGATGGTGAAGGTGGTTCCTATCCCGACCTCGCTTTGCACGTCGATCACGCCGCCGTGCTTCTCGATGATCCCGTAGGAGACCGAGAGACCGAGCCCCGTCCCCTTGTTTTCCTTGGTCGAGAAGAAGGGGTCGAAAATCTTGGCCAGGTTGGCCTCGGAAATGCCGCAGCCGTTGTCGCTTACCCGGACGAAGACCCACTCATCATCGACCCCGGTGGTCACCTCCAGCACACCTTCGCCGTGCATGGCCTGGCCGCCGTTCAGGAAGATGTTGACCAGCACCTGTTCGAACTGGTTGGGGTCGATCAGCAGCTGGGGAATGTTTTCGGCGTAGCGCCTGGTGACCGTGATGTCCTGGAACAGTATCTGGTGCTCGATGAGGGCGAGGGCGGCGTCGGAGATCTCGTTCACGCTGCAAAGTCCCTTGTGCGGGGTGGTGACCCGGGCGAATTCCAAAAGCCCCTTGACGATCTCGGCGCAGCGCTTGGTCTCCCGCATGACCGTCTGGATGTCGTTTTTCAGGGTCTCGTCCAGCTTCGGATTGTTGTGGATGATGGAGGAAAAAACCAGGATGCCGGTCAGCGGGTTGTTGATCTCGTGGGCGATGCCGGCCACCAGTTCCCCCAGGGAGGCGAGCTTCTCGCTCCTGATCAGCTGGGCCTGCATCTGGGTCACCTCGTGGGTCCGCTGCTGCACCATCTGCTCGAGGTTTCTACCCCACCCCTCCAGCTCCTCCCTGGCCTTCCTGAGGTTCAGGGTCATGGCGTTGAAGGAATCGGCCAGCTCGCCCAGTTCGTCGTTGGCGAAGGCGGGGACCTGCCCGTCCAGCTCCCCCCTGGAGAGTTTCTTGGTGTGCTCGAGCAACTCGCGCACCGGGCGGTTCACCAGCTTTTGGGTGCAGACGGTGAGCGACAGAGAGGTGAGGGCGATGAGTAGCAGGGTTACCGCGATGCTCCGGTCCCGGTAGGCTTCCAGCAGTGAATGCATCTTGTCCAGGGAAACCACCACGTCGAGCACCCCCAGTACCCGGAAGGACTCGGGGTGGAAATGGCAGCTTGCCGTGTAGCAGCTCTCCTCGTTGTAGATGGCGTTGGTGATCCCGAGGAACTCCTGCCCCTTGCCGTCATAGAAGCGCCGGCTCCTGTTCTTGGAGGGGGCGGATACCAGCAACTGGCTGCCGCCGTGGCAGACCGCGCAGACCTCGGAGCGCTTCTGGAACAGGATGCCGATCTCGGCCTCGTTGGTGGAGAAGATGACCCGGCCCGTCTTGTTGATCAGCCTGATGGTGGTCACCCCGCGCTGGGTGCCGATCTCCTCGATGGTCTTGTAAAAGAGGGGGCGGTCGTCCCGCAGCATCTGGTTGTGGGTGGTCCTGATGATGCTCTCGCTTATTTTGTCGGCGTCGGAGATGGCCTCCTGCAAGAGGAGGTCCTTGAGGCTGCTCAGGTTCAGCCAGGCGAACAGCACCATGGTGCCCAGCAGCACCGTACCGGTGGCGACGGCGAGTTTGGAGATCAGGTTCAGGCGCAAGGCGCTCTCCGCGCGGTCCTGTTTGCCCTCGTAAAACAGGGGGAAACGGGGCCGGATCAGGCTATGCTGCGGTTTCTTTTGCTGCTTGACATTTTTAGAACGATATTCTATATTTTATTTACTTGTTTTAACAGGAAAAACGTCCCGGCGGCAGACGGTTCTTCGGCGGTTGGCGGGACTGGTGCTGCACCATCGGGGGGAGTTGCTTGCGCAGTGAGTTTAATTAAATTAAAAGTGATTATCAAGTAATAAATTATCTTGACAGCTATTCGCAAATGGCCTACTAAAAGGCGTTTGGAATTTTCCGACTAATAAAACAGGTGCAGCCAATGGCGAAAAAAGACAAATCAGAATACATCATCCAGGCCGTATCCCACGCCCTCGACCTGCTGGAACAGTTCCACGACGAGGTTGACGAGCTCGGCGTCACCGAGCTTAGCAAAAGGCTGAAGCTTCACAAAAACAACGTCTTCCGTCTGCTGGCCACGCTGGAGTCCAGAAACTATATCGAGCAGAACAGGGTCACTGAGAACTACCGTCTGGGATTGAAGACGCTGGAGCTCGGTCAGACGTTTATAAAACAGATGGGCCTGCTGCGTCAGTCCCGCCCAGTTCTGGAGGCGCTGGTCAAGGAATGCAACGAGACCACCTACGTGGCGATTCTCAAGGATGCCCACATCGTCTACCTTGACGTGGTCGAGACCGATCTGACCGTACGGGTCGTGCCGAGGGTGGGAGCCCGTCTCCCCGCCTACTGCACCGCCGCCGGCAAGATCCAGATCGCCTACATGACCGACGAGGAGCTGGAAGCCTACCTGCCGACCAAGGAGATGAAGCGCTATACGCCGCATACCCTGACCGACCGGGACGAGCTTAAGAAGCATCTGAAAGAGGTGGCCGAGCGGGGCTACGCCATCGACGACGAGGAGATGGACGTCGGCGTGAAATGCGTCGGCGCCCCGATCCGGGACTACACCCGCCGCATCATCGGCGCTGTCAGTATCTCCGGCCCCTCCATGCGTTTCAGCGACGAGAGGCTGGAGAAGGAGCTGATCCCGCTGGTGGTGCGTGCCGGCGAGGAGATCTCGCACAAGCTGGGTTACCACAAGTAACCAGCGATCACATCGGTAACGACAAAGGCCCCGCGGCTTCCGCGGGGCCTTTTTTGTCTTTATAAGATTTTACGCGCCTCCACCTTTCCTCAACTTTTTCTCTACCTTTCCCTGTCAGCCACCTGTCCTTGTCCGCCAGCGTTCCCTCCCCCGGACGGGGGAGGGCTAGGGAGGGGGAACGGGGGTGGCGCCGGGATGATGTTGCACATGTCGTGACAGTGCCGCCATCTCCCTCCTCGCGGGGATGCTGTCCCGCGCGCCGTGACAGCGCTCCCCCCTCCCCACCTCCCCCCGTTCGGGGGGAGGAGAGTAAAAAGGAGTCGATCAAAGGAGGGGCGCGACTGCTCCGCCGCTACTTACCCCTGGCCTCGATCTCTTCCCGCCAGATGCGGTTGACCTCTGCTTCCAGCTCCTCCCTGCTGCCGCTGTTGTCGATCACTACCTTGCCCCGCTTTTTCTTCTCCTCCATCGGCATCTGGGAGGCGATCCTCGCCAGTGCGGCCTCCCGGTCAAGTCCGTCGCGCGCCATCAGGCGCAGCAGCTGGGTTTCCTTGTCAAGGTAGACCACCCAGATTTCGTCGAAGCGCTCTTCCAGGCCGGCTTCGAAGATGAGCGGCGCCACGTAGAAGGTGACCGCCACCCCGGCCTCTCTCAACCTGGCCAGCCGTTCGTCGGCCCGTTTCCGGATGGCGGGGTGGGTGATCCCCTCCAGGGCGCGGCGGGCTGTCGGGTCGGAGAAGACGATCTGGCCGAGGGCTGCGCGGTTCAGCGTACCATCGCTGTTGAGGATGCCGGCGCCGAAGCTCTCCACGATGCGGGAAAGTGCCTCCTCGCCTGGTTCCACCACCTCGCGTGCCAAATGGTCGGCATCCACCACTGAGGCGCCCAGCCGTTCCAGGATGACTGCCGCGCTGCTCTTTCCGGAGGCTATGCCGCCGGTAAGTCCAATAACTCTCAAAGCGTGCTCCTTTAAGTACGGGGTAGGGTAGCTGTCGCCTGCCTCGCTATTGTTGTCGCCCTGCCCTGGGTGTGGCGGTCCGCTCAAGGTAGTATGGTGCCGTAGGCCGCTGTTTGCAGCAGCTGCCGGTTACAGGCAGAGGCTGTCGGCGGGTCGTCGGCCGGGCACGGAATAGTATTAGAAGGATCTCGTAAAGAAGGCCAGGGCAAGGAGGAAGATTGGCCAAGGGAGGGGGCGTGGTGGGGGCCCTGCTCCGCGGTCTCCGTGCCTCGGTGGCTAAAGGATTTTTGCGCGGAACCGATGTTATGGTGAATCCTCTGGGAAAACAACAGGTAATTTGCAATGACTGTACCCCTTTGCAGTATACGACGTAGGATGGCGATAATCCGTATGATTTTTCCCTTGATTAGAGCGGTGTGATGTGGTAAAAACTGGATACTGTATACAATCTGACCCGTATAAATTACCTAATAAATGTAATTATTTAGCCCGAAATCGGGCTAATTTTACAGCTATTTCGGAGGCCTAAGTGGCAGAGGTTGTTTTTTCCAGCTGGGGCAGAAACATAGTTGATAACCGCAAAGGCGGCGAGGCGAAGTCTGTGAGCTTCAAGCTTCCGGTGACCTACGATGGCGAGCGCCCCCTGTCTGCCTTCATCGGTTGGGACGGCATCATCGTCTACAACAAGGACGTTGATATCCCGCTCATGCTTGCCGAGTACATGAAGCGGGCCCAGGAAAAATACGTCTGCGGCAAGTGCACCCCCGGCAAGAAGGGTACCAAGGTCATCATGGACGCCCTGAACGCCATCGTCGAGGGGCGCGGCAGCGAGGCGGACCTCGCCTCCATCGAGGACGTCTGCAAGGTTATCGGCCATGCCAAGTGCACGCTCTGCCCGAGCTGCACGGTGCCGGTGCTGGACGCCGTGACCTATTTCCGCGACGCCTTCCTCAACTACATCCGCGGCGCCAAGAGCCTCTCCTCCGACTTCCGCTACATCGAGAAGTACACCGCTCCCTGCATGGACCGCTGCCCGGCCCATATCGACATCCCGGCTTACATCGAGGCGATCAAGGACTACCGCTACGACGTGTCCCTGCAGGCGGTGCGCGACTCCATGCCGCTCCCCTCGGTCTGCGGCCGCGTCTGTCCGCACCCCTGCGAGACCGCCTGCCGCCGCAAGAACGTCGACGAGCCGATCTCCATCATGACCCTGAAGCGGACCGCCTCCGACTTCGAGTGGATGCACGAGAGAAAGCCCCCCATGCTTCCCAAGCCGAAGAAGGGGAAGACGATCGGCATCGTGGGCGCCGGCCCTGCAGGCCTGGCTGCCGCCTACTACCTGGCCCTGGAAGGCTACAACAGCACCATCTATGAAACGCTCCCCATTGGCGGCGGCATGGTCGCGGTGGGCATCCCTCCCTACCGCCAGCCGCGTAACCTCCTGCAGCGCGACATCGACATCATCCAGTCGATGGGTGTCGAAATCGTCTACAACTGCCGGGTCGGCAAGGACATCAGCCTGGACGACCTCCGCAAGAAGCACGACGCCGTCTTCCTGGCCCCGGGTGCGCACCGTTCCAAGCCGATGGGCGTGGAGGGCGAGGACAAGGGGTACAAGGGCTTCCTGACCGGCGGTATCGACTTCCTGAGAAACGTCTACCTGGGGCTCCCCAGCGGCATGGGCAAGAAGGTCTTCGTGGTGGGGGGCGGCAACACCGCCATCGACTGCGTGCGCGTGGCGCTGCGTGAAGGGGCCGAGGAATCCACCCTGGTCTACCGCCGTTCCCGTAACGAGATGCCCGCCGACGTGTGGGAGGTGGACGGTGCGGATGACGAGGGGGTCAAGTTCGAGTTCCAGGTGCTCCCCACCAAGGTCATCGCCAACGAAAACAACGAGGTGGTCGGCTGCGAGCTGATCCGGATGGCGCTGGGCGAGCCGGATGCTTCGGGCCGCCGCCGGCCGGAACCGGTGCCGGGCTCCGAGTTCGTCATCGAGTGCGACACCATCATCCCGGCCATCGGCCAGGATGCCGACCTCTCCTTCATCCCGGCCGCGGCAGGGATCGACACCACCAAGTGGAGCACCATCGTCACCAAGTACGTGCCGCTTAAAGGGCATGACGGCAAGGACCTCAAGGACGGCATGGGCAACATGCTCTCCAGGACCCTGATCACCGACTGCGACGGCGTGTTCGCCGGCGGCGACGCCGAGATCGGCCCGCTGACCGTCGTTGCCTGCATCGGCTCCGGCCACCGCGCCGCCAAGGTGATCGCCCGCTACCTGGAAGGGCAGGGTGTGGAGCTCACCGACGACGAGCGCATGGAGGACATCCTCACCTACTTCGGCGTCTACGACAAGAACGAGAAGGTCTCCTGGCTGGATTCCTCCTCCCGCGAGCACCAGGCCGAGGTGCATGGCAAGGAGCGCGCCAGCAAGGGGAACTACTGCGAGGTCGAGCTCGGCTTCGTCGACAGCCAGGCGATCCGCGAAGCCGAAAGGTGCCTGCGCTGCTACCGTATCGCCATGGCCGCCGTCTAGGCACCCAGCTTCGTCCGGGTTTCAGAAGGGGACAGGCACCTCGGAGCCAGTCCCCCTCAACCTTTTTTATACCGAAACGACAATTTGAAAAATTGAGGTTTTTTATATGGTCAGCTTAACCATTGATGGCAAGAGCGTGCAGGTCGAAGTCGGTTCCACCATATTGGAGGCCGCGGCAACGGTGGGGATCAAGATCCCGACGCTCTGCTGGCTGAAGAAGGTCTCCCCGACCGGTGCCTGCCGCGTCTGCGCAGTGGAAATCGAGGGGCTGGACCGCACCATGACGGCCTGCAACACTCCCGTCAAGGAGGGGATCAAGGTAACCACCGACACGCCGGCTCTCAAAGAGGCGCGCCGCAAGATCATGGAGCTCATGCTGGTCAACCACCCGCTGGACTGCCCGGTCTGCGACGCCGGCGGCGAGTGCGACCTGCAGGACGCCTGCTACGGCCTGAACGCCACCAAGCAGGAGTACTCGGCAATCCTGGAGCGCCGACAGATCCGCTACGACTGGCCGCTTTTGGAGAGCGACCCCAACCGCTGCATCCTCTGCGAAAAATGCGTCAAGGTGGATCACGAGATCGTCGGCTGCGACGCCATCGCGGTGGTGAACCGCGGCGAGGCCACCATCATCGACACCGTGGACGGCAAGCCGCTCAACTGCGAGTTCTGCGGCAACTGCGCCGCGGTCTGCCCGACCGGCGCGCTGATCACCAAGCCCTTCAAGTTCAGGGGGCGCCCCTGGACCTTCGCCCGGGTGCAGAGCGTGTGCGCCTTCTGCGGCGCCGGCTGCCAGATCGAGTACCACGCCAAGGAAGGGAAGGTGGCGAGGGTGACCAGCGAGGACGACACCTTCAACAACGGCAACCTCTGCATCAACGGCCGTTTCGGCTACACCTACCTCGCCTCCGCCGAGCGTCTCACCCAGCCGATGCTGCGTAACGACGCGGGCTCGCTGGTCCCCGCCGACTGGAACAGCGCGCTGAACGCTGCCGCCGACAAGCTGAAGGCCATCGTGGCCCGTGACGGCGCCGCCGCCGTGGCCGGCCTGGGTTCGCCCAGGGTGACCAACGAGGACAACTTCCTGTTCCAGAAGTTCCTCCGCTCCGCCATCGGCACCAACAACATCGATTCCGAGGCAGGCCTTGGCTTCGCCCAGGCCCAGGCCCAGATCGAGCAGCGGCTCGGCTTCTCCGGTTCCAGCACCACCATCGACATGCTCGACAATGCCCAGGCCACCATCGTGATCGGCTGCGACCTGAACGCCGAGGCGACCGGCCTGGAGTACCGGGTCCTGAAGAACGCCACCAAGAACGACGGCAAGCTGATCCTCGCCAACATGCGCGACGTGAAGCTGAAGAAATACGCCAACAAGCACCTGAAGAACCTGCCGGGCCGCGAGCTTTCCCTGATCTACGCGCTCATGAAGGCGATCGCCGAGCAAGGTGCCGCGGAGCCGGCTGGCGCCGAGGCCATCAAGAGCCAGCTCGCCGCGCTCTCCCTCGCCGATCTCGCCACCGAGTGCGGCGTGCCCGAGCAGTCGCTCAAGGAGGCCGCCAAGCTGGTCGCCGGCAAGAGCCGGGTCGCCATCGTCTTCGGTGCCGACGTGATCAGGAGCGCTGACGCCGCCGCCAAGATCGACGCACTGGCAGATCTCGCCATCCTCACCGGGGCTACCGGGGCCGAGGGGGGCGTTTTCCCGATCAACTCCAAGAACAACACGGTCGGCATGCTCGACATGGGGGTCTCCCCCTCTGCCGGCGGCCGGGACCTGTGGGGGATCGTGGAGGGAATCGAGCAGGGGGCCATCAAGGCTCTGTACCTGATGGGCTGCGACCTGGCCGGCTTCCCCGACAACGCGAGGATCAGGAAGGCCCTCGCCAAGCTGGAACTGCTCATCGTGCAGGACATCTTCGAGAACGATTCCCTGCCCTTTGCCCATGTGGTGCTGCCGGGTGCCGCCGCCGCCGAGAAGAGCGGTTACTTCACCTCCGGCGACAACCGCGTGCAGAAAATCGGCAAGTCCATCAAGGCTCCCGGCGTGGCGAGAGAGGATTCGGCCATCATCGCCGACCTTTACCTGCGGGTGACCGGCAGCGCCATAGACGCCAGCATTGCTCCCCTGCGCAAGGAGATCCTCGACTTCGCCAGCGGTTACTCGACCGAGCTGCACGGCGACCTGGTCAAGAAAACTGCCGTCAAGGCCGCCCCGGCCGCCGCTCCGGTTGCCAAGCCGGCAGTGGCCACCCTTCCCAAATTCCAGCTGCTGGTCGGCCCGATCGGCTTCCACAACGGCACCTCGACCACCCGCTCCGAGAGCAACCTTTCCGTCTCGCCGGCCGGTTACGTGGAACTCCACCAAACTGACGCGGCCGCTCTGGGCATCGTCGACGGCGGCCAGGTCAAGCTGAGCTCCGCGGCCGGTTCCCTGGTCGGGACTGCCAAGGTGACCGCCGCTCTGCAGCCTGGCCTTCTCTTCGCACCCTCGCACTTCCGCGATCTGAACGCCAACGGGCTCCTCAAGGGGAACTCGAACCTGGTAGAGGTCAAGGTGGAAAAGGCATAGCAAGCAAAGCTGTAGTCAACTGACAGGAACAAAGAAAGGCCCCGGTCGATGATCGGGGCCTTTTCTTTTGCTCTATGACTGACATTTCTTTTCAGACATCAAGAACTGTCGAGCGCGCGAACGCTGACACTGAAATTGAGCCTGCTCAAAGAGAAGTTAGTCTTGTAATGCAGTGGTTTGCACTGGCAAAGAGGGATGTTCTGAAGGCTCCTATGACTGTGCCGGGGCAACAAATTCTAGTGGTTTAGCCTGCAATATTGCCTTAGTATTATCAAATAGAGAAATAATTAACGCTTTTGTCAGGGGCTTTGTCTTTAATGTTGTGCTAAGATTGTGCAAGGGAGTGAAATGAGCATCGCAAGCGGCAAAGGAGGGGATCATGACTGACAAGCTGACCCAGGTAGCCGCGGCGGCCGCTAATGACAAGATGCTGGTTGACAAACTCGACCAGATACTTGCGGGCCCCAACGACCGTGCCTTCGTGGTGTGCACACTCAACAGCTGTGAAATGAACCTGAAGGGGCGCTGCACGATTTTCACCGTGCTGGACGTGCCTCGCATGAGGACTGGGGGACAGGTCTGCCAGAGGGTATGACAGACGAGCCTGGTCAGTAGCAACGAAACGATTTACCTGCCATCGGGGGATCGCCGGTTTTTTCCGGCAACCGCCCACAGATTCACCCTCTCGAAGGCGCGGTCCCGGCACGAACAGTGTGCCGGGGCCGCGCTTTTGTGTTTTCGGCACTTTTCGGGCATGGCCTCGCGCGCGGGGCTTTCCTGCCGCAGCCAGCCCCGGTGAATGAGATGGGACACCGTCAGGAAAGGTCGGCAGTAGCGCAGGGGGTCAGAAGGGTTCGTCCGCGTCGGGCTCGTCGGCGGGGAGCCGGCCGTTACGGTCCAGGAAGGCGAGTTTCTCGTTCTGCTTGGCCAGCGCCTGCTGGCAGAAGGTCCAGATCCGGTAGCTTTCCATGCACAGGATGGTGAAGCCGGCGCCGAACACGGCCCAGTAGTTGTCGGCCAGTGCCTGGGCGAAGTAGTAGAAGAGGTAGAATACCGCCACGTAGCCGACGTGGCAGAAGCTGCTCTTGTGCTGGATGTTCCCCATCATGCGGGCAAGGCTCAGGATGATGGCGGAGAAGGTGTAGAGCACCAGTACGATGCTGATGATCTGCGCGGAGGGCGGGGGGCCCAAGGAGGCCACCACCGTTTCGGGGCGGGGTAGGAACCAGAACTCGCGCCAGGCGAGGGTGCTGATCAGCAGAAACAGGGACAGCGCCCAGAGACCGCGGTTGGAAAACCGCCTGAGGCGCTGTATCTCTTCAAGGAGACCCTGGCGCAGATTGGTCTGCGCTACACAGTCAATCTGCTCCAGGGTCCCCGTTTGATTTCTATCTGCTTGCTCCATTGATCACTCGTTCGCTGACATAGCCAACCCGCACAACTGTCATAGCTGCTGGATCCGACTGTCCGTTTCAGGACGGTTTCTCAATTTCTGCTAATTTTGTCCTGATAAAATAGTAGGATTTGGCTATCTTGTCAAGCTCATACGGCAAATCTGTGGGCTTCGTCACATCTGTATTCTGCTCCATCTTCTCAGTGAACTTCTGCAACTTGCGCAACGGGACAAGCACGATGATCTTGAGCAGGGCGATCACGCCGGCCACTGTCAACAGCAGGGTCAGGACTGAGAAACAGATCATCTGCAGCTTGATGGATGTCAGTGCGCTCAGGGTCGCCTCGTGGGACAGGCCGATGTCCAGGGTGCCCAGCACCTTCTGGTTCGCCGGGTGGAAATGGCAGGCGGCGTTCGCGCATTCCGGATCGTTGTAGATGGGAGCGGTGATGGCAATCACCTCGGTGCCGGCGGCGTTTTGGAAGGTACGGGCTTTCTGCATGCTCCCGAGGGTGGTAAGCGGCACCTTCCCCTGGTGGCACATCACGCACCCCTCCGCCTTCTTGTCCACCTGGTGGTTGACCTCTTCCGGCTTGGAGGAGAAGGCGACCACCCCCTTGCTGTTGAAGATCCGCACGTGCTGGACGCCCTTCTGCTCGCCGATGTTGCTGATGATCGCGCTGTTCAGCTCGCGGTCCGACTTCATCATGGCGAAGCGGGTCGACTTGAGCACGATGCCGGCCAGGTTGTCGGCCTTGCCCACGGCGTCTTTGATCACCACATTTTTGATGGCGGCGTAGAGAAGCGCGAAGCAGACCACCAAGAAGCCAGTAACCACCACCCCTACGGGAACCAGAGCCCTTCCTGCGATTTTGTCGAACATGGCACCCTCTCCCATTTTTGAGGCCCACCCGGACTGCCAATCCAATTCACCCTGCGTGCTGCCCGTCCTTACCCCATCCTCACCCTGTCCCCTCCCCTTGGAGGGGAGGGAACCTGGGCGTGGACTCTCCTGCTTACCGCTTACTCAGTCCAGCTTGGTGCTCGACTTGTAAGAGGCCGCACCAATCGGCTCGCTTGCGCCGACGGCATTGTTGCGGGCCGGTTCGGTCACCGGGACATACTCTTCCTCAGCCTTCCACTTGTAGAGGATCGGCAGCCGGTAGAGGATGAAGCGGTAGACCACGATGTAGACCGCGAAGATGGTGATGCTGATGATGAACTCGCGGATGGGCGGAATCTCGCGCTCAGGCAGTTTCCAGTTGAAGGTGATCATCGAGGTGTTCAGGCGGTTCAATACCACGCCCAGTACGGTCATCACGGCGCCGAAGCGGACGAAACCGACTCTCCTGGTGTGCGCGCCGTAGGTCATGATCACCAGCGGAACCATGAAGCCCAGGATGATCTCCAGCATGAACCACTGACCCCACCCGGTATCCAGGTAGCTCCACTTGTTGTCGTGGGCGATGGCGATCAGCTTGATGGTGATGTAGGTGGCGATGCCCATGCAGGCGCCCTTGGCGAGCGCGATCTGGCACCTTTCCAGGCTCTTGTGCCAGCGCTGGTCACCGCGCCATCCCATGGTCTTGGTGGCGATGGTGGAGACGGTGATCACCATGCAGAGGCCGCCCGGCAGCGAGGAGACGAAGAAGTGCAGCCACTGGAAGGAGGATGAGTACCAAAGCGGATGCACCTTGCCCGGCGCGTAGGTGAAAAGCGCACCCAGGGCGCCCTGGTGCAGGGTCGACAGGATGATGCCGGCGACCGTCAGTCCCAGGGTGATCTTGCGTACCGCGGCCTTGCCGGCCGGCAGCCCGATCCACTCGAAGAACCCCTGGGAGACCTCGAGGATCTGCACCGACAGGTAGGTGGAGACGTGCCAGGCGACCAGGAAGAGGACCGCGGCCGGGCCGAAGGAGACCACCATCGGGTAGGGGAGGCGCCAGGGCTGCCCCAGGTCGACCAGCAGGTACATGACGGCGAAGAAGTAGCCCAAGAGGCCGTTCAAAAGAGCCAGCCGCTCGATCGGCTCCAGGTCGTGCCGCCCGAAGATCTCGCAGGCGGTCCCCAACTGGAAGCCCGAGGAGGAAAGCGGAACCATCCCGAACAGGCCGAAGCCCAGGAAGAGCCCCCAGGGATAGTCGTAGGAGCCGCTGCAGCCCCAGGCCAGGCCGAAGATGAAGCGGCCGATGATGGTCGGGATGCCGATGGCGAAGATCACCGCCAGAAGCCAGTTGAAGGGGTTACGCACCGCCTGTGCGATGTACTGGGGCAGCGTGAGCCCCAATAAGAGCTTGTTCAGCAGCGTGCGCTTGTCGCCGTTTTCGTGGTACGGCGAATCCATGGCCGTTACAAAACCTTGTTGGATGAACTTTTTCATGGTTAGTGGTCCTCCTCCCTGGTTTCAGTGTCATGCCCGTGTCCGTCTTGCGCCCCCTTGGAGAGCAGGTGGATCCCCGAGAAGAGCGCCGGCCAGATGGAGAGCACCATCGGGACCATGCCGAGGAAGTCCTTGACGTTGGAGATGATCGGGTCATTGGAGAGCGTGGTGTCGAAGCCGATCTTGTCGAACGAGGTCCGGGACAGGTAGAGCCAGCTGGTGCCCCCTACTTCCTTCTCGCCGTAGACGTGGTCGTAGTAGCGGTCGGGGTTCTCGCGGATCCGCTCGTGGGCGAGCTTGATCAGGTCGGCGCGGTGCCCGAAGGTGAGCGCCTCCTGGGGGCAGATCTCCACGCAGGCGGGGGGCTTGCCGACTTTGAGCCTGGTGTCGTAGCAAAGGATGCACTTTTTCACCACGGGGTTGGTCACGCTCTCGTAGCTGTAGCCCGGCACGTTGAAGGGGCAGGCGATCATGCAGTTGCGGCAGCCGACGCAGACCTTGGAGTTGTAGATGACCGCCCCTTCCTTGGTCTTCGTGTAGGCGTTCACGAAGCAGGAGGTGAGGCAGGCAGGCTCGTTGCAGTGGTTGCACTGCACCTTGCGGTAGACCGGCCCCCCCGAGGACTTCTTCTCGTACTCGTTGACCACCGTGTAGGCCGTGGAGGTCGGGCGCCTCGGCTCTTCGAACACCGACTTGTCGTCGAACGAGGTCTCAGGCTCGGGCAGGTTCTGTTCCTTGTTGCAGGCGGCCTCACAGCTGCGGCAGCCGATGCAGCGGGTGGTGTCGACCAGGACGCCCATCGATTCGGGGTAGCCCTCGAACGAGCCGCTCGCCCATCCTTTATTGGTCTTGCCGAGCGATATGGTTGCTCCGCCAATGATGCAAGCTTTCAGGAAGTTTCTACGTTTCATCGCGGTTCTCCTTCGATTCGTGATGGACTTGCGGTCGTTGGTTGCGATGGCTCGCTATTCGTGTTTGGAGTGGGTTGCCTTGCCTTTTTTGTCGGCGTTATAGAAGGCATTGCCCGCCTCGTTGCGAGGATGGCACTCCTGGCAACCGGTCGGCCCGGCTCCTCTCTTCTCGTGGCAGCCCAGGCAGTTCTCGTGCATCGCCCCCTTGAGCCCCATCTTGTCCTGGTGGTAGCGCTGCTTGGCGGCGCTCTTCTCGGCCAGCGTGTCGGGCGAGAACGGTTTTGAAGAGTGGCACCCCTTGCAGGAGACCACCTTGGTCGGGCTCGAGTTGGCGTGGCACCTTACGCAGTTGGGATCCTGCACCAGGGTGCCGGTGGTGTGATGGTGGCAATCCGAGCACTCCTTGATCAGCTGGATGTGCTTTGCATGGTCGAAGCTGAACGGTTTGTACAGCTTCCCTTCCTGGTTGAGGGTGATGACGTCCGGCGCCGAGAGACAGGAGGCTGTCATCGGGAGGGCCGCCGACATCGACAGTACAAAGGCGCCGAGTATCAAAGGTTTGTAAGAGGGCATGTCTCTCTCCTGCAGGAGCGGGAAGCCTGTCGCCTCCGACCCTGGTAGTTTAGTGGTGCTGCCGTGAAGTCAGTGCGACTGGCTCTTCTCATCCTGCTCCCGCTTGTGCAGGTAGCGGTAGAAGACCGGGAAGCCGATGAAGAAGGCGACGCAGATGAGGTATTCGACACCCTTGATGTACTGGTAGAAGTCGACCAGCGTGAAGACCTCCTTGATCTGTCCAATTGATCCCAGTGATTGCTCGACCATGGTAGTGACTCCTTTTGACGAAGTAGTGAAAGCCTGGCGGCTAGTGCGACTTGACGCGCGAGGGGGATTTCTCCTGCTCCTTGCCGAGCCCCTTCAGCATGCCGTAAAGGGTCATAATGGCCGGGATCAGCTGCACCACGAGCACCAGTGCGCAAAAGCCCAGGAAGATGAAGATCCCCAGCTTGCTGACGAAGAC
>DATFAB010000119.1:0-37490 GCA_035255025.1 Geomonas sp.
CTCCTTGTGTTCCAACAGGATGCCGCGGGTCAGGATAAGCGGGCCCAGCTCGGGCAGGAGCAGGTTGAAAAGCTTCAGCGTTATGGTCCCGGTGGCGGGCCGCGTGTCGCCCCCCTGCTGCGCGTAGGTGATCCCCTCCCGCAGCGCGGCGTAGAAGCCGGAGCGCCGCATGACAGCGCCGACCAGTCCCGGCATGGCGGCGGAAAGGGTGACCCGGGCCCCCTGACCGATCACCACGTCCAGGTCATCGAGGGGACTGTTGTTGAGGAAGATGGTGGTGATCCTGCCGGTCACGTAATCGGCCGGGATGCCCAGTTCGCAGGTGAGGATTTCCCGCAGCGTACGCCCTACCGTCACCCGCACCGTCACCCCTCCCTGCAAAAGGGAGTAGAAGGGGGCCAACTGGTCGTCGCCGCACTTGAGAGCCACGGTCTCGTAGGCAGTTGCCGTCTCTTTAGCTTCGGGGGTGACCGCCACCTCGTGCTCCATCCTCGGTCCAACCATCCTGAGCCTCTCCTGGAAAGAGGAACCCGCTCCTCGTTCGTCTCAATCACTGCCGATTGTCCCCTCTCCCTCCGGGAGAGGGTTAGGGTGAGGGAAATTTCCACGGAGATTCGCGGCTTCCCTCACACCGGCCCTCTCCCGCAGGGAGAGGGAGAGTCCGCGAGAGCACAGCCTGACTCGAAACATCCCTGACAACCGGTGAGGACGGGGGCAAGGCATCCTCCCTGCCCCCGTCCCCTTCTCGCCTGAACGGCGACCGTCTCTACTGCACGAAGTTGAACACCTCGTCCAGCTCCTCGTCCTTCATCATGAAGGTCTGGTTGTGCGGAGCGATCGGCTCGGTGTAGAAGAAGCGCGGCAGCCGGTCGTGCTGCTTGGTGAAGCCCGCGCGGGTGTTGAAGTCGCGCTCGACGGCCAGCACCTTCTTGCCCAGGGCCACCACGTCGTCGCCGGTCATCTCGATGCCGTGGAAGCCGCCCAGCATGTCGAGCAGCGCCTGGAAGGTCTCCGGCTGGTCCATGATGGCGAAGGCGATGAACAGGCACATGCCGGTCGAGTCGATGGCGGCGGTGGCGATCTGCAGGTTGCGGGAGAGCTCCACCTGCCCTTCGGTCCCCAGCGGATCGACGTCGCCCCCTACCTTGAGGATGTTGGTGGCGATGGCGTAGCCGGCAGTGTGGTCGGCGCCCTGGGTGGTGGTGGCGTAGGTTACCCCGATCCCCTGGACGGCGCGCGGGTCGTAGGCGGGAAGCGCCTGGTCCTTGACCACCGGCACCCTCTCCAAGCCGTACACCTTGCCGGTGATGGCCGCGCCCGACCCGAGGATGCGGCCGAGCGGAGTCCCCTTGCCAACCTCCTCCATCAGCCTGATGGCCCCTTCGTCATCACCGAAGGCGCACAGTCCCGCGTCCATGGCGACACCGATGGTGACCCCCATCTCGATGGTATCCACCCCGATGTTGTCATCCATGTAGTCGAGCTTGGCGACCGTGTCGAGGTTGGAGATGCCGCAGTGCCCGCCGTGCGACCAGACGGTCTCGTACTCGGGCTGCTTGGTGACGTAGTTGCCGTCCTTGTCGTTGTAGATGCCGGAGCACTGGATCACGCAGCCGCGGTGGCAGCCGTGGGTGGCAGAGCCGCCGCGGGCCACTTCCAGCGCCGCCTGGGTCTCGCCGGAGAGGTCCTGGGAGCCTTCGAACTGGCCGGTCTTGAAGTTCCTGGTCGGGTAGCCCCCCGCCTCGTTGAGGACGTTGGTGAGCACGTTGGTGCCGTAGGCGGGAAGCCCTTCGCCGGTCACCGGGTGCTTCCTCAGTCCTTCCACGAACTTGCGGTTGGCATCCCGGAATTTCTCGGGATCGACCGGCGGGCGCATCTTCATGCCGGCGTCGTCGAGGATGATGGCCTTGATACCCTTGGCGCCCATCACGGCGCCGACGCCGCCGCGGCCGCAGTGGCGGGTCGGGCGCAGCTCGGGATCGGTGCAGGCGATGGAGGCGGCCAAAAGCTTGCGCTCGCCGGCGGTGCCGATGGTCATATAGGCCACCTTGTCGCCGTACTCCGCGCGCAGCTTATCCACCAGGGGGTAGTTGTCCAGCAACCTCATGCTGTTGTCGGCGATGACCTTGATGCCGTCCTTGTTGATCACGATCTTGTAGAGGTCGTCGGTGGCGGGCTTGCCTTCCAGGATGACCGCGGCGTACCCGAGACGGGCCAGCACCTGGGCGGCCTGGCCGCCGGCGTTGGACTCCTTGATGGTGCCGGTGAGCGGGCTCTTGCAGCCCACCGAGAGACGGCCGGTCATGGAACCGGTGGTGCCGCTCAAAAGGCCGGGAGCGATGACCAGCTTGTTCTCAGCCCCCAGCGGATGGGCCAGCGGGTGCACCTCTTTGGCCACCACGATGGAGGTCATGGCGCGGCCTCCCAGTCCTGCGTATTCGCCGACCGGCCCAACGGTTACCTTAGGACCGCCAGCGGCCCCCATGTCGATGCGTGCGATTTTGTCCATCTGTCAACTCCTCCCCTTTCCGATGAAGTTTATGCGGCCGCGGCCGCGTAGGTTCTCCTTTCCAAAGGGAGGCGCCGCAGTTTCCCGCGAAACCCAATGGCCGCTTGCCGTGGGGCGAAAGCCCGGTAGGCGGAGACGGCTCGGAGAAAGATGATGTGACTTTTTGTCTGGCACCCCTCCCCCCGAACGGGGGGAGGTTGGGAGGGGGGAAGGCAGCCGGCATCGCCGCTGCCAGTCCCCATCCCCTCGGTGCTCGGTACCTCGCGGGGAAGCACCGGCGGCGTTTCCGGGCGGCGGTTCCCCCTCCGCTGCCCCTCCCCCGTTCGGGGGCGGGGATGTTTTGGGGCGGGGAGTTTGCACCAGCTGCGAAGCCAACTCGCTGCTACGCGGTAACTTCCATCCTCCCGAGGATGGTCACCCGGTAGCTCGCGAAACCGCGGCCGCGCAGGCAGCCCCAGAAAACCCCGGCGCCGTAGGCAACCTGCTCCAGGAGGTAGACGAAGAGAAATTCGAAAAAGGACAGGCGCGGCTTCTTGATCCGGTAATCGACCCCCGCACTTGTCAAAAGCGCTCCCAGGGCGACCGCCCACAATCCAGGCAGCGCCACGGAGAGGGCGCCAAGAAGCAGCGCGTAATAGCGAACCAGGTGGTAGCTCAGGTAATAAGCAAGGCTCCCCAAGGCGCGCAGACGCCCGCCCAAAACGGCGCAAAAGGCAAGCGGAACACCCCTTTTCGCCAGTTTCCTGCCGCAGACAAGGGCATCAGCTACCAGCAGCAGGGACGCCGCAGGGTACAGCCAGAGGCTCAGGTAGGGGGCGAGAAGGCAGAGGGCCAGCACCACGCCCAGGCGCGGCGACAGCACGAATCTTTTCTTGCGCTGGGGATGGAGCTTCTGCAGGGTGCCTTCCGAGGTCCCGTAGTCGAAGCGGCGCGACATGAAGGAGCGGACGGAGCTTCTGTGCTCATGGAGGATGCTGCCGGCGGGAAGATAGGCGATGGTCCAGCCGGCGTCCCTAAGCCGCCAGGTGAGGTCCACATCCTCGCCGACATGCATGCTGTCCTCGAACCCGTTCACCGAGAGGAACAGGTCGCGCCTCACCAGCAGGTTGCAGCTCGGCAGGTAGAAGGTGTCGTCGCCGGAGCTGCCGAAACGCTCGCGGGTGCCCAGCGACAGGCTGGACATCACCGCCTCGTAGCGGTCGACCGCCGAGGAGCTGCACATGCCGTCCACCCTCCCCCCGACCGCCGCCAGCTTGGGGTTGGCGAAGAGCGGCACCAGCTCGGAGAGCCAGCCAGTGGAGGCGGAGCAGTCTGAGTCGATGAAGGCAAGGAGCTCGCCGCTGGCGTTCAGCGCCCCCACGTTGCGGGCCGCAGCCGGGCCGCGCCGGACGCCGCCGGAGGAGACCAGGAAAGCGCCGTGCTTTCTGGCGACCTCAGGTGATTCATCGAGACTCCCGTCATCCACCACGATCACTTCCACCTTGTCGCGGGGGTAGTCGACCTTGGCGATCGACTCTAGACAGCGGGCAAGTTCCCCGGCCCGGTCCAGCACCGGGATCACGATGCTGATGGAGGGAAGTTCAGCCTGTTTGTCCGCGCAGGCCACGCTCCGCAGCCGCTCCAGAAACCCCTTCCCGGCCAGTTGCTCCAGGACGGCGGCCTCGCCGGCGCTCGCCGCCTCGACGGGGCCTGCCATGGCACGCCTGGCCAGAGCCACCAGCGGGGCGTTCAGCCGCACGAGCGCAAGGGGCGATCTCGACATCAGGAAAGTCGCACCGTCTCTCTCCACCAGATCTACGCCTTGCACCATGCGGTAGTTCATCTCGACCCCTCGCTTACCACTCCTTCGGTCTTGAAAAGATCCCAAAGTGCCGCCGCCGTGGCGTCAGCGGAAAGGGACTGCACCTTGCCGTCGCGGGCCTTGATGCCGCCGGAGAGCAGGGAGATGATGCGCTCGAAGGCCGGCAGTTCGGCGTCGGGGGTCACCACCCGGACCGGGTCGGGACGCGGGGTGCCAATGCGCGCGGCAGGAAGGGTTGCCCCGAGCGAGCCGATCTTCCAGAAAGGGAGCCCCAGCGCGGAGAGTTCCCATGTCTCGATCCCGGTGTCGAGCGCGGCGATCACTGCATCGACCGAGGGATAGCGCGGGGTGCGCACTCCCTCGAAGAGCACGCTGCAGGGAAAGGAGGCTTCCACCGTCTGCTTCGCGCCGCGGTCGCTCTTTCTGAGCACTTCCACCCCATCATGCTTGGGGAGCAGGGAGACGACTGCACCGATGCAGGGGATCGCGTCCAGGGCAGCCGCCAGGGCCGGCACCGGGTCGTCGCCCCGGTCAGCCAGGCGGTTGCCGGTAAAGAGCAGGGTCGGCTTGAGGATGGAAGTGATCCGTGCCAGCACGCGGGCGTCGGCCAGCGCGTCACCTCCCTCCATGCAGTGATCCCAGCAGCGGATAAAGCGGTCCGCCCCCATCGAGGAGGCCAGCCGGAGGGAATCGTCGGCTTCCTTGGGGCCAACCGCCAGCACGGTTACCGTGGCGCCGAAAGTGTCCTTCAGCACCAGCGCCTCTTCCAGGGCGGCCAGGTCGGCGGGGTTGACGATCTGCCTCAAGCCGCGGTCGCTGATGGCCGCGCCGCGGGTGATCGGCTTGGCGGGGGGACGGGGATCGGCTACCTGCCGGAGCAGTACGAGTATGTTGAGGTTTTCGATAGGCATGGGTTCAACTCCAGTATGAACTGCTGGAAAAGCCCGACCACAGAGGACACCGAGGTCTCACAGAGGTCTCAGAGGAAAACGAGAGAAGCTATATATTTTGAAATCTCCGTGTCCTCTGAGCACCCTCTGTGTCCTCTGTGGTCAGGCTTTTTTGTTGTTTCAATTACGTCATCCGGTACGCCACGCCGAAGCCGCCCTTCGGGTAGCGCCAGCGGGTGAAGGCCTTCTGCTCGCAGACCACGTAACAGGTGCCGCACTCCAGGCAGCCGTCGTGCACGAAGGTCATCTTCTGCTCTTCCTCGTTGTAGGTGTAGCAGCGGGCGGGACAGCAGTTGGTGCAGCCGCGGCTGTCGCAGCCGACGCAGAGCTGGGTGTCCAGCACGATGTGCGGCTCGCGGTCTATGTTGAAACTGGTGAAGTCGAAGATCTCGTCGATGTTCATAGTGCTCTCCATGCGCTGAAGCCGTCGGCGGCGAGGTTCTTCAACCCCACCTTCTCGCGGGCAGCCTTGAGGAACAGCTTGGAGATGTTCTCTTTGGGGGCGCCGTTGATCTTGTACAGGTACTCCATCATGGAGCACATCAGCTCCGGATACTCCTTGTAGATCCGGTCGTTGTGCAGCATGTGCGGAGCCCGGCGGTAGGTCTTCAGGTCCTTCATCACGTAGCTTTCGTCCAGCATCTTCTTGTAGATGGAGAGCCCCTTGCGGCTGAAGTCGCCGTTTCGGTGCGACTCGATCACTGCCTGGCCTGCCACCACGCCGGAGTGGGAGGCGAGGTTGATCCCTTCCAGGTTGACGCCGGTGGCGTTGCAAAGAGCCGCCGCGTCGCCGGCCACCACGATGCCGTCACCCACCAGTTCGGGGATCATGTCGTAGCCCCCTTCGGGAATCACGTGGGCGGAGTATTCCAGGAGCCTGCCGCCCCGCACCATCTTGGCGACCTGCGGCTGCTCCAGGAAGGAGTTCAGGAGGTCGTAGGGTGTCTTGCCGCTCGCTTTCAGGCTCGCCAGGTGGAAGACCAGGCCGACCGAGAGCGAATCGTAGTTGGTGTAGAGGAAGGCTCCGCCGCGCACCCCTTCGGTGCAGCCGACAAACTCGTTGGCGAAGCCCTGCTCGCGCACCAGCCCGAAGCGGTCGTTGATCACGTCGCTGGGGAGATCGAGGAGCGCCTTGACTCCCACCGCCATCTGGCCGGGATTGAAGGCCGGCTTCCTGAGTCCGGCCTTCAGCGCGGTGAAGGAGAGCACGCCGTCGGCCGCCACCACCACCGGAGCCTTGATGGCACCCTTGCGGCCGACGATGGTGACGCCCGCGACCTTGCCGTTCTCCTTGATGACCTCGTCCACCGTGGAGCTGCAGATCAGGGTGGCACCTGCTTTTGCCGCCTCCTCCGCCAGCCAGCGGTCGAAGCGCGGGCGGAAGATGGTGTAGCCGTTGTAGGGGGTCTTGTCGAAGCTCCCCGCCTCGATCAGGGTGCTGAAGCTGGACTCTTCTGTCATGAAGGTGACTCCCTTCTTGACGATGTGCCGCTCCAGGGGAGCCCGGTCCCAGAAATCCGGGAAGACCTGTTCCAGGGCGGGGAGCCGGTGCAGCACCCCGCCGAACATGTTCTTTTCGCCGGGGAAGGTGCCGCGCTCGATGAGGGCGACCTTCAGCCCGCCGCGCGCCATGGTGAGCGCTGCGGAGGAGCCGGCGGGGCCTGCGCCCGCCACTATGGCGTCGTACGTTGCGGTCATGCTGCACCTCCCACGGCGGTTTTGGCCCGGTCGATAAGCCGCGGCAGGATCTCTTTCAGGTCAGCCACGAACCCCTCGTCGGAGTTGGGGAAGATGGGGGCCTTGGGATCCAGGTTCACCGAGACGATGCGGCGGGAATCCTTGATCCCCCCCACGTGGTGCATGGAACCGGAGATCCCCAGCGCCACGTAGAGTCTCGGGGTGACGGTGCGGCCGGTCTGGCCAACCATCCTCTCGAAGCCGGTGTAGCCCAGGTCGAACACCGGCCTGGTGACGCCGCAGGAGACGTTCAGAAGCTGGCAGAGTTCCTTCAGCTGCCCGAAGGTGGCCGGATCGCACCCCTTGCCGGCCGAGAAGATCACTTCGGCGTCCACCAGGTCGACGGTCTGCGGGTCGGCCGGGATGCGCACGGTGACCCTGGCGGTGGCCCCTTCCGGAGCGGCCTGCAGTTCGAAGCGGGAAACCTCCGGCACCGCCGGCTTCACGCTGGGCAAAAGCACCTGGCTGAGCGAACGGACCGGCACGGTGATCACCAGCGGCAGCTCTCCGTCCCAGCTCCTGATCTCGGCGAGTCTCACCCCCAGCACCTGGCGGGAGAGTTCCACCACCTGGCCCAGGTTCTTGACGCTGTTGGTCTCCGTCAGCAGGGCGCTTCCCAGCCTTGCCGCGGCGACCGGCGCCAGGGTGGCGCCCAGGTCGTTGTGCGGCAGCAGCAGCAAGGTCGCCCCCAGTTCCGTTACCATCGTGGCGAGCGCGCCTGCCAGGTGGGCCGGGGTGTCCAGCAGTTCGCCACCCTTTTCCAGGATGGTGACCGCCGGGGTGCCGTAGCGGCCGAGATCAACCAGGGCCTCGCTGGTGGGGGGAACCGGAACCGCCACCCCCCAGGTAAAGCCGAGGATCTTGGCCAGGCGCGCCCCGTAGGAGAGGAGCCCCTTGCCGGTCTCGTCGAGCTCGCCAGCCGGCAGATCGACGAAGACGAGGATCGTGCGCTTGGCTTGCATCAGATCTCCCTCCCCACCCGGTGTCCTTCCCAGATGGCCATGTCGACCTTGCGGGGTGCCACGGAGTCGCCGATCCGGAACAGTTCGGGGACCTTCCCCTTGAGTTCCAGGTAGAGGGCGTCGTCGGCCTTCTGTCCCATGGCGAGCACCAGGGAATCGTAGGGACCCCACTGGTCCCAGATGTTCGAGTAGACGTTGAATCCCTTGACCGTCTTGGCCCCCTGCTCGCCGGCCACCTCGATCACCGCGATGTCCGGGGTGAAGGTGACCCCTTTCTGGAGGAGACGCTGGCGTGTCAGGTAGAGGTCCTGGGTCGGCCCGAGTTCGGCGCCGATGAAGAGGCTGGAGGTGATCATGTGCACCTTCTTCCCCTGGTTGGCCAGGAACTCCGCGGTGGCAGAGGCGCGGTGGTGGCCGTCATAGTCGATCAGGCAGACGTTGTCCCCGAGATCCGCCTGGCCGTTCAACACCTGCCAGACGTTGTAGATGGAGGGGCCGTCGGCGCCCCCGACCGGATGGGTCTTGGGCTTGCTGCCGGTGGCGATGATCACCACGTCCGGCTTGTCGGCCAGCACCTGCTCGGCGGTCGCCTCGACCCCGAGTTTCACCTTCACGCCGGCCTTGTCCACCTGGCTCTTCTCGTTCCTGGCGATCACCCCGAACTCGTCGCGCCCCACCCCTTTCATGGCGGTCAGCACCTGGCCGCCCAGGTTTTCGTTTTTGTCCAGCAGGGTCACGTCGTGGCCGCGGCGTCCGGCCATCTTGGCGGCCCACATGCCGGCAGGCCCGCCGCCGACGATGGTGACCTTCTTCCTGACCGCCGCCTTTTCCAGGGTCCCCTCGCCCCAGCTCTTCTCGCGTCCCACGGCCGGGTTCTGCACGCAGCCGATCGGCTTGTTCATGCCGATCCGGCCGATGCACCCCTGGTTGCAGGCGATGCAGTAGCGGATGTCGTCCATCCTGCCCTCGAAGGCCTTCTTGGGGAGGTAGGGGTCGCAGATCAGCCCCCGGCACATGCCGATCATGTCGGCCTGGCCGCTGGCCAGCACCTTCTCTGCCATGACCGGGTCGTTGATCCTGCCGGTGCAGAAGACCGGCAGCTTGATCTTCTCGCGGATGCCGGCCGCCAGCGGAATGGTGTAGCCCAGCGGGGTGTGCATGGAGCCTTCCACCAGGTAGAGGTTGTAGAAAGTGGCGATGGAGAGGTCCATGAAGTCGATCAGGCCGCTTGCCTCGAAGAGGGCGCAGATCTCCTGCACCTGGGCGAGATCGAGACCGCCCGGGATCATCTCGTCGGCGCACATCCTGATGCCGAGGGTGAAGTCGTTGCCGACCGCCTTTCTTACCGCGGAGATGAACTTGAGCGGTGCCCGCATCCGGTTCTCCAGGCTCCCGCCGTACTCGTCGCTCCTGTAGTTGGTGAGCGGGGAGAGGAACTGGCGGGCGAGGCTCGAGTGGCCGAACTGCAGCTCGAGACCGTCGAAGCCCCCTTCGCGGGAGTGGATGGCGCTCAGGGCGTAGTAGCGCGCCACTTCCTCGATGTCCTCCGGCTCCATCTCCTTGGGGGTTTCCCGGAACAGCACGTCGGGTACCGGCGAGGGTGCCCAGACCGGCAGCCGGGAAAGCGAGCCGTCACCCTGCTGTCCGTTGTGGTTCAGCTGGGCGAAGATCTTGGCATCGTACTGGTGGACGTAATCGGTGATCTTCTTGAAGCCGGGGATCACTTCCTTGTGGTAGACGTCGATCAGCTTCTCGTACGCCATGTCGGTCGGGTGGACGGTCAGCTCTTCGGTGATGATGAGGCCGGCGCCCCCCTTGGCCCGCTCGCCCCAGTAGTACATCTGGCGCTCCGAAGGGAGGTTGCCGATGGCCAGGTTGGTCAGATGAGGCTGGAAGGAGATGCGGTTTTTCACCTCCGTGGTGCCGAGCTTGAGGGGTGAAAACAGGTTCGGAAACATCATGGTAGTAGGCTCCTCGACAAAATTTCGCGCTGCCCGCCAGGGGGTCGCGTTAGACCATCGTCCCCCGCTTCCCGCCAGGGAGTGGAGGCATTGCAAAGGTAAGGCTGGCAGTGCCAGCGGATCCCGTCAAAGCACCCCCCCCTGTCCCCCCTTTATCAAGGGGGGGACGTGATTGGGAGGTAAGGATGAGAAGGTCCCCTTCCCTCTCCTTCCCTTCAGTAAAGCGGTCACCTTCGACGTCCCCTCCCCTTCAAGGGGAAGCTTCCCCGCCGTAGCCTCTGGCGAAGGCGGGGTGAGGATGGGGTTCAGGCCGCGGCCTTGGCGTCCGCGATGGAGGTCACGCAGCGCTCGAGGCACTCGGGGTCTCCACCGTTCAAATCGTTCTTCAGGTGCCAGGCCACCGCCGGGCAGCCGCCGTGGCACTGGTCGAATCTCTGGCACTCCTCGCAGGAGTGGATCCTCAGGCTCCGGAAGGAGTCGTAGATCTCGGAGCTGTCCCAGATCTGCTGAAAGGTCTGCTCCCGGAGCGAGCCCGCCTTGAAACGCTCGGTCTGCAGGAAGGCGCAGGGGTACATGTTGCCGGTCGGCCCCACGCAGCAGGTGAGCTTGGCGGCACCGCACAGGTTGAGGCCGAGTCCCTGGCGCTCCTGCGAGGTGAGCGAGAAGAAGCTGTCGCCGGTCCTCACGTCTCCGCTGCTGGCCAGCCAGTCGGAGAATGCGAGCAACTGGGCCGGGGTCGGACGGAGATTCTCCCAGTTGTCGGCACCGCGGCCGGAGGGGCGGAAACGGCTCACCCTAAGGGAGACGCCGAGCTCGTGGGCCATCTTGTGCATGGCGGGGATCTCGTCGGCGTTCTGCCTGGTAAGGACGGTGTTGATGCTGGTGGGAATCTTGCTGGCGGCCAGAAGCTTGAGCGCCTCGATGGCCCGCCGGTAAACGCCCTTGCCGCGGATGGCGTCGCAGGTCTCTTCGGTGGCACCGTCCATGCTCACCTGGATGGCCACCAGTCTCGTTTTCGAGAGGCGCTGCACCCTGGCCGCGTCGATCAGGGTGCCGTTGGTGGAGATGCAGGTCATGATGCCGCGCTCGTGGCAGGCGTCGAGGATCTGCTCGAAGTCGGGGCGCATGAACGGCTCGCCCCCTCCGAAATTGATCTGGAATACCTTTGCCTTGTGGACCTGCTCGACCAGGTCGAGCGCCTCGGCCGTGGTCAGCTCCCCGTGGGCCGGCTCTCCGGAGGAGGAAAGGCAGGTGGTGCAGCGGAGATTGCAGGCCAGAGAAACTTCCCAGGTCAGGTTTACCGGGGAGCGCATCCCCATCTCTACGTATCTATTGCTCACGGAGGAATCCTTTCTCTAGAAGTTTGACGATCAGCTTCTGCAAGGCTGGTTTGCTGCTTTCCGAGAGGCCGGCGGGGACTTCGTCTACCCCGCGCACCGTCTCGAAGTAATCTTCCGGGACAAGCCCCCCGGTCTCGGCGAAGAGTAGGCGCGGCCCCCGTGAATCGTAAAACAGGAGGCCGAACCCTTCACGCCGAACGCGGCAGGCGGGATGCAGCGCGATACCTGCCGCCGCCATCTCAGTACACCCCGCAGATGCCGTCTATGGCCAGTTCCTCAACGTTGATCTCTTCGAGGATGCACGGTTCTTCGGTTGCCACTTCCACTTTAATGTTGGTCGTTTCCATGTTTCTTCTCCTTTTGGTGCTGGTTTTGCCGCGACGGAGATCGCCTTGGCGTTGATGATCTCTCTATAGCAAGCGTGGTGCCAATTTGTAAAACGATGATCTATCGGGCAATTACAGAGAGGCGGCAGGGACGGCGGTTGACGTGAAGTGAAAAAGTGTGGAGGAAATGGGCAACACCGGAGAGGCTGACAGTTTCGTCTACGACATTCGTTGGTGCATTTCTCCCCATCGGGGATTTTGTCTACACATAAATAAACTGTTGTTCTGCATATTGAGAGATAGAAGGCAGGCGATGTGGCAAAAGCGTGGATTTATTGTGGGGGATGACCTTTCCAGGAAGGACGGACCAAACGAAATCCCCTCCCCCTGACGGGGGAGGGCCAGGGAGGGGGAACGGAGCCGCAACCAGGGACGCTGCTTGACCGTGCCTACTCACCGTGACGACTCACGACTCACTGTGACGATTTTACTGTGATGACTGACCGAGCTCCCCCTACCCAGCCTCCCCCCGTTCGGGGGGAGGGGCTTATAGGCTGGGCGCAAAAAAAGGGGCGCCGGCTCTGTCAGCCGGCGCCCCCTTTATTGTTAGACCACCTTTGCCTTACTGGCCGAGGCTCGCCTTGACGTCTCCCTCCACGCTGCCAACCGGGCCGATGTTGAAATTATCGACCAGGAACTTCAGCACGTTCGGAGAAATGTAGGCCGGCAGCGAGGGACCGAGCTTGATGTTCTTGATCCCCAGGTGCAGCAGCGAAAGCAGGATGACGTGCGCCTTCTGCTCGTACCAGGAGAGGATGAAGGAGAGCGGCAGGTCATTGACGCCGCAGTTGAAGGCGTTGGCGAGTGCCAGCGCGATCTGCACTGCCGAGTAGGCGTCGTTGCACTGCCCGACGTCCAAAAGACGCGGGATGCCGCCGATGTCGCCGAATTCTTCCTTGTTGAAGCGGTACTTGCCGCAGGCCAGCGTCAGGATCACGCAGTCCTTGGGAACCTTCTCGGCAAACTCGGTGTAGTAGTTCCTCCCCGGCTTGGCGCCGTCGCAACCGCCGATCAGGAAGAAATGCTTGACCGCGCCGCTCTTCACCGCCTCGATCACCTTGTCAGCCACGCCCAGCACCGCGTTGTGGCCGAAGCCGACCAGGATCTCCTTGCCCGGGGCGTCCGGCATGTCCGGGCACTCCAGGGCCTTGTTGATAACCTCGTCGAAGTGCCAGCCGGTCAGGTGCTTGATGCCGGGCCAGCCGACCTCGCCCCAGGTAAAGAGCCGGTCGTGGTACTGGTCGGCGGGACGCTGGATGCAGTTGGTGTTGAAGATGATGGCGCCGGGGAAGTTCTGGAACTCCTTGTACTGGTCCTGCCAGGCGCCGCCGAAGTTGGCGTAGAGGTGCGAGTACTTCTTGAGGGCCGGGTAACCGTGGGCCGGCAGCATCTCGCCGTGGGTGTAAACGTCGATCCCCTTCCCTTCCGTCTGCTTGAGGAGTTCTTCGAGCATGCGCAGGTCATGGCCGGAAACCAGGATCCCCTTGTTCTTGCGGGAGCCGAGTTGCACCTTGGTGGGGACCGGGTGTCCGTAATGGTCCACGTGCCCCTGGTTCAGCATCGCCATCACCTGGATGTTCACCTTGCCGCATTCCATGGCAAGGTCGACGAAATCCTTGAGCCCCTTGCCGGGGTCGGCAGTGGCGGCCAGTGCTTTGTGGTAGTAGGCGAAGACGTCGTCGTCCTTCTTGCCGAGGATGTAGGCGTGGTTGGCGTAGGCGGCCATCCCCTTCAGGCCGTAGTTGACCAGCTCGATGGCGCACAGCACGTCCGGGTCGCTGTGCTGGCTCTTGACGCCATGGGCCTGCCCCTGTGCGACGAGCCCTTCCAGGGTGTCGGCGATCACCCAGGTGGCGGGACCGTCCGTGATGGCCGGGGCAGCTCCCCCGTTCTTTTCACGGTAGGCTGCCTCGTAGAGCATTTTTGCCTTTTCCTTCTCGTCGAAGCATTTACGGAGCTTGCCGGCGATCTGCACGGGATCGAAGTCGACGTTGGTGACCGTAGTGAAGAGTCCCTCGATGACGAACTTGTCGATGCCGTCATCCTTCACCCCCAGGGCCCGCGCCTTGTCGGCATAAACAGCAAGGCCCTTGAGACCGTAAAGCATCAGGTCCTGCAGTGCGGCAACTTCCGGGTTCTTGCCGCAGACACCAACTACCTCACAGCCGGTCCCCTTGGCAGCCTGCTCACATTGACGACAAAACATACCCATAAGACATCCTCCTTGTTACTTTGATCTGGTTTTGGAAAAAAGGATAATGAAGTATAGCTACAACCGTTTTCTTTGCAATATCTTATTTTAATCGGTCTCTGAGACAGTCAAAGATGTGCTGACAAAGGTACTGATAGAGTGTAGATACAATGTAACAGATGGTGCTGTAGTAACAGTGCCTATTTTAAGAAAACACACATTAGGGAGCGCGAGAATGGGAAAGGAAAGCAAACCGCTTTGCAAATGGGATAAAGATGATATCAAGGAGAACTTCAAGGAACTGAAGAAGATCGTCTCTGAGCCGCGCTTTGTCTGCCGCAAGTGCGCGCGCGTGGCGAAGAAGGAAGAAAACCTGTGCAAACCGGAAGAGTTGTAACTGGAAGGAGCTGGATCCAGAGCTGCCAGGCCAGCTCAAAGAGGGGTCAGCACCGCGGTGACCCTGCTGCGGGTTGCCCCCGCGAACCTCAGGGAGCAGCCGGGGGAGCGCTGTCCTTGCTGCCGGGAGCCTGGGTCAGCCATTTCATAATGGGATTTGCCGAGCTGACGTGGCGTTTGCGGAACTCGTTCCTCATCGACTCCATCAGTGCCGCAATGCGGTCCTCGCAGCTGAGCCAGCTCTGCTTGATGAGCGGGTCGAGGCTCTTGGCCTCCTGCGGGTCCCGGCGAGCCAGCCGCCAGTTGCTCTCCAGGTGCTGCACCACCCCTTTCTGCTCCTCCACGAAACCATCGATCACCCCGCAGATCTCGTCGGAGAGGTAAAGCCGCTGCTTGTGGTAGCTCTCCGTGAAGCAATCACTGGTATTCCTGATCCCCACCAGCATCCTCTCCGCCTGCTGGACCTCTCCTTTCGCCGCGCTGTTGGAGAATTCCTTGCCGACCCGTAGCAGGTCGATCAGCGTGGCGTAGAGCTTGGCCATGGAATCTGACTTGTTCTCCTGGTCAACGATCTGCTCCGCCATGGACTCCCGAAACCTCTTCAGCACCGCCTCGGCCTCGTCAGCCAACCGTTCACGGAACTCCCGCAGGCAGCGGTCGGCCTGTTGTTTGATGAAGCTGTTCATCACCAGGAAGCCGACCGCGATGATGCCGAAGAGGATGGTGCTCCCGCCCAGAAAGCAGAAGATGATCTCCTTGAAGCTCATGGCGTCCCTCCTGACGGTAAAAGTGACCGCTCGACGTGTAACTGTAGCGGGGAAGGTTGGCGCGTCAATGGGTGCGGTGCCCCCCGAACCAGCCGGCCAATGTTTGCCAGGTGGCGGAGGTCGTACTGGACCAGGAAAGTAAAGGGACGGTCACAGGCAGCTTCCCGCGCTGCAACATCCTACTCTCACTTGATAATCAGCAAATACACCATAAACTACACTCTGTTATTGCCAGTCCCTACTGACACTAATCCCTTCTTTTGAGTATCACCACCGTCGAACTGCAGGCAAGACCAAGTCACAGGCAGGGGGAACTGGCAGATAAGCCACTGACAAGCTCAGAGGCGCAACCGATGTCAAAGCTCGATCAGTCGATTTCAGCGTCTGGTTCACACAGGGAGGACGCCATGAGTCAGCAGGAAGGATACGCGGACGAGGTGGTCAAGGGGTTCATCATCTGGAGCATGATCTGGGGAACGGTCGCCATCCTGCTTGGCGTCCTGATCTCGCTCCAGCTCGCCTTTCCCCAGCTGAACATCCCACCCTACCTGAACTACGGCCGGCTGCGCCCCATCCACACCAACGCGGGCATCTTCGGCTGGGGGATCGGCAGCTTCATGGCCTTCTTCTTCTACATGACCGAGCGGCTGACCAGGACCCGGCTCTGGAGCCCGGGACTGGCCCGCGTCCAGCTCTGGCTCTTCAACCTGGCCATCGCGCTGGCCGCCGTCACCCTGGCGCTCGGCATGAACCGCACCAAGGAGTATGCGGAGCTGGAATGGCCGGTGGCGATCCTGGTGGCGGTGGTCTGGGTGATCTTCGCCGTCAACGTCATCATGACCGTGGTGAAGCGCCGCGAGGAGCAGATGTACATCACGCTCTGGTACGTGCTTGCCACGCTGGTGGGGGTGGCCATCCTCTACCTGGTCAATAACGCCGGCATCCCGGTTTCCCTCACCAAGTCCTACTCGGCCTACGCCGGCGCCAACGATGCCAATGTGCAGTGGTGGTACGGCCACAACGCGGTGGCCATGGTGCTGACCACGCCGCCCCTGGCCATCTTCTACTACTTCCTCCCCAAGGCGACCGGGGTCCCTATCTACAGCCACCGCATGGGGATGATCGCCTTCTGGAGCCTCATTTTCATGTACCTTTGGACCGGGGCGCACCACCTGCTCTGGGCGCCGATCCCGGACTGGGTGCAGACACTCGCCATGGCCTTCTCGGTGATGCTGATCGCCCCCTCCTGGGCCGCGGTCTTCAACGGCTACTTCTCCATGAAGGACCAGTGGCACCAGATGCGGGACAACTACCTCGCCAAGTTCCTGATCTTCGGGATCACCTTCTACGGCATGCAGACCCTGCAAGGGCCGGCGCAGTCGATCAGGACCTTCTCCGCCTTCATCCACTTCACCGACTGGGTGCCAGGCCACGTGCACATGGGGACCCTCGGCTGGGTGTCGCTCGTTTTGTTCGCCGCCATCTACTACAGCATCCCCAGGCTCTACCACACCGAGATCTACAGCGAGAAACTCGCCGACCTCCACTTCTGGCTGGCCGTCATCGGTCAGCTCATCTTCTCCTTCAGCATGTGGGTGGCCGGGGTGCAGCAGGGGGCCATGCTGAACGCCACCAATCCCGACGGCAGCCTCCACTACAGCTTCATGGAGACCATGATCGAGCTCTATCCCTACTGG
Organism: Geomonas sp.; assembly: GCA_035255025.1. Lineage (GTDB taxonomy): Bacteria > Desulfobacterota > Desulfuromonadia > Geobacterales > Geobacteraceae > Geomonas. Next base: position 16,698 of record DATFAB010000119.1, read on the forward strand.
TACATCAGGGCGGTGGGGGGCATCATCTACCTGGTGAGCCTGCTGGTGTTCCTCTACAACATCTTCAAGACGATTGCGCGCGCCAAGGCCGGGACGGCGGCGCAGCCCGCTTGAGAAAGGAGAGCCCATGTTCGAGAAAAGGCCGCTTATCCTGCTGCTGCTCGCCACTGCCACCATCCTGGTCGGCACCATAGTGACCATGGTCGCTCCCTTCTGGTCCATCAACTCCCCGAAGGTGACCATCGCCTCGGTGAAGCCCTACACGCCGCTGCAGCTGGAGGGGCGCGACATCTACATGCGCGAGGGGTGCAACAACTGCCACACCCAGACGGTCCGCTCGCTTTTATCCGATACCGAGCGCTACGGCGAGTTCTCCAAGGCCGGCGAGTTCGTCTACGACCGCCCCTTCCTGTGGGGCTCCCGGCGCACCGGCCCCGACCTGGCCCGGGTGGGGGGCAAATACCCCGACATCTGGCACGTGAAGCACATGCGCGATCCGCAGTCGCTGGTGCCGCGCTCCAACATGCCGAAGTACGCCTTCCTGGACCAGCCGCTCGACACGAGTCTCACCGAGCGCAAGATGAAGACACTCAACTTCCCCTACACCCAGGCGCAGCTCGACGAGGTGAAAGGGAAAACCGAGATGGACGCCATGGTCGCCTACCTGCAGAAACTGGGCAGCGACATACCGTGGCGGAAGACGGCACGCGCGGAGGTGGCAGGAGAACAGAAAAACCCGTACCAGGACAACCTGGCCGTCGTTCCGGAAGGAAAGAAGATCTTCCAGGACAACTGCGCCCAGTGCCATGGGGCTGACCTCAACGGCGGCCCGGTGGGGCCTGCGCTGATAGACCTGGACCGGCCGGACATCAAGGTGTTCACCACCATCTTCAACGGCAACCAGCCCAACGGCATGCCCGCCTTCGGCGACAACCTCGGCAAGGACCGGATCTGGAAGGTGGTGACCTACATCAAGTCGGTACACAGGCACTGATATGAACCTCGCCAGCGTTTACTACCTCGGCGTCACCTTTCTCCTCTTCGGAATCTTCGCCACCATCGTGGCGCGGACCTATCGGCCGGGGCGCAAGGAAAAAGGTGAACGGGCCAAGTACCGGATGATGAACGACGAGGAGGCACCAGCGCAGCCGGCGTCTGCAAAGGAGGATGGCGATGCAGCATCACGATAAAGCGATGCAGGATGACCATAAGGAGTATGACGGCATCAAGTACCGCCCCAACGACAGCCCGCCCCTGATCTTCAAGATCCTCTTTTGCGGCTTGTTGGTCTGGGGGCTGTGCTTCATGGGGTACTTCCTGTTCAGCGGCTGGAGCTCGCACGGCGAGTACGCCTCGATCAAGACCGCCAAGGAGGCAAGACTGGCGGCGCAAACTCAGCTCGCCAAACCGGGCGAGGTCAGCACCAACGAGGAGCGGAGAACGACGCATCTGGCTGGCGAAGGAAAGGCCCTGTTCGCCACCCACTGTGCCTCCTGCCATGGCGCCGACGCCAAGGGAGGGATCGGTCCCGACCTGACCCGCAAACAGTTCAAGTACGGCAGGAGTGCTCCCGAGGTTACCCGCACCATCGTGGAAGGACGCCCCGGCGGCATGCCCCCCTTCCAGGGGCAGCTTTCCAAGGATCAGATCGAGGGGCTGGTCAAGTACGTGCTGTCGCTTTAGGGGACTGCCGAGTTTGTCCCCCCCTGGCCGGCCAGCATCCCCTCCCCCGAACGGGGGAGTGCCAGGGAGGGGGAGCGGTGCCGGAAATGCCAACCGGGCTTCCCCGGAAAGGACGACACCGTCCATGTTCAAAGTGGAGCCAGTTCGAAAGATACCGGCTGCGCTCCCCCCTCCCAACCTCCCCCCGTTCGGGGGGGAGGAGTTTGAACCCGGGGTACACGGGTAGGCGGGTACACGGGTATACACACTACAACAACAAAGCTGTGGCGGTAACGCTTGAGAAGGGAGCTGTTTTTTGCAGTGCTTTCATTGCGGGGCCAACATTCCGGCAGCGGCGCCCATGGAGATCGTCGACAGCAATCAAGCCACGCTCAGCTTCTGCTGCCACGGCTGCCATGGCGCCTACCTGCTGATCACCGGCGCCGGGCTCGGTGATTTTTACCGCCGGCGCACGGCATCACCCGCCGGTGACCAGTGGGTCCCCACCCCGCCCGGCTCCCCGTACGCCGATACCGGCTCCCACTTTTCCGGGGACTACCTCTCCCGTTTCGTCCATTGCAAAGGTGAAGAAAACGCCATCGACATCATCGTCGACGGCATCCGCTGCGCTTCCTGTGTCTGGCTGCTGGAAAAGATGATCGCCCGGCTGGCCGGGGTGCGCGACGTGCGGGTGAACTACGCCACCGGCCGCGCGCACGTGGTCTATGAGCCGGCCCTGGCCTCAGCGTCCGCAATCTTCTCCACCATTGCCACCATCGGCTATACGCCCCGCCCCTACACCCCGACGGCCGCGGCTGAAGCGGCCAGCCAGGAGCAGAGGGACCTTCTTTTCCGGCTGGGCACCGCCTTTTTCCTCACCATGCAGCTGATGGCCTACTCTTTCGCGCTCTACGCCGGGTACCTGCAGGGGATGGGGGACAGGACCAAGTTCTACCTGCAGATCTTTTCCCTCCTGGTCACCACCCCGGTCATCTTTTACTGCGGCCGCCCCTTTCTCGCCGGGGCCTGGCGAGCGGTCAGGAACCGGGCCTCCAACATGGAGCTGCTGATCGCCATCGGCGCCCTCTCCTCCTACGTTTATAGCGTCTACGCCCTGGCTGCCGGGGGCGAGGTCTATTTCGAGACCGCCGCCATGATCGTCACCTTGATCCTGGCCGGCAGGGTTCTGGAGAACGGCGCCAAACGAAGCGCCTGCTCCGGAGTCGAGCGGCTGCTGGGGCTATGCCCGCTTTCGGCCCACCGCATCCGGGAGGAGGTGGTGGAGACGGTTGACCCGGCGGAACTTCGCCCGGGCGACCTGGTGCTGGTCGCTCCCGGCGACCGCTTCCCGGTGGACGGCACGATCAGGGAAGGGATCACCGACGTGGACGAATCCGCCGCCACCGGAGAGCCGCTGCCGGTAGTGAGAGCGCCCGGCGACAGCGTGGTCGCGGGCTCCTGCAACCTGACCGCCGCGGTCCGTGTCCTCTGCGAGAAGGGAGCGGGCGACAGCTTCGTGTCGCGGGTGGCCCGCCTGGTGGAGGAAGCCCAGAGCCGCCGCGCCCCCATCCAGGGTGTGGCTGACCGGGTGAGCGCCGTCTTCGTGCCGGCCGTGATCGCCCTGTCGGCAGCAACCTTCGCCTGGAAACTCCTGGCCGGCGCCGGCAGCGGACAGTCCCTGATGACCGCCCTATCGGTGCTGGTGATTGCCTGTCCCTGCGCCCTGGGGTTGGCCACCCCGACCGCTATCGTTGCCGGGACCGGGGCAGCCGCCCGGCGGGGGGTGATTTTCAAGGGGGGGGATATCCTGGAACGTCTCGCCAAGGCGGACATCGCGGTGTTCGACAAGACCGGGACCCTCACCTGCGGGATGCCCCAACTGCTGAAGGTGGTACCGGCACCGGGCGCCACGATCCCGATGCTGCTGTCCATGGCGGCCTCGGTGGAAACCGGCTCCCGGCACCCGATCGGCAAGGCACTCGTCGAAGAGGCGGCTTGCAGGGGCATCGAGTACCAGCTGGGGAGGGATCTGCAAAGCCATGCCGGCGGGGGAGTGACCGGAGCCGTGGCGGGGCAGGAGGTGGTGGTGGGAAGGCTGGAGTTCCTGCGAGATCGCGGCACCAGGGGGATGCCGGACCCGTTCCCGGAGGAGGACGCCGCCACTGCGGTGGGCATCGCCCAGGCCGGACGTTACTGCGGTTGTTTCCTGCTCAAAGACCGTCTGCGTGACGAGGCAGCCGACGTCGTCTCCTACTTCAGGGAGGCAGGCGTGCGCACCCTGCTCTTGAGCGGCGACCATGACCGCGCCGCCCAGGCCGCGGCGGACGCGACCGGCATCGGCGAAGCGCTGGGCGGTCTCTCACCGGCAGCCAAGGCGGAACGGATCGCGTCCCTGAAGAACGGGGGTGCCGCGGTGCTGATGGTAGGTGACGGCATCAATGACGCCCCGGCCCTGTCGGCCGCCGACATCGGTTGCGCGGTAGCCGGCGGCACCGACATCGCCATCGAGACCTCCGACCTGGCGCTGGTCAAGCCCGACCTGGAGCGGCTGGCGCTTGCCCACCGGATCGCCCGCCGCACCATGACCGTGGTCAGGCAGAACCTGGTCTGGGCCTTTCTCTACAACGCCATCGGCATTCCCCTGGCCATGACCGGCCGGCTGACGCCGATCTTTGCCGCAGCGGCCATGGCGGTCAGTTCGCTTTGCGTGGTCGGCAATTCTCTCAGGCTGACGAGGGTACCCCGGCCGCTCTTTGTTCCTAACGGAAGGAGGCCGGGAGGGGAGAGCGCGGTCCCGAAGGGGCAGGCTCCATCCATGCGGTCTCCTCAATCCCCGATTCACCACCCTCCCCTTTCCGGGGAGGTCCCCCCTGGACATGCGGAGGCGCGCCATGGATGAGTCCCTGGTCACCCTGATGGTGCTGTCGCTTTTTCTGGGCTGCGGCTGCTGGCTGATCTTCCTGTGGGCGGTGCACAAGGGGGAATTCAACGACATCGAGCGCCCCAAGCACCGGATGCTGGATGACGATGAAGACCTGAAATAGGCCAATCCCATGCTCACCCCGGCACCTCCCCTTGAAGGGGAGGGAGAGTTTCAATGAGTTAAAAAATGAGTGGGTGTTCCGCGGGAGGGGTGCAATGAGCGGGGAAATGATGGCGGCTCTTCTCCGTGCTCTCCGTGTCTCCGTGGCCAACGGTTTTATGCGATAATGAACGACAGCAGGAGGTATTCTCATGAGCAACCAGGGGAGCGCGCCACTCAAGATAGACCGGCTGGAGCCCAAGGTACGGCAGGGTCTGACGGTTGTCATCACCGGCAACGGCAAGGGCAAGACCACCTCGGCCCTGGGCATGGCGGTCCGTGCCCGCGGTCACGGCATGCGGGTCTGCATCATCCAGTTCATGAAGGGAGATCTTTACGCGGGGGAATGGGACGGCATCAAGCTGCTGGGCGACCAGGTCGAACTGCACGTCACCGGCAAGGGGTTCTGCGGCATCCTGGGCAACCCCTATCCCTGGACCGAGCACCGCGCGAACGCCCAGGACGCCGTGGCCCTGGCCCGTGACAAGATCAAGTCGGGCATCTTCGGCATGCTGATCCTGGATGAGATCAATAACGCCCTGAAGCTGAAGCTGGTCGATCTGGAGCAGGTGCTGGAGCTCATGGACCACAAGCCGGCAGCCATGCACCTGGTGCTGACCGGGCGGGACGCCCACGCCGAAGTCATCGAGAGGGCCGACACGGTGAGCGAGATCGTCGAGGTGAAGCACGCCTACCGCAAGGAGATCGAGCCGCAGCCGGGCATCGATTACTGACGCAGGCTGGTTAACCTACTTCGTCCCACTCTCCGCACCCTGCGCCTGTCGAAGGGCGACTCCCCTTCATCCAGTCACCACCGTCACCGCATTTCTCCCCTTCTCCTTCGAGGCGTATAGAGCCCGGTCCGCCATCCCTATCAGCCATGCCGGGCTCCCCTCCCGGATCAACTCGCCGCCGGCCACCCCGATGCTCATGGTCACCACCCCCAGCCCACCCGTTGCCGCGTGCGGGATTGCCAGTGCCGCCATCCCGCTCCTGAGCCGCTCGGCGAGCTGTGCCGCCTTGGCAACCCCGGTATCGGGGAGGATGACCGCGAACTCCTCTCCTCCGTAGCGGGCGGCCAGGTCTCCGGCACGCCGGAAGCTGTCCTGCAGCAGCTCTCCCACCGCCAGCAGGCACCTGTCACCCGCCAGATGCCCGTAACGGTCGTTGTACTTCTTGAAAAAGTCGATGTCGCACAGGATCAGGGACAGCTCCAGCCGGCTGCGCAAGGCCCGCTTCAGCTCTGCGGCCAGCACCTGGTCGAAGTGCCGGCGGTTGGCGAGCCCGGTCAGCCCGTCCGCCCGCGCCAGGATCTCCAGCTCGCGGTTCTTCTCGGCCAGCTCCCGGGCCAGTTCGCCCATGGCGTCGCGGCGGCGCTTGAGCTCCAGGTGGATCCTGACCCGTGCCTTGACGATGGGAGGACTGATCGGCTTGGTGATGTAGTCGAGGGCGCCGGCTTCGAGTCCTTTGGTCTCGTCTTCGTCGCTCCCCATGGCGGTGATGAAGATAACCGGGATCGCCTGGGTGTCCGGGTTCGCCTTCAGGATGGAGCAAACCTGGTAGCCGTCCATGCCCGGCATCATGATATCCAGCAGGATCAGGTCCGGCAGCTCGCGGCTGGCCACGCGAATGCCGTCCAGGCCGCTCTTGGCGAAATAGACCTCGTGCTCTCCCTGCAGGATCCTGTGCAGGATCTCGATGTTGGCCAGGGTGTCGTCTATGATGAGGACCTTTTGCCTCTCGCCTCGTCTATGCATCGCCACCTCTGCCGGGGGCGGCGATCTCCAGCTCGTCGGCCACCGTGCCGAGCAGCTGCAAAGCCTTTTCGAAATCGAGCGACTGCAGCGGCGCATCCAGCTTGCCGGCCACGCTCCCCGGCAGCAGCGGCCTCAGCTCCTGCCAGACGCTCAGGGCGTGCAGGTTGTTCGCCTCCAGTAGGGAAGAGAGGTTGGCTGCCAGGGTGCCCAGGCGCTCGCGGTCCAGCGGTTCCGGCACCTGCACGCCAGCCCCTCTTCTTCCAGCTCGCTCAGGATGCGGTGGGTGGAGCGGGGGGAGGATGCGGCCGGGGTCCACTTCCGCTTTCGCGCCGCCCGAACGCTCCAGCATGCTTACCGAACAAAGCACCTCCGCCAGCTTGTCGCGGAAGCCGGCCAGGGCCGCGGGGAGCGAGTCGGAGCCGGATTTCTCCTGCAGGGCGTGCTCGAGGTGAAGACCGGCCCGGAACAGTTCGGTGGCTCCGAGGTTTCCTCCCACCCCTTTCACCGTATGGACGATCCTGCGGGCAGCCGGCAGGTCCCCCGCCGCCAGGGCCTGGTCGAGTGTCTCGGCTACGGCGGCGTTTTCCCGGGCGAAGCTCACCAGCAGCTTTCTTAGAAGCGGCGCGCTCTCCACCGTTTTCAAGGCTCGCTGCAGGTCGATGCCGGGCAACTGGTCGTTAAGCAGCAGCCGGTCGGCCCGCGCCAGCGGCTCTTCGAAGGCCTCCGGCAGTGGTTCCGGCTCCGACTCCAGCCAGCGCCGCAAGGTGGCGAACAGTTCCTCCACGTCGATCGGCTTGTCGACCTGGTCGTTCATGCCGGCATCCAGGCAGAGCTCCCGCTCCCGCTTCAGCGCGCTGGCCGTCATGGCGATGATGGGAAGCCGGTCGAAGGCCGGATCGAGGCGGATCCGCCTGGTAGCCTCCAGGCCGTCCATCACCGGCATGTGCACGTCCATGAAGACCGCGTCATAGCTGACACCGCTTTCGGATAGCTGCCGGAGCGCCTCCTCGCCGTTGTGGACGAGGTCCACCTTGGCACCCCGTCGCTCCAGGAGTTCCTTGGCCACTTCCTGGTTGATGGTGTTGTCCTCGACCAAAAGCACCCGCACTCCAGCAAAGCTCGTCCCGCTCGGGGAGCCGCCGGCAGTCCGCTGCTCCCCGTACACCGTTTCCGCCTGCCCGGCCAGGTGGCGCGGAAGCCGCACCTCGAAGCTGAAGGTGCTCCCCTTCCCCTGCTCGCTCTCCACCGATATCTGCCCCCCCATCAGCTCCACCAGGTGCCTGCTGATGGCAAGACCAAGCCCGGTGCCGCCGTACCTGCGGGTGGTCGAGCTGTCGGCCTGGGAGAAGGCGTTGAAAAGCCCCGCCTGCTGTTCCGGCGTCATGCCGATGCCGGTATCGGTCACCGAGAACCGTAACAGCTCCCCGTCGAACTCCTCCGTGCAGGAAACGGCGACCTCCACCCTCCCCTTGTCGGTGAACTTGATGGCGTTGCTGGTCAGGTTCAAAAGTATCTGGCCCAGGCGCAGCGGGTCTCCCACCAGTAGATCCGGTGTCTGCGGGGCGCGGCTGATGGCGAATTCGACCAGCTTTTGCTGGAGGGTGGCCGCCGCCATCACGGAGAGGTCATCGAGGACCCCCTGCAGGCGGAAAGGAACCTCCTCCAGTTCCAGCTTGCCCGCCTCGATCTTCGAGAAATCGAGGATGTCGTTGATCAGGCGAAGCAGCATGGTGGAGGCGGTCTGGGCCTTGTCGAGATACTGCTGCTGCCGGTCCGTGAGCCCGGTCTGCCGCAGCAGATAAAGCATGCCCAGCACCGCGTTCATGGGGGTGCGGATCTCGTGGCTCATGTTGGCCAGAAAGCCGCTCTTCGCCCGGGTGGCAGCCTCGGCGGCGGCCGTTGCCTCCCTCAACTCCTCCTCGGCGCGCCGTCTCTCGGTGATGTCGAAAAAGGTGACCACCGCGCCCACCACCTCGCCGTCGCAGCGCTGCGGGTAGGACCAGTACTCGACGGCAAACGAGCTGCCGTCCGCCCGCCAGAAGATCTCGTCGTCGACATGGACACCCCCCTCGCCGCGCAGCACGCTGCAGAGCGGGCATTCGACAGCCGGGTATGGCGTGCGGTCGATGCGGGTGTGGTGGATCAGCTGGTGCATGTTCCTCCCCAGCAGCTGGTCGGCATCGCTGAAGCCGAGCAGCCTGGCGCAGGCGGGGTTGGCGAAGGTGCAGGCCCCGGTGAGATCGATGCCGTAGATCGCCTCGGCGGTCGATTCCAAAAGGAGGCGGATCTTCTCGTCGCTTCTGTGCAGCGCCTCTTCGGCCCGCTTGCGCTCGGTGATGTCCTCCTTGACCGCCACGAAGTGATGGATGTCGCCGTTGGGCCCCTTGACCGGCGAGATGGAGGCGGACTCCCAGTACAGCTCGCCGTTCATCCTCTTGTTACGGAATTCGCCGCGCCACTCTTTCCCGGACAGGATGGTCTTCCAAAGTTCGGCAAAGAACCCGGGGGGATGCCACTCGGAGTTGACGATGTTCGGCTTCCTGCCCAGCACCTCGTCGGGGAGGTAGCCGGTCACCGCGGTGAAGTTCGGGTTCACGTACTCGATGATCCCCTGGCGGTCGGTGATCATGACCGTGATGGGGAGCTGTTCGACCGCCAGCGACAGCTTCTTGAGCGACTGTTCCGCCCGTTTGCGCCCGGTCAGGTCCTGGAGGGTCTCGATGGCGGCGACCACCCGGGAGCCGGCATCGTGAATGGGAACCGCCTCGAAACAGAGGAAGCGCTCGCTGCCATTCAGGGAGGGGAACCATGCCTCCGAGCAGAGGCCGCCGGGCGCCAGCGGCGAGCTGCTGCAGGAGCCGTACAGCGCGGAGAGTTCGGGGAAGCTGCCGTCGATCACCAGGTCCGCCAGCACACGCCGCGGCGCGGGGTAGAAGGCTTTCCAGGGCTGGTCGGTACCCAGCACCTCGCTGGCCCTGACGCCCGTTAGCTGCTCGCAGGCCCGGTTCCAGATGATGACCCGGTGCTCGACATCCACCACGTAGGTGGCCACCGAGGAGTTCTGCAGCAGCTTCTCGCTGAAGGCCTCCTGGGCGCGGGCCGCCTCCTTCTGCCGCCGCAACTCCTGCACCATCCGGTTGAAGGCCAGCGCCAGGGTGCCGATCTCATCGCGGCGCCCGATCAGGATCGGCTCGGGCTCCCCCTGCTGGCCGGTGATCCGCTCGAGGTGGCGGGTGAAGGTCACCAACGGCGCGGTCAGGTAGCGCACGAAAAACCAGGTGACCAGCACCGTGCAGCACAGCGCGACCGCGAGGGCGGCCAGCAGGAACCAGGCGTCCTTTTCAAAGGCGAGCTGCCCGGCCATCCGGGAGACCGGGCCGGCCTGTTCCTGATGCTCGCCGGCCAGGAAACGCCGCTCCAGGAAGGCCGTGGTGAAAAACGTCATCGCGCAGAGGGCCCCGGCTACCAGCAGGGACACCAGCAGGCTGATTTTCGTTCTAAGGGATAATGCCGGCATATGCACACCTTGAAAAGGACTGTGAAACCAACGAAGCCGGGCACGGCACCGAATGGCTGGTGGTGGTCGCGGCGGCTGTCGGGGGTATCCCTTCTTATCGGGGAGGGGCAGAAAAGCTTTAATGATGATGCCGTGGGGGTGACTCTAATGTTGGTGGGGGAGCTTTCCCTCGCCGGCGTGGGGAAAGCACATCCGGCAAAGGCAGGCGTGAAAAAGGCGCCGGGCTGAGGTCCGGCGCCTGGCTGGGGCGCTCACTAGGACTAGGCAGTGAGGCGCCCGCTGTAGGTCAGGGCTTGGCGGTGCCCCTGATTGCGGAGGGTGCGCCGGTACAGGCTTTTCAGGCGCTCGGCCTGGATGGCGGCAGCGACGTCCGGGGCGTCCGGCTGGCAGGTCTCGCAGCGGGAAGCGGCGGTGGCCGCCGTGGCCGGCTGTGAGCGACCGTCGGAGGTAACGGATTGCCGGAAGATCTCCGGATAGACCAGGGGGAAGACGCGGCTCAGCTTGACGAGTGCAAACATGGCAGGCTCCTTTCAATTTGCAAGGTGCCTGCGGCTATTCATCAGCCGTGCCACCCGGTGCAAGGCGATAACCTGCTGCAGTTACAGGGGAAAACTGAGAAAGGCAAGACGGCGGACGGCGAGGGATGTGCAGGTTCTGAACAGGAAAAGGTGAGAAAATTGCACAGGGAGACGGGGTAAGGCCGATTCCTGCCGGCCGTTCCCCCGTCCTGCCCGGCAACCGGGTTATACCTTGGAATTGAGGGCGTGCTTGATTTCCGCGGAGTCGAAGATGCCGACGACGATGTCCAGCGCGCCACCTATCGCCAGAATGGGAACGAAAACGAGAGCGATCGCCTTTTCGCAGACGGACTGGAAAGATCCGCCCAGGTTGATGCTGTCGCAGAAGATGGAGATGACGACGCAGACAATGAATGCAGCGACCATGAAAAGACAGGTTCCAACTACCAGCATGAACGGTGAATCAAACATGTGCTTCCTCCTCTTTTCCGGTTACGACAAAGGCCCTGACTGTCGCACGATGCAACCATCAGAGTCTGCTGTCTGGATAACACAGTAGAAGTCTATGCCACACGATGCTTCCTACCATACTGATTATCTACAATTCACTAAGCTTGCTTAATTGGTCGTTATATACGCCCAAAGTGGATGTATTTCAACCAAATTCAATGGCAGACCCGGCGATTGACAGGGCAGCCCGCCGGGATAAGTTTCGGAACTGTCAATACAGCAAGCTGTGAGCATCCCTTGCTCTGCCAGGCCCGGCTGTTATACTCTCCCGTGTATTAAATTCCTCACATACACGGACTCGCCATGAGCCATCACACATCCAAGGGCGGCTACCAGGCTCTCATGGAGCGACTGAACAAGTACCCGCAGGGGGCTCCCCCGTCGGAACTGCTGTTCAAGATCTTCGCCATCCTGTTCACGGAACAGGAAGCCGCCCTCCTCTCACAGCTGCCGCTGCGGCCGTTTTCCGCGGCCAAGGCGGCCCGCATCTGGAAAGTTACCGAAGCCGCGGCACGCACCACCCTGGAAGGTTTCGCCTCCCGCGCGATGATGCTCGATCTCGAGCGGGACGGCAGGACGCTCTACATACTGCCGCCGCCCATGGCAGGTTTTTTCGAGTTTTCGCTGATGAGGCTGCGGGCGAACATCGACCAGCGCGACCTTTCCGCCCTCTTCTTCCGCTATATCAACGTCGAGGAAGGGTTCATCCGGGATCTCTTCGCCGCAGGGGAAACCCAGCTCGGCAGGGTGCTGGTCAACGAACCTGCCATCGCCCCGGAAGACATCTCCCAGGTGCTCGACTACGAGCGGGCCAGCGAGGTGATCCGCAGTGCCAGCGACATCGCGGTGGGGCTTTGCTACTGCCGGCACAAAATGGCCCATCTCGGCCGTGCCTGCGACGCCCCGCTCGACAACTGCATGACGCTCAACCTGGCAGCCCAGTCCCTGATCAGAAACGGCTTCGCCCGCCGGATCGACGCCTCCCGCGGCCTGGAGATCCTGGCACAGGCCCGCGACCGTAACCTCGTGCAGTGCGCGGACAACGTGCAGCGGCAGGTGAATTTCATCTGCCACTGCTGCGGCTGCTGCTGCGAGGCGCTCTTGGCCGTCCGAAAGCTCAACCTGGTCAACGCCATGTTCACCACCAACTTCATCCAACAGACCGACCCGGTCACCTGCTGCGGCTGCGGCAGGTGCACCAAGATCTGCCCGACCGAGGTGATCTCGCTGGTGCCGGTCAGCGACGATGAGGGAGAGGTGCTGAAAAGGGCCCGGGTGAACGAGGATTTCTGCCTGGGATGCGGGGTCTGCGTGAGGAATTGCCCGACCGGGGCGATACGGATGGTCCCCCGGGAGAGAAGGGTACTGACCCCCGTCAACACCGCCCACCGCCTGGTTCTGATGGCGATCGAGCGGGGAAAACTGCAAAACCTGATCTTCGACAACCAGGCCTACCTGAGTCACCGCGCCCTGGCGGCCGTGCTGGGGGCGATCCTCAGGCTCCCCCCGGTGAAGCGGCTGATGGCTTCCCGCCAGCTGAAGTCCCGCTACCTGGAGCGGGTGATGGCGGATGTCGAGATAGACAGCTTTTCCAGCTAGCCTGCCAGCGCCTCCTCACTTTCCGAACCTCGAAGCTCTGCTTCGGCAGTCCCAGAAGAAGAAACAAAAAAACGGCGCCTTCCAGCAGGCGCCGCCTTTTTTTCGCTATCACTCCCCTACCCTATTCGCTCGCCGCTCCTTTTTTCCCGATTTTCTTCACCGCCTTGAAACTCCAGGGGCCGTAGGTGGCCAGCTGCAGCACCGTTTCTTCCTCCACCCAGGCGTTATGCACCGTCTTGGCGGGCAAAGAGATGTAGCTCCCCGCCGGCAGTACGGCCGGGTTTTGCTGCTGGTCCCCCATGGCGAGGTACAGCTTGCCCGAAATCACCGTCACCCGTTCCACGTTGTTGTGCATATGAGGGGGAATCTTGGTGCCGGCAGGGAGTTTCAGACGCGCCGCGAAAAAGCCTGCCTTGGCCGGGTTTCCCTCCATGACGGCCATCTTGGTGTCCGGCATGGAGGCCGGGCCTTCCTTCCAGTTGAGATCGTCGGGGGTAACGACGATATTGTAGGTTGCCGTTGTCGTTTTCCTGGTTTCCGCAGCGGGGCCTGCACTCGCCCAGATCAGCGAGACAAGCATGAGGAGCGGCAAAGCCAGCCATTTCTGTCTCATCTTCACGTCCTCCTCTTCGTGCAATCTAAGCTACCACTACAGGATATCTGAGCAGGTCGGGAAGCGTCAACAGCGCCCTTTGCGGCCGACTCCCCCTCCTCACAGACCTGCGCTGCGGGAGGACAGCCTTGCGATAGCGGACCAGTCGGCCTCTTCCATCCCCTGGGCAAGCGCGGCCAGGAAGCGGTCGTGAACGAGGCTCGCCATCGGCATGGGAACGGCAGCCTCCTCGGCGGCTTCAAGCAGCAGGCGGTTATCCTTCAAGCCGAGCGGCATCTTGAAACCGACCGGCTCGAAGTTGTCGGCAGCGATCATCCGGCCGTAGGTCTGGTAAACCGGCGCGGAGAAGAGCGAGCCGGTCAGGATCTCCATCAGCACCCGCGGATCTACCCCCTGTTTCCTGGCAAGGGCGACCGCCTCGGCGAGACTTTCGATGACCGTGGTGATCAGAAAATTGCCGGTCAGCTTGACCACGTTGGCAGCCGGGGCCTCCTCGCCCACCACGAAGGTCTTTTGCCCGATCGCCTCGAACACCGGTAGACAGCGGGCGATGGCAGGCGCCGGGCCTCCCGCGACCACAAAGAGCTTCGCCGCAGCAGCTGCCTCCGGCCGGCCGAAGACCGGTACCGCCAGGTACTGCTGGCCCCGCTGGGCATGGGCCTCCGCCATCCTGCGGGAGAGGGCCACGCTGATAGTGCTCATGGAGACATGGATGGCGTCGCGGGGGAGCAGCTGCAGCACCCCACCGGTGGAAAAGACCACATCCTCGACGGCATGGTCGTCGGCGAGCATGGTGATGACCAGCTCCGCCCCGGTGGCCGCCGCTCCGATGGTTTCGGCAACCACAGCCCCCATTTTGGCAAACGGCTCGCTGCGGCTGCGGGTACGGTTGAAGACGGTGAGAGCGTGTCCAGCCTTGATGAGATTGGGAGCGATAGCCGAGCCCATTCGACCAAGACCGATCAAGGCAACGTTCATAGCAACCTCCTCCAAGCAAAGAAGCCGCCCGAAGCGTCAACTGCACCGGGCGGCCTTTGGACTGAGGACCTCCTCTACATTTCGAGAAAGGTCGTATGTTTCCCCTTTGCGCAAGGGCGGGGGATTTGCCGTGGCTCCTGCGCCTACAGCAGCTTCTTCGCCGCCTCCAGCACCGCCGCGTAGTCCGGCTCCGTGGTTACCTCCGGGACATGCTGGATGTAGCGGATGGTGTTGTCGCGATCGAGCACGAAGATGGACCGGGAAAGGAGCCGCAGTTCGTCGATCAGCACCCCGTAGCTTTTCCCGAAGGAACGGTCGCGATAATCGGAGAGGGTGATCACCTTGTCGATGCCGGCCGCTCCGCACCACCTCTTCTGGGCGAAGGGGAGATCCAGGCTGACGGTCAGCACCACGACCTCACCCGGCAGCGCTGCGGCCTCCTGGTTGAAGCGACGGGTCTCCGTGTCGCAGACCGGAGTGTCCAGGGACGGGACGGTGCTGATGATCTTGACCTTGCCGCTGTAGGTGGCCAGGTTGACCGGCGCGAGCGAAGTGTCCACCACCGAGAAGTCGGGAGCGGCGTCCCCCACCTTGAGTTCCGGCCCCACCAGCGTGACAGGATTCCCTTTGAAAGTGACGTTAGGCATGGTTCCTCCTGAAAAAAGATTTTATCGGGAAAGGATAAGCGATTTGCCAATAATTGCAACTATTTCTCGTTTCCGCCCAGCCCGGGATGGGGAAGGCTCGTGGCGCACGAAAAAAGGCCCAACCGAAGCCGGGCCTTATCATGACATCTATCTCTGGAGAAGGTACTCTACAGCCTGAACTGCCCCACCAGCCGCTGCAGCTGGTCCGACTGGGCGGAGAGCGTGGCCGATGCGGTCACACTCTCCGCGCTATCCCTGGCGTTTCGCTCGATCACCGCAGTCACCTGCTGGATATTGCGGGATATCTCGTCGGTGGTGGCGGTCTGCTGTTCGGCTGCCGTGACGATTTCGTTGATCTGCATGGTGACCGCGCTGATCTTGCCGATGATCTCCTCCAGGGCCTGCCCCGATTTCACCGAGCAGGCGCTGCCCTTCTCGACCTCCTCCACGCTGCCGTCGATGGCGGCCACCGCCCCCTTGGTCTCCTGCTGGATCGCCTTGATCATCTCGCCGATCTCCCTGGTGGCGCGGGTGGTCCGTTCGGCCAGGGCGCGCACTTCGTCGGCGACCACCGCGAATCCCCTCCCCTGCTCTCCGGCCCTGGCGGCCTCGATGGCAGCGTTGAGCGCCAGCAGGTTGGTTTGATCGGCAATATCCTCGATGGTGCCGATGATTTCCCCGATCTGGTCGGAACGCGCCCCCAGCCCCTCCACGGTATGGGCGGCGTCTTTTACGCGCTCGGCGATCAGCGCCATGCCGTCGATGGTCTGGCGTACCACGCTGGCGCCGGATTGGGCGGTATCGGTGGCCTGGTTGGAGTTGGCGGCCGCACTCAGGCAGTTGCGGGCGATGTCGCTGGAGGTGGCAGCCATCTCCTCGCTGGCCACGGCCACGGCGTTGGTCTGGGTGGCGGCGTTTCCGGTTCCCGAGGCGATGTGGTCGGCGGTTGCGTGGATCTGCCGGGAGGCCAGGGCAACCTGTTCCGAGGTGTGGGAGATTTGGGAGACGATGTCGCGGATGGTGGCCTGCAGGCTGTTGATGGAACGGATAATCCTGCTGATTTCGTTGTCGCGTTTGGGAGAGATGGACTGGGTGAGGTCGCCCTCGGTCATCTTGCCCAGATACTGCAGTATCCGGTGCAGAGCGTCATTGACCGTATAGTAGAGGAGGGAACTGAAGACTATGCCAAGCAGAACAAATAGGGCCGTTGAGACAACGGCCAACGAGGAGGAGCAGGATCTTCCCACCACGACAGCTGTGACAATGCAAAAGCTGTAACAGACGCAGAGCAGGATAATGCGGGTCCGGATTTTCAGGTGCAGGTAAAGATCTAGGAAAAAACTCATTGGTCAGCCTCGTAAATGCATGTGACGGTGCAATTTACGAGGCTTATCGACCAGGGCAAATCCGACTTTAGCGATAACTTCCCCAAAGCGGTAGATTATCGGCAACCGATAAGCGGGGTTTTACCAGCGTTTGGTAACCTGGATGAGATGAAAGCCGAAGTCGGTCTTGACCGGGCCGAGTATCTTGTTGATCTCTCCGGTGAAAACCACCTCGTCGAACTCCTTCACCATCTGTCCCTGCGCGAAGGTCCCCAGGTCCCCGCCCCGCATGCGCGAGGGGCAGGAGGAATTCCCCCTGGCTACTTCGGCGAAATCGGCACCACCCTCAATCTCCGCTTTCAGTTTCAGACATTCCTCTTCGGTACGAACCAGAATATGACGCGCGTTTGCTACCGGCATTTATAACTCCTTACAAGATCCGATTTTTTTTTAGACATTCACTTTCGTCGTGTCGAACTTCTATACCATGTCCGGCCGTTCCCGGTCAAAGGCAAACCATTTTACATGGTCTTCGGTCCCCTGCACTGGGCGATGGTGTAGTCGTATTCGGGACTCTGGTCGTCTACCACGACCAGGTAGCCTTGCGGGCCGCGGGTTACCAGCACGCCGTAATCCTTCCAGTTCAAAGCGGCAGCCATGCTGGCGGCCGCATACCAGACCCGGTCCAGCGAATCGACCGTGCTCACCCTTCTCGGGTCGCCCGGCAGTTTCTCCCTGAGAACGCGCACCACATGGACATGAAGCTGGTCCTGGCTGCGCTGGCTTTTGGGATTTACCGCCAGCGCCAGCTCGTTTTCGGGCATCTTCTTGAGTCCCGCCTCCCAGGCGAACTTCCAGATGCCGTCGGGCCGCAGCGGATCCTCGAAACCGGTAACCCGCGTGCGCGGGACCGCAAGCCCATGCACGAAACCGCCCGGGCAAGCGCAGGACTTGATGTCCCGCACGACCACGAAATCGGCACTCTCTGCCCAGACCTCGGTGGTGTCCCGGCAGCTGTGGCAATCGATCTCGGCCCGGGGCACGCTGCACCTGAAGCAGTAATCCTTGGCGGAGGTGTCGACGCAGTTGGAGACGATGTTCCACAGGATGTCGCGGTTGCCGTTGGCGGCGGCCGGACCGGCCATCATCAGCAGCGAAAGGGACAGGGCCTGGACAAGAATGAACCTTGCGGCGGTCAGTTTGGGAGCCTCCATGGTACCCTCCTTGGGCGGGAACAGAACAGGTCAGGATGGTGAAGAAAATCAAGCAGTTACCCTGACGAAGATTAATGCAGATGCCAAAAATGTCAAAAAAGGCCTACTCAGGCGGCATCCCTGACGGCCGTGCTCCCCGCGGCCCCGGCGCCTGCTTCGGGCTCGGTATCCAGGGAGGGAGGCGAGGTCTTCAGCGGCTTTTCGGGGAGGAAGATGGCGATGGCAAAAGCTGCCAGGGCAATGAAGGCTCCCACCACGAAGGTGGTGCTGATGGCGTTGCGATAGCCCGCCAGGATGGCAGCTTTCTGGGCGGCCGGCAACTGGGCGATCTGCTGGATGCCCTGCTCGACCAGGGAACGGGCGCCGTTTCCGGAACCCGGCGCGCTCTTGATGCCATGCAGTTGGGAGGTGACGATGGCGCCGGAGAGCGCCACCCCGAAGGCTCCGCCCAGGGAGCGGAAGAAACCTGACGTAGCGGTTGCCATCCCCAATTCGTGCGGCTCGACTGCATTCTGGATGGCCACCGTGAAGTTTGGCATCACCAGGCCGAATCCGAACCCGAGCATGGTCAGGATGCTCTCCAGCACCAGGACTCCCGCCCCCGCCAGCGCTGCCCAGGTGACGCCCAAAAGCGAGCAGACGGCCAGGGCGAGCCCTATTACCGGGAAGATCTTGTAGCGCCCGGTCCGGGAGACGATTCTGCCGCCGCTAAAGGAGGCTGCGATCAGGCCGATGGTCATGGGGGCCATCATGAGCCCCGCCCGCGAGGGGCTGAATCCCAGCACCAGCTGGAAGAAGAGCGGCATGAAGACCACCGTGCCCAGCATGGCCATGAAGGTGAGGCCCACCGAACTGGAGGCGATCAGGAAGATCCGGTTCCGGAAGATGTTGGGGGAGAAGACCGGCTCGGCGGCGCGGCGCTCCTGGCGGACCAGCAGGAAGAAGAAGACAGCGGAGGCGGCCGCCATGGAGACGATGGTAGGCGACGACCAGGCATAGACGGTGCCGCCCCAGGTGAGCACCAGCAACAGGGTAGTGGTCCAGGCGGTAATCAGCATGACCCCGGCGTAGTCGACGCGGTGCGAAACCTTGCGCTGCGGGCGCCGGAAGCCGAAGACGATCAGGGCCAGCGCCAGGGTGCCGACCGGGAGGTTGACGTAGAAGATCCAGCGCCAGGAGAGCGCATCGGTGATGAAGCCTCCCAGCAGAGGGCCGGCGATGCTGGAAAAGGCGAACACGGCGCCGAACAGCCCCTGGTAGCGGCCGCGCTCCCGCGGGGAAACGAGGTCGGCGATGGTGGTCTGGGCAAGGGTGATGAGGCCGCCGGCGCCCAGCCCCTGGATGCCGCGAAATACCACCAGCTGCGCCATTGAGGCCGACAGCCCGCACAGGCAGGAGCCGATCAGGAAGAGCATGATGGAGACCACGAAGAGTGGCTTTCTGCCGTACATGTCGCTCAGCTTGCCGTAGAGCGGGGTGGTGGCGGTCGAAGTCAGCATGAAGGAGGTGACCACCCAGGAAAGGTGGGAGAGCCCGCCGAGGTCGCTGACGATCCTGGGGAGCGCGGTGCCGACGATGTTCTGGTCGAGGGCAGCCAAGGACAGCGCCAGCATGAGGCCGGCAAAGACGGTGCGGATCTCGCTGGTGGAGATTGGTTCAGGTACAGCAGCTGTATGTGCGTTAGTCATAGTACCTACGAAACTCTGCCTGGATACTGGCCATCCCAAAAGCCGGATTGGCCATTCTATGCGTATCGTCCATTTTTTTCAACCAGATCCGGAGCCAGTGGCAGGGCTCGCCGCCAGTGGGCCTGCGGTTCTCCAGGCGGCGACCGAGGGAAACACCTTCAGCGTCGGACTCCTGCCCCCCTTATGGTTGACTGCCACCTGCACAAAGGTGTATGAAAGACAGCTCTCTCACCCACACAAGGAGCGGACCGTTTCATGGAAGTAACCAGCACGGCCCCGGCCATCCACCCGGCCGGCATGTCGCGGCGGCAGGTAGTGCAAATGGTGCTGATACTGGGCGCCCTCACCGCCTTCAGCTCGATGTCCATCGACATGTACCTCCCGGCCTTCCCGCAGATCGCGCGGGACCTCGCTGTGCCGCTCGGCACGGTGCAGCTTTCCATCTCCGCGTTTTTGTTCGGCTCGGCGTCGGGCCAGCTCTTCTATGGCCCGATCGCGGACCGCTGGGGGCGCCGGTTGCCCCTTTTGGCCGGCATTGCCTTGTACGTGATCTCCGCCATCGGCTGCGCCTGCGTGCACACGGGGAGCGCCCTTCTCTTCTGGCGGGTGGTGATGGCGGTAGGCGGCGGGGCCGGCATGGTCATCTCCCGGGCCGTGGTGCGCGATCTTTACGACACCAAGGAAGCCGCCCGGATGTTCTCCCTGCTCATGCTGATCATGGGGGCAGCCCCGATCCTGGCGCCTCTGGCCGGCGGGCAGCTGCTGCTGATCACCGGCTGGCGCGGCATCTTCGGGGCGCTGGCGGTGTTCGGGGTGGCGTCGCTTGCTGCTGCCGCCGTTTCCCTGCCGGAATCGCTCCCTCCCGAGCGCCGGGTGAGGCGCGGTTTTTCCCAGATGGCGAAGGTGTACGGCCATCTCTTCCGCCACCGCCGTTTCCTGGGGTACGCCGTCGCACTCGGCTGCGTTTCAGGGATCAACTTTTCCTACATCGCAGGCGCGCCCTTCATCTTCATGGAACTGCACGGCATCTCGCCCCAGCAGTTCGGCCTCTTTTTCGGCTGCAACGCCTTCGGATTGATCGGCGCTTCCCAGGTCAACCGCCGCCTGCTGCACCGGTTCTCCGCCCAGGTGTTGATGAAAGGAGCCCTTGCCGTCAACCTCACCGCCGGGGCCCTCTTGACCGGGTCGGTGGTTAGCGGAATCGGAGGATTTGCAGCACAGGTGGCCCTCATCTTCGTCTGCCTTTGCACAACGGGCCTTCTCTATCCCAATCTGACCGCCCTTGCCATGGCGCCGTTCGAGAAAGCGGCAGGAAGCGCGTCGGCGCTACTGGGATGCATCCAGTACACCCTGGGAGCCACAGCAGGAGCCGTAGTGGGGTTGCTGCACAACGGCACCGCGCTCCCCATGATGGCGACCATGGCCGTTTGCGCACTGCTTGGGATGCTGGCAGCCGGCGCCGCCATCAAAGCCTCCCTGCACCACCGCCACGATCCCGAACTTTAAGAACTCCGCGTCGTCCGTCCCGGCTTTCATCAGAGCCCTTCCGCGGCATCCATTACCAGCTTCCACCAACTCCCTTCCGCATCCATAAGAGCCCCCTCCCCCACCGGGGGAGGGCCGGGGTGAGGGAAGCCCGCATCGGCCTGGAAAGTCCCCCTCACCCGAGCGCCGGCTTTCACC